>CAWFGG010000003.1:0-60208 GCA_963815325.1 uncultured Gemmatimonadales bacterium
CGCGGTCTTCAGCTCACGACATGCTGCCGCTCGGCCTGACTATCCGGAGGCCAACGTAGCCTCGAGCGTCATCGGGACGGCGGAGAGCGCTTTCGAGACGATGCAGTTAGTCTTGGTCTCCTCTGCGAACCGCTGGAATTCCTCGGCCGACACGCCGGGGACGACGCCGTGGGTAACCAGGTCGATACCGGTAATGGCAAAGCCGGCGTCCTGCTTGTTGAGGTGCACGGTGGCCGTCGTCTTGACGCTGGTAGCCGGATGGCCGCCCATCGCCAGGGCATGCGCCAGCGCCATGGAATAGCACCCGGCATGGGCCGCGCCGAGCAACTCTTCGGGGTTGGTGCCGGAGCCGTTCTCGAACCGGCTCATGAAGGAATAGGGTCCCTCGAACGCGCGGCTGCCGAGGTGAACCGTGCCTTTGCCACTCTTGAGGTCACCGCTCCAGTGCGCTTCCGCCTTACGATCCATGAGATGTGTCTCCATGCGTGCGCGAACATGAGACTCGCGCGATTAGCTAGTGGTGTCTGGCAGCCAAGATGGCAGCCGGCGGTAAAGTATACGGATATCCTCTCGTGGTCGATAGCATGACGGCTCGCGTCGCAGGGCAGGGGCGGACTCGATGGTCGCCTGGCGGTTTCCGCGGCCTGCCGCCATCGTTCCGCACCGGCCTCCCCCATTTCTAGGAGGAACATCCGAGATGGAAAAGGTCAATCTATCGGACAAGCTGTCGCGCTTCAGCGACCACTGGCGACCCAAGATCGTGGGCGAATTGAATGGTCAGCAGGTCAAGCTGGCGAAACTCCAGGGGGAGTTCGTGTGGCATTCCCACGAGCACGAGGACGAGCTCTTCCTGGTAATCGAGGGACGTCTCGTTATCAAACTCCGGGAGCGCGAGATCGTGCTCGATCCTGGCGAATTCGTCATTGTACCTCGAGGTATCGAGCACCAACCGGTGGCGGATGAGGAGGTCCACGTGCTCTTGTTCGAGCCCGCCACCACGCTCAACACCGGCACCCTCCGGAACGAGCGGACCGTCGAACAGCTGGATTGGATCTAGAACGGCGTGCGCGAGTGTCCTTGGGCGCTATGGTAGGTCGTCGGTGATGTCCACATCGCGCAGCACCCCGGCATCGTCGACCTCGACTTCACACACCTCGTCATCGTACTGTGGCCAGAAGGTGCCGCGCGCCCACGTCGCCGGCGAGCGCCTTCATTTCGTCGAAGTGGCGCGCGGGCCAGAGGACCGGATTCCCCCGCTTGCGATCGTAGGTCGGAACGCAGATCGACCCCTCGCCGTTGGCCTCGAATGCGTCGAGCAGCGCTTCGATAGTTGAGCTTGCGACCCAGGGCATGTCGCCAAGCATGACGAGCACACCGTCACGGTCCGTCTCGAGTGCCTGGAGCCCTGCGCGAAGCGAAGCGCTCAGGCCTCGGGCATGGTCGGGATTGTGAACGACCCGGACCGGCAATCCAGCCAGGGCAGCCTCCACCGCCGCCGCGTCATGACCAGTCACGACCACGATCGGCTGCACGCGGGAGCGGCGTAACGTCTCCACCACGCGCGCAATCATCGGCACGCCATCGACGTCGGCCAGGAGTTTGTTACCATCGCCCATGCGTCGCGACATGCCCGCCGCCAGCACCACGGCGGCAATACGTGGACCTGGCATGTGCATCGGCTCTCTTCGTCGGCCGGCACGGGGCAGGGGACGCGACGGAATTTCTTTCATGAGTCCCCCCACCCCCATTCCTGATACAGACTCCCCAGTCACTGGCAGGTTCGCCAACCGACGCTCCAGTATCCGGTCGAATCCACTCCGCTTGAGCGATCGGCCGCAGCCGGGCACGCCGATCACGGTAGTTTCCTGGCACTGGCCGAGCAGGAGCAGGTTGCCGGGATCGACCGGGATGCCGAAGTGATCGACCCGGCCCCCGGCCCGTTCGATGGCGGCCGGGACCACGTCGCGCCGGTCCACCGTGGCGGATGCGCCGATTACGAGGATGAGATCGATATGCTGTGAAACCAAGTCGTGAATTGCCTCAGACACCGGGGCCGTATCGTGGTCGCACCGGCACACTCGGTCCAGGTGACTCCCGAGCCGTGCGATACGAGCGCTGATCGCCTCGATGGCGCGGTCGAGCACCGATTCCGACATCCCGGACAGGCGGGTTGCGATCAGTCCTACGTGATGAGGCTCGAACGGTGCGACCTCGAGCACCGCCTGGCCCTCCTGAGAGAGCGCCACCCATTGCTCGACGGCCCAGTCGGGCGCTGCGAAGGGTATGACCTTGACCGTGGCGACCAAGTCCCCAGCCGAAGGACGGCGGTGTAGGGAATCTGTGTCGCCACCGTCAGCGATTCATCGATGCGATTGAGCCGCTCGACTCTCGCCGCATCGACCACCACCAATCCGTGCGTGGCGGATCGCAGGTTCGCACGGCCCGTGGAGGCATCACCGACCTCGATCTGGCTGCCGGCCAGGGCGCGGGCCGTGAGGGCCGCGGCGGCGTCTTCCCCGATGTCGCCGGTTTCGAGTTGTGCCACCACCACCTCTACCACGCCGGCCGACCGCAGTGCCGCGAGGTCGGTGGCTGTCAGCACGTGGCCCTTCTTGATGGCCCCACGACCGGGCAGGCGCACGGTGTGCGCCATGATGGAGCCGAGTGCCTGGTCGAGCGGAAGTGGGCCAAATTGCATATGAGCTTGGTTCGGGAGGCCTGGAGGATAACCCAGAGAACTGGCGCGGGCCAATCAGGTGGCTCAGGGACTCCACTAATGCTTACCTTTCAATTGAAGACACGCGCCGGTTGGACGGCACAGCTCACCGCAGAACCCAACACCGAGGAATACGACATGCAACGACGCTCACGAACTGCCCTCAGCTTCGTTGTGGTCTTGCTGGCAGGACTCGTCGGCACGCCAATGGCCGGCGCCCAGGAGAAGGCGATGACCGACAGTGCGGAGACTGCCGCGGTCGAGGCAGCCAAGCAGGCAGCCAAGGGCTGGCTCGAGTTGGTGGACGCGGCCGAGTACCGGAAGAGCTGGGCAGCGGCCGCCAGCATGTTCAAAGCGGCCGTCACCGAGGAGCAATGGGAGGCCGCCGTTCTCCAGGCACGCGGGCCCTTTGAACCCATGGGCGCGCGCCAATTCCTCGGTGCCAAGTACATGACCGAACTGCCCGGGGCGCCCAAGGGCCAGTACGTGGTGATCCAATATCAGGTGATGGCCGCGGATAACACCAAGCTGGTCGAGACCATCACGCCCCTGCGCGACACGGATGGGATTTGGCGCGTTTCGGGGTACTACGTCCGGGTGCCGTAGGCCGGAATGTCAGAGGACCCCGGCTTGAAGCGTCCCGGCGCCGACGAGCACGCGCCCTACTATGGCCTCTACGTCCGCCAGGTTCCGGAGGGGGGCGTGCTGGAGATCCTGGCCGAGGAGGTCGGCCGCACCGTGGCCCTGCTGACACCGCTCGATGAGGCCCAGGCGGCATTCCGCTACGCCTCCGGCAAATGGTCCGTCAAGGAAGTGGTGGGTCACCTGATCGACGTGGAGCGGGTGTTTGCCCAGCGCGCACTCCACTTCGCCCGCCGAGACCGAGCCCCGCTCCCGAGCATGGAGCAGGACGATTGGGTCGAGGCCGGGCGCTTCAACCGGCGCACTCTCGCCTCCCTGCTCGACGAGTTCACCACCGTGCGGCAGGCCACTCTCGCCATGTTCCATGGCTTCGACCCGGAGGCGTGGCCCCGCCGCGGCATTGCCAGTGATGTCGGATTCACCGTCCGGTCGCTCCCGCATATCATCGCGGGTCACGAAATCCATCACCGGAACGTCCTGGCAACGAAGTACCTTCCCTCGCTCTGAACGCCGGAGTCGACATCATCATGGCCGACCTTCGTTATCCCATCGGTCCCTTCGTCAAGCCGGACACCTACGACGCCGCGAGCCGAAGCGCGGCGATCGACCGGATTGCCGGCGTGCCACGACGGTTACGCGGCGCGGTCGATGGGCTGGGCCCGCGTCAGCTCGACACCCAGTACCGTCCGGGGGGCTGGACCGTGCGGCAAGTGGTGCATCACCTGCCCGATAGCCACATGAACAGCTACGTCCGGTTCAAACGCGCCCTCACCGAAGACCAGCCGGTCATCTGCACCTACCACGAAGACCGCTGGGCGGAGCTACCGGACGAGAAGACCGCCCCGATCGAAGCATCGCTCGATCTCCTCGAGGCGCTTCACCTGAGATGGGTTCTACTGCTCCGGTCGCTGACCCCCGAGCACCTGGCACGCACGCTCGACCATCCCGAGATCGGCATACTCAGTCTGGACGCCATGCTCGCGCTGTATGCCTGGCATGGGGATCATCACATCGCGCACATCACATCGCTGCGCGAACGGGAAGGCTGGTAACGGCCAGCACTACCCGCTAGCCGGCCCGCCCAAGGTATACCCGGAGCTTGGGCGGCATCCGGACCCGGACCAACGCCCGTTCGACGTCACGCCGAAGCGCGGGATCGAACTCGGCGAGCGGAACGAACGCGCCCGCCTCCTGGGCGGCGACTGGCACGCCGTCGAGATACACCAGACGATTGCTCGCGACAGCGGGAATCCGTCGCCCGGGTGTTATCACGCCGCTCAGATTGAGCGGGTCAGAGGCGCTGATCCCAACGAGTTGTCCGGTCACGGCTTCCCGTCGAATCTTGCGTAATTGCCCCACCGCCTCGGGCAGCGCGAATTGCTCGCCGCTCATGCCGGACACGAACCGGCCACCCCGGATCTCACCCGCGCGCCTCGAGCCGGCGGTACACCGCCGTCAGGTCGCGCCACGGGGCCAGGTTCGACTCGCGGGCCAGTAACCGCCGGAACACCACCCCATAGCGGCGCAGCAGTGCCCACGCCTGGGCCTCAATCGGCTGCGCTCGCGTGCTCGGGCGCTGAGCCGCCCTCCACGCGAATGCGCGACCAGCGCCCCGCCGATTCGATGCCCACCGGTGCCGTCGTCCGTCGGCGGGCGTGGCTCACCGCGCGGAGAGGTTTTCGGCGGTCGGACGGGGTGAGCAGCGCCCGAAGCCCGGCGAAGCTGTCGGACGTGACCAGGCCCAACCCCACCAACTCCGCCAGCGCCAGCTCCACCTGCGTCGCCAAGAGCCCAGCTTCGTCCACCAGCTCCTGGAAGAAGACCGCGCCCTTCCGGTCGAGCGCGTCGAGCACTTGGCCGGCATGTGCGCCAAGCGATGGAGTCGAGCTCGGGTGAGCGAGCGCGAGCCATGACGCGGCATGCTCGCGTACGTAGAGGGCGATGGGCGTACTGCGGATAGGGCCGGCCGGTCCGCCCTCGTCCCGGGACCGGGCCGGTGCCGACAGCCTGCTCCACATCACCCGCCCCGTGAACGACAGCGTATCCAGCATGTCGGGGTCGTAATCGTCCATGCGCGACGGCAGCACGTCGCGCTCCCAAGCGCCGGCGGCGCACTCGTAGCCGTCGAGTTGGCCCACGATTGCCGCCAGGCCGTCTGCTCCCCGCGCGCGATACTCGGGGTCGAGCTTTTGCCAGGCGAACAGGAACCGCATGAACTCGGCCGGCGCGACCGGCTCGATCTCCGCTCGGAGCCGGTTCAGCGTGTAGCGATGCATCCGTGCGAGGAGACGTCGCTCGCACCACTCCCGTCCTGTGGCGCCGGGGGTGAAGCTGCCACGGAGCACGACGCCATCCGCTTCGAGCGCGGCGAGCGCCGGCTCGACATCCGACTCCGGAAGGGCGAGCGACGATGCCAACGCGGCTTGGGTCGTAGGCCCAACGACATCGAGCCGGCTCCGAACGAATTCCTTCACCGCCTCCGATCGATCCCACTCCTTCCTGAAGCGCTCCGGAACCGACACCGCCGGTTCGAGCCGTGCGACATGGATCGCGCGGACTTCCGGCACCCGCTCGGTTGCGACCCACCACGTGATCGCGGACTGGTGGCTTCCACCGGCGATGGTGACCTCGGTAGCGCGACCCGCCGCTGCCAGCTCCTGGAACAGCGGCGCCCACGAGTCCCTGCTGTCCGTTCCTTCCTGCGCGGTGACGAAGCCGCATTGCATGAGCGGCATCATGTAATTCATCGGCGTCGCGAGGATCCGGCCACGCTTCGTCTTTGACCCGGTCGATGGCCTCCGCATCCAACGCCCCCAGGTCGTTGGCGCTCGACGGCTCGGTGGCGCGGCGGGTATAGACGGCCTGGGTGCGGCGCTCCTCCAGCGGGGCGTCGTCCAGAAACGCGTAAGGACGCGCGTTCAGGATCTCATGACAGAGGACCGAGGGCTCCGGGGTGTCGCGCGACACACAGGTGATGTCACCCGCGAAGATGCGCTCGATGATCGGGCCCAGTTCCGGAAGATCCATCGCCTGGGTCAGGCAGTCCTCGACGGTCTGCTGCACCAGCGGGTGGTCGGGGATTTCCCGGTCGCCGGCGATGTTCTCGAGACAGGCGGCCGCATCCGGAAACGCCGCGGCCATGAGATCGTCCGCTTCCATCCGCTGGAGCGGCGCCGGAGTCCGCCGGCCGGCCCGCTGACGCAGTACGGCGAGCGAAATCGTGGCGTTCCACCGCCACCGGGTCGGAAACATCGGCGAATCCAACAGCGCCTGGATCAGCGTGTCGCGAAGCGTGGTGGGGTGGAGATAGCGGAACACGTCATTCAACGGGAAGGAATGCTGCGGCCCCAGCGACAGGAGCACGCCTTCCTCGGTGGCCGCGGCTTGCAACTCGAAGTTGAACGAGCGACAAAACTTCTTCCGCAGCGCCAGTCCCCACGCCCGATTCACTCGGCTGCCGAATGGCGCGTGCAGCACCAGCTGCATGCCGCCGGATTCATCGAAGAATCGCTCGAGCACGAGGGTGTCCTGGGTCGGGAGAAGGCCGAGCAATCGCTTGGCATCTGCCAGGTAGTGAACGATTTGATGGGCCGCCGGCCGCGAGATGCCGATACGGTCCATGAGCCACCCGACGGCCGCGTCCGCATCGTCGAGGCGCGGCTCGATGTCGGCGCGCAGCCGAGCGACAGCCCGGGACAATTCGGCGCTCCGGGCCGGCGCCTCCCCGAACCAGAACGGAATGTTGGGTGGCTCGCCCTTGGCGTCCGCCACCCGCACGACGCCGGGGCCTATTTGGAGGATGCGCCAGGACGTGTTCCCCAGCTGGAAGATGTCGCCCGCCATGCTCTCGATGGCGAAGTCTTCGTTGAGGGTCCCGATGAAGGTGTCTTCCGGCTCCAGGATCACCCGATAGTCGGCGTTGTCGGGTATGGCACCGCCCGACGTGATCGCTAGCATCCGGGCTCCGCGCCGGCCCCGAATCGTGCCGTTCACTCCGTCGTAGTGCAGCAGCGCCCCCCGGCGTCCTCGGCGGGTGGTAAACCCCTCGGCCGCCATGCGGACGATGTTGTCGAAGTCTCTCCGCTCGAGCGCGCGATAGGGATAGGCCCGGCGCACCAGGTCGAACAGCGCTGCTTCGTTCCAGTCCTCGCTGGCTGCTTCGGCCACGATCTGTTGGGCCAGGACGTCGCGGGGCCGCTCGAGGATGACGATCCGGTCCAGCTCGCCCTCGCCCACCGCGCGAACGAGCGCCGTACATTCGATCAGGTCGTCGCGGGTGAGCGGGAACAGGCGGCCCTTCGGTGTGCCGCGGATGGTGTGCCCCGAGCGGCCCACCCGCTGGAGCAGGGTCGAGATCCAATGCGGGGAGCCCAGCTGGCACACCAGGTCGACATAGCCGATGTCGATGCCCAGTTCGAGTGACGCCGTCGCAACGAGGGCCTTGAGCCGGCCTTCCTTGAGCCGCTGTTCCGCATCGAGCCGGGCTTCCTTGGCCAGGCTCCCATGGTGCGCGGTGACCGCGTCCCCTCCCAGCCGTTTCTCGAGATCGCGCGCGACCCGTTCCGCCAGGCGGCGGGTGTTGACGAAGACGAGGGTGACGCGGTGTTCCTCGATGAGCTGGGCGAGCCGGTCGAAGACCTCCTCCCACACTTCGTGCGACATGACCGATTCGAGCGGAGAGCCTGGCAACTCGAGCGCCAGCTCGAGAGCACGGCGGTGTCCCTCGTCGATCACGGTGCACTCGCGTCGAGTACCATCCGGCCCGATGCCGACCAGGAATTGCGCCACCTGTTCGATGGGATGCTGAGTCGCCGAGAGGCCGATGCGCTGGAGCGAGCCGCCCGTGATGTGCTCGAGCCGTTCGAGGCTGAGCGCCAGGTGCGAGCCGCGGCGCGACTGGACCACCGCGTGGATCTCGTCCACGATGACCGTCCGCACCGTGCGGAGCATGTCCCGGCTGCGCTTGGCGGTGAGCAACAGGTAGAGCGACTCGGGCGTGGTCACCAGGATATGGGGCGGGCGCTTCAGCATCGCGGCGCGTGCCGCACTGGTGGTGTCACCGGTTCGAACCGCCGCGGTAATCTCCACCGGCTCGAGCCCCATATGACGCGCCGTTTCGGCGATGCCCTCGCGCGGCTCGACCAGGTTCTTGTGGATATCGGTGCTCAACGCCTTGAGCGGTGAGACGTAGACCACCCGGACCTCGTCCGGGAGGCCCTGCTCCAGGCCTTCCCGGCACAGCTGATCCAGGGCGTTCAGGAACGCGGCAAAGGTCTTCCCGGAGCCGGTCGGGGCCGCGATGAGCGTGTTCTGCCCCTTGCGGATGGCCTCCCAGCCCCGTTCTTGGGCGTGGGTCGGCTCACCGATGGCATCGGCGAACCAGCGGGCGACGGCGGGGTGGAAGCCTGAGAGCGACATGATGCGGAAGGTATCTCTCGGGGTAAGGATCGCGCTATTATTGGTCTAGGCTTACCGCCAAGGAGGTGCCCATGACTCGTGGTGCTCCTTCCGATGACGTCCTCCGCACGCGGCCGCGGTCGGTCCGGCTCGGCGAGCTGCTCGATTCTTTCGTCCGGCCCGCCGAGCTGGTTCGCCGGGAGGCGGACGGGGCAGTCCGGTGCCTCGCGTGTGCCCACCGCTGCCTCGTCCGGCCGGGCCGACGCGGCGTCTGCCAGGTGCGATTCAACCGCGACGGCAGGCTGTATGCGCCGGCCAACTACGTCGCCGGCCTGCACAGCGACCCCATCGAAAAGAAGCCGTTCTACCACGTCCTGCCAGGTTGCGACACCCTCACGTTCGGCATGCTCGGCTGCGACTTCCATTGCGGCTACTGTCAAAACTGGCTCACGTCGCAGGCGATCCGGGACGAGTCGGCGGGAACGAGCCCGACCATCGTGAGTGCCCGTGAGCTGGTTACACTGGCTCGGCAGTCGGGCGCCCCGATGGTGACGTCCTCCTACAACGAGCCGTCGATCACGGCGGAGTGGGCGGTCGAGGTGTTCCGTCACGCCAAGGCCCAGGGCTTGAAGACTGCCTTCGTTTCGAACGGGAACTGTTCCCGCGAGGCCCTGGAGTACATCCGTCCCGTCACCGATTGCTACAAGATCGATCTCAAGTCGATGTCGGATTCCGCCTACCGGAAGCTGGGGGGCGTCCTCGCCTCCGTGCTGGACGGCATTCGGATGGTGTACGAAATGGGATTCTGGCTGGAGATCGTCACCCTGTTGGTTCCGGGCTTCAACGATGATCCCGTGGAACTCGGTGAAGCGGCCCGATTCATCGCCTCGGTGTCGCCCGACATCCCGTGGCACGTGACCGCGTTCCACGGCGAGTATCGGATGGCGGACTGCCGGCGGACCCGGGTCGGCGCGCTGCTCCAGGCCTGCGAGATCGGGAAGGAGGCCGGCCTGCGCTACGTCTACGCCGGGAACCTTGCCGGCCGCGTCGGGTCGTGGGAGCACACCGACTGCCCCGACTGCGGCGATCGATTGATCGAGCGCTCCGGTTACCTGGTGCGCTGCAATCGCGTGACCGAGGCTGGGCTCTGTCCCAGCTGCAGCGCGCGCATTCCTGGTGTGTGGCATTGAACCGGACGCGGCCCGGGTATCGCGGGCTCATCGGTCCACGACTGTCACTGGGTCTGTGTTCTCTCGTCATGGGGTGTACCGTCACCAAGTCTTTCGATCCCGCAGCGCTCACCGAAGCCCTGTCGGAGCCCATCGCCGCGAGCGACGCCGAGGTTGGCGTGTACTTCCGGAACCTCGACACCGGTGACACCGTCCTCATCAACGCCGACCTCCGCATGCATGCCGCGAGCACCATGAAGGTGCCCGTCATGATCCAACTGTTCCGCGACGCCGAGGCCGAGGCGCTTCGACATCGACCAGCCCATTCCGATCGGGATGACCTTCCGCTCGATCGCCGACGGATCGTTGTATGACATCGACCCGGCATCCGACAGCGACTCGACGCTGTATCAAAAGGTCGGCTCGGCGGTGCCGGCCCGCGAGTTGATCGATCTGATGATCACGCGGTCCAGCAACCTCGCCACCAACATCCTGATCGAGCTTGCCGATGCCCGACGCGTGACCGCGACCATGCGTCAGTTGGGGGCCGATTCGATCGAAGTCTTGCGCGGGGTCGAGGACCTCAAGGCCTACCGGGCGGGACTGAGCAACACCACCACCGCCCGGGACCTCGGCGTCATCCTCACGGCGCTGGCGGAGGGACGGGCCGCGAGCGCCGCGGCCACCGCCGACATGCTGGCGATTCTGGAGCACCAGGAGTTCAACGAGGGCATTCCGGCCGGCCTGCCCGCGGGCACGCGGGTGGCCCACAAGACCGGGTGGATCACCGGCATCGACCACGATGCCGCCATCGTGTACCCCGACGGCGGGCCGCCCTACGTGCTGGTCGTCCTGGTGCGGGGGATCGAGGACCACGCCGTGTCGTCGCAGCTGATTGCGACGCTGTCGGGGATTGCGTATCGGGCGGTCATGAGCGGCAGTTCGCCGGGAAGTCGGTAAGTCGGGAAGTCGGGAAGTCGGGAAGTCGGGAAGTCGCCTGACCGTCTGACCGCCCCACCGCCCCCTCTTCCCGCTATCGGCTATCGGTCTTTTCGCGCCCGCCGAACCGCCGAACTACCGAACCGCCTGACCGCCTGACCCACTGACCGGCTGACCGCCTACTCACTACCGGCCTACTCACCGACCCACCTACCCGCTGTATCTTCCCGCCCATGGAACACCTGCCGGCCTTTCTCGGCGATCTCACCGCGGTCCTCGGCGTGGCCGCCATCATTACGGTGGTGTTCCACCGGCTCAAGCTGCCGGTGGTTCTGGGCTACCTGCTGGCCGGTCTGGTCATCGGGCCGTATTCGCCCACCACGCTGGTGGCCGATCCCCAGAGCATCCGGACCCTGGCGGAGCTCGGGGTCATCCTCCTCATGTTCTCCCTCGGGCTCGACTTCAACCTGCATAAATTGGCACGCCTCGCCCCGACGGCCGGCTTGGTCGGCGTGATCGAAGTCGGGCTCATGCTCTCCTTGGGATATTTGGCGGGCCAGCTGCTCGGCTGGGGCACGGTCGACAGCATCTTCGCCGGCGCCATCGTGGCCATTTCGAGTACCATGATCATCGCCAAGGTGTTCGCTGAGCGCGACGTTCCACACTCCCACTCCGATCTGGTATTCGGCATTCTGATCGTGGAAGACCTGGCGGCGATTCTCCTCATCGCGATTCTCACCGCGGTCGCGACCGGGGCGGGGCTCTCGACCGGAACGCTTGCCACCACCCTCGGCGGCCTCGTCGCATTTCTGGTGGGACTCCTGGTGGTGGGCATTCTGATCGTACCACGGGCGATGCGCGCCATCGTGCGGCTCCGGAAACCGGAAACCACGCTGGTGGCAAGCGTCGGACTCTGCTTCGCGGTCGCGCTCCTTGCGAGTGCGGCTGGGTTTTCCGTGGCGCTCGGCGCCTTCCTCGCCGGCTCGCTCGTCGCCGAGTCCGGCTCGTCACGGCCGGTGGCAGAGCTGATCCGGCCGGTGCGGGACATGTTCGCCGCCATCTTCTTCGTCGCCGTCGGCATGCTCATCGATCAGCGGTTGATCTTCGAGCACTGGGGCGCGGTCGTGCTGCTCACCGGTGTGGTGATGACCGGCAAGATCCTCGGCGTCAGCGTCGGCGCATTCCTCGCCGGGTTCGATACCCGGACCTCCGTGCGAACCGGCATGACGCTGACCCAGATCGGAGAGTTCTCGTTCATCATTGCCGGGGTGGGCGCCGTGAGTGGCGCCACGAGCGAATTCCTCTATCCGGTGGCGGTGGCGGTGTCGGTGCTCACCGCGTTCGGCTCGCCGTGGATGATTGCCTTCTCCGACAGGGCAGGCGCCTACGTCGACCGCCGGCTGCCCAAGCCACTCCAGACCTACGCCACCCTGTACGGCTCGTGGGTCGAGGCCCTTCGGAATGCCCCTCGGAGCACCACGCCGCGGGGCCGAATCCGGCGTCTGACCGGGTACATCCTGATCGACGCCGCCATCATCGCCGGCATCGTCGCCGGCACGTCCGTGGCACTGCCGCGCATTCTCCCGATACTGGCGCGGTCCCTTGCGCTGGGTGTCACGATCGGTCGTCTCGTTGTGGTTGCCGCAGCCCTCGCCCTCGCCTTCCCGTTTCTCATCGGACTGGTGCGATCGTCCCGGTCGCTGGCCCACACCCTGGCCACGAGCGCCTTCCCCATGGTGGAGCGAGGGAAGGTGGACCTGGGGCTCGCCCCGCGGCGGGCGCTGCTGGTGACGCTCGAGATCTTCATCGTCCTCCTGGTCGGTGCCCCGCTCGTCGCGGTCACCCAGCCCTTTCTGCCGACCTATGGCGGCCTCGCCGTCCTGGTCGTGGCGCTCGTGCTGTTCGGGGCGGCGTTCTGGCAGTCGGCCCGGAATCTCGAGGGTCACGTGCGCGCCACCGCCGGCATGGTGGTCCACGCACTGGCCCGCCAGGTCAGCGGCGAGCGTCCGTCCGCGCTCGATGAGGTGCGCCGGCTGGCACCGGAACTCGGCAGCTTGACGCCGCTCACCATCCGCGCCGGGAGTCCGGCGGTCGGGAAGTCGTTGGCCCAGCTGAATGTCCGAGGGATGACGGGCGCCACCGTGGTGGCGCTCTGCCGGGGCGAGGACCGGATCGTGTTCCCCAAGGCCACCGAGACGCTCCTCGAGGGCGACCTGCTCGCCTTGAGCGGGGCGGAGCACGCCATCGACGAGGCCAAGCAGCTCCTCACGTAGCCCGGTGGTTCGCAGGGCCAGCACTCGCCTGACTCGGTATTCGAGCCAATTCGTGAAGGTTCTTTCCTAGTCATTTAACGAAAGATTTACCCATGGCCGGTCAAAATATGACAAACTTGTCCGATTTAGAATTCGGCGGTAATTTTCCGCCTGAGTCCCAGCCTTCACTTCGAGGATTGCCATGAGAGTCCAGCCCGTCCTCGCCCTGTCGCTCGACCTGCTCCATGTGCCTCAGCGAGCGTGGCCGTCGCTCAGGAGGTCACCTTCGGCGCGCAGGTGCGTCCGCGCACCGAGTATCGAGAACCAGTGGGTGGTGACGACGACGCCTTTACGTCCATGCGGGTTCGCGCCCATGTCGACGCCACGCTGAAGCGCGACGTCCGCGTGTTCGTCGAGTTGCAAGACGTACGAATCTGGGGTGAAGAGTCGAACACGCTCGCCGACTTCGAGGCGGACAACTTCGATCTCCATCAAGGGTTCATCGAGCTCGCCAGCGCGAACAAGCGCCGCATGGTGCGGGTCGGGCGGCAAGAGATGAACGCGGGCGGTCAGCGGCTCATCGGGGCGGTCGACTGGACCCAGCAGGGCCGCGCGTTCGATGGGGTTCGTCTGTACGCCGGCGGTGGCTGGGGCGGGGTGACGCTGTTCGGGTACCAGCTGTCCGACGCGACGTCGCCCGCCGTGCCGAATGACGGGGAGTTCATCGGCGCCATCGGCGAGATCAAGAACGTCGCCAACGGCACGCTGGAGCTGTACGCGCTCTACGACCACGCCGAGGTTACCCTGGCGAATACCAACCAAGGCACCCTTGGGGCGCGACTGGCCGGTGAAACGTCGGGGGTCATCTACCGCGGTGAGTTCTACATCCAAACCGGCGATCGAGCCGGCGTCGATGTCTCCGCCTTCATGCTGGGTGCGCGCGTGGGCACCCGCTTCAGCGACGGTAAGGGGCAGGTCACCGCCTGGTACGACTATCTGTCGGGCGACGACGATCCGGCCGATGGGAAGACCAAGGTCTTCAGCACACTCTTCGCCACCAACCACAAGTTCTACGGCTTCGCCGACCTGTTTCTCGACATCCCGGCCCACACGGCCAACCTGGGCCTGCAGGACATCGCGCTCAAGGGATCGTACGCGGTGCGCAACGACCTGACCCTCGCGGCCGACCTGCATTCCTTCCACCTCGCCAAGCAGGGACTCCTCAGCACCAAACACCTCGGCGAGGAGCTCGATCTCACCGGCAGCTATCGCTACAGCCCCAACCTGTCGTTCACCGGCGGGTTGTCGTACGTGTTTGCCGCCGACGCCTTCAGTGAGATCGGCCGGCTGGGCGAGAACATGACCTGGGTCTACATCATGCTGAATGCGGCCTTCTGAGTGTTGATAGGATCCCCTGTGTCGAGGCCGGGTTCGGCCCTCTCGAGTTCGATGCAACCAGGTCAGGTGACGTTGGGACGCTGGTGTCTGGTGTTCGTAATGCTGACGCTGGCCCTTCCCGGCCTCGCCACGGCGCAGACCATCCACGAGGCCTACCGCGTCCGCGATCTCAATGTGACGGCGACTCGGGACCCGCGTCTTGGGTTCGACACGCCGATGTCGGTCACGGTGTTGGACTCGGCGCTCCTCCGCGAGCGACAGCCCAACAGTGCCGCGGATCTCTTTCTCGAGGTGCCCGGCCTCGACCTGGACGGGGTTGGCACCACCCAGCGACAACCGATCATTCGCGGGCTCCAGGGTCAGCGGATTCTGGTGCTGGAGGATGGGCTCCGACTGAACAACTCACGACGGCGCCAGGACTCCGGTGAGATACCCGCGCTGGTGGACGTGTCCACGCTCGACCGGGTCGAGGTCGTTCGTGGGGCATCCTCGGTGCTGTATGGGTCCGATGCCATCGGCGGCGTGATCAACCTCATCACCCGCGGCCCGCCCTTGGCAGCCGGCGGCTCACAGGTTCACGGGCAGGTTTCCTACCGGTACAGCACCGTCGACAACCAGAGCCGGCCGGCCGCGACCCTGTTCGGCGGGTCGGGCCCGATGTCGTTCCGCCTTACCGGCAGCTATCGGTCCGCGGATCCGTATGAGGCGCCGGGAGGTCGCTTTGGCAGCGTGACGCTGGCGGGTGACACCCGGGTCCGGGATACTGGGGTCGAAGACTATTCCGTGAGCGGATCCGTCGGGTACCGGCTTTCGTCCCGCCACGACGTCTTCGTCAAGTCCGACCGGTATCGGGCTGACAACGCGGGATTCGGCTTGGTGGATCCCAGCATCCTGGGAGAAGGCCTTTCCACTGTTCAGCTGCTCTTCCCGTCGCAACGATTCGAGCGCTACACGGCCGGGTACCGGGGCGCCGACCTCGGGGTCGGGCCGTTCGATGGCGTCGAGGTCACTGCCTACCTGCAAGACAACGAGCGTGACTTCCACACCAACGTATTCTCGCCCTTTCCCCAGCCGGCCCCGGCCGGTGCCGGCGTCAGCATCCAGAGCCGGAACTTCACCGACATCGCCACCTATGGATTCCGCGCCGAGTTCAAGAAGCTGGTCGGTGGCCGCCATCTGGTGACGTACGGGGTCGATCTCTATCGAGACGATTCACGCAACACCGACACCACCATCACCACGGTCGTCGGGACCGGACCGCCGAGTCCGACCATCCGCGGCACGCCGCGGCTTCCGGACGCGACCTTCCGGAGCCTCGGCGGATTCGTTCAGCTGGCCTTGAGCCTGAGCCCTCGGGCCGACCTGATTATCGGCGGACGGTACCAGGACGTTCGGGCCTCGACCCGGACGACCCCATCGCTCGCCGCCCCGCTGTTCGTCGACACCGATCGAAACGTGGTGGGCTCGGCGAGCATGCTCTACCGGGCGACGCCGGAGTTGAGCGTAGTGGCCACCGTGGGGCGCGCCTTTCGATCGCCCAACCTGGTCGAGCGCTTCTTCAACGGGCCGTCACCGGAAGGCCGAGGGTTCTGGATACGGAATCTTGCGCTCGACGCTGAAACCAGCCTCAACACCGAAGTTGGACTGCGGTTCCGATCCGGACCGGCGTATGTGGAGGGATTCGTCTTCAGGAATACGGTGCACGACGCCATCCGGATCGCACCGACAGGCAATCAGGTGAACGGGGTCACCGAGTTTCAAAACATCAATGTCGACCAGCTGCGTATCACCGGCGTCGAGTTGGCGGCGACCGTCCGATTGGGTGAGAGCGTGACGGTCGGGACCGGCTATTCCCACCTGTCACCGCGGACCGTCGGCGACCCGGACCTGCCGTTGGGCGACGGGTACTCGAACAAACTCACCGGAACGCTGCGCTATGCCCGGCCGGATGGCCGGTTCTGGGTCGAGTATGCCGTTCGGCACAATGGACGGCGCGACGACGTCGATTTGGGGGCCAGCCCGGTCGGTCATGATCATCCCGGCCTTCACCGTGCACGGCCTGCACGGGGGGCTGTCGCTGGGTCGTCAGCACCTGGCCGTCTCCGTGGCCAATCTGACCAATACGCTCTACGCCGAAGGGCCGAACGTTGGGTTCTTCCGACCGGAGCCGAAGCGGAGCGTCGTGTTTGCCTGGTCGTTCGGGTTTTAGGGACTGCATCGTAGGTCTCCTGTTGGAGGCCAACCACCTTGGAGGTTCGGAACATGCGCGCTGGAACAGACTCGGTCACAAGACTCTTGACGATCTCGGTATGCATCGCACTGGCGGGGCTCGTTTCCATGGCGGGGTGCAAGTCGGATCGCGCGGCGCAGGACCAGGCATTGGTCCTCCCCGAGGGCAAGATCGCTTCGACCCACCCAGGCCAGGCCATCTTCGACCGCACGTGCTTCGCCTGTCACTCGATCGGCGAAGGACCGCGGGTGGGGCCCGACCTGAAGGACGTGCACGAGCGGCGCACCGATGAGTGGTTGGTCCGCTGGATGGAGGACCCGCTCGGCATGGGGAAGACCGACTCCATCGGCAAGGCGCTCCTCGCCGAATGGAACAACGTCCCGATGTCGCCGCCCAACCTGTCGCGTGACGAGATCGATCAAGTGCTCGAATACATCCAACTGGTGAGCATGGGCCAGATAGCCGGCCGTGAGGCCGAGGATACTGGGCCGGTCGAGCTGTCGGACGCCGATTTCAAACGAGGGCAACGCATCTTCTTCGACCGCTGCGCCGGCTGCCACGGCACGCTGCGCGCCGGGGCGACCGGCCCGAACATCCAGCCCGCGCGCACCACCCTGATCGGTACCCCGGCGCTCAAGGCGATTCTCACCAGCGGCACGCCGGGTGGCATGCCCGCGTGGGGTCTGTCCGGCGTCCTGTCGGCGGAAGAGATCGAGCTCATGGCCAACTACGTGCAGCTGGAACCGCCGGCGCCGCCGGCCAAGCCGCTCTCCGAAATTAAGAACAGCTGGGAGCTCCGGATTCCGGTCAAGGACCGGCCAACGACGCCCCAGACCACGCGGAATTGGGAGAACTTCTTCGGCGTGATCCTGCGGGACGCCGGCAAGGTCGCCATCCTCGACGGCGATACCTACGAACTGGTGTCGGTAATCAACACTGGTTTCGCGGTGCACATCCTGCGTTCGTCCTCCACTGGACGGTATTTCTATGCGGTCGGGCGTGACGGCCGGGTGACGCTGATCGATCTCTGGACCAAGGAGCCGTCGCTGGTCGCCCAGGCGCAGGGGTGTATCGACGCGCGCAGCGTGGAAGGGAGCAAGTACAAAGGGTATGAGGACCGGTACTTGATCGAGGGCTGCTATTGGCCGACCCAATTCGTGGTCTACGATGGACTGACCCTCGAGCCGCTGTCCGTCACCGGCGTGGAAGGGAGCGCCATCCGCACCAATGAGCCGCTCAAGGAGGTCCGGGTGGCGGCGATCGTCGCGTCCCATACCGATCCCGTGTGGGTCGTGGCGCTCAAGGAATCGGGGCACGTGGCCATCGTCGATTACTCGAAGCAGGGCTTTCCCGGTGGTATCGCGCATCCCCGCCGAGCGATTCCTCCATGACGGCGGCTGGGACCACACCGGTCGGTATTTCCTGGTGGCGGCCAACATGGAGAACAAGATGGCGGTCATCGACGTCAAGGAGCAGAAGCTGGTGACCACCTTCGAGACCGGCATCAAGCCTCACCCGGGCCGGGGCGCCAACTGGGAGGATCCGGAGTTCGGCTGGGTCAACGGCACCACCCACATCGGTCAGGGGCTCTTGGCGGTGTACGGCGCCGATCCCGTGAATCACCCCGAGCACGCCTGGAAAGTGGTTCGGCAGGTGACGCTCGATGGCACCGGCAGTCTGTTCCTCAAGACCCACGCAAACTCGCCCTGGGTCTGGTTCGACATGCCGCTCAACAACGATCCCGAAGCCGCCCGCAAGGTGTGCGTCTACTCCAAGCAGAAGGGCGTGGTCGATCGTTGCTGGTCCGTCGCCGATCACGGCGCCGCGACCCACTTCGAATTCAACAGGGCGGGGACCGAGGTGTGGGTGTCCGTCTGGGACCGGGCCGGCGAGATCGTGGTGTACGACGACAAGACCCTGAAGGAAAAGCGGCGGATCAAGGGCGACTGGTTGGTAACGCCCACCGGGAAGTTCAACGTCCACAACACGGCGGAGGACATCTACTAGCAGGTCTCGACGTTGCCTGGAGGGCGGAGATGTCAAACGAGGCGGCCAGGTTAGGCCGCCTCGTTTGTTACGCTGCGCTGCCCCGTGTCTCCGCTACCGAGCGCCGGACATGGTACGCTGGGGAGCATCGGAAGTCGGGCCAGCCTCGGGCTCGCGGAGCACCGCGTGCAGGTAGCGCCCCGTGTGCGACTCACGAACGGCAGCCACCTCCTCCGGCGTGCCCTGTGCCACGACGCGCCCGCCCCCCGGTCCGGCCTCGGGCCCCAGGTCGATGACCCAGTCCGCCCGCTTGATCACGTCGAGATGATGCTCGATTACGACCACGGTGTGGCCGGCGTCGACCAGTCGGTCGAGCACCCGAATCAGCACCCGCACATCGTCGAGGTGGAGCCCCGTCGTCGGCTCGTCCAGGATGTAGAGCGTCCGGCCTTGTTTCTTCGCCCGGAGCAATTCACGGGCGATCTTGAGCCGCTGGGCTTCGCCGCCGGAGAGCGTCGTGGCAGGCTGCCCCAGGGTCAGGTACCCCAGGCCGACCTGTTGGAGCTGCCAGAGCGCCGCACCCAGCTTCGGCTGGTGGTGGAACCGCAGGATGGCCTCGTCCACGGTCCACTGCAGCACGTCCCGGATGGAAAAGCCGCGGATCGTGACGTCGAGGATCTCCTTCTTGAACCGGGCCCCGCTGCACATGTCGCACGGCACGAACACGTCGGCCAGGAACACCATCTCCACCCGCACGTGCCCCGCGCCCTCACACTCCGGGCAGCGCCCCTCCGGAAGATTGAATGAGAATGTCGAGGCCGAGTATCCGCGCTCGCGCGCCAACGGCTGCTCGGCGAAGAGCTCGCGGATCTCCTGGAACGCCCGGATGTAGGTGATCGGGTTGGACCGGGGCGAGCGTCCGATGGGCGATTGGTCGATGAGAAGCACATCGTCGAGATGCTGCCAGCCCGTGAGCGATGCGACCTCGCCCACCGGCTCGCCCAGGTGCGACTTCGCCGAGTGTGCGCCCCGGAGCTTGGCCTCGAGATTCCGGTACAAGACGTCGTGGACCAGCGTGCTCTTGCCGGATCCCGACACGCCGGTGACGGCGGTCAGCGTGCCGAGTGGAATGTCGACGTCGATGCCGTCGAGGTTGTGGAGCCGTGGCCCCGCGCGCCTCCAGCCGTTGCGGTCCCGACGACCCGCCGGGCACTCGGCACTCCGATCCGCTTCCGCCCGCTCAGGTATTGCCCGGTGAGCGATTCGGTCGCATCGCCGGGCGGGCCGGCATAGACGACTTCGCCGCCGTGCTGGCCCGAGGCGGGACCGAGCTCGAGCATGAAGTCCGCCTGCCGAATGGCGGCGTGGTCGTGCTCCACCACGATCACGGTGTTGCCGTGATCCCGGAGCCGTCGCAACAGGCCCAGCAGCCGGTCGATGTCGCGCGCATGGAGGCCGATCGAGGGTTCGTCCAGCACGTACAGCGCATCGACCAGGCGCGCGCCGAGGGCGTTGGCGAGGCCGATGCGCTGGGCTTCGCCGCCGGAGAGGGTGCGGGTCTGCCGCGACAGGGTGAGGTAGCCGAGGCCCACGTCGCGCAGGAAGCCCACCCGTTCATCGAGTTGCTGCAGGATCAGGTGAGCCACCTGGCGTTCCGTGTTCGTCAGCTCCAGGCTCACGAACCATTCGGCGATGGCGTCGATGGACCGCGCGGCCACGTCGGCGATGGTATCGCCGGCCGATCCTGACGGCGAGCGCGTCCTCGTTGAGCCGCGCCCCCTGGCAGCCGGGACATTCGCGGGCGAGCTGGTACTGCCGGAGGAACACCCGGATGTACTGCTTGTAGCGCTTGACCTCGAGGTCTTTGAGGAACGGGAAGATTCCCACGTAGCGTCCCTGTCGTCCGTGGAGCAACTGGCGGCGTGCGGCGGCCTTGAGCGAAGCCCACGAACGATCGGGATCGACACCGAGTTGCTTGGCCGTGGTGAGCAGCAGGCGACGCCGGCTGCCGTAGCGCGGCTTGGTCCACGGGTCGATGGCCCCATCGGCCAGCGAGCGGGACGGGTCGGGCACGATCAGGGTCTCGTCGTATTCGAGGACCGCGCCGAATCCATTGCAGGTGCCGCAGGCGCCGCGGGGGCTATTGAAGGAAAAGAGCGCCGGGGTGATGGCGCTCGCGGCGAGGTCGCACCGGCTGCACGTCGGGGCCTCGGTGAAGCGGAGCCTGGTATCGTCGTGGAGCACGACGGCGACCCCTTCTCCCTCGGCGAACGCGGTCGCGATCGATTCGGTGAGCCGGGCCCGCGCGGCGGTCCCGACGGTGAGGCGGTCCACGACAACCAAGAGATCCGCGACTGCCGTCAAGTCGAGATCCGATGGGCAGCGCTCGAGCTCGATGGGGGCACCGTCCGCGACCGCACGCACGAAGCCCAGCGCGACGAGGTTCTCGACGATGGCTTCGTGATTGGGGCGGGCGGCCGGGGGCAGCGGGAAGGTCACCTGAATCTTGCCCGTTACCCGGGCCTGGACGATCTCGGCGGCCGACTCGGGCGTATCCTGGGTCACCGGGGTGTCGCACTGGCGACAGTAGGTCGTCCCGATCCGGGCCCAGAGCAGACGGAGGAAATCGTAGACCTCCGTGGCCGTCCCGACGGTCGAGCGGCTCGACACCGTCGGGTTGTGCTGCTCGATGGCGACGGCGGGCGCCAGCCCCTCCAGCCGGTCCACCGCCGGCTTCGGCATGCGATCCAGGAATTGCTTGGCGTAGGTCGAGAGCGACTCGATGTATCGTCGCTGCCCTTCGGCATAGAGCGTGTCGAATGCGAGGCTGCTCTTGCCGGAGCCGGACGGCCCGGTAATGACGATCAGCTGCCGATGCGGCAGGTCGACGGTGATGCCTTTCAGGTTGTGCTGGGTGGCATTCACGATGCGAATGACGGAGCCGTCCATGGATGAACAATAGCATACCGCGTGGGCGCGGGCAGCCACCCTACCGCAAGCTTCCCTGGACCGATACGTTTCCACCTCCCATGGAACGCGTTCTCTCGCCCAAGCTCCTGGTCCGGGGATTCCAGATCTTCGTTCTGATCTCGCTGATCGGGTACATCGCAGTCCTCATCTACGGCAACAACTTTCCGGCATTTCTGGAGAGCCTCACCCGGATTCACTGGGAGTGGATCGTGCTGGGCTTGGGCCTCGCGTCCCTGGATTGGCTGGGAGGCGGGCTTCGGCTGTGGGTCGTGACACGGGTCCTGCATCCCGATCCGCCGTTCAAGGGGATGGTTCTTGCCGGCGGCATGAGTGCGTGGGCGGCATACGTGACGCCAATGCAATCGGGTGCCGCACCGCTCATGATCTACACCATGCGGCGGTACGGTGTGCCGGTGCCCGTCGCGATGGCCGCAACCCTCATGACCTTCATTGCCACGGTAGCGTTCTTTGCGATTGCCGGCCCGCTCGCCATCCTCTTTGGGGCGGGGAAATCCCTCGGCGAGAAGGGCAATGTGCTGGGCTTGTCGCTGTACGATCTCTTCCTCGGCAGCCTCGGGATCTTCGCCGGGCTCGGCGTGCTGCTGGTGGTCATCATCATCTTCCCGCGGATCGTCCGGGACCTGATCCATCGCCTCGCCATATTCGCCGGTCGGCGCAGCAAGCGGGTGGCCAACAAGCTGGCCCAGCTCCAGGCCGGCATCGATACCGCGCACGAGAGCGTCGAGAAATTCAATACCCCGCGCGGATGGCTCGCGCTGCTGTGGGCGACGATCATCTCCGGCCCCTCTCATGCCAACAAGTTGTTGGCCGGATACGTCGCGCTCCGTGCCGTCGGAATCGAGGCGCAATTCGTCGATGTGCTGCTGGTGCAGACGCTGATCACGTTTCTCCTGTACTTCGTGCCCACCCCCGGCGCATCGGGTGTCGCGGAACTCACCTCGGCCGTGGTCATGTCGGTCTATGTGCCGGTTGCCGTGACGCCGCTCTACACCATGATCTGGCGGCTCATTCTGAGTTATTTCACGATCGCGTTCGGGTTCTTCGTTCTGTGGCACTGGGTCCAGCGTGGACTCCGTGGCATTGGCGAAGCCTCGGGCCCGCTGGAACCGGATCCGGGGCCCGCATGACCGCCGCCACGGCCGAGATCGACGCCCAGGCGGACGACGCCCTCGGCAAAGTCTACGACCCGGCCCTGTTCGCCAGGTTGTTGAAGTACCTGCGGCCGTATCGCCGACTCTTGACCCTCGCGTCCGCGCAACTCCTGATCGGAGGCGTCTTTCCGCTGGTCGGACCGTACCTGACCAAGCAGGCCATCGACGTCGCCATTCCGGAGGCGAACGTCGCCCTCTTGGGCACCCTCGCCGCCGTCTACCTGCTCGCGTTGCTGCTCAGCTTCGCCAATGGCTACGCCGAGGTCCTGGTGACGACCGCCATCGGCCAGCGGGTCATGCGAGATCTCCGGCAGGAGTTGTTCACCAAGCTGCAGCACCTGAGCATTCCCTATTTCGATCGGCGCCCGGTCGGACGCCTCATGACGCGGGTGACCTCGGACGTAGAATCCTTGAACGAGCTGTTCACCTCGGGCGTGGTGGCGGTGTTTGGCGACGTGTTTACCCTGGCGGCCATCATGATCATGATGCTCGCCATGGACTGGCGGCTTGCCCTCGTCGCATTTGCGGTCATTCCACTGGTGTGGATCACGGCCACGGTGTTTCGCCGCCGTGTGCGGCAGGTCTTTCTGGAAATCCGGCAACGGCTGGCGCGCATCAACGCCTTCCTCCAGGAACACTTGTCCGGCATGCGGGTGGTCCAGCTGTTCGGGCGCGAGGCCCGGGAAGCGAGCCGCTTCGACGACGTCAACCGAGAGCACCTCGACGCGCACATCCGCGCGATACGGCTGTACGCGGTCTTCTTCCCGATCATCGAGATCCTCACGTCGGTCGCGCTGGCGCTCCTCCTCTTCTATGGTGGAATGCGGGCGCTCGATGCCACACTCACGGTCGGGACGCTCGCCGCGTTCATCCAACTCACCCGGCGCTTCTTCGACCCGCTTCAGGACCTGTCCGAGAAATACAACATCATTCAGAGCGCGATGGCATCATCGGAACGGGTCTTCCACCTCCTGGACGAACCCGTCACCATCGCGGAACCGGACGCCCCTCGCGCGTTGCCGACCCCGATCCGCGGCGACATCCACTTCGACCATGTGTGGTTCCGGTATGCCGACACCGGGCCGTGGGTGCTCCGAGACGTGAGCTTCTGCGCCTCGCCCGGCCGGACCGTCGCCCTCGTGGGGCATACGGGGGCTGGCAAGTCGACCATCATCAATCTGTTGCTCCGGTTCTACGACCCCCAACGCGGCCGGATCACGCTGGACGGGATCGACATTCGTGAGCTGCCGACCTCGAGATTGCGCGAACAGATCGGCCTGGTGCAGCAGGACCTGTTCCTATTTGCCGGGGACATCCTGCACAACCTCACCCTGGACGCCCCGATTGCGCCCGAGGCCGCGCGTGCGGCGGCGTCGAGAGTGGGCGCCGATCGCTTCATCGGGCGCCTCCCATCGGGATACGGCCACCAACTCGGTGAACGCGGGCGGAGCCTCAGCGTCGGGGAGCGCCAGCTGCTCAGCTTCGCCCGCGCCTTGGCGCTCGATCCGCGTATTCTGGTGCTCGATGAGGCGACCAGTTCGGTCGATACGGAGACGGAGTCCCAAATCCAGCAGGCGCTGGCGGAACTCATGGCCGGACGAACCAGCCTGGTCGTGGCCCACCGCTTGAGCACCATCCTTCACGCGGACGAGATTCTCGTGCTCCACCACGGGGAGATCATCGAGCGCGGGACGCATGCCCGCCTCCTGGCGCGGCATGGCGCCTACGAGCGGCTCTACCTCCTCCAGCTGAGCGGGCAGGGCCTCGCGGAGAGCGCGTAAGCTCCGCTCGCTTGCCTGGTTACGGAGCGGCGGGTACGTTAGACGATTAGAGAAACCCCTGGACGGCCTCTACCGCATGATGGAACTCGAGTACAACGGTCGGCATCACCCCATCCTGCCCGGCGAGATGCTTATCGGGTCTGATCCCGAAAGCGCCCTTCGGCTGAGTGGGGAAGGCGTGCTCTGGCGGCATGCCATGGTACAGGGCATGCCCGACGGGTCGATCGCGATTCGCCAAGCCACGCCCGACGCCGAGGTGGTGGTGAACGGTGTGCTCTTGGGAGAGAACCCGAGCCCGCTGCTTCACGGCGACAAGATCCGCCTGGGAGACGTCGAGTTGCACGTGGTGGATTCCGTCCGGGCGGGGCACACCGAATTCATGAGCGCCGCAGGCCTGCCCGACCCGGCCGCAGCCCGCGCGCCGGCACCGGAATGGACCGCCGAAGGGGGCCGGCTGGTGTGCCTGACGGACGGCCGTGAGTATCCCATCGAGGATTCAGTCGTGTTGGGGCGGGAGGCGAGCGCCGACGTGGTCGTCACCGGCCAGGACGTCTCGCGGAAACACGCGGAAATCGTCTACCGTGGCGAGCAGTATGTGCTGGCCGATCACAGTACCAATGGCACATTCGTCAATGGGCTCCGGATTGGCGCCGACCGGACCCTGGCTCGCTCCGATGTGATCCGAATTGGAACCGAAGAGTTCCGCTTCTACGCCACCATGAGCCCGGCTGCGCGCCCTGCAGCACTCGAGGAGGTCATGGCAGACCAACCCCAGTCTGATGCTCCGCTCGGAGCCAGCGAAAAATTGTTCGACACGCTTCATGGCATCCCGTTTTCCTCCATTCAAGAAGAGATCGACTCGGAACCGGACGACCTGGAGGACTCAGCGCCCGCCGGTCCGGAACCAGGGCTCGGGTCGCTGCTCGTACGCGAAGGCCCCCGGCGCGGTGAGCGACTGCCCATCCGGGCGTCGGTGATCCACCTGGGCCGCGGCGACCACAACGACGTGGTGCTCGACGACTCGAGCGTCAGCGCGTCGCATGCCAAGCTGCAGTGTCGCGAGGGCATCTGGTTCCTGAGCGACATGGGCTCGACCAACGGCACCCTGGTGGAAGGGGAAGAGGTCGCGACGGAGATGGCCGTCGCACCGGGAGCCACCATCCGGCTCGGGGAAATGGCGCTGCTGTTCGACCCGGCCGATGTCGAAGTGCCGCACCTGGAGTCCGGAGGCACCCGGGTCGTGCGGGCGGCGGAAGTCGAGGAGCCCGAGGAGGCGGAGAGTACCGAGCCCGAGGCGGTGGCCGGATGGCAGGCCACGTCGCACGCCCCGGAGCCCTTCGAGGTGTCGCACACGCTCATCGATGAGGAGTTTGGCGGCCTCCCACCAGTCCGCGCAGCGGAACCCGCGCCGGATGCTGTGGCGTCTCCCGAGCCGCCGGTCGAGGAATTCGTGCCGGTCCCCAGCGATGAGGCGCCCGCGGCCCAGGCCTCGCAGCCGTCGCCCCGCCCGATGCCGGTCTTCGTGACGGCCTCCGCCAAGCCAAGCCGTTCGTGGGGTGGGCTGATGACGGTGGCTGTGGTGGTCGTGCTGGCGGTGGTGGCCTATTTCCTGGGCTTGCTGGACAAGCTCCTCGAGCTCCTTCGGTAGGCCCATCGTGCGTTTTTCGTGTGCGGCCCATTCAGACGTCGGCGTTGTCCGCTCGGACAACGAAGACAACTTCCTTATGCTCGCCGACCGCGGGATCTTCATCGTGGCCGACGGGATGGGCGGCCACGCCGCCGGTGAGGTGGCGAGCGAGATGGCCGTCGGGATCATCTCGCGGGAAGTGGGCAACCTCCGCGGCGCCACAGACGAAGAGATCTCCCGCCGGGTGCACCGTGCCATGATCGCGGCCAACGCCGCCATCTTCGAACGGACCCTCACCGAGCAGGACAAGCGCGGCATGGGCACGACGGCCACCCTGCTCGCGCTCATGAGGGGCCGCTACGTCATCGGCCATGTCGGAGACAGTCGGGCCTATCTCCTGCGCGACGGCCGGATGTTGCAGGTCACCAAAGATCATTCTTATGTGCAGGAACAGGTGGATGCGGGGTTACTGACGCCGGATCAAGCGCGGGTCCACCCGTATTCGAACGTCATCACCCGCTGCGTCGGCGCCGGCAGCGATGTCGTCCCCGACGTGTACTTCGGGGATCTCCATACCGGCGATCTCCTACTGCTCGCGTCCGACGGGCTCACCGGAATGCTGGAAGACCCCGACCTCTTGCGGATTCTCGAGAGCGAGGGGACGCCGCAATCGGGGGTCGATGAGATGATCGCCGAGGCCAACCGCCGGGGCGGGCTCGACAACATTACTGCAATCATCGTGCAGATCGATTCGACGGAGAGTACCTCGGGCGAGTATCCGGTGCCCGAAGGGGCATCGCAGGGCGCTTAACCCCGGACCAACACCTCCTCATCTTCCAATCGCCGCCGCACTTCCGCACCCGGGAGTGTCACCAAGGCCATCAGGTCCGGCAGGGGCCTGGCCGGCGTCTCCGCGACGAACACCCTGAGCCGCCTAGCGCTCTGGTAGAGTGGCTCCGCGATCCGGGTCAATCCCAAGTGGCCTCGACGTCCCGCCGCGGTCAGGCGCTCCACCGTTCCCGAGCGGGTCCGGAGCGGCAGGTCGACATCAAGCATCGTCGACCGGGCAGGGAAGTCGAGCAGCAAGTGCCCGGGCGCGAGTCCCACCGCCTCCGCCAGCACATCCTCCACCTGGCCCGTCAAGTCGGGATCATCGGACAGCCACGACTGGGCGTCGTGCGGCACGTCGCTGGCAGGCAGGTCGAGCGCGCGCTTGAAGAGGCGCCGCCCGTGGACGGCCTCGGCGAGTCCGGACGGGTCGGCGGCGAGCAAGCGCTCCATGAGACTCCCGTCGGTCGCGCGGGCAATGCCCTCCGGCGTGAGCGTGCCGCCCGCGACGACCGTGCGGACGGCGCGCTTGAACATGCACGTCGCCGCGCGCACGGCGTGGTGCCAGTACACGTTCCGGTACATCTGGTACTTGGCGAAGAGTAGCGATTCGAGCGCGCTCACGCCCTTCTCGTGCACCCCGACTTCCCACCGTCCTGGTCCCGCCTCGCAGAGGGCGAGCGAAGTGAGGAGCCGATCAACGTCGATGGTGCCGTACGGGACGCCGCACATGTGGGCGTCGCGATTCAGGTACTCGATCTTGTCGAGATCGAGTGAGCCGGTGATCAGACCGGCCACCGGACTGGGACTGGTGCCCCGAATGAGCGCTGCGATCTGCCGGGCGAGCTCCGGGCCTCCGTGAGCCGCAAGGACGTGAGCCAAGTCGCCGTGTTCGAGACGTTCCACACCAAGGAGCTCATGGTGCGCAAAACCCGCTTCCTCGAGTGCGTGCGAGAATGGATAGTGGCCGACGTCGTGCAGCAAGGCGGCCAGGCGCGTCGCGAAGCGGTCCTCCTCCGACACCCGCCCGAGCTCGCCGCGTTCGTCCAACAGGGACAGGGCCCGCTTGGCCAGGTGGTAGGTGCCGAGCGCATGTTCGAAGCGGGAATGCGTCGCGCCGGGGTAGACCAAAAAGGCGTGGCCCAATTGCCGGACATAGCGAAGGCGCTGGACCGAGGCCGTGTCGAGCACGGCCATCGCGACCTCATCGAGCCGGATGTTGTCCCACAGTGGGTCGCGAATGACCTCGAAGCCTGTCGGTGGCGGTGACACGGATGTCTCGGCTGGGTGGGTGAGGCGCGGCTGTCCGCCCAGGCTAGCCGGTCGGCCCCGCGTTGCGAACGGGTTCTGAGACCTGATCGGCGTAACGCCGGAAGTTGTCCGCGAACATCTGGGTCAGTTTGCGGGCCTGGGCGTCGTACGTGGCGACATCCTGCCAGGTGGCCCGCGGCATGAGAATGTCCGCCGGCACATGGGGGACCTCGGTCGGAACCTCGACGCCGAACACCGGATCGGTCTGATAGGCGACCCGGTCCAGCCGCCCTGCCAGCGCCGCGCGGACCATGGCCCGCGTATGCGCGAGCCGCATCCGGGTGCCCGTCCCGTAGGGCCCACCGGTCCAGCCGGTGTTGACCAGCCAGACGCGGGCTCCGTGCTCCTCGATCTTCTGGCCCAGCATCTTGGCATAGACGTTGGGATGCCGTGGCAGGAACGGCGCACCGAAACACGCGGAGAATGTCGCGGTTGGTTCCGTCACGCCCCGCTCGGTGCCGGCCACCTTGGCTGTATATCCCGACAGGAAGTGATACTTGGCCTGGGCCGCGGTGAGCCGCGCAATCGGCGGCATCACGCCAAATGCGTCGGCTGTCAGGAACACGACGTTGCGCGGGTGCCCGCCGACGCCCCCCGGCATGTGATTGGGAATGAACTCGATCGGGTAGCTGGCCCGGGTATTCTCGGTGATGTCCTCGCTGCTGAAATCGACGGCGCGGTTGAGCGGATCGACCGTCACGTTCTCGAGCACCGTCCCGAACCGCTGGGTCGCCGCATAGATCTCGGGCTCGCCGTCGGGGTCGAGATGGATCACCTTGGCATAGCACCCGCCCTCGAAATTGAACACGCCATTCGGGCTCCAGCCGTGTTCGTCGTCCCCGATGAGGTGGCGGGTGGGGTCGGCGGAAAGGGTCGTCTTGCCGGTGCCGGAGAGGCCGAAGAAGATGGCGGTATCGCCGGCTTCGCCGACGTTGGCGGAGCAGTGCATCGGGAGCACACCGCGGGCCGGCAACAGATAGTTGAGTACCGTGAAGATCGACTTCTTGAGTTCTCCCGCGTACTTGGTGCCCGCCACCAGGACCATGCGCTTGGCGAAATTCAGGGCGATGACCGTGCCCGTCCGGGTGCCGTGTCGCGCGGGGTCGGCTTGGAACAGCGGGGCATGAAGGACGAGGAACTCGGGCGTGAACGATTCGAGTTCCTCGGGCGTCGGCCGGATGAACATGTTCCGGACGAATAAGGCGTGCCACGCGCTGGGGGTGACGAAGCGCACGCCCAATTGGTACGCGGGAGCGGCCCCTCCATGAAGATCCTGGACGAACAGCTCCTGGTCGTTCAGGTGAGCCCGGATGTCGTCGTGGAGCAGGTCGAACGCGTCCGGAGACATGGACGCGTTGCTTTCCCACCAGATATCGGCCGCTGACGTCGGCTCCTGTACCAGGAACTTGTCTTTGGGTGACCGGCCGGTGTGCGGGGCGGTGATGGCAGTGAACGCTCCGCGATTGGTGGCCACGCCCTCGCTACGCCGGATGGCGGCCTCGGCGAGGACGGCAACAGACCAGTTCGCGTGTACCTGGGCCGCACGGATGCCGTGCGCGGTGAGATCCACGGGCGGAAAATCGGCTGCGGTGACCTTCGATGTCATGGAGATCCTGGCGCGTGTCGCGCGTGGCTGAGGTGAATCGGGTGTCGCACGCGGCCCCGGCCGGCCCCGGACCAATGCTCAGCGACGGCCGGAGGAGTCCGGCACGGTCCCGCTGCTTACCGGACGGGCACCATGGTGGCCGTCAGATGCGCGTTCAACTCCGCCGTGTTGACGTCGCGGTTGCTCAACCGAGTCGCCGTCGGGTCGAAGTACATGAGGTCGCCGGGCGTGAACGAATGGAGAAAGAGCCCGATCGTATGCCCCAATTCGTGGGCCGCCACCACCTGGAAACATTCGGTGAGATCGTTCGCCGTCGGATCGAATCGGGGCCAGACGTACATCCGAATCGGCAGCTGCAGCTGAAAGCGGGTTGCCACGGTGTCGATGTCGGTGGCCCCTTCGCACTCCGGGCGGAGCCCGCTCCGCAGTCGCGTCAGGGTCTGCGCGAGCTTCGGGGGGGCCACGATGGTGCGGACGATCACGTCGGCGCTGCCCGAATCGGCCACGACTGCCGCGGCGTACTCGTGGTAGAGAAACGCGGACTCCCATTCGAAGATGCCACGCGCAATGTGGGACGGCATGTCGAATTGATCTTCGATCCAAATCTTGACTGGCAGCGACGATGGCGCCCAATGATACGTCAAGGTGTCGGTCCCGACGACCAGCCGCCACTCGTAGAAATCTCCTCGGGACGGGGCGGCGATCTCCGCGCACGCGGCGGCGGCCACGACAACAATGCTTGCGGTCAGGCCGGAGACGAATCGTAGGTTCATGAGAGTGTCCGAGCGATGCCGATCAGGATGCCGAGGCGGTGGACTTGCTGCGATTGGGAAAACCCACGGGCCTGGAGTGCGTCCGTGGTGAACCGGTGGTAGTCGTACCGGAGCCCCGCCACGATGGCCCAATCTCGATTCAGCGGGCGCCGGTAATCGACGCCGCCCACGAGGAGGTAGTCCGTCGGCCCGCCCAGGGCGAAGACCCCTGTATCGTCTGACGGCCAATACTTGAGCACGCCGACGCCGGCTCGCCACCGGAGCTCCCATACCAACGGGCCGTCCAGGCCGAGGGTGATCGTCGCCGTCCGCAGCGAGCCCAGGTCGCTGGACACGCCCGCCTCCGTCGCGTCGACGCCACCCGTTCCTACGCCCACCTCGATTCCCGCGTTCAGGCGGGGCGACACGGCAACCGAGGCGCCGAGCAGGAGCGTCGGTGCCAGATCCTGTCGCACCGTGATCTCCCGGGTAATACGGTCCGTGACCAAATCGGTTGCGCCTGTGACCCCCAGGCGGGCATGGACGATCGTCTGGGCCTCTGCGGGTGCGCTCAGGCCGAGCATGATCGCGGGCACGATGCGAATCCAGCGCATGGTCCAAAGATGCACTCTGGCTCGGACGCGGGTCAAATGCGGTCCTCCGGCATGGCCGTCGTCGTCATGGAAGTACAGAGCGCACTAGCGCCGCCGTCTCGTGAGCCAGCCGGTTGGGTCGAGTGCGATACCCTCCGGTCCCCGGATCTCGAAGTACAGATGCGGGCCCTCGTTGGTGTTCTGTCCGCCGACCGTGCCGATGACCTGACCCTTGACGACCCGATCGCCCGGCCGCACCGACGCGGCGCTCAGTTGTCCGTAGGTCGAGATGTGATCGGTGCCGTGCTGGATCAGGACCATCAGTCCGTAGGTGCCCACTTGCTGGACCCCGAGCACGCGCCCCGCATCGACGGCATGCACCGTTTCCCCAACTTGGGCGCCGATCCCAATGCCATTGCGCCGTACGATGGCCCCGCTCGGCAGGCGCACTCGGCCGAAGTTGTAAAGAATCCGTCCTTCGACCGGCCAATCCAAATTCCCGATGTCCGCCGTCGTGAGGCCGCCTGGCGCGGGTGCGCCGCTCGCTGCCGCGGTGCGGAGCCGCGCGATGAGGTTGTTGAGTGCCGCTTCGTCGCGTTCGAGCGACGTGAGGCGTTCTTCGGTCGTCCGACCGGTCCGCTGCAAGCGCCGAAGCTGGCGCTCTCGCTCCCGCATGAGCTGCGAGTACCGCGACAGCTCGGCTTGGCGTTCGGTCTTGCTCCGGTCGAGGTCGGTTTTGATGAGCAGCAGGTCGTTGCGCTGTTGGATGACGCGGTCCCGGAGGTTCTCGACCTCGCCGAGGAGCGCGCGATCTTGCTGGCTCGTGGTAAAGAGGTACTTGTAGCGACTGAGGAGGTCTCCGAAGGATTCGGCGGCCAGCAGCGCCTGAAAGGTGTACAGCGGACCCCGCTTGTATATGTCCACTAGGCGCCGCTGTAGGACCGCACGCTTCTGGGCCAGGTTGTCCTGCGCCAGGACGAGCTCCGCGCTCACCTGCGAGAGGTTGTTGTTGAGCCCACCGATCTGCAGGTCGATCTCGTTCACGATGCGATGGGTGGACTCCCGCTGCCGCTCGATGTTTCGAAGCTCCGCGCCGACGTCCTTGACCCGACCCTCGAGTTGCAGTTGCTCCATACGGAGCCGTCCCCGCTCGGTGCGAATGGAATCGAGCCGGCGCTGGCTCTCGAGGAGGTCCTGGTTGACCCGCGGTTCCTGGCCGGCAAGCGGGACGACCGCTCCGAGTGCGACGAGGAGCATCAGCGCCAGCGCGCTCCCCCCGGTCTTCTCAGACATTCCGGAGATGCCGCCCTACGCTCACGAGGCTCGCGCCCAAGCCGAGGGCCACCCCGAACAGGATGCCGAGCAGGAGCTGGGGCGGCTCGAAGAAGACCAAGCCCGACAGCATGGGCGTGTTCCGCCCGAAGAGGACGTACCCGGCGTAAATGAACACGATGGATAACAGTCCGCCGAAGAGACCCTTGATGGCTCCCTCGAGCAGAAACGGACCGCGGATGAAGCCGTTCGTGGCTCCGACCAGGCGCATGATCGCAATCTCGCGAGCCCGTTGCAGGACCGTCATGCGAATCGTAGTGCCGATGATGATGACGGCGACCGCGGCGAACGCCAGACCAATGACCAAGCCGACCAGGCCGGCGACGTTGCGTAACCGGTCCAACCGCTCGATCCACTCGCGCCCGAACCGGACGTCGTCGATGAAGCCGAAGCCCAGCAGCCGTTCGGCGACCGCGGCGACGGACGCCGCGTCGCGATGCCCCTCTTTGAGCCGGATTTCCAATGACGCAGGGAGGGGATTGATCTCGAGATCCCGATAGGCGTCCTTGAATTCCTCGAGCTCCACCTGGGCCTGCGCCAACGCAGAATCCTCGTTGACATACCCCACCGAGAACACCTCAGGGAACTTCGAGATGTCATCGGCCGCCAGGGTGATGGTTTCGAGTGGCGTCCCGTGCAGTATGAATGCGACGATCTCCACGCGACTCTCCAACCCCCTGAGCGCCTGCCGCATGTTGATGGCGACGAGGCCGAACAGGCCCACGGCAAAGAGCGAGAACGCAATCGTCGTAATGGATAGGCTCGACAAGAGCGGCGCGCGACGGAAGGCCAGGAGCGCCTCACGGAACAGCAATTTCATGCGAGACCCTCCCGTTGCCCGGTTTCCACGGCGCTGTCATAGACCACCTCGCCGCGGCGCAGCTCGATGGTGCGGTTGTTGGTCCCACGAACCAGATCGAGATTGTGGGTGGCCATGACGACGGCCGTTCCTCCGGCGTTGATGTCTCGCAGAAGTTGAAAGACACCTCGCATGGCCCGCTCGTCGAGGTTGCCGGTTGGCTCGTCGGCCAGGAGGATGGGCGGGTCGAGCACCAGGGCGCGGGCGATGGCCACCCGTTGCTGCTCTCCTCCCGAGAGCTCATTCGGGAGGGCGTGCATCTTGGCGGCCAAGCCGACCTGGGTCAGGACCCGGCTGGTCCGCGACGCGATGCTGTCCGGCCGGGCCCGCGTCACTTCGAGTGCAAACGCCACGTTCTCCTCGGCCGTCCGGTCCTCGAGGAGCCGGAAATCCTGAAAGACGATGCCCAATCGCCGGCGTAATCGGGGGATCTCTCGTGCGGTAATGGTGGGAAGCGAGAACCCCAAGACGTGAATGTCGCCGCTGGTGGGGCTCAACCCGCCGTAGATCAGCCGGAGGATCGTGGATTTGCCAGCGCCGGAATGCCCGGTCAGGAAGACGAATTCACCCTTCGCGACGCGGAACGAGACGTCGAGGAGGGCCGACTCCCCCTTCGCAAAAGCCTTCGAGACGTGATTGAACCTGATCACGGCGTGAAGATAGGGGAGTTCCCCGGGGTAAGTCAAAGGAGTATGCGGAGATAGACTACGCCGGGCGGGGAGATGGCGCCCTGCGGGCCGCCAGGCCGCCCGCCCGCGCGTTACCGCTCGAGCGCCTGCTCGAGGTCGGCGATGATGTCCTCGACGTCCTCGATGCCGCAGCTCAAGCGCAGGAACCCGTCGGGGATCCCCATGTCAGCGCGTGCCGCGGCGCCCACGTGCTTGTGCGAGGTGTACCGCGGCTCTGAAATCAGGCTCTCGACGCCGGCCAGGCTCGGCGCGTGCGTGATCAGCTTGAGCCGACGGAGGAAGCGCGCGACCCCGTGCACGCCATCGGCGAGTTCGAGCCCCACCATCCCGCCGAACCCGTCCAGGCATGTCGTGGCGATGGCGTGATCGGGGTGGGTGGAGAGCCCGGGATAATGAACGGCGGCAAAGCCCGCGTGCTGCGTCGCCCATTCCGCCACCGCCTGGGCGTTCTCGTTGTGGCGGGCCATGCGAACCGCCAGCGTCCGCATGCCGCGCTCGATGAGCCAGGCGGCGTGGGGGTCGATGGATTGACCCCAGAGCCGCATGAGCCGGGTCACTTCCTCCACCAGATCCCGCGTACCGGCCACGGCCCCGCCGATCACGTCGCTATGTCCATTGAGGTACTTGGTCGCGCTGGTGATGACGAGGTCGGCGCCGTGCTCGAGCGGGCGGAAATTGATCGGGCTGGCGAAGGTCGAATCCACCAGCAGCACCAGTCCATGCTCGTTGGCCAGCTGGGCGACCGGCCCGAGGTTGACGACCCGCATGAGTGGATTGGTCGGGGTCTCGACGAAGAGGGCACGGGTGCGATCCTGGAGCGCCCGGCGCCAGACCCGTGGGTTGGTGGGATCCACATAGGTGACGCTGATGTCGAAACGGCTGAGCTCGGTGTCGAACAGCTGCCGGGTCCCGCCATAGATCACCTCGCTCGAGATCAGGTGATCGCCCGGACGCAGCACCGCAAGATGCGCCAGCGCGGTGGCACCCATGCCACTCGCGACGAACACGGCATCCTCCGCCCCTTCGAGCAAGGCGTACTTGGCGGCGAGCCGCACTTGATTGGGATTGTTCCCGTAGCGGCTGTACAGCACTTCTTCATCGGAGCCGACCGGATTGATGAAGGTGCTGCTCTGGATCAAGGGCTCGACCACCGGGGTCCAGTCGGGGCGCCGGACCGGCAGGCCATGAATCGCGATGGTGGAATGCCCAGGCTGGCGTTGGGTCATGGGGCTCCCGGTGGGCTGTACAGTCCGGCGTCTTCACGGATCAGCCGGTGCAGGGCGAGTGTGTCGAGCACCTCGCGGGTTCGCTCCAGCGGCCATGCGAGCGCGGCTGCGACCGCGCTCGCGGTGGTTGGCGCCAGAGCGACCACGCGATCGAACGCAGTGCGGGCGTCGGGCGCTACCCGTCCGAGGATGGCCGGGCACCCGCCCGCTCGCATCACCGCGAGGATCGCGAGCGCCTGATGTTCCAGCACATGATGAATCGCTTCGCGGTGCGCCTCGTTCAGTCCGTGCAAGACGACGAAGTCGGGCCAGTCCGGCGGCGGGTCGCGCAGCAGCTTGGCCACGACTTCGTCTGCACAGCTGAAATCGAGCAAGCCGATCGACGAGAAGTCTAATAGGGCGGTCCGGCACTTGGCCTCGGCCATGGCCGCCCGAATACGATGACGCACCGCGGCACCGGTGGGCCGGGTGACGAGATCGCAATACGGCGTCCGGATCTCCTCCTGGAGCACGTGGCCCATGTGGATGGTCTGGATCATCGCCGCGTGGGGTCCTGGGCTGGAATGACGATTTGTACCTGGGACCCTGGAAAATAAGGCAATGTCTCGCGGAGGGGGACGTCATCATCCCAGGCCGGGACAATCGACAGCCGGGCCGTCCCGCTCCGGATGGAGATCTTGCCGTCCCAGCGCGACAGATAGCGCTTGATGCCCGCGAGTCCCTGGCCCCGCCCGGGGTCCCGAAACCGGCTCACCCCTTGGACCAGGGCGGCCTCCAGGGCCCGCCCGTCTCCCCAGCGGTCGCCGTAGCGCCGTCCCTGGCTGGCTTCGAGCGAGCGACGGAACCCGACGCCGGCGTCACTCACTGCGATCACCACCACGCGCTTGCCCAACCGCTTGCGCCAGGAATAGGCGTGCACCGCCACCCAGCCGCTCGTTCCGGCATGCTCGATGATGTTCTGGCAGGCCTCCGACAGGGCCATGGCGAACCCCATGGTGGCCTTGGCCTCGATCCCGAGCTCTCCGTGGAGGATGTGCGAGGCACGTTCTTGGATCCGGCCGACGATGTGATGGATGTCCTCCGAAGCGCGAACCGGCGTCACCGTCAGCAGCACGTCCGACTCTGCCTCCGGCTTGACCCGCGGCACCTTGCCATGGAGTTCGAACAGATCCTCGGCATGCGCGAAGAACCCCGCCCGGGCCCAATAGCGGCTCACGTCGGTGTTGGTGGGAACGGTGAGCAGCGGCCGTTCGCGCTCCGCCTCGGTCAAGCCTTGGGCCGCGGTCAAGAGGCCGATCAGGCCGTAGGGCGAAGCCCACTGAGCGCTGCGCGCGTCGAACAAGACTCGCTCCTCCGGGGGCCATGCGCCGTGCGCCTGGGCGAATTGGTCGAAGCTCTTGTCATCGAAGGAGACGGGAATCTCCACGACGCGCGTCATGTTATCTGGTCTCCGGGGCGGTCACGAGCGCGCCACGCAAATGCGCGGACAGGTTCGAGGCCCCACGGTACGCCGCATTCCGCGCCGCCAATCGATTGGCCTCTGCGATTGCGGCCTCGACCGGGACACCCTGCAGGAGTCCCGCGCACAAGGTGGCACCAAAGACGTCGCCGCACCCGGTGGGATCGAGCGCGTCAACCACGGGAGCTTCGATACGTGCGGTGGTCACGGTGTCACCTAAGGTACGGGTCAAGCCGGGCGAGGCCAAACTCTGGAACCCAGGAGCGGCGACATAGACGGCCCCGTCCCGGCCGAGGGTCACCACCAGCAGCGACACCCCGACGCCGAGCATCTCGGCCGCGAGCGCCAACGGGTCCGACGACAGTTGGCGCAGCTCCCCCTCGTTCAGTTGCACGACGTCGAAGCACCCGAACCATGCCGGGGCGTCGGGCAGCGGACGCAGGGTGCGCACGCCATCGCGGCCCATGCCGAGGAAGAGACTGTGGAGATCTGCGTAGATCGGACCCCGAAACCCGTGGCGCAAGGCCTGCGCGGTTCCCAGGCAGAGTTCGAATCCGGAAATGAAGTTGACGTAGAGTGCATCGAGGTCCCGGACCATAGGCCCGAGATCGCCCCACGTCCAGGCGGGCACGCCTCCCGCCATGCGCTCGCACCGCCGCTCGCCCTTTTCGTAGCGCAATACGACTCGATTGTTGGGCACGGGGACTGTAATGAAGCGGCTGTGTGACGCTACCCGTTGCAGACTCCCCAGGAAGGTCCCCGCCGCCGCCCGGACATCGGAGCCGACCTTGATCAGTGGGACGATCTCCCAGTCGGGCCCAAGGGTGGCATCCAATCCGGCCAATGCGTAGGCGATGCCGCCCCACTCTTCAACTGGCGGTGCCACGGTGTCGCGCCCGTGGATGACGTCCCACACCAGAGACCCGATCACCCCGAGCTTAGGCATGAGCTCCGCTTCCGCCACGATGCGATTCCCGCCGCTGCAAATACATTTTGGTTGCCCCGTACACACCGGCCGTGCCGGGCAGTTCGCCCGGGACGATGCGGCAGATCCGCGTGCTCGGCTTGAAGGCCCGGCGATTCACCTCCCGCCTGAGGGGGGTGAAGAGGCGGTCACCGGCCAAGGTCACTCCGCCGCAAACCACGACGACTTCCGGATTGAAGATGTTGACCAGGTTCGCAACGCCGACTCCGAGCAGGCGAGCGGTTTCGTGCACCACTTCGAGCGCCAGCTCGTCGCCGTCTTTCGCCGCCTGATAGACGGTCTCGGCGGAGACCCGTCCGAGATGGTTGCTCACATATTCGGGCAAGGTGCTCTCCACGCCTGCTTCAATGGCTTCGATGGCGCGGTGCGCAATGGCCGGTCCTGACGCGTATGCCTCGAGGCATCCGTAGTTGCCGCACTTGCACCGCCGTCCGTCCGCCTCGATGCTCGTGTGGCCGAACTCGCCGGCGGTATCTCCGGCGCCGTGGTAGATCTGACCGTCGAACAGAATGCCTCCGCCAATGCCGGTGCCGATCGTGAGGCCGAGCACGTGCCGGCTCCCCTGCGCGGCGCCCTGCCACCACTCCCCGAGTGTCGCGCAGTTGGCGTCGTTGTCGAGCTCGGTGTGGAGGCCAAGACCCTGTTGCAGGCGCGCCCTGAGCGGCATGTCGGTCCAACCGAGGTTCGGGGTCGACAGCACGGTGCCGGTCTTGGTATCGAGCGGGCCGGGCGAGCCGACCCCCAGGCCGGCAAATGTCACGGTGGAATCGACCTGCGCTGTTTGCTCCATGGCCCGTTGGGCCAGGCCGATGAGGCGGTGGACCACGGCGTCCGGGCCTTCTTCCGATCGAGTCGGCTCACGATTGAGGCCGTGCAGCGCCGATCCGTCCTCCGCCACACAACCGACGACGAGATTCGTGCCGCCGATATCAATGCCTACGACGTATTGCACCGGATCCTCCCTGCACTTCGAGCTGCTGCAACGGCCACGTGGGGTCTCCCACGATGACATTTCCGGGACCGTCGCTCCACCGGCCGCCAGGATGATTCCGCAACCCGCCCTTCCATCCACGGTGTGGCCGCATTAGTCGGCGGCCGGGGATTGATAGGCGGCGTACGATTTTTCTTCGATGATGACCGAGCCGGTGACCGCGTTGATCTTCCGCTTGAGCGCGCTCCGCTCATCGTTGGTGAGATACACCGAGCGCGCAAGCTCGATGAACTGTGCATCGAATTCACGGCGATGCTCCTTGGTACGCAGCGCGTCCTCGATATCCCACAGGCGCAGATTCAGGGCCTTGAGCGCGTCCCGGAGGTCTTCGAGATCGGCGGGTGCCTGCGGCTGGCTGTGCCAGGCTTCTCGCAGGAGCCCAAGCTCTCGCATGACATTCGCGAGCTTCCCGGGCTCGGTGATGCGTGCCGCCTTGATTTCCAAGATCGTGATCTTGTCGATCAACTCCCCGACAGCGACTGGTATGTGCACGCTGCTCATCCGCCGGTTTCCTCTCTCCGGGCCACCGCCCGCAATCCTGCGTCATCGGCACAGGCTCGAAACACCGCATCCACGCTAATGTCCCGCATGCACTTGTGGTGCCCCAGGGGGCACTCCCGCTTATGACACGGGCTGCACGGCAAGTCAAGGTAGAACAGCTGCCGATGAGGGGTGAGCGGCGGGGCCAGAGTTATCGATGTGGGGCCAAACAAACCGATGACCGGCGTCCCGACCGCGCTCGCGATGTGCATCAGTCCTGAATCGTTACTGACCACCGTGGCGGCCAACGCCGCCAGATCTATCGCGTCCTCGAGGCTCGTGCGACCACACAAATTGATCACGCCGCAGTCGGCGGTCTGACGAATCTGCTCTCCCAGACTCTGGTCCTTCGGCGATCCGTCAACCCACACTTGAAAACCTATGGCGATCAGGCGTTGCGCCAAAGCCGAGAAATACTCGATGGGCCAGCGTTTGGATGGACCGAACGCGGCTCCGGGGGTCAAGAGGATCACTGGGCGCTCGAGGTCGAGTCCGAGCCGTTGCATCAGGTCCTGCTGGTTATCGGCCCGCACCGTCAGTTTCGGAAACGGGATCGCCGGCGGCATCGGCGTATCGGCCGGGAGCCCCAAGGCAACGTACCGCTGCACGGTCCCAGGTAACACGCTCGTATCCAACACACGAATATCGTTGAGGAGTCCGTAGCGCATTTCCCCGCGATACCCGGTGCGCCGGGGTATGCGTGCGAAGAGCGGGGTCAGCGCCGCCTTGACGGTGCGTGGGAGGACAATGGCCTGATCGTAGCGCTCCCGGCGTAAGGCGTGCGCAAGTCGAACGCGTGCCATGAGTCCGAGCTGGCCCGGCCCAGTGGTCATCTCCACGGATCGTCTCACCTCGGGCATGCGGGTCAGGACGGGCAATGACCAGCGGGGCGCAAGCACATCGATCGCGACGCCTGGGAACCGGGTCTTGAGCGTCATGAACAGACTCTGGGCCATGACCATGTCACCGACCCAGGCAGGGCCGACGACCAGAATCCGGGCGGGTGACACCTGCGTGTCCGCCGCCGAGGAGGTCTCGTGGATCAGTCGACCTGCAACACGGCGAGGAACGCTTCCTGCGGAATCTCGACCGAGCCCAGCTGTTTCATACGCTTCTTCCCTTCCTTCTGTTTCTCGAGAAGCTTGCGCTTTCGCGTCACGTCGCCGCCGTAACACTTGGCCGTCACGTCCTTGCGCAGGGCCGAGATCGTCTCGCGCGCGATGATGCGCTGGCCGATGGCGGCTTGGATCGCCACCGCGTACAGCTGCCGGGGAATGAGCTCCTTGAGCTTCTCGGCCACTTTGCGACCCCACTCGTAGGCCTTGTCGCGATGGATGATGATGCTGAAGGCGTCGACCTGCTCGGTATTGATGAGCATGTCGAGCTTGACCAGGTCCGCCGGCCGGTAGTCCGCGAGCTCATAATCCAGGGACGCGTACCCTCGGCTGAGGGACTTGAGCTTGTCATAGAAATCGAGGACGATCTCCCCGAGCGGGAACTCCCAATCGAACTCCACTCGCACGGGATCGACGTAGCGCATGCCCAGGTAGATGCCCCGCCGCTCCTGCCCCAGTCGCATCAGCGCACCGATGTATTCGCTCGGGGCCATGATCCTGGCCTTGACGTAGGGCTCTTCGATCCGGTCGATGTGGGACGGATCGGGCAGGTGCGTGGGGTTCTCCACGACCAGCTGCTCGCCGTTCGAGAGGAATACGTGGTACTCCACGGTCGGGACGGTCGTGATCAGATCCAGGTCGAATTCACGTTGCAGCCGTTCCTGGACGATCTCCATGTGCAACAGGCCGAGGAAGCCGCACCGGTAGCCGAACCCGAGCGCGGTGGAGCTTTCCGGTTCGTAATGGAGACTCGCGTCGTTGAGCGCTAGGCGCTCGAGGGCGTCCCGCAGGGCTTCATACTGATCGGATTCCGTGGGGTACAGCCCGGCGAATACCATGGAGTGCACGTCGCGATAGCCGGGGAGCAGGCTCGCCGCGCGGCGGTCGGCGTCGAACACGGTATCACCAACCCTGGAGTCCCGCACATCGCGGAGGCTGGCGACGAAATAGCCGACTTCTCCGGCGCGCAGCTCAGGCGCCTTGTGCTGGCCGAGCTGGAGATACCCTACCTCGTCCACCTCGTACACGTCCTCGGGGTGGGCGCCGAAGCAGATTCGCATACCCTTCCGGAGCACGCCGTCCACTACGCGGATGCTCGGGATGGCGCCGCGATACCGATCGAAGTACGAATCGAAGATCAAGGCCCGAAGCGGAGCCTCCGCGTTTCCGCGCGGTGCGGGGACGCGGGCCACGATGGCCTGGAGCAGCTCGTGAATGCCGGTCCCTTCCTTGGCCGACACCTGCAGGATGTCTTCCGGCGCCACGCCCAGGAGCTCACTGAGCTCCTCCATGCGCAGCTGGGGCTCGGCGCTGGGCAGGTCGATCTTGTTGAGCACCGGGAGGATCTCGAGATCCGCGTCCAACGCGAGAAACAAGTTGCTCAGCGTCTGCGCCTGCACGCCTTGGGCCGCGTCGACGACGAGAACCGCTCCCTCACACGCAGCCAACGACCGGGAGACCTCGTACGTGAAGTCCACATGGCCCGGCGTATCGATCAGGTTGAGTTCATAGCGCTGCCCGTCATCCGCGGCGTACTCCATGCGGACTGCGTTCAGCTTGATCGTGATGCCGCGCTCGCGCTCCAGGTCCATGGTATCGAGGAGTTGATGTCGCATGAGCCGCTTCTCGACCGCGCCGGTGGCCTCGATCAGGCGATCGGCCAGGGTGGATTTTCCGTGGTCGATGTGCGCGACAATGCAGAAGTTACGAATTCCGGCCGGTGGCATGGCCGGTAATATAGTGGTGACAGGGAGGCGGGAGCGGGTCCAGCCGGGGGAGGGGACGCCAACGGCGCCTCCCTCCCCGGCCCGTGGCTAGTCGTCCGTCTGAACGATCTTCTTGTAGCTCTCCGGATTCCATACCGGGCGGTCCGGCGCGTTGGCGATGTCCTGTCCGAGGTAGAACAGGAGCCGGCCGATGCGTGCCATCTTTTCCGAGTCGATCTTCTCGACCTCGTCGCTGGCCCGGTGGTAGTCCGGGTGTACCCCGGTGAAGAAGAAGAGAACCGGAACTCCCTTGCGGGCAAAATTGAAGTGATCGGACCGGCTGTAGAAATTCTCCTCCGGCCAGATATCGTCGATGGCGGTCATGTTGAGCTCGGGATGACGCGCGTTGACCCGAGCCAGCGTCCCCCCCAAATCGGAGTGCTCCTTCCCAATCGCCACCACCGTGTCGGTCCAGTTGCGGCCGACCATGTCGATATTGAGGTCGGCCACGACCCTATCGAGCGGCACGGTGGGGTGGTCCGAGAAGTACCGGCTGCCCCAGAGCCCCCGCTCTTCGCCGCTCACCGTGATGAACACGATCGACCGCTTGGGCCGCGCACCGGGCTGGCTGAACGCTTCGGCCAGCTCGATGACGGTCACGGTGCCGGAGCCGTCATCATCCGCCCCATTGTTGATGCTGTCCACCTCGCCCGGCGTGATGCCGATGTGGTCCATGTGCGCCGAGTAGACCAGGTATTCCTGCTTGAGCGTGGGATCGGTGCCCTCGAGAATGCCGATGGTGTTCGGGGCGGAGATGGGCTCCGATCGCTGTTGGACGTCGATGCCGGCCGTCAGGCCCGCGACCACGCGCGCCACGGTGTGGTCGGCCGACCGGATGGCGCCGAGATCCACTCCGGCTGCCTTCAAGATTGCCTCCACCGCGCGGTCGTGGACCTCAACGACAGGGAATCCGGAGGCGGGTCCGCGGGGCGACGGCAGGCTGACCGAGGGGCGAGCTTGCTCGGCCACCTCGCGGGCAAAGTCGGCGGCATCCTGATTGGCCAGGAGGACGATCCCCTTGGGCGCGGCATTCCGAAGTGCACCGGCCACCCGGAACATCTGTACCCTGGCATTCCGCACACCCTTCGAATAGTCGGTCACTACCACGACGATTTTGCCCGCCGCCATCGCTGCATCGATTTTGCCCGCGTCGATCGTACCGCCAACCAGGTACACCTCACCTTTGACTTCACCGGGAGCGCTGGGTCCCCGGAGCACCCGAGCATCCTTGATGAAGTCGGCGTGGACGTGCTGGCCGCCGGCCATGAAGCCAACATGGGACTGCTCGACTTCCATCACGCGCTGCTCGAGCGGATAGCGTTGGAACCACGTGCCGTTCTCCCCGCCCGGCGTGAGCCCGAAGCGCTTGAATTGATCCGCCACATATTGCGCCGTCATCTCCAGGCCCGGGCTCGGCGTGGCCCGACCCATCATGGAGTCGTCGGCGATGATGGCGAGCCGGCCATGCAAGTCCTCGGCGGTAATCGTCTCCGCAGCCGTGCGGATCGGAGCCGGAGAGGCCATCTGCGAACAGAGTGGTGCCGCGGTGCCCGCCACAACGGCGGCGAGGAGACCAAGAGACTTCGTGGCTACGTGCATTCGGAGATCTCACTGAGGTGGGTTCGCGTCAGGTTGAACGAACGGCACTTATCATAACGGCGCCCGCTCGAAAAAGTGTCGAACGGACGCCGGTGGCCGCGTGAAGGAGCGTCCTTCAGGGTTTGCGCCGCTTGAGTTCAGGAGTACCGGTGCTCTTTCGGGGGGTGGTCTTCGGTGGGGCGGCCCGCTTGGGCTCTGCCCGAGGTGTCTGGGCCCGCGGGGGTGCGGGCCGAGACACCGCCGCCGCCCGGCGCGGCTCCGGCTGCGCCTTGGGCGTCGATGGATTGGTGCGGCGGGTGGTGGACCGATCCGGAGTCCGGGCCCGGCTGTCCGAATCGGTGGGCCGGCGCTGCACTTCCTTGTTCGGCTGGGCGGGAGCGGGAGCCGCTTTGGGCGGCAGCGCTCCGCGCGTCGGCTGATCCTTCACCTGGCGCCGCTGATCGTCGGCCGGCCGGTCCCGTGTCACGGCGTCCGGCCGCGGGACGACCACCCCTCGCCTGCCACCTTCAGCCTCCGGGGCCGGGCGGGTGCTGGGCACCATTGGCCGCGCCCGGTCCCGCTCGGTGGTGCGCCGACGGTCCGGTGCTCCCGTGGTTGGTGCCGGCTGGGCGGGAGTCGGCCTCCGGGTGCGCGGCTCGACCGGAGCGGGCACCGAACCACGGCCGCCGACATCCTTGCCCGTCCTATCACCTTCCGCCGCCCGCCGATCCCGATCGGTCGTGGCGGGACGCCGCGCCCGGGTGACGTAGTCGCTCTTGCCGTCCGCGTCCTTGAAGACGTACCGTGCGCCCGGCCGCTTGGGCCGCACGATCACGACCCGTCGCCCGTCATACCGGCGGTAGGGGTAGTAATAGGGATCGTCGTAGATCACCAAGCGGAAGTTGGTGCAGGAGGTCCCGTACGGATCCCACCGAGAGTACATGGGGTGTATGTGGCAGTCGTAGCACACGAACCGCGGATAGTCGTAATGCCGCTCGACGTAATACGGGATGATGTCGTAGTCGTAGTCGCCCTGATACGCGATACGGTCGGCCAGGTCCGTCAGAGCCACGTACGGATCGCCGGCCACCTGACCGTCGGAGACGGCGCGATAATCCCAGCGGTCCCTGAGGGAGATCTCATGATAATCGAAGGGGTCGAGTGAGCTGACGGCGAAGAGGTACCCGACGCCGGGAGGATCGTCGATGCGGAAGGCCGGCGTACCGGCGCGTCCGAGCACCTCGAACGTCCTGTCGCCCCGCGCGAAGTTATCTTCCCAGGGCTCTACCGGGAACAACACCCGAAGGCGTCCATCGGTGTCGACCCGGAAGATCGTCACGTAGGCATCGCGGTCCGTGCTGAAGTAGACCTGGACCCGTTCGCCCCGGTGGTACGGATCTTCGTCGCGGTTGGTCCAGACCGTGACACGGGGCTGTAGCCCGAATGATGGAACCCATGCGTCGCCCGCCGGTGGGGTTCCCAAACTGGTCGCGATCGCGAGGGTGAGTGAAATAATCATGGTTACTCCGGTCGTCGTGTCCCAACGTCCGCATGCCAAGACAGCAGGGGGCATGCCACCCCATTCCTTGACGGTAACTTCTTACAAGACAATGAGATACCGTGGCGGACCGGGGATCCGGCGAGGCCGAGATGTCCGGCCGCGGGGACACCCGACCGCGGGCGGGCCACCGCGGTGGGCCAGCACGCCGGCCCCTGCGGCTCCACGGTAATGCGGATCGATCTGTTGGACCCCGTGGAGGCGGCCCGGCTGGGCGGGCTCGAACTGGTGACCGGCGGGATCGTCGAGGGGTTCCTGACCGGGCTTCACCGGTCACCCCGCCGAGGGTTTTCCGTCGAGTTTGCCGAGCATCGCGCGTACCAGCCGGGCGACGAGCTTCGCTACGTCGACTGGAAGATCCTGGGACGCAAGGATCGCCTCTACGTGAAGCAATTCGAGGAGGAGACCAACCTCCGCGCCATGATCGTGTTCGACACCAGCCGCTCGATGGCCTGGACCGGCTCGCCGGAGGAACTCCTCACCAAGCTCGACTACGCACGGCGTCTGGTGGCCGCGTTGGCCCTCATCCTGATCCGCCAGCACGATGCGACCGGGCTCATCACCTTCGACGACGACATTCGTTCGATCACCCCGCCACGGGCGCGCATGAAGCACTGGCGTCTTCTACTGACCACGCTGGCTCGGCTCGAGTCCGGCCGGGGTACCGCAGCCGAGGCGGCGCTCACTCGAGTCCTGGCGGCGCTCCGGCGGCGCGGACTGGTGGTCTTCGTTTCGGATCTCTTGTTCGATCGGGATCTTGCCGTACGGGCGCTCCGCTTCCTGCGCCACCGCGGGCATCAGGTGCTGGTGCTGCACATCATGGATCCGGGTGAGCGGTCGCTCAGTGGCCCGGCCGAAGCCCGTTTCGAAGATCCGGAGACCGAGGCCTCGGTGACGTTGCGTCCCAAGGACTGGGCGCGGGTCTATGAGTTGACGGTGCGTCAGGCGGTTGCGGATTGGCGACTCGCCTGTCGCAGCATCGGCATCGGCTACCACTGCGTCACGACCGACACGCCGTTCGGTCTCGCGCTTCGGGAGGTGCTGGCAGAGCCAGCCGGTCTCGCGTGATCAGCTTTCTGTATCCGTGGGCGCTCCTGGGCCTGGTAGCGGCCGCCGTTCCGATCGTGCTCCATTTGATCGCGCGGCGCCGTCCGCCAACGGTCGTCTTCCCCGCGATCCAATACCTGGTCGACACGACCCGGCAGCATCAGCGGCGGCTGAAACTCCGAAACCTGCTGCTCCTGGTCCTCCGCACCGCTCTCATCGTGGCCCTGGTCCTGGCCGCCGCGGCGCCATCCGTCCCGGTGGCCGGCGCACCCGGGCACGCTCCGGGCGCTCTGGTTCTGGTGCTCGACAATTCCGCCAGCAGTGGTGCTGTGGTGGACGGCGTACCGGTCATTGACGGCCTGCGTGACGCCGCGCTGGCCGTGCTCGCCAAGGCGACCCCGGATGACGCCCTCTGGCTCTTGCTTGCGGACGGCGTTGCACGACGAGGGGGCCGTGGGGCGCTCGAGGCCATCGTGGCTGATACCCGGCCCTCCGATCAGCGGTTGGATTTGGGTGCTGCCGTCGCTGCAGGCGACGATATCCTCGCGGGTGATCAACGGCCCGGCGAAATCGTCGTGCTGAGCGACCTGCAGGCCAGCGCAATCTCGGAGGCCGCGCCCGAGGCAGCGCTGGTGGTTGCCCGCCCGCTCGAAGCCCTGCCCGGGAACGCCGGCATCGCCGGCCTCGACCCCGGTGTGCAGCCATGGCTTCCTGATGGAGGACGGGTCACGCTCGCCCTGGCGGGTGACTCAGGCCGAACCGTATCGGCTGCAATCCGACCTGGCGACCGTCCCCCGCGACAAGCCCTGGTGACCGTTGGTGCTCCCTCCGAGATCCGGGTCGCCGGCCTGCCCGCCGGGTGGTGGCCGCTCGCCGCAACGCTCGACCCGGATGAACTGCGCGTCGATGACACGCATGTCTCCACCGTTCGGGTGGCGCCGCCGGCGCGACTATCATGGAATCCGCTCGACCGCCACCTGTCGGCGGCATGCGAAGTGCTTGCCTCAGCCGGACGCGTCACGCGGGGTGACCGGATCACTCTCGGGAAGCTCGGGAACGGAACGTCGATCGTTCTTCCACCGGCCGATCCCGCACAACTCGGCGCGCTGAACCGCGCCTTGGGCCGGCGTGGCATCGATTGGCGCTTTGGAGAAGCGATCACAATCGAGCAGGCGACGGACAGTGCAAGAATGCTCGGGTCCGTTGTGGTGCACCGCCGGCTCCGACTCGAACCAACGGCGAGCGGCCGTACCGGTATCCTGCTCACCGTGAATGGCGAGCCGTGGATGATTCAGAGCCGTGACGTCGTGTTGGTGGCGAGTCGGTTCGATCCCGAGTGGACCGACCTGCCAGTCACGGCCGGATTCGTGCCATTCCTCGATCTCCTCGTGAATCAGGTCGCGCAGGGCGGCTTGGCGCTCCTCTCCGCCGCACCGGGTGATCGGGTGCAGCTGCCTGACCGGGTGACCGAGATCAGACTCGACGACCGCTCCTGGCAGGTCGAAGGAGGAGCCTCCTTCAGGGCACCCGCAGTCGGTGCGTATTATCTGCTGGCCGAGGGAGATACTGTGGGGGCGCTGGCTGTCAACGTCGATCCTCGCGAATCGAGGCTGGAGCGCGCATCCGATCGGCAGGTGAGGACCCTCTGGCGCTCCGCCCGCCCGGTCACGCTCGATGAAGCAGAAAACGTCGCCTTCACTGCCGGTGCCCGGAGCGACCTTCGGGGTGCGCTGCTGTGGCTGGCGCTCCTCCTCGGCCTCGCGGAGGTGGCGGTGGCAAGTACCGGGAGACGCGTGCGATGACCGTGCGCCTCATTCTCGATGCATTCGACCACACCCGCGGTACGCCGGCTCTGCTCGAGCAGCTGCCCTCTCGCGGAACCGCGGTGCGGGTCGGAGGCCTTCCGGGTTCGAGTGATGCGGTTCTGGTGGCTTGGCTCGCCACCCGGCTCCCCGAGCGATTCATCACGGTGCTCACGACCTCGCCGGCCGCAGCCGACCGATGGCTCAACGATCTTCAATCGCTCACGGATCTGCCGATCGCGCTCTATCCCCAGCGCGAAGGACTGGGAGAAGACGAGCCGCACTACGACATCGCAGGCGAGCGAGTGGAGACACTCGAGGCGCTCCTGAGCGGAAAGCTCCGGATCCTGGTCACCCCTGTTCGCGCCACGGCGGAGCGTTCGCCGATTCCCGCGGTGTTGTCGCAGAGCACGCTCCTGCTTCGTCCAGGCCCGGGAGATTCGGCCACCTCGCTGAGTCGGGTGGGCGAGCAACTCGAGCGGATGGGATACCACCGGGTCCCGGTGGTCACTGAGGTAACCCAATACAGCATTCGGGGCGGCATTGTCGACATCTACGGCTTCGGCATGGCGACGCCCGCGCGCTGCGAGTGGTGGGGTGATGACCTGGTGTCGCTCCGGGGCTTCGATCTGACGACCCAACGGTCCTTGGGGGATCTCGAAGACATCACCGTGCTTCCCATCGTGGCGCGGGTGGAGAGCAGCGAAGCGCGGTCTGGCCAGACCCAAACGAGGCGCCAGAGTCTGTTCGAGCTCTTGCCGGGGGATTCGCTGGTGGTGGTGGACGGTGGGGAACGCCACGAGGCTGAAGTCGCGCGTGCGTGGCAGGACGCCGAACATCATCTCGAGGTTGCCCGGCGCCTCGGCGAGCTCGTTCCCTCGCGCGCAGCGCTCTTCGTGGAGCCGGAGGAGTGGCGAGCGCGGCTGGAGTCCTATCCACGGCTCGCGCTGTCGCCGCCGGAGTCTCCAAGCGACATCGTGATGGGGTTCTTCCCTCCGGAGCGGGTCGACCGCAGCATGAATCGTCTCCGGGCCCTCCTCGGAGGCGACCCCCCCACCGTCATCCTGTGCGACAACGAAGGCCAGCTCGAGCGGCTGGAAGACCTGCTCGAGGTCCGCGGACAGCTCCCTCCGTCCACCACGCTGGCTATCGGGGCGCTCGACGGCGGATTCGTCATGCCGACGCTCCGGGTGCTGACCGACCACGAGATTTTCCGGCGGGCTCGGCGGCTACGCCGGGCGCGACGATACCGCGAGGCAGCGCCGTCGGCGCTCACGGGTGCGCTCAAGGCGGGCGACTACGTCGTCCACCTCGAGCATGGTGTCGGGGTGTACCGCGGCATCGACTCCATCCAGTTCGAGGGTGCGCCGCTGGATGTGGCGATCGTGGAGTACCAGGGTGGGGACCGGCTCAACGTTCCGCTGTACCAGTTGGATCAGCTCGAGCCGTTTCGGGCTGGAGACGGGGATGACGGCGCGGCCCCGCGGATCCACAAGTTGGGCGGGACGACGTGGAAACGGACCCGCGATCGCACCCGCCAAGCGATCCGGCAGATGGCGGCCGAGCTGTTGGATCTCTACGCCCGGCGCACCGTCACCCCGGGCTTCGCATTCCCGCCCGACACCCGATGGCAACGTGAGCTCGAATCGAGCTTTCTCTATGAGGACACGCCCGACCAGCGTCAGGCCACTGAAGAGGTCAAGGCCGACATGGAGCGTCCGATGCCCATGGACCGCCTCCTGGTGGGCGATGTCGGGTACGGCAAGACCGAGGTCGGGGTGCGGGCCGCCTTCAAGGCCCTGCAGGCCGGGAAGCAGGCCGCGATGCTGGTGCCGACGACCATTCTGGCCGAACAGCACGGCCGTACCTTCAACGAGCGGTTGGCCGATTTCCCGGTGCAGGTCGAGGTGTTATCCCGGTTCCGGACCCCGAAGGAACAGCGGGAGGTGCTCACGCGGCTCCAGTCGGGTCAGGTGGACGTGGTGATCGGCACGCACCGATTGCTCTCCAAGGACGTCCGGTTCAAGGATCTGGGTCTCCTCATCGTCGACGAGGAGCACCGGTTCGGCGTGCGGCACAAAGAACAGCTCAAGGCCATGCGCATCAGCGTGGACGTCTTGACCCTCACCGCGACGCCCATTCCGCGCACCCTGCATCTCTCCTTGGCCGGCCTGCGGGACATCAGCATGATCGAAACCGCGCCACGCGACCGGTCTCCGATCCTGACCTTCGTCGAGCCGTGGGACAACGGGCTGCTCGAAGAGGCCATGGCGCGAGAGTTGGATCGAGGCGGGCAGGTCTTCGTGGTGCACAACCGGATCGAGACCATTCACACCATCGCCGCACGAATCCAGTCCCTGGCCCCCCGTGCGGAGGTTGCGGTCGCACACGGTCAGCTGCGGCCCGATGCCCTCGATGGCGTCATGCGCCGATTCGTGGCGGGCGAGGTCGACGTACTGGTCTCCACCATGATCGTCGAATCGGGCTTGGATGTGCCCAATGCGAACACCATGATCGTGCACGATGCCCACCGCTTCGGACTGGCCCAGCTGTACCAGCTGCGAGGACGGGTTGGACGAAGCCACCGGCGGGCCTTCTGTTACCTGCTCGTGCCGGACACCGTCGATCCCGACGCCGAGGAGCGCCTGAAGTTCCTGGAGCACCACACGGACCTCGGATCGGGATACCGTATTGCACTCAAGGACCTCGAGCTGCGCGGCGCCGGCAACCTGCTCGGCGGCGAACAATCGGGCCACGCGCATGCGGTTGGCTTCGATCTCTACATGCGGTGGCTCGAGGAAACGGTGCGGGCGTTGAAGGGGCAGGGGGTGGAAGCACAGGGGGTGGCACCGGAAACCGTGGTCGATACGCCGGCGCATCTGCCCGACGCGTACGTGCCGGACGACGACTCGAAACTCGATGTGTACCGCCGCCTCGCGCGGGCCCGCGATGCCGAGTCGGTCGATGACGTGCAACAAGAACTGCGAGAGCGGTTTGGTCCGCTGCCACCCGAAGTGCTGGCGCTCCTCGACATCGCTCGGATCAGAGTCATCGGTGCGACCCTCGGCCTGCAACACGTCCTGGTACGGGGGGACGAGGCGCGACTCACCTTTCGGTCGGGCACGGCACCCCGGCTGGCCGGCCTGACCGCGGCGCTCGATCACGTGCAACTCGCCGCGGATGTGCGCCGGACCGTCCCCCTGTCGCTCAGACTCCACCGCTTGGGCGGTGAGCCCATGCTCCCCACGCTGGTGCGGGCGCTCCGCGCGGTCGAGCACGAGGGCCGGGCGGCGAAGGCCGGACAATCCGCTTAGATTCCGGCCTGGTTTCAGCCTTCTGTCTCGGACTTTGGAGCGCGCATGCGTAGGGCGTTAGTGGTGCTAGGCCTCGTGGCCACAACCGGTTGCGGAGAAATCCGCGACATGTTCTCGAGCCACACCGACGTGGCCGCCGAAGCCGGCGACCGGCAATTGACGGTCGAGCAGGTGGGCGAACTCATGGCACGCACCAAGGGCGTCCAGCTCACGCCACAAGCGGCCGAGTTCATCTCCAACGTCTGGGTGGACTACACCCTGTTTGCGCAGGCCGTCGCGGCCGGCACCCTCCCGTCGGATTCCGCTGACATCGCACGGGTCATGTGGTCCGATATCGCGGAGCTCAAGGCCACCCAGTGGTATGACACCCTGGTGGCGCGCCGGGCATCGGTGGGGCCGGAACTGGCGGACAGCGTCTATGCCGCCGACAGTGTTCGGATCTTCCAGCATATGCTGTTCCGCGTGGCGCAGGGGGCACCGAGCAACGAGCGCGCGGCAGCCCGACAGAAGGCGGTCCAAGCGCGGGCGCGCGTGCGCCGCGGGGCGGATTTCGGTCAACTTGCGAGCGGGCTCTCGGATGACCCCGGGAGCCGCCGGGACAACGGCTACCTCCCGCCCACCGCACGCGGCGGCTTTGTCACGGCATTCGACAGTGCCGGGTGGCAACTCGGTCCCGGGGCGCTGTCGGATGTCGTCGAGACACCATTCGGCTATCACGTCATCTACCGGCCGCCGGTGGAGATGGTGCGCGAGCGATTGCTCACTTGGCAAAAGGAACAGGTCCAAGGCCAACTCGACAGCCTGTATCTCGACGAACTCGGCAAGGTCCATGAACTCAAGGTGAAGTCCGGCGCGCCGGCGGTAATGCGGCAGGCCATCAAGGATCCGTTGGGCATGAAGGGCTCGAAGAAGCAGCTGACCACGTTCGAGGGCGGCGGCTTGACGGTTGCGGACTTTCTGCGCTGGGTGCAAACGCCGGAACTGTCTCCGGCCATGGCACAGATCGCTGCCGCCGAGGACGAGCAGCTCCGGCTGTTTGCCGAGCGGTTGTCGACCAACATCCTGCTGCTGCGCCAAGCCGATTCCGCCGGCATCAAGCTGAGCCCGGTGGAGTGGCAGTCGATTACCGCATACTATCGGGCCTCCGTCGACACGGTGCGCCAGGCGCTGGGACTCAACAGCGATGTGACCGATTCCTCGCTGTCAGCGGACCAACGCGCCGAGGTGGCCGTGCTCAAGGTGGACGATTTCTTCACGCGCATCACCCAGGGGCAGGCCATCCTCCGCCGCCTGCCCTCGTCGTTGAGCACCGTGCTCCGGGAGCGGGCCGGATATCGCATCCACCCCAACGGCCTGACCCGTGCCGTGGAGTTGGCGAACGAGGCGCGCACGCCGCCCGGCAGTAAGACGCCGTCGACCGTGCCAGGTCCTGCCCCCACTCCCACGCTCGAGCCGGCCGCCGGACCGCCCCCGGTGCCGGGGGCCACGGGAGCGCCAGCCGCCGAGCCGTCTTCCAAGCCATGACCCAAGGCCGGAGGTGCCTCGCGCTGACGTTGATCGGGACCGCTGCCGTTGCGGCCCCAGTCTTGGGGCAGCAACAGGAGGTTGTGGTCGATCGGGTGATCGCCGTGGTCGGCGATGAGCCCATCCTGATGACCCAGCTCGATGTGGAGTTGTTTCGTCTCCAGTCCCAGGGTGTTCAACTCCCCACCGACGCGACAGAACTCCGACGCACCAAGCTCCAAATCGTCGATGAGCTGATCAACGGTGAGTTGCTGGTGCAGGAGGCGCTGCGCGACACCTCCATTCACGTCACGCCCGAGGAAATCGCGGCGGCGGTCGATCAAGAATTCCGGCGGATTCGCCAAAGCATCGCGTCGGAACTCGAGTTCAACTCGGAGCTCCGGAAGTCCGGCTTTCAGACCCCGGACGAATATCGGCGATGGTTGGGAGAAGAGCAGCGGCGGAGCCTGCTGCAAAACCGGTTGATCGAAAACCTCCGGGCCAGAGACAAGCTCGAGCCGATCCCGCCTACCGAGCAGGAACTCAGGGAATACTTCGAGGCGAGAAAAGAGGTGGCGGGGAAGCGACCGGCCACGATCGCATGGCGTCAGATCGTCATCTCGGCCAAACCCAGCGCCGAGGCCAAGGCACGCGCACGCGCCAAGGCCGACTCGATCGTCCTCGAGCTCCGCCAGGGCGCCGACTTTGCTACCGCCGCCCGGCGCTTCTCCATGGACCCGGGATCGCGCGACCAGGGCGGATCGCTCAACTGGTTCCGCCGCGGCCAGATGCAACCCGAGTTCGAGGCGGTGGCCTTCCGGCTGCGGCCCGGCGTGGTCTCGGATCCGGTCGAGACCCTGTTCGGCTACCACATCATTCAGGTCGAGCGCGCCCAGCCGGCCGAGATACAGGCCCGCCACATCCTGCTCATGCCCGACCTCACGGCCGATGACGCGAGCGCGGCCCGCGCCCTGGCGGACAGAGTCCGCGCGGCCATCGTGGCGGGTGCGTCCTTCGACTCGCTCCAGCGGCTCTACCACGACAAGACCCAGTTCGACGCCACGCCAGACGTGCCGGTGAATCAGCTCACTCCGCCCTACGACACGCTGTTGGCAAATGCCGATTCGGGCTTCGTCACGCCGGTCACGCCTCTCGCGTCGCCGCTGGGCGATGCGAACCGCACCCAGCATCTCATCGTTCAGGTCACCGCACGGCGGGCCGAGGGCGAGATCAGCTTCGACGACGTGCGTGACCGGCTGCGCACCCAGTTGGGCGAGGAACTCGCCATCCAGCGCTACCTGACCCGGTTGCGCCGGGGTACCTACGTGGAGATCCGCGACCTGTGACGCCACGGGTCGCGGTGACTCTGGGCGATCCGCGTGGGATCGGTCCCGAGATCGCGGCCCGGGCCCTGAGCGCTCCATTGGACGCAGAGATCGTCGTCATCGGGGCCGAGGACCAGATCGCCGCCGTGCCGGCGGCGCGCCGCATCTCGACCGGTCTCTGGAGCGGGGGCGGCGCGGAAGACGGGCAGGGCAGGGCTGTCCGCGCCGGCCGCATCGCGGGCCATGCCGTCGAGCAGGCGGTGAAGCTGGCGCTGGCGGGAGACGTGGACGCGATCGTCACCGGACCGGCGCACAAACACGCCCTCCATCTCGCCGGGTTCCCCTATCCTGGACACACCGAGTGGCTGGCCGAGCTGGCCGGCGTGGACGTGGCCATGATGCTCGCCACCGACACGCTACGCGTCGTGTTGGTCACGACCCACGTGCCGCTCCGCGACGTCCCCGACCTGGTCACCACGGAGAAGGTCGTCCGGACGGGCAGGCTCACGCTCGACGGCCTGAGTGATTGGTGGGGAATCGACCGCCCCCGCCTTGCCGTCTGCGCCCTCAACCCACATGCCGGGGAATCGGGACTGTTTGGCGATGAGGACGACCGCGTGCTTCGGCCCGCGGCGGTCGAGCTCGGTGCCGCGGGGCCGCTCCCAGCCGACACGGTGTTCGTCCGAGCCATGCGGGGGGAATTCGACGCCGTCATTACACCGTATCACGACGTGGGAATGACGGCGGTCAAGGTGGCGGGCTTCGGCCGGGGCGTGAACGTGACGCTGGGACTGCCCTTTCCGCGCACCGCGCCGGATCACGGGACCGCGTTCGACATCGCCGGCACGGGGACGGCGGATGCGAGCAGCATGCAGGCGGCAATTCAGCTGGCCATCCGGCTGGCGAGCCGGGCGGGGGCCCGCGCCGGCTAGCCGGACTTGGCGCCGGCGATGCCGAACACGCGCACCGACTTCACCCGACGCCCATCCATCTCCTCGATTTCGAAGACGTATTTCTTCAAGTTGACCCGGTCGCCCGGCTCGGGCAGCCGGCCGAGTTGCCCGAAGAGCAGCCCGCCGACCGTGGTGTAGTCCGTGTCGTCGAACTCGGTGCGGTAGGCCGCGTTGAACTCGTTGATGGGCATGCTGCCGTCGACCAGCGGGGCGCCGCCGGCGGAGGGGGCGACGACCTTGACCTGGCGGTCGTGCTCGTCGTAGATGGGGCCCACGATCTCCTCCAGGAGATCCTCCATCGTCACCAGGCCGGCGGTGCCACCGTACTCGTCCAGCACGATGGCGAGATGGCTCTTGAGCCGCTTCATGTCGGAAAGGACGTCCTCGACCTCGCGGGTGCCGGGCACGAAGATCGGCGGCCGCATGATGGTGCCGACCGTCGCCTCCGGTGTCGACCGCAGGGCCGTCAAAATGTCCTTCGCGTGAACCATTCCCACCACCTCGTCGAGGGTTGTCGTGTACACCGGATAGCGCGAACGCCGGGTGCGCGCCACTTCGTCCGCGGCCTCCAGCAGCGACTGCTCAGTGGACAATGCCACGACCTGGGTGCGCGGCGTCATCACGTCCTCGGCCGATTTCTCGCTGAACTCGAAGACGCCCTCGAGCAGCCGGGCATCGGTGCGTTCCATGCTCCCGCCGACCTGGCTCTGCTCGACCAGCATCCGGATCTCTTCCGGTGAGTGCAGCCGCTCGGCCTCGTGCGGGGCCTCGATATTGAAGATGCGAAGGATCCAGTTCGCCGTCCCGTTCAGCACGGCGATAGGGACGTACATGATCCAGGCGAACACAATGAGCGGGCCCGACACATAGAGGCTGATCGTCTCCGGGAACAGCAGGGCCAGTGCCTTGGGGACCAGCTCGCCCAGGATGATGTGCAGCGCGCTGATGATGGCGAAGGCAATCGCCACCGCGACGGTGTGGGAGGCAATGGAAGCGACGGCCTCCGGCAGCCCGTCGAAGATCCATTCGATTCCGCCGGCCAGCGCCGGCTCGCCGATCCAGCCGAGCCCGATCGACGAGATCGTGATGCCGAGCTGGGTCGCCGAGATGTACTTGTCGAGCGACGTGATGGCGCGCTTGGCCAGGACCGCCTTCTTGTTCCCCCGCCGGATCATCTCCTCGATGCGGGTCTTGCGGGACCCGACCAGCGCGAACTCCGCGGCCACGAAGTACGCGTTAGCGAGAACCAGGATGATGACGGAGGCTAGGCCCAGCGCGATCGGTATAGTTGGTGGGTCTTCCATACGACGGAAGACTAGCCACATTGTGGGGTCAGGGGGAGGGTACGGCCCCCGGACCGATAGTGCTGCTGGGAGTCCCATGAAGCGTCAGCCCGCTCGCACGGCCCCAGACCGGGGGCCGCCGTCGGACCATCAACCCGTCCTGCAGGCGTGTGCCCACGTCTCGCCGCGCGCCCTGGCCGACCCCGGAACCATGCGCCGTCTCCGGTTCGTGTTCGTCCTGACTGCCACCTTCATGGTGGTGGAGGCGGTCGGCGGATGGTTGAGCGGGTCGCTCGCCCTGCTCGCCGACGCGGGCCACATGCTGGTCGATACCGGAGCGCTCGGCCTGACGCTCCTCACCGCCTGGATCGCCCGGCGTCCCGCGGACGACACCAAGACCTACGGCTACCACCGCTGGGAAATCCTGGCCGCGTTCATCAATGGAACCGTGCTGGTTGGCATCACTGTGTGGGTGGTCATCGAGGCGATTGGACGGTTCCGCGAGCCGCCCGAGATCAAGGCCGGGCTGTTCCTGGCCGTGGCCGCGGCCGGACTGCTCATCAACCTCTGGGCCCTGGCCCTGCTCCACGACCGGAGGCACGGCAGCCTCAACACCCGCGGCGCCTATCTCCACATCCTCGGCGACGCGCTGGGGTCGGTCGGCGCGCTCACCGCTGCGGTCATCATCCTGCTCACGGGCTGGACCCTGGCCGACCCGCTCGTCTCCATCGCCCTGTCGCTCTTGATCTTGGTCGGCGCCTGGCGGCTGGTGAGCGAGAGTACCGACGTGTTGCTCGAGGCGGTGCCGCGTCACGTCTCCATGACCGAGGTCCAGCGCCGCATGCTGGCGGTGGACGGCGTCCGGGCCGTGCATGACCTCCACGTCTGGACCGTCACCAGCGGCATGGTGGCGATGAGCGGCCACGTCATCGTGCCGGATCTCGACACACACCCGGGGGTGCTCGACCAAGTCCGAGCGGAGATGAACGGATTGGGCATCGGCCACGTCACGATCCAACTCGAGGTGGACCCGTGTGTGGATGAGCCGGCGGCGGGTCGAGCCGAGGCGGGGAAAATCGGGCACTGACAGTCTTGCCCCGGATTCCCCGCCTGACTATATATGCCGCTTGGCCCGCCCTGCCGGGCGGGAACGAGGTCGTGCGCGGCGTTCGTCGCACGCTCGAGAGCAGGCAACGAGAGATGCGTAGGGAGCTGTGGTAGGAACTCACAACACCAGGAACCTCGCGATCATCGCGCACGTCGACCATGGGAAGACCACCTTGGTCGACAAGATGCTTCGCCAAGCAGGCGCCTTCCGGGCCAACCAGGCGGTACAGGAACGGGTGATGGACTCGAACCCGCTCGAGCGTGAGCGCGGGATCACCATTCTGTCCAAGAACACGGCCGTCCGGTGGAACGACACCAAGATCAACATCGTGGACACGCCCGGCCATGCCGACTTCGGCGGCGAGGTCGAGCGGATCCTCCGTATGGTAAACGGCGTCCTCCTACTGGTGGACGCGGCCGAAGGACCCATGCCGCAGACCCGGTTCGTGACCCGGAAGGCGCTGGAGCTGGGGCTCCACCCCATCGTCTGCGTCAACAAAATCGACCGGTCCGATGCGGAACCGCTTCGGGTGCATGATGAAGTGCTCCAGCTGTTTCTGGATCTCGACGCCTCGCCGGAGCAGCTCGACGCGCCCTTCCTGTATACGGTGAGCCGCGACGGCACCGCTACCACGGATCTTCGGCAGCCGGGCACGGATCTGGTGCCCCTGTTCGAGACCATACTGCGCCACGTGCCCCCGCCCAGCGGCGACCCCGAGGGCCCGTTCCAGATGCTGATCTCGACCCTCGATTTCTCGTCGTTCCTCGGGCGGCTCGGCATCGGCCGCATCGAACGCGGGCGCCTCGCCGTGGGCGACGAGGTGCTGCTGTTGCCGCTCGGCGCTCCAGGGATGGTGACCGATGAAGAGGGGGAGCGGGATCGCATCACCAGGCTCTACACCTTCGATGGGTTGCACCGGGTCGAGGTCGAGGATGCGTCGGCCGGAGACATCATCGTGCTCGCCGGGTTCGACGACATGGAAATCGGCACGACCCTTACCGCGGTCGAGCATCCCGAGCGGCTCGAGGGCATCGCGGTGGAGGAGCCCACCATCTCGGTCGACTTCGTGGCCAACCAGAGCCCCTTCGCCGGCCGCGACGGCAAGTACATCACCAGCCGACAGCTCCGGGAGCGGTTGTTCCGGGAAGCGGAACGGAATGTGGCGCTCCGGGTCGAGGAGACCGACAGCCCCGATTCCTTCAAAGTATCCGGCCGTGGCGAGCTTCATCTCGCGATCCTGATGGAGACCATGCGCCGGGAGGGGTATGAGTTCCAGGTGTCGCGGCCCCGGGTCATCACCAGGGAAGATGCCAACGGGCGGCTGATGGAGCCGTACGAGGAGTTGACGGTCGACGTGGCCGAGCAGTATATGGGCGTGGTGATGGAACACCTCGGGCCGAGGCGGTGCGAGCTGGTGGACATGAAGAACTCCGGCTCCGGCATGGTGCGCCTTCGTTTCACATTACCGGCCCGCGGGCTGTTCGGCTATCGGTCCGAGTTCCTGACCGACACACGCGGCTTGGGCACCCTGCATCACCGCTTCTTCGAGTATGGTCCGTGGGCGGGGCCGCTCGCCGGGCGGTCGCGCGGGGTCCTTGTGGCCGACCGCGAGGGCACGGTAGTTGCATTTGCCTTGGGCAACCTCCAGGAACGGGCCACCCTGTTTGTCACACCGGGCGACCGGTTCTACGAGGGCATGATCGTGGGGGAGAACTCACGGGTCGACGACATGGAGGTCAACCCGTCCAAGGAAAAGAAGCTGACCAACATGCGGACCACGGCGTCCGACGAGCAGGTCGTGCTCGAGCCGCCGCGGCTCATCACGTTGGAGTATGCGCTCGAGTATATCGAGGAAGACGAGTTGATCGAGATCACCCCGAAGTCCATTCGGTTACGCAAGCGGTTGTTGCGCGCCAATGACCGGCGCAGGGCCGCCCGGGACACCCGGGCGGTTGGAGGGTAGGCTCTCATGCTTGGTGGTGTCCCAGAACGTGCCACTTCACCGGAGGAGACCATGTTGTCCTGGGAGACGTCGACGGAGCTCGTCCGACTCCGTCGGAAGATCGATGAAGATGAGGATGTGGAGGAATTGGATGTGATCGATGAGGACGAGGATGAGGATGAGGACGAGCTCGATGAGCTGGACGACGACGATCTCGAGGATGAGGACGACGAGTGGGAGAGCGAGTACGAGGAATACGAAGAAGAAGACCAGGACCGCGTGCCGCGCCGCCGCGGGCGGGAGCGCGAGAACGACTGGGATCAGTGAGGAAGTAGGGAGTAGGGAGTAGGGAGTGAGGCGGGTTGCCATCGGTATGGCGGATGGCTATTGTGCCCCTCCCACGGCCGCCCCTGGTGTGGCGGCTGTCGATGTTGGGGCCTGTAGCTCAGTTGGTTAGAGCGCAC
>CAWFGG010000004.1:0-54413 GCA_963815325.1 uncultured Gemmatimonadales bacterium
TGTGGGAGGCTTGCATGGTTCCCATCGGACGCAGATGTTATGAGCAGCGACGCTATCCCAAGGCATTCGCCAGAGACCTGGACGACCTCGCTGTCTCTTTCCATGCCCTTCCGACACCGAGACCGCCCGCGCCACCGGCGTGAAGCAGGCCGATCCTGCTGCGAAATAGGCTGTCGTCGGACCGGACAATCAGTCCGACCAGGCTGGAGGCGATCCGCGATCCACGGTTGCGCCCTTCCTCATAATCTCGGAACGGGCGGCGTCGAGTTTTCCAGTCGTCCATGACCTCGACCCGGGATATCCCTGTGGCCGGCTACTTTCCCACTACACGCCTGTCGATCTTGGAGCGCCTGCGTGGCGAGCCTGAGGTTCGGCAGCAAGCCTTCGACGCGTTGGCCGGCTCGTACTGGAAGCCGATCTACAAGTATGTCCGCTACCGGCACCAGTTGGCCCCGGCGGACGCGGAGGACGCGACCCAATCCTTCCTCGCCGCCGCCTTCGAGAAGCGGTTCTTCGAGGGGTTCGATCCGTCCAAGGCACGGTTCCGGACCTTTCTGAAGACGTGCCTCGACCGTCACATCTCGAAGCTGCGGGCCAGGGAGGCGGCTGCGAAACGCGGAGGCGACGTCCGTCACGTGCCGCTCGACTTCCCCCAGGCGGAAGCGGAACTGTCACCCGGCGCTACCTGGTCGAGCGGAGATCCGGATGAGTACTTCCGACAGGAACTGGTGCGGAGCCTCTTCGAATACGCCGTCGACCAGGTCCGCGCCGAGTGCGCAACAGCGGGCAATGCCCGGCGTTTCGAGCTGTTCGAATGTTACGATCTGGAAACAGCCGAGCCGGTGACCTATCAGGACCTGGCGGCACGCTTCGGGATCCCGGTGACCACGGTGACCAACGAATTGGCCGCGGCCCGGAAGCGGTTCCGGCATCACGCCCTGGACAAGCTCAGCCAGATCTCCGGCTCTGCGGACGAATACCGTGCCGAGGCCCGCGAACTGCTCGGCGTGGAGGTGGAATGATGGGACTCTCGGATCGTGCGGTCGAACGCCTCCAACGAGTCGCCAATTGGCCCGACTTCTCCGGTACGCGCTACACGTTGATCGACCAGGTGGGCCGTGGCGGAATGGGGACGGTCTACGTGGCCAGCGACGCTGAGTTGGACCGCGAAATCGCCGTCAAGGTAACCAATGCCCCGGCCGCACATTCCATGTTGGACCAACGCCTCCGGACCGAGGCGAAAGCACTGGCCACACTGGAGCATCCGGGTATCGTCCCGATCTACGACGCCGGTACCCTACCGGATGGCCGCGGCTACTACACGATGAAGCTCGTGCGAGGGCATACGCTCGCGGAGTACATGAGGGTCGGCGCCGAGGAGGCCGATCTGCTCCGGATCTTCGAACGTATCTGCGAAACGGTCGCCTCGGCCCACGCTCACGATGTGATTCATCGTGACCTCAAGCCCACCAACATCATGGTCGGCAAGTTCGGCGAGGTGTTCGTTATGGACTGGGGCGTGGCGAAGCTCTTGGGAGGGCCTGTGGAGGCGCCAGCATCGGCTCCGAACTCCGTTCCGGCCGGTCACACCGACCCGGGCACCGTACTCGGCACACCGGGGTACATGCCTCCGGAGCAGGTCGTCGGGGACGTGGCGCGGATCGACCAGCGGAGCGACGTGTATGCACTGGGCGCCATTCTGTTCAAGCTCCTGAGCGGTGCGGATCCACTGAGCCCTGCGGAAGGAACCATTGCCCACATTCTCAAGCGGCGCCACGCCGTGCCGAAGCGGTTGGCGGCCATTTGTGCCAAGGCCATGGCCGCGCTTCCTGAGGAGCGCTATCAAGGGGCGGCGGAGTTGGCCGCAGATATGGTACGATTCCGCAATGGCCAGGCAGTCCTGGCCTATCGGGAGACCATCGCGGACATTCTGCTCCGGCTTGCCAACACCCACAAAACGGCCATCCTGCTGGTGCTGGCCTATCTCCTCATGCGCACGGTGGTGGCCCTGTTGAGTCGTTAAAGAGTCTGGCCCGTTTGCGTAACTAGTGTGTGTCCACCAGGCGATCTTCGCCCCAACTGGGAGCAGCGGCAATGAGCAAACCATTATTCGGCATGGCATTAGGCGGGTTGCTCGGCATATTCGACGGGCTGTCCGCCCTCATTTCGGCGCCGGAGACCGCGCCCCAGATCATGACCATCGTCATGGGGTCGGTGTTCAAGGGTCTCGTGGTCGGCGTATTGATCGGATGGTTTGCGAAGCGAGTCGATTCGCTCGTGGGCGGGATTCTCTTCGGCCTGGTGATCGGGGCGATCTTCGCCTTTCTGGTCGCCATGATGCCCGACGCGGAAGGGAACCACTACTACTGGCAGATCGTCCTGCCGGGTTCGGTACTTGGCGTGATCGTGGGCTACGCCACCCAGCGGTATCGTCCTCGCGCATCCAAGTCCGCCGCCTAGCGATCAACTTATTCATCGAGGGAGGGGACCGATGTCCGAACTGACGGCTGACGAGGCCATGATCAAGAATCTCGCCGACAAGACCGGGAAGCCGCTGGGGGAGTGGACGGCCATGATCCGGAAGAGCGGGCTGAGCAAACACTCGGAGATCGTGAAGCTCTTGAAGTCGAAGCATGGGGTGACACACGGCTACGCCAACCTAATTGCCCACAAGGTCATGAAATCAGATGCCGGTTCGGCAACAGATGACACCGCATTGATCGAGGCGCAGTATGAAGGGCCGAAGGCGGCCATGCGCCCCATCTATGAGGCGATTGTCAAGGCGGCCAGCGGGTTTGGCCCGGATGTCGTTGTCGCACCCAAGAAGGCCTACGTCAGCCTGCGGCGTGGAAAACAATTCGCTATCATCCAACCTTCCACCAAGACGCGGGTTGATGTTGGGATCAATCTGAAAGGCGTACCGCCTGCCAAACGCCTGGAGGCGTCGGGCAGCTTCAATTCCATGGTGACCCATCGCGTGCGCCTCAGCGACCCGAGCGAGGTGGACAACGAGATGGTCGGGTGGCTCAAACAGGCTTACGACGCAAGTTGATTCCGGTGCTGCTGATGTGCCCGGTCGGTCTGCCCGTGTGGGGCGCCAACTCCGTCAGGTGAACATCACATGATGATATCGTCCAAACGATCGTGGGTCATGATGGCTGCGGCGTTCTGCGGTGTGGCGATTGGAGGCGGCTGCTCCACGGTCGAACGTGCGTCCCAGCTCGATAGCCCGCTGTCCTTCGCCTTCTTGTCGATGCGGTCCGGCAACGCCGAGATCTATCTGGCGACGCTCGGCGACTCGAGCTTCGTCAATCTCACCAATGACAGCTCGTTCGACGGCTTTCCCGCGTGGTCGCCTGACGGGGAACGGATCGCATTCGACAGCGATCGGGCGGGGGATAACAACCGGGACATCTATGTCATGGATCGCGACGGCGGCAATATCCGGCGGTTGACCGACCATCCCTCGTTCGATCTCCTGCCCGCCTGGTCGCCTGATGGATCGCGCATCGCGTTCATGTCGGTGCGCGACAGCGAATGGAGCGCGGCCAACCCCGCCGCTGCACCGTTCGCCGCCAATATCTATCTGGTGAACCCGGATGGTACTAACTTGACGCGGCTCACCAATACGCCGAACCACGATCAGTCGCCGGCATGGGCACCGGACGGTTCCACCATCGCCTTCAGTCGGGAAATCGATGGGAAGGCGCAGCTGTTTCTCATGGACCCGGACGGCGAAAACCAGCGCCGACTGCGGACCAGCGACACCTATGACTCGGCGCCCGCCTTCTCTTCGGACGGCACCCGAATCGCCTTCTACTCCGTCGCGGGCGACACCGCCCACATCCGGGTCATGGCTCTGGACGGCTCTGCGGCCGAACAGGTGACCCAGCGCTATCCCGAAAACTACGGTCCACAGTGGTCGCCCGACGGCACCCTGATCTGCTACACGGCTCGGGTCGGGGACCAGTGGGATATCGTCGCCGTCAATCTCTCCACCCGGGAGGAAGCCTTGCTCACCAGCGATCCCGCCCGGGGCGAGGCCTGCGCCTGGCGCCCGAGCGGCGAATAGCGAGCTGCCACGCCGCTTCGCCCGTCTCTCACCGATGCCACTAGGCGCTCATCACATGGAGGTTCCACGCGTGACCGCTCGATTCGTTCTCCTTCTCGGATTCGCCGCCCTCTCTCCCTCGCCTGCCATCGGCCAGGAACTGGCTCCGCCGAGCAGCTGGCGTTGGGTCACGGACGCGCCGGCCCAAGTGACCACCGGTGGGGACGTCTCCGACTCGACGTTCTGGTTCGTCAGCATGCCCCCGGGCTGGCACATCACCACGGGGCCGGGCTCGCTGTTCTTCGATCCCGAATACGCGGCGAGGGAGCGGTTCACCGTGGAGAGCGAGCTCATTCTCTTTCCGGGAGACAGCCAGGAGGAGTATGGCGTCTTCGTGGGCGGGCGGGACCTCGGTGAAGGATCTGCCAGCTATACCGCCTTCGTGCTCAGGCGGGATGGATCGGTCGCGGTGGTGTACCGCGAAGCCGGTACCGACAGGTTCATCGTGCCGTGGGCACTCCACGATGCGGTGATGCCCCATCCGGGCGACGGGACCGTGTCCAACGTGATCGCGGTCGTGGCCGGCGGACCGGATATCAGCTTTCGGGTCAACGGGACCGAAGTCGCCGCGCTGTCGAGGGACATGATCGGGGTCGACGGGATGTTCGGCTTCCGGATCGGGGCCGGCATGAATCTGCACATCACCAGCTTGGACCTGAACCAACGGCTGGCGCTGCCACGACCCACGCGTAACTGATGCCGGAGGGCTCACTGGCCGTCACGGCCAAACGAGGCACCCGCACGAACTGACGCCCCACCGAAGACCTGGGTGAGTGGTGCCTTTCGAGGGTTGGCTCCCCTTCAGCGACGGCCTGCCACGCCCCAAGCGCGCTGACCGAGGTGGAGGCGGTGCGGTCCGGGCCACGAGGTAGCCGCCGGAGCGGTCGGCCCCGCTCTGCGGGCCCGCCGACGGAGTCCCCTTGCGGGTGAATTAGACAACTCCGATATTCGCGGCGAGCGACCGTCATCGGGCCCGCGTAGGCGCGGGTGCCCCCGGTCGTCCACCCCCGGTTTCAACGCTGCCACTCCCGGCGGCCGAGGCCGGGGGCATTGCGTTGCAGGTCGCCATCGACCGGCCCCCGGAGGCACTATGAAGACCGCGATTCCCCCTGACCGCCCTGTTGCTCGCTTGCGTCGCTCTCGCCCTCGCGCCCGCGCAGCCTCGTCACGGCCAGATCCCCGGGAAGCTCAAAGACGCCGCGAAGAAGGCGGTCGAAGACGAAGGTGACGCCGCCCGCCGAGGCGGAAGCCAAGGCGCCCGCCGCGGAGGCCAAAGCGCCCGCCGGTGAGGCGCATGCTGAGGCGCCCGCGGATCCCAAGGTCTGGGACAACTACGACTTCGTGCCCGGCAACAAGGTGTTGTTCTACACCGATTTCAGCGAGGACAAAGTCGGCAACTTTGCCCGCGGGCTCAAGTACAAGAGCGGTCCGGTCGAGGTGGTGGAACGGGACGGCGTCAAGGTCCTCCGCAGCACGGGCCGGTCTGAGTTCCTGATCCCGGTCGGCACCACCCTTCCGCAGCGATTCACGCTCGAGATCGACGTCATCGCGCCGGCCGAAGTGGCCGGCGGCTACGACCTCGTCGCCGTCGAGGGCGGCCGAGCCATGGACCGCAGCGACCAATCGGCGGAGATCAACTGGGTGCCAGCTGGCACCGTCATCATCGGGGGCGGGCAGACCGCCGGCACCAGCGACGTGAGGCTGCCGGAGGGTATGGTGTCGCTGCTCCGGGGCAATGTCGCCCATCTCCGGTTCCTCATGGACAGCGCGTACTTCAAGATGTACGTGAACGAGCGCCGGACCTACAACATTCCCGAGCTCGGGTTCAAGCGCGATTCGGTGATCCGGGTGTTCGTGCGGGGCGCCGAAGAAGACGGCATGGCGACCTACGTCACCGGCATCCGGCTCGCGGAGAGCGAGACCGACGTGCTCTACGACGCGCTGGCCGCCAACGGGCGCTGGTCGACCCAGGGCATTCTGTTCGAGACCGGGAAGTCCGACCTCAAGCCGGAATCGCGCCCGGTGCTGAAGGAGATCGCCGGCACGCTGAAGGAGCACGACGACCTCAAGGTCCTGATCGAAGGCCACACCGACAACGTCGGCAACGCCGCGAGCAACCTGACGCTGAGCCAAGCCCGCGCGGCGGCGGTCAAGGATGCGCTGGTGACGGATTTCGGGATCGACGCCGGCAGAATCACGACCCAAGGGCTGGGCGACGCCGAGCCCGCCGTGCCCAACACCACGCCCGAGGGCCGGGCGCAGAATCGCCGGGTCGAGGTCGTGAAACGATGAGGGCCGGCCATCGAGGCGCCGATCAACTACGGTGGTCCACCTCGGTCATGTCCATCCGCGGCCAGACGCGCGACCGCCGGCAACGCCTATTCCGGGTGGAGCGGAACCTCGAACAGGGTGCGCTGGGCGTGTCGCACAGCCTGAGTACCAGCCCGCGCCGTTCGAGGAGATGGTAGGCTATGGGCGCCTGGCGGCCAGGGATGGCCGCCCGCTGTTCCTTCACCTGCGATACTCGGACCCGGAGCGGGAGCTGACCGGCGTGGACGAGGCCGTCCGGCTCGCGCGCGAGACGGGTGCTCGGGTCCACATCGCCCACCTCCACTCGACGGGTGGCACGTTCCACATGGAGCAAGCGCTCGAGCGCATGCGGGCCGCGAACGCCGACGGCCTGACTCCACCGCCTGCGTCTACCCGAACTAGTACTGGGCTACCTATCTCAATTCGAAACGGTTCGATGCCGGCTGGCAGCGGCGCTTCGGCCTCGGCTTCGGCGACCTCACCGTGCTCGGCACGGGAGAGCACCTCACCGCCAAGAGCTTTGCCCGCTACCGGGTCCGGCCGATACTGGTCGCCGTGCCGGAGGGGACCATGCCACCGGAAAGGACCTGGAGCCTCGCGCTGGAGGAGGACTTCTGCCTGATCGGCTCCGATGGCGGGATCCAGGGGGAGCCGCGTGCCAACTCCCATCCCCGCGGTGCCGGATGCTTCGCCACGGCCGTCCGGTACGCCCTGGACAGCGGCATGCCGCTGGAGCGCATCCTCGAGAAGGTGACCTCGCTGCCCTGCCAGGTCATCGGCCCCGCGCTGGCGGGCCGCGGCTTGCTGGAGGAGGGTGCCATCGCCGATCTCACGGTCTTCGACCCACTCACCGTCCGCGGCAACGCCACCCTCGAGAATCCCAATCAGTTCTCCTCGGGCATTGAGCTGATCATGGTCAATGGCAGGCCGGCTTTCCGGCATCCGCAGCTGGCCCTGGCGAATGGGAGGGCGATCCGGTCCTGAGCGGATCGGGGTCCACTCAGGCCTCGAGCACCGACCCATCAGGAAACGGAAGCACACCGAGGGTTCAGATCATGGGCACGCTAGGATCTTCTTCGCCATCACGAGAGTACGGGGCCCGTACCGACCGTGGACCAGGCCGCCGTGGCTGGCAACTGCGATCCCCCCGAAGCTGCTTCGGTCCTCACTGACTACCCGACGCTTCACGGCGGGGAGCCCACCCTAATGAACACGCAGATTAGAGCGGAACGCTCAATGCTCAGGTCAGCGTGCGACCGAGCAAGGCGAAGCCTCGAATTGGCCTAAAGAAGTGAGCTGTTCGAGGCTGCCGCGATTGCGGCCGAGCGACTCCATCAACTGCGTCGGCCGCTCACATGACTCAAGGGAGGACACCGTAATCCGATCCGCATTCATCGCCACGCTGGTGCTGCTGCTGGTCCTCGGCGCCGAGAGCCAGGCCCAGGCCGGCGCAGCGAGGAAGACGCCCCCCGACGTGCGAAGATAGCGGGGTCGCCAGGCGGAGGTGGAGCTCGGGCATGAACTCGAAGTTCATGCCGTACACGCCCGCAATGAACGTCAGCGGAATGAAGAACTCGCCATGATGGTGAGCACCTTCATGACCCGTTCATCCGGTTGCTCACGCTCGAGAGATAGACGTCGAGCAGCCCGCCGGCCATCTCCCGATAGGACTCGATGATGTCGCCCGCCTGCACGCAATGGTCGTAGCAATCGCGTAAGTACACCCGCACAGGCTCGGAGAAGGCGTCCTCCTCGTGGATCATGCGGTTGAGCATGTCCCGCTGGGGCCACACGGCGCGGCGGATGGTCAGGAGCTGGCGCTTGAGGTCGTAGATCCGCCCGATCGTGGCCTTGGTGGGTGACTCCACAACTTCCGTTTCCAGGTCTTCCACATATTCCCCGATCTGCTCCAACGCGGGGTAGTAGGCGTCGATGACGGTATCCAGGTCGCGTACGCCAGGTTCGGTGGTGGGTTCATCGCCGTGCAAGGCGGCGCTGAGCCACAGGCGGGCGCCGTCGCTCTTTCCGTTGACCACCATCACCGGCAAGTGGAGCATGGTATGCGTGGCCAGGCGTGCCACGGGTATTTCGAGCTGGGCCGACGTGCCGGGCGCAACCGTGGTGCCGCCCACCTCCATGGCAACCTGCACGTCAGCCTCGGCCGCGGTCGCCGGTCTTGCCCGGGCCCGCGTTCCGCTCGATAAACGCGATGATCTCGCCCGCAACGTCTTTTTCCGTCGCGCGCTCGATGCCCTCCAGGCCGGGCGACGAATTCACTTCCATAACCACGGGGCCGTGGTTGGAACGCAGCAGATCGACACCGGCGATGTTCAGTCCCATGATCTTCGCCGAGCGGGTGGCGGTGCTCCGTTCCTCCGGGGTGATTCGGATCAGCGTCGCCTTGCCGCCGCGATGGAGGTTGGAGCGGAACTCTCCGACGGCTCCCTGGCGAATCATCGCGGCAACCACCTTCCCTCCCACCACCAGGCAGCGGATGTCCGCGCCCTTTGCTTCCCGGATGAACTCTTGAACCAGGATGTTCGCATCCAGGCCGCGGAACGCTTCGATGACCGACTCGGCGGCCTTCTCGGTTTCGGCCAGCACGACGCCGATACCCTGCGTGCCTTCGAGCAGCTTGATGACGAGCGGCGCGCCCCCCACCAGTCGAATCAACCCTTCGGTGTCGCGGGTCGAGCGGGCAAACCCGGTGACCGGGAGGCCGATGCCCTCGCGGGCGAGAAGCTGGAGACTCCGAAGCTTGTCGCGCGACCGGCTGATCGCCTGAGACTCGTTGGCGGAAAAGACATCCATCATCTCGAACTGACGGACCACCGCCGTACCATAGAACGTGTACGACGCCCCGATGCGGGGAATCACCGCATCGTAGCCTTCCAGCGGCTCGCCTTTGAAGATCACCGCTGGGCGGTGGGACGTGATGTTCATGTAGCAGCGGGCGTAATCGACGATGTGCATCTCGTGGCCGCGTTGCTGCCCCGCCTCACGGAGGCGCCGCGTGGAATACAGACTGGCTTTACGGGAAAGGATGGCGATCTTCACGCTACTGCCTCCGGGTGGAGCGGGGATGGCGCACCTCGTCGGCGCCGGCGAGGAACGAGCGGGCGGGGTCGATGACGAAACGGCGGCTCGTGGCCTGGCGTCCCAGCAGCATGCGGAACCCCATTTGGTCGCGGTTGGTGAGGGTCAACTCGATCTGCCAGATGCGTCCGCGGAGCTTGGCCGTGGTCGAGATGACGGGTCGAAGCTCCGCATGGCCGCCCGAGTCCCGGACGCGGCGCTCGTCGATCAGCTCGGCTTCCGCGAGGATGGTGCGTGCGGTGTCGCGCTGCAACGGATGGACCCGAAACCGGAGCATCGACTTGCCCTGGCGGCGGAACTGCTGCATGTCGAACGCATGCAGGGCGGATGAGCGTGCGCCCGTGTCGATCTTCACCTTGATCTTGGGAATACCGAGGTCGGGAAGCCCCAGCCATTCGCGCCATCCCACGATCCAGAGTGGCCCGACCTGAGACCGGCCTTGCGTCATGAACTCAGCCCTCCTCGGACGATGCGGGCCGCCGCGGTGTTTGGTTTGCTCCGTCTCGAAGTAATCCGTTGGGACCATGGACAATGCATGGCCCGAACCAGGTTTGGCAAGGCCGAGCCACCCTGCCGTTCGCTATTTACGGGCCGGGACGGTATTGTTGTCCGCCGTCGGATGCCGCAAGGTGCCGATTGGCGATTCCTATGGAGTTGCAGTCCCCCAACCTGAGGAAGCAGAGATGAGAATAGTTGCCGCGCTGGTGATTGCAGGACTGGCTGTCAGCCCGAGTCTGGTTTATGGCCAATCGCAAACCGAAAAGGAAGTCAGGCAGACCATTCTCGAAGGGAACGCGTACGTCAATGCCAACCTGATGAGCCGGCCGGATGGCTACTCGAGTCAGGGCGCGCTCGAGTTCTGGTCGAGCGGCGGTCTCTTGAACGAGATACCGGCCGGAGGCAGGGCGGACGAGTGGGACGCCATCAACATCACGGCCAAACACATCAAGGTGATCCCGTTGGTCGAGGGACAAGCCGCGGTAGCGCTCTACTATTCCGAAGGCATGATGAAGCCCAAGGGTTCGGCCGGCGTGAGCAATTACCTGACCCGGGTCACCCAGGTGTTCGTCAAGGAAGACGGCAAGTGGAAGGTCCGGGCGTCGCACTGGTCGGCGGTGACCGGCGGCGCGGGAACGTCGCAGACCGTGCTCGAGAAGTAGCTCTCCAATGAACACTGGGGCGGTCCCCTGCGGGGCCGCCCTGAGGTCCCGAGTACCCCAGAGGTACTCGGGGCTTTTCGTGTTGTACCGATGTGTATTGGGTCACGGCCAGGTCACGCCGGGCACGTAGCTATCAGTCAGCACGTAACCTGGAGGTGACCATGCGAGCATCATCATCCGTCGAACGGGCGTGGCCCGACCGACGCTACACCGCCCTGATCCTGGCCGGCCGCCGCCACGGCGCCGATGTGCTGGCCGAGGAAGCCGGTGCCCCGCACCGAGCCCTGCTCGATGTGCACGGCGCACCGATGCTCGAACGCGTTGTGCGCACCCTGAGGAGCGTGTCGTGCATCGAGCGAGTCTTGGTCAGCACCGATGCGCCCGACTTGGTACGCCGGTTCCCCAGCCTGGCTCGTCACGAAGCAGATGGCAGCATCGAGCTCATCTACGGTGAGCAGTCGGCGAGTCGGAGAGTGCTCCAGGCCCTAAACGGGATACCGGCCGGCACGCCGCTTCTGGTCACGACCGCGGATCACGCGCTGTTAACGCCCGAGATGGTGGAGTGGTTCCTGACGGAAGCAGAGCAGGGCAGGGGCGACCTCGCGTTCGGCGTGGTCGCAGCCTCGCGCGTCCGGGCACGCTTCCCCGAGTCCAAGCGGACCTACATCCCTTTCCAGGGGGAGAGTTACTCGGGCGCGAATCTCTTCGTCTTCCGTACACCCGAGGCGAAGCGCGGGGCGGCATTCTGGACCCGAGTCGAGGAGGCCCGGAAAAAGCCGTGGCGGCTGGCCCAAGCCTTCGGCCCGTTCGCCTTCCTGCTCTTCATGCTCCGCCTGTTGGATCTGGAATCGGCCATGCGACGCGCCTCCCGCGTCGTCGGCGCCCGGGTGCAGGCCGTGCCGCTGCCCTTCGCCGAGGCCGCCGTCGATGTGGACCGACTGAGTGACCTGATCCTCGTGCGGGAGATACTCTCGACCGAGGTTCCCCATCGTGCGCCGCACCACGACACCTTCCCACCTGGGCCATGTCACTCGATTCGCTTCGTAGGCGTTGGGGGTCGCTCGCGGCCTCGAAGGCGGGCCGCCTCGTGCTCGGAGGCATGCGGGTGACCCTCTCGCTGGGCATCCTGGGCCTGTTGGCCTACTCCCTGAGGGGCGTCCACTGGCGGGAGTTTTGGGCGGAGCTACCGGTCAATCCGCTCTTCTACCTGCTGTTTGTCTTGTTCTATCTCTGGTTACCGGTCAGCGAAATCATCGCGTACCGCGTCATCTGGCCCTTGGATGTGCGGCGGAGTCTCCCAATCTTCATCAAGAAGCGCATCTACAATCGTGAGGTGTTCCAGTACTCGGGCGAGATCTACTTCTTCACCTGGGCGCGCGAGCAGGTCGATCGGTCTTCCGTGGACGTGGCCAAGAACATCCGGGATCAGAACATCGTCTCCTCGGTCGCCTCCACGTTGGTGGCCCTGGTCTTGGTGGCTGGCTTCGCCTACGTCGGCGAGGTAAGCCTCGCCGATTGGATCGGCCGGCAGGACATCTCCCTTCCGATCGGCGCCGCGGGCGTGACGATTGGACTGGTTGCCCTAATCATCTGGTTCCGCAAGCGTATCTTCGCGATGGCGCCGAGGACGGCGCTCTTGGTTCTCGGCGTGCACAGCGGGCGGTTCGTCTTGGAGCAAGTGATCCAGATCGGCATGTGGGCGGTGGCGATTCCCGAGGTCCCGCTTCGCGTGTGGTGTACCTACGCGGCGCTTTCCCTCGTCATCTCGCGCATCCCGCTCGTGACCAATCGGGACCTCCTGTTTGCTTCCATTAGTATTACCTTGGCGGCTGGGATGACGGTTCCGGTGGAGGCCGTTGCCGCGCTGATGCTGGTTGTCGCCGGGCTCGGCAAGGTGGCAACATTCCTCTTCTTCACCGGATCCACGCTGGCCTCCAGATGCGCATCGACCTGGCGCTCGGAGCGGAAGTCGCGACAGCTTCGAATGCCGATTCCTGAGATGTCAGCCCTGATTCCTGGTGCAACGAGTGGCGGAACAGCTAACGTGGCATAGTTCAAGGCAGAAATGACTTGACCGACCCCGCTCCAGTAACCGCTTGACGGCTCCCACCACTCCCGCTCCGGCCCCCACCCTCCGGAAAGCGCTGGGCGTGTTCGACGGCGTGAGCATCGTCGTCGGCATCACCATCGGGGCGGGCATCTTCTCCACCCCGCAGATCATCGCGGGCTACCACTCCTCGTTCACCTGGATTGCGGTCTACTGGATCCTGGGCGGACTCCTCGCCCTCGTCGGCGGCCTGATCTACGCCGAGTTGGGCACGCGGCTGCCTGAGACGGGGGGCGAGTACGTCTACCTGAGCCGCTGCTTCGGGCCCTACATGGGGTTCATCTTCGGGTGGGCCCAGCTGTTCATCATCCGCACCAGCCCGGGCGCCGGTCTCGCCATCATCACCGCCAACTATCTCGGCTTCTTCGTACCGCTGACCGATACGGGGAAGACGCTCGTTGCGCTGGGGACCATCGCGACCCTGGGCACGCTCAACTACGTCGGCATCCAGTGGGCCGCCTTTTACCAGCGCCCCTCGTCGGTCATCAAGGCGTGCGGGCTCCTGCTCCTGGCGGTCGTCGGGCTCGCCGCGAGCCGGGGACAACCGAGCCTGTTGGCCACCACGGCCCCGCCGACCGCGACCTTGGGCCCGCTGGGCAACGCCAGCGCCGCGTTCCTCTTGATCGTGTTCTCCTACCTCGGCTGGGACCGGTTGGGCTACGTGGCCGGCGAAATGAAGAACCCGCGCCGCGTTCTGCCACCGAGTCTCGTGGTCAGCATGGCCACGGTCGCGGTGCTCTATCTCCTGACCAACGTGATGTACCATCACGTATTGGGCATGGAGGGTGTCAGGGCCAGCACCATCGTCGCCTCCGACGCCATGATCAGGGTTGTTGGACCGGTCGGTGCCGGACTAGTGGCGGTACTGGTGATCGTGTCGACCACGGGCAGCATCAATGGAACCATCACGGCGGCGCCCCGCGTGTATTACGCCATGGCCCGGGACGGACTCTTCTTCCGCTGGCTCGACTACATCCATCCCCGGTTCCGCACCCCGTCACGCGCCATCGTGGTGCACTGCGTCTGGGCGGCGGTGATCCTCCTGGTGCGGCAAAATTTCCAGGACATCGTTGCGGGCATGACGTTCGCCATCCTCATCTTCTACGCGTTCACCACGATCGCGCTGTTCCGCCTGCGTCGTGAGGGCGTCGGGGGTCCGGACGTGTTCAAGGTTCCCGGCTATCCCGTCGTGCCGCTGCTCTACCTGACGGGAATCGTGGCACTCATCCTGTTTCGCCTGATCTCCGAGCCGGTGCTTTCGCTGGTGGATCTGGCGTTCATCGCCACGGGGTTGCCGTTTGCGCTGGTGTGGTGCCGGGGGAAAGGCGGGAAGGGGGATAGTGAGGAGTAAGGAGTGAGGAGTGAGGAGTAAGGAGTAAGGAGTAAGGAGTAAGGAGTGAGGAGTGAGGAGTGGGATAGGGTCTGATGCGCTAGGGCCCCCGTCGCTTTAGCGACAGCCGCCGAGTCTCGGCTTCAGCCGAGAACCGGGCTTGGCTTGCTACTCTGCATGACGTCGCGCGAGGTGTCGCTCCCGGGTCACGGGAGGTAGATGGGGTCGCTATCCTCCTCGCACTCCTTCTCCTTGAGCAGCACGTTCACGGTGCGCTCCACCAACGTCTCGATCGGCACACCCTGGCGCTTCGCCTCCACCTCGTAGGTGTGGTAGCACTCCTCGCTCAACTGGGCCTCGATCTTCACCTTCGGCATGACTCCTCCCAGTGGGAGCCCTGACGCTTACGCGACGGGAACTCCCTTGTGGCCGTAGCAGCGGATGCCGCCGTGGCCTTCCTTTCGGATCAGGCGAAACTCGAGCGACACGTCCATTCCCGGGAGCACGGTCTCCGGGTCGCAGTCCACGACCTGCGTCATCAAGCGGGCGCCCTCAGGGGTCTCGACTACGGCCATCGCGTACGGAGCTTCCATGAGAAGGTCATCGGGCGGAACCCGGATCACCGTGGACGTGACGACCTTCGCCTTCCGCGACAGCGCCATCGGCTCCGTGTCAGTCCCTCGGCACTCGGGACACACGCGCCGGGCCGGGAAGATCACCTTGCCGCACCCGCTGCAGCGGACCGCCTCCAGCCGGAACCGGTTGGGCACCTCTCTCCAATACCTCGGACTCGGCATGGCTAGACCCCCTCGAAAATGTGCACAACCGAGCTCGCCCCCGACCCGCCCATGTTCTGCGTCAGCCCGAGCCGGGCTCCCTCCACCTGCCGCTCGCCCGCCTCACCGCGCAGCTGCTCGAAGATCTCGATCGCTTGGGCAATGCCCGTGGCACCAACCGGGTGGCCCTTGGACTTGAGGCCACCGCTGGTGTTGACCGGGATGCGCCCGCCGAGCGCCGTCAGCCCGAGCCGGGCCGCCTGCGCACCCTCGCCGCGGCACGCGAGGCCGATCGCCTCGATGCAGCAGATCTCGGCGATGGAGAAGCAGTCGTGCACCTCGGCCACGCGAATGTCATCCGCCCGCACACCGGCCATTCGATAGGCACGATCGGCCGACTTGGCCACGGCATCGAGAAAGGCGGGGTCCTCGCGCGCGGCCAGCGCCATGGGGGCCGAGGCCAGTCCGCTTCCCAGGATCTTGACGGGACGGTCGGTGTACTGCTTGGCCTGGTCGAGCGGGCAGAGCAGCACGGCCGCGGCACCATCGCTTACGGGCGAGCAGTGCAGCAACCGCAAGGGATCCGCGACCATGGTCGAATTCATGACCTGGTCGAGCGTGACCTCCCGCTGGAACTGGGCCTTGGGATTGAGGGCGCCGTGGCGGTGGTTCTTGACCGCCACCCAGGCCAAGTCTTCTTCCGTCGCACCATGTGTCTCCATGTAGGCCCGCGCGATCATCGCGTAGAGTCCGGGGAAGGTGATGCCGTGGTAGACCTCGGTCTCCTGGTCGGCCGCGGTGGCTAGCACGTTGGTCACGTCGGCGCCGTCGGTCATCTTCTCGACCCCCGCCGCCAGGACCAGGTCGCTCATGCCTGAAGCCACGGCCATGAAACCGGCCCGGAGCGCGACGCCGCCCGACGCGCAGGCCGACTCGACTCGGGTTGCCGGAACTCCGGCCATGCCCAGGTGGTCGGCGAAGAGCGGGCCCAGGTGTTCCTGCCCCACGAACTGCCCGCCCGACATGTTGCCGACGTAGATGTCGTCGATGTGGTCGGCCCCCGCGCTGGTCAACGCCCCCAGGGCCGCCTCCACGAACAGATCGCGCAGGCTCGACTGCCAGAGTTCGCCGAAACGGGTCATGCCCGCCCCGACGACTGCCACCTCACGCATGTTGTCGCTCCCTTCAGGTATTCAGAATGATCTTCTCTCGGAACTTGGCGTATTGGCCATACGTGAGATATCGCTTTGGCCGATCCATGATTTGATGCACGGTTGGGGCGAGATCGCGCCGGGTGGGCAGGAGCTCCGTCGCCTTGAGCACGAACGAATCGCTCCCGGCCCCTGAGCCGAACGAGGTGATCAGGATCAGGTCGTCCGGCTCCGCCACATCCAGAATGGCCGCGAGCCCGGTGGGCGAGGAGCCCGAGTAGGTGTTGCCCATGGTCGGGACCACCCAGCCCACCTCGAGCTGCTCATGGGTAAAGCCCAACTGCTTGCCGGCGGCCAGCGGGAACTTCCCGTTGGGCATGTGGAATACGGCGAAGCGGAAGTCCGAGGCTTTGAGGCCGGTCTTTCGCAGAATCTCGCGCGACGCGGCCAGGACGTGCTTGAAGTAGGCGGGCTCGCCGGTGAAGCGGCCGCCGTGGCGCGGGTAGAACTCGCCCTCCCGCCGCCAGAAGTCCGGGGTGTCGGTGGTGTAGCTGTAGGTCTCGAGCACGTCGACCAGGAGATCGTCTTTGCCGAACAGGAATGCCGCCCCTCCCGCCGACGCGGAAAACTCGAGCGCGTCGTTGGGCGCTCCCTGTGAGGTGTCGGCGCCGATCGCGAGCGCGTACTCGACACGGCCCGATTCCACCAGGCCGAGTGCCACGAACATCGCTTCGGTGCCGGCCTTACAGGCGAATTCGAAGTCGGCCACGTGCACGTCTGGAGCGATTCCGAGGACTTCGGCCACGATGGTCCCAGAGGGTTTGACCGCATAGGGATGCGATTCCGATCCGACGTACACCGCGCCCACCCGTGCCGGATCGATGCCGGCCCGATCGAGTGCCGCGCGTCCCGCCGCCACCGAAATGGTGATGGTGTCCTCGTCCAGCCCGGGCACCGACTTCTCCTTGAGGAGCAGCCCTTTCTGGATCGTCTCGGGATCCTTGCCCCACTGCCGGGCGATTTCCTCGGTCGTGATACGATTGCGGGGGATGTAGGCCCCGTAGCCGACGATGCCTGCCATGATCTGTCCTCGTGAAGGGAGTCCCGCGGCGGAGACCGTCTGGGCCAGCGCGCGCAGTGGGCGATTGGCTCAACATCTGGGGCATCGGCTGAAGAAAGGATGAAGCTGCCTATAAATGACGTGTCGCCGCCGTGAAGGCAGGCTACCCGTGACCGCGAGGGGGGCTCTAGGTTCCGGTGGCGCAGGCTCAGTCTGTTGGGTTCTTGCGGCCGTCGGAGTTCTGGAGGCTAGCGGGCCGGTACGCAGCCCTGTAACGTGGCGAACGGCCTCATTGTGGCCGTGGCTGACGACACGGGTCAGCGACTACGGCAAGCGAAACGTCGAGGAGACATTGTGCCGGCAATGCGTGGCAGGCCAGCCTCGGGTAGAGAGCTGATGGTGGTGATCGGCTTCGCCGCGCTGTGTGTTGCGGTCCGGCTGCCGTTCTGGTTCCCCTCAGTCATCGGCTGGGATGAGAGCACCTTCATTCTGATGGGTCAGGAGATTCTCGACGGCCGGCTCCCATATGTCGAACTCACCGACAACAAGCCCCCTTTACTCTATGCCGCGTTTGCGCTCTTCCTGGCCATTCATTCGTCCATCATGGCCATTCGCATCGGTGGTGCCGTATGCGTCGTAACCGCGGGGTACCTCACCTATCGCATCGGGGCACGGCTGCACACCAGCAAGACCGGCGTGATCGCGGGGCTTCTCAGCATTGTTATGGTCGGCGGCGTCACAACATCGGGGCAGGCGACGATGAGCGAGATCGTTGCGCTGGTCCCATTGCTTGGCGCAACGGCGCTGCTTCTAGCGCCGCGGTCCAATCCCTCGAGTTTCCTGCTCGGCTGCCTCTTGGCGGCGGCCGTGCTCGTCCGCACCAACCTCGCCTACGTGGCGTTGGCCGTAACGGCTCTCGTCCTTGCTCGACTAGTGCGGGCACGCAGCTCAACGGCGCTGGGCGAGACGGTGGCATTTGGTCTGGGTGCACTGCTGCCCCCCGGTATCGTGGCCGGGCTCTATGCTTCGCATGGACACCTCGATACGCTCTGGGCGGCGACCGTCGTAGCCTCGTTGAACTACAGTGCCCAGCAGAGTCCACTCACGACCCTTGCCACTCAAGTGGCGGATAACCTGTTGCTCGTGGTCATCGTAGTCGTCGGGGTCGTCCCTCTGTATGGCCTGTGGCGCTATACCGCGGGCCACAAGCGGCACATGATTGTGTGTTTTGCGGTCGTTGCGGTCGCGACGGGCTTTTCGATAGTGATGAGTGGGGTCTCGCGTCGACACTATCTCATCCAACTTGTGCCGTTTCTGGCTATTCCCGTTGCTGTCTCCCTATCCGCGGGTTTGTCCGCCCGACATCGGCGGCTCACCGCCCTCGTCGTGGTTCTTGGCCTCATGATCCCGGCGTGGAAGACCGCGCGCCAGTACGGGCACGTGATCACTCGCGTGCGGGACGGGCAGTCTCTCTTCGACGATCGTGGCTACCGGATCGCACGGTATCTGCGCGAGGTCAATCCGAATCGCAAACCCGTATATCTGATGACCGACCATATTGCCTATTGGCTGACTGGCACGCGACCACCGACACCGATGGCCGCCCATCCCTCGGCGGTGGCGAAGGGCTACCTGATTCAAGCAGTGGTCGGACCGTCCGCCACGCCGCGCAGTGAAATGGAAAAGATCCTGGCCACTCGGCCGCGCTACATCGTGACCCGCGCCCGACTGGGGTACATGACGCAAGCGCCAGAAGCCATGTCGTTGCTGGAAAATCGCTTGGCGACTGCCTACCAGCTCACGCACGTCATTGACGGCAGTCAGATCTACGTCTTGCGCGAGGAGTGAGGTCCGTTGCGGACCCGGATCACTCGAGACGCGCCCGGAGAATCCACTCCTCCGGGTCGACCTCGATGTCGCTGCCGGAGGGAACCGTGATGCTCGTCCTCCCGTCCGGCATCGCGATCCGCCGACGCTCGCCGTTCACCAGAACATCTACCGGCATTGGGAATGGCAGGTTGTTTGGCACGTCCCATCGCAGTTCGACCTGCTCTCCATCCCGGGTCATGACCAGCGTCGGCAACGCCGGCTGGCGCACGTACACGTCGAAGAACCACCCGAGGTCCTGGCCCGCTATCCGGCTGGCGAGGCGAATGAAGTCGTCGGTGGTCAGGAAGCGGCAGCGACAGGCCTGGTTGGTCACAGGGACCGGCGGGTCGGGATAGGTCCAGTGACGGAGCAACGCACGGAAGGCGCTGTCCCCCATCACGAAGCGCAGCGAGTGAAGGATCCAGGCGCCCTTGTAGTAGATCTCGGAGTTATATGCCTCGGCCGTGGTCTCGGACCGGCGCGCGGCGATGGCGGGGTGGTTTCGGATCCGGGCCCCCATCAGCCGCATCAGCTCGCGCGCCTTGGCCTGGCCGAGCCGGCTCTCCGCGTAGAGCGGCTGCATGTACTGGGCGAAGCCCTCGTGCAACCAAATGTCGTTGAAGTCCGGCGGGGTGAGCATGTTGCCGAACCACTCATGCGCCAACTCGTGCTGATGGAGTGCGTCGAAGCCCCAATCGATCCGCGCCATGGCATCGTTCCGGAAGTTGGCGCCGTAGGCGATGATGGTTTGGTGCTCCATGCCGAGGTACGGCACCTCCGCGATGCCGTATTTGTCGCTCCGGAACGGGTAGGGACCCAGCAGCTCCTCGAAGAAGCGAAGATGGTCCAGGAATTCCGGGAGTGCCGCCCGCGCCTGGGCCTCGTGCTCGGGCACCACCCAGAAGGTGACCGGAAACGTGTCGCCGGCGACGCTCTGGTACTGGCGGGTGACGGTCAGGTAGGGGGCCACGTTGACGCTCACGCCGTAGTTGTTGACCGGCATCGATGAAAACCATCGATAGGTCCGGGTATCGTCGGCGTTGTCCGTCACCCCGCGCAGGCGGCCATTGCTGGCGGCGACCAGCGGCCTCGGCACCGTGAAGTTGAGTGCCAGCGAATCGGGCTCGTCGGACGGATGGTCCTTGACCGGCCACCAGAGATCCGCGCCGAACATCTCGCAAGAGACACCCAGCCACGGTTGCCCCGCCTCGGTCGTGGACCAGATGAACCGTCCGCGCCCCGCGGTCCTGGGCCGCCCGTGATACTCGACCCGGGCTCTGACCTGTTGTCCGGGCTGAAGGGTCGGGACCGTGATCCAGAGCCTGCCGCCGCGCCGCTCGAACGGCAGGGACCCGGCACCCTCGCCGACCCGAGCGATCGTGGTCACCGTGAATACCGTGTCGAGATCGAGCACCAAGCGGTTCATCGGCTGGACCACGTCGGCGTACACCGTCACCGACCCGCGAATTGTGCTGTCGGCCGGGTCGATCCGGAGTGCCAAGTCGTAGAAGGTCACATCGTAGCTGGCCTGTTCCGGAAGCAACGGCCCGCCGGACACGTCCGGCGGATGGAGCACCGGTGGCGGAGGCGCGGCCGGCTCCTGACCGAAGGCAGGGACGGTGACGCAGCAGAGTCCGACGGTAATCACGAGGGCGAACAGCCGCAGGTCTCCGGTCGAATTCGAGCGGGGGTGCTTCATCATATCATCTCCGAGGGTGAACGTCGCCTGGCCCAGTGGGTGGGGCCTGCTGCTCCGCCTGAGGTTGGCCGTCCCGGGGTGAAGGGGGCCTGAATTCGCTGTGAAATCGGCCTGCCGCCCATTCACCCGAACGTATTCACGACGATAGAGAGATCAGAGATTGGGTATTTTCGGGTGGTTTTCGGGATATTCCAGTCCATTCTTCGTTGATTTTCGGGGTTATCGCGCATGGACCTGTCCACCCGGATGTTTGGCCTCGTGCCTCGAGGGTTTTCACTAGTGGAACGGTCCCTTTAGCTTATGTGGTCCTATCGCGTTCCTCACGGGCCACGGCCCGGATCGGCACAGGAGAGTCATGGCGAGCCCGATACCCCGCAGGCAATTCCTGGCCTTCATCCCGACCGTGTTCCTGACGGTCGCATGGGGAGCGATCCCGCGGCCGCGCTGCCCGCATTTCGCGTTGCGGCGGCCGGGCCCGCATCCGCATCCGGAGCCCCGCCCCGGCATCGACGCATCCAAGGTACTCACCGCGGACGAGCTCAGGGACTTCCCCGACGTTATCGATGCCTATGACGGCGTGCGGCAGATCCCGCACATCGTGGACGGCATCCGCTGTCACTGCGGCTGCGCGGAGCTACCGGAGTATTACTCGCTGCTCACCTGTTACGAGGAGGGCGGCATGGCCCGGTTCTGTGAAATCTGCCAGGGCCAGGGCAGGCTCGCCTTCCGGCTGTCCCGGCGCGGATGGTCGTTGGACCGCATCCGAGACGCGATCGACGCGCGGTTTGCCTGAGCCCTCATTCGAATTCCAGCCTCCGGCATCCCAGTTTCCTTTACCATCGAAAGGCTTTCCATGACCGTTCGACAGCTGGCATCGTTCTCGTTCGTCGTTGCCTTGTTCGTTGCCTCTCCCCGCAATGCCCCGGCCCAGGTCCGCGCCAGCGAGTTGGGCACGGTTGCCCAAACGGTCGACGGCACCACCATCAAGGTGGTGGCCTCGCGGCCGGTGGCGCGCGGCCGCGAGCCGGTGTTCGGAGGCTTCGTCCACTGGGGTGAGGTCTGGACCCCCGGGGCCAACTGGGCCACGACGGTCGAGGTCGACAAGGACGTCACGGTCAACGGACACGCGCTCCCGAAGGGCAAGTACTCGCTCTGGATGGTAGTCCAGCCCAAGGAGTGGGAGGTGGTGTTCCATCCGAAGCACCGGCTCTTTCATCTTGCCCACCCGGGTCCGAGCGACGACCAGGTGCGATTCGAGGTCACGCCACAGGCGGCGCCGCAGATGGACGTCCTGACCTTCTCCTTCCCCGTGGTGGAGCCGTCCGGGACGGTGCTGAGCCTGAGGTGGGCCACGACCGAGGTGAGGCTCCGCTTCGATGTCGAGCCGTCGCAGGTCCTCACCGTCGCCAAGGACATCGTTGAACCGTACATCGGCACGTACCAGATCGCGTTCGTCGACGAGAATATGCCGCCGCCGGCACGCTTCGAGACGTACTACGAGGGAGGCATGTTGAAGGTGCGGTGGGGCTTCGCCGAACGAATGGCCGATGAGATGGTGCTCATACGCCTGACGGACGAGTGGTACTACGCCGGGTTCCTGAAGGGTGGGGCGCTCTACGATGTGTGGAGGGCCGTTCTCGAGTTCGACGTCGATGACGGCCACGCCACCGGATTCGAGTTTCGGGATGAAGACGACACCGTGTTTGCCCGGGCCACGCGGCTCGAGTGACTCAACCGGGCGGGATTGGGCTCCGCGACGGCCGAGGGGGAGCTTCATGGGAAGCTCCCCCTTCGCCGTCGAGCCTCATGTGGCCGGCGCGTCGCTACCCTGCCCGGCGCTGGCGCTCCACCTCGACGCCGGTCGTTCCTTCCTCGAACTGTTCTTCCTCCGTCGAGCCTGCCATCGCGGTGGTCGCGGTCCGGCCGCCGGTGATCACTTGGGTGAGGTCGTCGAAATACCCGGCGCCGACGAACGACTGGTGCTTGACGGCGCGATACCCATAGCGCTCCTCGAGCTCGAACTCGTGGTCCTGGAGGCCGGCGTAGGCCACCATGCCGCTCTCACGGTAGCCCTGGGCCAACTCGAACATGGCGGCGTTGACCGAGTGGAAGCCGGCCAGGGTCACGAACTGGTAGGCATACCCCATGGCCCCCAGTTCCCGCTGGAACTTGGCAATGGTGGCCTCGTCCAGATGCCGCCGCCAGTTGAAGGACGGGGAGCAGTTATAGGCCAGCAGCTTGCCCGGGAATTGAGCCCGGACAGCCTCCGCGAACCGACGCGCTTCCTCCAGATCCGGGTGAGCGGTTTCGCACCAGAGCAGGTCGGCGTAGGGCGCGTAGGCGAGCCCGCGAGCGATCGCCTGGTCCAAACCGGTGCGCACGTGGAAGAAACCTTCCGGCGTCCGCTCCCCCGTCAGAAATGCATGATCTCGCTCATCGACGTCGTTGGCCAATAGGGTCGCGGAGTTGGCATCGGTGCGTGCGATGAGCACGGTGGGCACGCCCTCCACGTCCGCCGCCAGCCGGGCGGCCACCAGCTTGTTGATGGCCTCGCCGGTTGGCGCCAACACCTTGCCGCCCATGTGGCCGCACTTCTTGAACGACGACAACTGATCCTCGAAATGGACGCCGGCCGCACCCGCGGCAATCATCGCCTTCATCAATTCGAAGGCATTCAGCACGCCGCCGAACCCGGCCTCGGCGTCGGCCACGATGGGCGCGAACCACTGGAGCCGGCCGTCGCCATTGCTGGCGTCGTGGGTGATCTGGTCGGAGCGCTGGAGCGCGTTGTTGATCCGGCGTACCAGGGTCGGCACGCTGTCGACCGGGTAGATGCTCTGATCGGGATACGTCTGACCGGCGCTGTTCATGTCTCCCGCCACCTGCCAGCCGCTGCAGTAGATCGACTGAAGCCCTGACTGGACCATCTGCACCGCCTGCGACCCGGTCAAGGCACCGAGTGCGTTGACGTAGGGTGTGGTGTGCAGCAGGTCCCAGAGCCGCCGGGCGCCCAGGGTGGCCAAGGTGTGCTGAATCTGCACGGAGCCTCGGAGCCGGAATACATCTGCGGCGGAGTAGGGCCGGCTGATTCCCTGCCACCGGCCGTCGGTCTTCCAGCTCTGCTCGAGCTCGAGGATACCATTCTGCGTGTCGCCCATCGCGCACTCCTTTGCTGGAAGTCCGGTCAATCCAGGTGTTCGTACCCCACGGTCGTCATGAACGCAGTGAACGCGTCTTTCCGTACGATGTTTTCGATGAGTTTTCGCGCCAGGCCAAGCCGTTCGGCTTCGAAGCGGGCGTCTCCCACGGTTTCACGCAGCCGCTGGGCTTCCTCGTCGAACAGGGCGTGCATCAAGGTGGGTGTGATGGGTCGCCCGTCCTCCAGCGTGACCCCGGCGTGGTGGAGCCATTGCCACAGCTGGGACCGTGAGATTTCGGCGGTTGCGGCATCCTCCATCAGGTTGTAAATGGGAACACAGCCGTTGCCGCCGAGCCAGGCCGCCATGTATTGGAGGCCGACATCGATGTTGTGCCTTACACCGTGCTCGGTGATCGGTCCCTGGGGCACGGTCAAGAGATCCTGGGCGGTGATCCGAATGTCGTCCCGCCTCCGGTGAATCTGGTTCGGCTCGGGCATGCCCTCGTCGAAGACGGCCTTCGCGAGCTCGACCAGCCCCGGATGCGCCACCCAGGTACCGTCGTGCCCATCCGCCACCTCCCGAAGCTTGTCTTCCCGCACTTTGGACAGGGCTTGCTCGTTGGCTCCGGCGTCGTGCTTGATGGGGATCTGCGCCGCCATGCCTCCGAGGGCGTGGATGCCGCGGCGGTGACAGGTCTGGATCGCGAGGAGCGAGTACGAACGCATGCAGTGGGTCGTCATGGTGACGAGCGCCCGATCCGGCAGTATGAACCCGGGGTTCTTCCAGAAGGTCTTGATGAGGCTGAAGATGTAGTCCCAGCGACCGCAGTTGAGCCCGGCGGAGTGGTCCCGCAGTTCGTACAAGATCTCGTCCATCTCGAAGGCCGCGGGCAGCGTCTCGATGAGGACGGTCGCGCGGATCGACCCGAGCGGGATCCCGATCTCCTGCTGCGCCATCACGAAGACATCGTTCCACAGCCGAGCCTCCAGGTGACTCTGGAGTTTAGGCAGGTAGAAGTACGGGCCACTCCCGCGTTCGAGGAGTACCTGAGCGTTGTGGAACAGGTAGAGCCCGAAGTCGAACAGGCTGGCGGGGACCGGCACGCCGTCGAGGCGCACGTGCTTCTCGAGCAGGTGCCAGCCGCGCGGCCGGACCATCAGGGTCGCGGTCGTCGGTGCGAGCGCGTACTGCTTGCCCTCGGGGCTGGCATAGGTGATGGTCCGGCGGACCGCATCGCGCAGGTTGATCTGGCCCTCGATGATGTTGTCCCAGGTCGGCGCGTTGGAGTCCTCGAAATCCGCCATGAACACATTCGCGCCGGAGTTGAGCGCGTTGATGATCATCTTGCGGTCGACCGGCCCGGTGATCTCCACGCGACGGTCGACCAAGTCCGCCGGCACGTCCGCGACGGTCCACTCGGCGCTCCGGACAGTGGCGGTCTCGGGCCGGAAGTCGAGCATGCCGCCGCCGTCGATCTCGTGCTGGCGTCGCATCCGGGTCAGCAGGAGTTCGTCCCGCGTGGGGCCGAACCTGCGCACCAACCGCTCCACGAACTGGAGGGCCTCAGGAGTGAGGATCGCTTCGTACTCGGGAGAGGGCGCGGGCAGTACTTCGAGCGTGCGGGTTCTCCAGTCCGTCTTGTTTGCAGGCATGGTTTCCGTTCCTGTTGCCGGGACAAACGCCGACTGCGCACCAGGCTCACACGCAAAACATTCGCGGCCTGGCGGTCACATGGGTCGTGGTGACTATCGATAAGGCCGGTCCTACGGAGCCAAAAGGATGCCAGCGGTTGGTTCCATCGGAATCCAGAGGTTCACGTAGGATTTAGGGCTGGAGCCCGCATGAGGGTGCGCGCATGCGGGTTCAGCAAGGCGGATGGGCGCCTCGGGTGTGCGAGCGCGCAACATGCGCCGGGAAGCGGCGCAACAGACGAGAGGCCGTGGGCAGGGCCTCCCGAGTGCACGATCCTATGCTCGGGTGTGATAGGCGGTCCGGCGTCCCTTCACGAGTCGGCGCCGTGCCGCCATGATTGGTCGCCCGGAGCTACTCCGATGACGTGTTGCCGGGCGGGAAGTCTCGAATCGTTTGGCTCGAGCCTTCTGTCTCATCATCCGCCTCGGGTCGCGGCATGAGGCCGTGGGCCGAAGCCGCCCCCGTCAAGCCCATGATGCCGGGCATGTTCAGCGAGTCCGCGAGGCCCGAGGGCACCACCATCAGCGAGCCGCGCTTCACGATGCTCTCGTACAGCATGTTCATGGCCCTGAGGTTCATCGCCACCGGGTTCTCGCTGTAGGTCTCGGCCGCGGCCACGAACTTCGACGCGATCTCGGTTTCAGCAGTGCCGAGGATGATGCGGGCCTGCCGCTCCCGCTCCGCCTGGGCCTGGCGCGACATCGCTTCCTCGAGCGCCTTGGGGATGATCACGTCGCGGATCTCGACCGACTGCACCTGAATTCCCCAATCGTGCATCTTCTTGTCGAGCGTCTCTTGGAGCACGCGCCCCAGCTCCTTCCGCGACTGAATCAACTCGGCCAGGTCGTGCTTGCCGATGGCGTCCCGCAGCGCGGTCTGCGCGGCAAGCACCACGGCTTGCTCGTATTGCTGGACTTCGAGGGCGGCCCGCTCGGCGTCATACACGACCCAGAACGCGATCGCGTCCACGTTGACCGGAACCGTGTCCTTGGTCAGGCACGACTCGGCGCCGAAATCGGTGGTCCGAATCCGTTGGTCGATGTGGTAGGTCACCCGATCGATGATCGGGATGACCGTGAACAGGCCCGGGCCTCGCAGGCCGCGGTATTTCCCGAGCCGGAGGACGACCGCCTTTTCCCATTGGTCGGCATACTTGATGGAGGAGCCGACCAGCGCGGCGAAGAGCACTCCCACCGTCGGCGCCAGCCACGCGGCGGCGGCCGCGAGGGGGGTCAGAAGTACCAGGCCCGCCGCACCCAGGCCCGTGATAATGCCGGCCACCACGGCCGGAACGGGGTACCGGGTATCATTGGGCGAGCTCGCAGGCGGGGACACCGGCCCCTTCTTGCTCAGGATGATGTTGGTTCCCATGGCCGTCCCTTTCAGCTGCCGCGGTGGTCGCGCAGCTCTTTGATGATTTCGATCATGTCATCAGCGGAGAACCCGCAGTGTTTCGCGTTGGCCACGGCAGTGACGCAGATGTCCTCGAGCTGGCGCCGTCGTTCCAACTCCGAGCGTTTGGCCGGCTGGAGGCCCACGAAGGTACCCTCGCCCCGGCGCTCATGCAGCACGCCCAAGAGCGCGAGCTCGTGATACGCCCGGGCGACGGTATCGGGATGTACACCCAGCGCGATGGCCAATTGCCGGAGCGTCGGCATTCGCTCACCGGCCGCGAGGCTGCCATCGACCACTTCGACCCAGATCTGGTCCACAATCTGCCGGTAGAGTGGCAGCGCACTTCCGGGATCGAGCTGGATGCTCAACTTCGCGGAATCGTCACCGGACCCGGGTCTCGTCACCGTCTGCCCTTCATTAGAAGAGTACCCGTAAGACGCCCCACGCGGATACGATGAGGAGCACCAGGACGATCGCAATGAGCACGGAAACGAACCGGAGCCGGTTTCTCGCCACAACGCTCAGCTCGCGCTGCATCCGGATGGATTCCGTCTGGTTCCGGAGCGCTTCCTTATAGTGTTCGAGGTGCTCGCGCTGCAGGTCGCGGACTTCCTCGAGCAATCGGATCACGCGGTCGTCGGTCATATGGCCGCCTTTCCTCCGTAGAATGCACGTTCTCCCGGACCGCCCGCAAGGGCCGACCAGGTGATTGGCGAGCATCTGGACGTTCAGCCTGACGTGGCCTATTCTCCGCTTGACCCGGGGCGTTGAGCGCGCTCCGGTTGGTCGATGACGCCTTCTCCACGAAGCGCTCCGGAGGATACGATGAGTCCCAATCCCGTCCGCGTGATTCTTGCCTCGGCAGTTCTCCTAGTCTCGGGAATCCTCGCCGGCTCCCCTGCTATGGCGCAGGATTTCCCGACCGACGATCCAATCATCAAGGCCATATGGAGCCAGGGCATGGAGCACTCCGAACTCTACGGACTGGCCCAGACGCTGTTCGATTCGATCGGACCCCGGCTCACGGGCTCGCCGGAGCAGCAGGCGGCGGTCGATTGGGCGGTGACAACGCTGCGGGGCTGGGGCATCGAGGCGCGGAAGGAGCAATACGGCACGTGGCGCGGCTGGCGCCGCGGCGTGTCGCACGTGGATCTCATAGCCCCGCGGGTGCGCTCGCTCGAAGGGATGATGCTCGCGTGGAGCCCGGCCACCAAAGGTGAAAAGACGGGTGGAGTCGTGATGCTACCGCCGGTGGATGGGCCGGAGGCGTTCCAGGCGTGGCTTCCCAATGCGCGGGGTAAGTTCGTGCTGCTCTCGCCCGCCGAGGCCAGCTGCCGGCCGGCCTCGTCGTGGAAGGAACACGGTGTCGAGGGGGCGGACTCGGTCTTCAACCAGGCCCGGCGGGCGGCCCGGGAGGCCTGGGACGCCCGAATCGAGGCCATCGGGCTCGAGCGGCAGGCGATCGTCGACGCGCTCGAGGAAGCCGGCGCGATCGGGTTCCTCACCAACTACTGGACCGGTGCCTGGGGCATCGACCGGATCTTCTCGCTCGCCCACGCCTTCCCAGGAGGGGGGGCGATGAGCCACCGCGCGGCGGCCTTCGACCTGAGCTGCGAAGACTACGGCCTGGTGTACCGCCTGACCGAAAACAATCAGGGGCCACGGCTCAGAGCCCGGGCCGATGCGGAGGACCTGGGCGAGCTGCCCGTCTTCAATGTGATCGGGACGATCCCAGGGTCCGCTCTGCCCAACGAGTACGTGCTGCTCTCGGCGCATTACGATTCCTGGGACGGCGCGTCCGGCACCACCGACAACGGCACCGGCAGTGTCGTTATGATGGAAGCGATGCGGATCCTCCAAGCCGCGTATCCCAATCCCAAACGCACCATCATCATGGGGCTCTGGAGCAGTGAGGAGCAGGGACTGAACGGCTCGCGCGCGTTCGCCCACGACCATCCGGAGGTGGTCGACGGGCTCCAACTCGCGCTCAACCAGGACAACGGCACCGGTCGGGTCAGGGCCATTGCGATGCAGGGCTTGACGGGTGCCGGCGAGTTCTTCGCCCGGTGGCTCTCGCGTCTGCCGCTGTCTATGGTGGGAGACATCGATCTCAGCCTGCCCGGCAATCCCGGCGGGGGTGGCAGCGACTACGCGGCATTCATCTGTTCCGGCGCGCCGGCATTCAATTTGTCGGCCACCAACTACGACTATGGCTCCGCCACCTGGCATACCAACCGCGACACGATCGACAAGATTGCCTGGGACGACTTGAGGAATAACGCGACCCTTACGGCCCTCTTGGTCTATCAGGCCGCGGAAGACAGCCGGATTCCACGCGACCGCCGCGTGCTCGGCGTGAACCCCCGGACCGGCGAGCAGCGGACCTGGCCTGTGTGCGAGGACGGGGCGCGGCAGACCATGGAACGATTCCGCTAGCAGGAGAGCAGTCTGGCGCGGGCCGGCTTATGGAGAGAATGGATCAGGGGGCGTCCCGCGGTGGGAACGCCCCCTGATTTACTCGCGATGTAGCGGTCTGAAAAGCTAACGCAGCCCGTTACTTGGAGCGGCTGGGTTGCACGGCGTAGATCTCGTCCGAGTGCCCGTGGTTATGCTTGAAGAACGCGGCCTGAGCCTCATTCCAGGCCGTCCGCTCCGGCGTTCCCTCGGCCGGCTGGCGCTTCTCGAACCACGCGGTGCACGCCGCACAGTCCGCATTGATCGCGTTCCAGTCGGCGTACTCGGCAATCATGACGATGTCACCGGCGCTGCTGCCGTAGTTGTGGCCGCCCACATAGTAGCTGACCACATTCGGGTCCATCTTGGCGCTTGGGACCGCCACCGAGTCGATCCACCACCACACCTTCTGGCCCTCAGCATTAAACGGGAGCGCTGAACGTAGTGACCGTGACGTAGTGGGTCGCGGGCCGCGGCGGCTTGGGCCTGAATGGTTGCCGGCAGAACGCAACCAGCGCGATGGCGAGCGCAACGCCGATGAGGGATAATCTCGAACGCATGTAATCCTCCTGGGGGTATGGCAGATCGGCCATCTGCCGGACTTGGTCGAACGGCATCCTCGGATGCCGAGTCCGATGGGGGTGTCCGGGGGTCAAGCTACTGGTTGGGCCGGGGGAAGGGAAGGTCTCGGGCCAATCGGGGTTCAGGCGGTGGCTCGTGGGCGGGAAGGTCGGGGCGGGCGGGACGGTGCCTCGACCTTCCGGAAACCGTCGAGGATGTGGAGGATCGCCAGCACCGGATGCCGCTTCAGCATCCGCGGCCCGGCGTGGCGCATGACCCGCCGGACGTCCTCCCGCCTATCGGGCTTGTAGCAGTGGATGGGGCAGTTGGCGCAGGTCGGCTTGGCCAAACAGAAGGGGCACTTGTCGATGCGCTGCATGGCGTAGGAATGGAGCGTGTGGCATTCGCCGCAGAGATCGGGCTCGGCCGCGTCGTGATGCGCGTGGCAGTACATCCCGATCATGATCGAGATGGTCCTCTTCTCGCGTCGAATGCGGCGGCTCTGGGTCCGGGCAGGTGACTGGTCCATAGGCTGGGAACCTTGTCGGAATTGATCGTCCGGCGCAAGCCGAGACGGCTACCGCACCACCCGCTCGGTATACGCCACGCCGTCGGGCCCCCGACCGGTCTCGATCGTGCGAAGCACTTTCCGGGTGGCGAGATCGATCACGGCGATTCGGTCCTCCAGGCTCATCGCATGGTAGATGGTCTTGCCGTCATGGCTCAGCGTGATGCCCTGCGGCCCCGCCCCGTCGAAGCGCACCACGTCCACCACCGCTCGCGCGGCCCGATCGACGATGCGCAGTTCATGCGCCCGGAAGTCGGGAATCAATACATGACGGCCATCCGGCGTGATCAGAATGCGGTAGGGCCACTGGAAGCCGTCCAAGGGCGTATCCACGCTCCCGGTCGCGACGTCCACGACGCTGACCGTGCCTTCCGAGTTGCTCCCCACCCACACCTCGCGTCCGTCGGTGGTGACGGTGATCGCCTCGGGTTGGGGCGGCGTCTGGAATAGCCCGGTGCGCCGGCCGGTCGCGACATCCAACTGTGAGACGGTCCCGTCGCGGATGTTGCCGGTAAAGATCGTGCTTCCCTCGCCCGTGACGGCCAGCATGTGGGAGCCGCCCTGCCCGGTGGGGAGCGCCTTTACGATGGTGCCGTCGGCCACCCGCACCAGGACGACGGCCTGCGCCTCCTCGGAGGTCACCGCGACGAGGCTATCGCCAGGCAGGAACGCGATGCCGTGCGGCCGGCGGTATTCCCCCAGGTCGACGGTGCGCGCAATCCGAAGCCCGGGCACGTCGATGATTGTGAGGGTGTTGTTGCCCACTCGGTCGCCGTAATCGGTGACGACCGCCGTCCCGCCGTCCCGCGTGATGGCGACTTCGTGCGGACCTCGTCCGGTCGGCAGGACCGCGAGGGTGCTGCCCGACGCCACGTCGATGACCGAGGCGGTGCTCGCGGCCTTGTTGACGACGACCAGGGTCCCTGATTGGGCAACGACCGAGGCTGCGGTCCCGCTCAGGGCCAAGCCGGCGACCACGGTGGCAAGAAGACGGAGCAGGGGTGACGCCATGCGGGACCTCGGCGGCGAGGAGGGACGAATGCGCGTAATGGTCGAGTGGGACTTGGGGCCATACGAGTCGAACGCTCGTGCGGTTCCATACAATCCGCGCGAGGCCCCTGGGGCCGGCTCAGCAGCCGCCAGCCCGCTTCTTCTTCGCTCCCCCGCTCGGCATGGCCACCGGCGGAGGCGGCGCGGTCGCCCCGGCAGTCACCGCGGCCCCGGAAAAGAAGGCCGCCATCTGATGTTGCCGCTCGGTGAGCTCGCGGCTCGCGGCGTCGGTCCCCAGTGGCTCGGCCGCGGTCATCACCTCGGCTTGCCAGGCGTCGGCGCCGCCACGAAGGTAGTGATAGGTGAGCCGTCGCGGCCACATGCCGGGCGCCTCGGTCTTGAGACCGGCCGCGTCGATCAGGACAACGCGAGTCGCCGGATTGGCGGTTGCCAAGACCGGGAGCGCCGTGCTGTCGTCCACCGCGTAGGCACCGGGGATCGTCACATCGCCGGTCCTGTCGGAGCGCAGGTCCAGCAGGAGCAGTGTCGGATCGTCCGCAATGATGGCCTCGGCCAGCGACAGCGGCTCGACCGGCGACATTCCCATCGGTGAGCGGTCCGGCGCCGCGGGTTTCCAGGCCAGCGACACCACAGTGACCGTCACCAGCGAGCCGGCCAGCGCGAACTTGATCCTCGGGGTGCGGCGCGTGTCGCGCGGCGCGAGCTCGATGGGAGCGTACTTGCCGCGGAACAACCGCTCGACCTTCTCGGCACCGATGAAGGCCGCGCTTGCGCCGAGCACGAGGAGTATCACCAGCGCGGGCACGGGAAGGTCGAACAACTCGGGCAGGATCGATACCGCGCCGCCGGTTTCGTAGAGCCACTCCAGTTGGGGAAACCACCCCACGGCTACCGCGAACACGGCGGTTCCCACGAAGATCCCTGCCAGGGCGACGAAGCCGTCGTAGCGCCCGGATGCGGTGGACACGACCGCCGTTCCCGGGCAGAGCCCGCTCATAATGAAGCCGACTCCGAGCAGGAACCCGCCGACCGCCTGAGCCCACACGAACGTGGGATTGATCCACAGCATGGCCAGGTCGACCACGCCGGCCCCGGCGAGTGTGAAAATCCCCACCATTGCGACCAGGATGGCCGTGAACATGACCTTGAACACGGTCATGTCGTAGAAGTAGAACTGGGCCGCGAGCTTCCGTGCGTTGCCGAAGCCGCCCCGCTCGAGCGCGAATCCGAACAGGAATCCGATGGCGAGCCCAGCCAGCAGGCGGACCTCGCCCGAGGCAAACGTGAAGGGAAAGATGGCGCCCGTCATATCCACTGCTTCCTCACGAAGTACGCCATGCCGTATCCGCCGGCGAACACCATGAGCATGAAGAGCCAGCTGCCCGTGGCGAGGATGGCGCCTCCGCTGAGCGCCTGGCCCGACGTGCATCCCCGGGCCAACGCCGCGGCGAACCCCATAATACCGCCGCCCGCGAAGGCATACGTCAGACGCCCGCGGGTCGAGATGCGCGGACCCTTCTCGACCGTGGCGCGGAATCGCCCGGCCAGCATCGCGCCGATGAATCCTCCCAACACCACACCAACGACTTCCACCACGAGGAAATCCCTCATCGGGTTGGCGCCGTCGGCCACGTACCGCTCGAGGCTTGGGTTGGCAGCGGTCCAGGCCGGGGCCACCTCCGCGCCGATCAGGGCGACGGTGCGTTTCGGGAGGGCACTTGCGCCGAGTCCCTGGCCCGCCACGAGGAACGACGCGAGCAGGACGAGTCCGAGGAGCACGCCGGCGGCGTATGGATTCCAGTACGGCTCGGCCTTCATTCCGGTTCTCCTATCGGGCGGCCACATGTGAGGCCCACCCCGTGTATTGACCGGCGTAGACGATGATCCAACGGAGCGCGAGCCCGCCCATGAGGACCAGCGCGGCTGCGAATCGACCCGGAATTGCCTGGTGTCGATGCTCCATCCATTCAGCCATCAACGGCGCCACGAGCCCCGCCGCGATGACCAGGCTCCAAAAGGCAGCGGTGTACGGTCCGCCGAGGAGGGCGGAGAGGCCCGCTTGGGCTGCGCCACCAGCCGACGCGAGCCCCGTGAACCACACGCCGATCAGCAGTAACTCGGCCACGATGAGTCCCATGTCGACCCGGCTGAGCACCACGCGCTCGCGATCCGCAAGCCGCGCCATGAGCATGAAGGCGGCGCCGGTCGAGAGTCCGGACGTGAGGAACAGTGGTCCCAGGATGGCGGAATTCCACAAGGGCCTGGCCCCGATGGTTCCCAGCAAGACCCCGGTGTACACACCGAGTGCCGCTCCGGCGAGGACACTGGTTCGGGCAACGAGACGGGTATGGGCCAGCGCCCAGTCACCGATGGGTTCGAACGCGGCACGGAGCGGCATCTTCGCGGCGATCTTGGTGCGAAGGTCCGCGGGCGTCGTGATCCAGGCGAGCAGGATGGATGCGGGATAGACCGCGATGAGAATCCAGGACCCCCACGACATTGGCGACGTCGGGCGGAACGCCAGGTAGAACCGGAACGCATTCATCCGGTGCTCGAGGTCGAGCCAGAGGAACACCATGCCGAGGGAGAGCAAGACGGGCGCGGCCCAGGGGAGCAACGATAGTGCGCGTGACTGGGGCGCATCCGGTGCGCGGGTCTTCCACCAGCCCATGATGATCATCAGGCCGGCCACGACCCCGCCCAGGAACAGGTAGAGCGCGACCTCGCCGTGCCAGATGTGCATGACCGGGTCGATGAGGTGGTTGCCGCGCGTCGTCGTGATCTCTTGCATCATCGAGTGCTCACGTGAGGAAAAAGAGTTTGGGACGCGTCCCGGCTTCGGGGAGCAGGGTATAGCGCTCGCGCTTCGCAATCAGTTGTGCGATCGCGCTCGTCAGATCGTTGAGATCGCCGAAGACGATGCTCTCGGTCGGGCAGACATCCTGGCACGCGGTGGTCGCGCCGCCTCGTCCGGCGCGATGGGCGCAGAACGTGCACTTGTCGACGGCGCCGGTGCGAGGGTCGACGAAGCGCGCGCCGTAGGGGCACGCGGCGATGCACGCCTTGCAGCCGGTGCACTTCGTCTGGTTGACGAGTACGGTGCCGCCCGGTCCGTAGTGCGACGCCCCCGTCGGACAGACCCCGACGCACGGCGCGTCCTCGCAGTGGTGACAGCGCTCCGATTGGATCGTCATCGTGAGATCTGGGAACGCGCCTGTCGTCGATGTCGTAATCCAGTCCCGGCAGAAGCCGTCGGCCACGCCGTTCTCGGTCTTGCAGGCGATGACGCATGCGCTGCAGCCGACGCACGTTCGCGTATCGACCGCCATGCCGTATCGTTTCCGGATGCGGCTCATGCCTCCACCTCCTGACCGGCCGCGGCTTCATCAGCTTGTGCGACGTCGGCCGCCCGGACGAACGTCACGAAATTCACGTTCATTCCGGTGCCCCCCATGAGCGGATCGACTTTGTAGCGCGTGACCAGCTCGTTGTCGTCGATGCCCTTGCCCTGGACGAAACGGAGGCCCTTGGCCGTGTGCCCGTAGCCGTGCACCATGTAGACGGCCTCGGGGTGGATGCGCTCGGTCACCTTCACCGGCGCGCTGAAGGTCGATTGGACGCCGTCCTGGTTCTTCAGATGCACGCGCTCGCCGTCTGCCAAGCCCCACTTCCTTGCCACGGTCGCATTGACCCAGACGGCGTTTTCGGAATAGACCTCGGACAGCAGGCGGTTGTTGGTGGTGCGGCCGAAGGTGTGCACCGGGGCGCGGCCGAAGAGCAGCCGGTAAAATCCGGCCGGCGGGTGTTCCACGTCGTCCGCGTGCCACGTGGGGATCGGGTCGAAACCGAGCGCCGCGAGCCGGGGCGAATACAGCTCGATCTTGCCCGAATCGGTGTAGAACTCGGCCGGGGCGCCCTCCTCGAAATAGATCGGCCGCCGCTCACCCAGGATGACGCCGTCGCGCCGCAGCACCTCGCAATCGTACCCGGCCTCGTGCAGCCGGGTCTTGGCGTACTCCATGCTGTCGTGCCACGGGAAGAAATCGGTGAGGCCGAGCCGGGTGGCGAGTTCTTTGGCGATCCACCAACCCGGTTTCGAGTCGTACATCGGGGGCACGACCTCCTGGCGGACCGCCACGTACGGCTGTCGGTAGGCCGGGTTGAGCAGCTCGTCGCACCGCTCGAGGTAGGTGGCCTCCGGCAAGACGACGTCGGACCAGCCCACGATCTCGGCTGGGAGCACGTCCACAGTGACGAGAAACTCCAATTCCTGGATGGCGCGACGAGTCTGCTCCGGGTTGGGGAGCGAGGTGAGCAGGTTCGACCCGTAGACCATCCACCCCTTGAGGTTCGGCCGATCACGCACTCCGGGGATGCTGGCCTCGCACACGCCTTGAGTCAGAATCTCATCAGCCAGCGGGTAGTCGCTCGGACTCGGCCGATCCACAACTTGCTCGGCGTGCTCGTGGTAGCCGGGATAGGGGTACTTCGGGAGATCGAGCTGGACCGGGATGTAGAAGCCACCTCGCCGTCCCCACGAACCCACGAGCGCGTTCAAGATCGCGATCGCCCGTGAGCGCTGGGTATCGTTGCCGTACCAGGTCACGTGCCGGCCGGGGTGGATCAGCGTGGCCGGACGGGCCCCGGCCATGACGTGGGCCGTGCGGCGGATGAGGTCGGGCTCCAGGCCGGTGCGCGGATAGGCCCACTCCGGCGTGTACGGCTTCACGTGGTCCTTCAACTGGTCGAGGCCGTACGCGTGTTGCTCGATGTAGTCTCGGTCGTACAGGCCTTCCGCCAGGAGCACGTGCATCCACGCGAGCAAGAGTGCGATGTCGGTGCCGGGTCTGATCGGCAGCCAGTAGCGCGACTTCGAGGCGGCGACCGAGTAGCGCGGATCGACGGTGATGATGTCGGCGCCGTTCCGAATGGCTGCCGCGAAGTCCTGCACCTGGGTGTTGTGCATGTTCTCACCGAGGTGGCTTCCGATGAGTACGATGCACCGGCTGTTCGGCATGTCCGTGGGCTCGGGTGAGAAGACCCCCGATCCAAACGTCAAGTCGAAACCGACCTCACGCGGTCCGCGGCACTGGGCGTAGGACGGCGCCGCGATATTGGACGAGCCGTAGGCCTTGAAGAGGTGCTTCATCCAGTTGCCGCCGTAGCCGTGCGAGAACAGGGCGAGCGCGCCCGCGCCCCAGCGGGACTTGATCCGCTCGAAGTTCTCGGCGATCTCGTTCAACGCATCGTCCCACGAGACCTCCTCGAAGCTCTGGCTGCCGCGTGGGCCGCGCCGTATCAGCGGCCGCTTGAGCCGGTCCGGATCGTACAGCAAGCCGGTGCCGCCCGTGCCCCGGGGGCACAAGTGTCCGCCCGACAAGGGGTCCTTGGGGTTGCCTTGGATCTTGGTCACGCGGCCGTCTCGGACGTGGGCGAGGATGCCGCACTTCCAGAAGCACAACTCGCAGAACGAGGGGACGATCCGATCTCCGTCCGTGCCGGGGTCGGGAATCGGGTCCGCATAGAGGCTGAACCAGTTGGTCGTCAGTCCGCTGCCGGCCAGCACGGCGCCGGATGCGCTGGAGATTCGGATGAAGTCTCGGCGTTTCATTGGGTGCCGTGCGCCGGTTCGGCAAGCGGGGCGCCCATGCGGTCGCCGGTGTCCGGATGGACCCAGTCACACACGGCCGTGAGGAGCTGCGGCGTGACCGTGCCCGTGAGTTCGAGGTACACCTGGTTACCGGCGCGGGTCCCCTTGATGAGGCCCCGCTCCCGCATCTGCCCGAGATGCCGCGCCATGGTGGACTGGGGCCAGCGCAGCTGCAGCAGCAGTTCCTTCTGGGTCATCTTGGGGGCCGTGGCCAGCCGGCAGGCCAGCTCCAGGCGGGCTGGATGGGCTAAACCCTTGAAGATGCTGGCCGCACGGTGAAGGTCGGCGGGATTGGGGTAGACCATGTCGTCCTCTCGCGGTCCGAGTATCGCACTATTCGGAATTCCGGATATATCCGAGACAAAAAAGAACCGTCTCTACATCCGGTCCCAAAGATGGTTCTGCGGGTCGGAAGAGGAGTTGAACCGCTCGTGAGGGTTTCATGAAGAGTGGCAGCCGAACATTGCGCCCGCCTCGCCGGCGCGTTTCTCTCCTTCCTCTTCATAGGCGTCGTCTATCGGGCGCCGCATCGGAACACTTTCAAAGGATCCCACCATGAACCCGCTGGCCTCTCCACCCAGAGCCTACACGGCATTCATCACCCGCTATCCGAAGCTCGCCAAGTCGTGGGAGCTCACCGCCGAAGCCGGTGCCGACGGTCCGCTCGACCGGCGCACCGCTCGGCTCGTGAAGCTCGGCATCGCAATCGGCGCCATGCGGGAAGGGGCGGTACACTCGAGCGTCCGCAAAGCACTGGCCGACGGGATCGAGCCTGCGGCGCTGGAGCAGGTGGTCGCGCTGGCGGCGGGTACCTTGGGACTGCCGGCCACTGTCGCCGTCTTCACATGGGTGGGGGACGTGGCTCAGCAGTCCTAGCGCGGGTGTGGCGAGACGTGCCGTCCTCCGACACGTGCGGCCTTGCCCTGCTCCCGGCCTTTGACTTGATTCTGCCGAGACCTCGAGCCTCGACCGGGCGCAGCAGGCGCCATCGCACGCGACGAGAGGGACGCCCATGTCATCACACCACATCCACCGCGCCGGCCATCACGTGCCGTGGCTGCTAGGCGGCGCACTCCTCACGCTCGCCGTCGGTTGCGGCAAGAGCCCCGGAGCGCCGCCTCCTCCGGAGCCGGTCGTGGTGGCGGCACCCCCGGACACCGTGGTCCGCACCGTGACCGTCACGGATCCCGAGGCCGAGAAGCGGGTCACCGCGCTCCAACTCCAGCTCCTGGAGAAGGACGCTCAGCTTCAGGATTTGCGGGACAAGCTCGATCGCGCGAACGGCGAAGTGGTGCGGGCCATGGCCAAGCTCCAGAGCTCGGCCAGCCGCGCCGAGGCGGCCTCGGCGCGCGCCGAGGCGGAGATCGCCCTCCAGGGCCTCAAGACCAGCAACCCAGGGTCTGCCGTCGTTTCCCAGACCGAACGGCTCCTCGCCAAGAGCACGGACGCGTTCGACCTGCAGAACTATAGCGGCGCGCTCTACCTCGCGGGCCAGGCGCGAGAGGTTGCCCGCCAGGCGGAAGGCATATCGGGCGACACGGGGGAGGTGTCGGCGGCAGCTGGAGAGGTGCGCTTCAACCTGCCGTTGCAGCTCATGGCGGTGCGGCGGAGTAACGTACGCGCGGCCCCCGATCTCGGAGCGAAGGTGCTCTTCACGCTGGATGAGGGGGCCCGGCTGACGGGATACTCGTTTGCCGGCGAGTGGATCAAGGTGGGCGATGACGGGGGGCGGCGCGGGTGGATCTTCCACACCTTGGTGAAGAGCCGCCCGGAGTCGTCTCCCTAGGCGGCATCGCGGTTCACGCTTCCTTACGCAGCTCCGGTGCCAGTTGCCCTGCCCGCACGATCTTGTTCCGCCCCGCCCGTTTGGCCTGGTACAGGGCCGCGTCGGCATTCTCGATCACCCGCTCCGGGTCGTCGCATTTCTCGGGCAGGGCGGCCGCGCCGATGCTGACCGTGACCGTGCCAAGGGCGGCGCCGACCGCGATCGGTTCCGCCTCGATTCGACTGCGGATGCGCTCGGCGACGTCGGCCGCGCCATCCAGCTCCGTATCACGAAGCACGACCAGGAATTCCTCCCCGCCATAGCGCGCCACGAAATCGATGTCCCGCGTCGAGGCGATCAGCTTCGATGCTACTTGCTTCAGGGCTTCGTCGCCGGCGAGGTGGCCGTAGGTGTCGTTGAACGTCTTGAAGTGGTCCACGTCGATCATCAGGACGGACAGCGGGTACCCTTGTCGCATGCTGCGCCGAGCTTCTTGGGTGAGGACTTCCATGATGTGACGCCGGTTGTACAACATGGTCAGGCCGTCGGTGATCGACAGCCGCTCCAGCTTCTCGTTCTGGAGGGCCAGGGTGGTGTTGCTGGCCGCCAAGTCTTCGCGGCTCTGCTTGAGCCGCGCCACCATGTCGTTGAAGACCTCGGTCAAGTAGGCCACTTCGCCCCCGCCGACCACGGGCACGTCGACGTCCAGATCGCCCGCCGCGACGCGGGAGGCGCCCTGGGTCAGGCGACTCAGCGGCCGCACGATGATCAGTCCTAGGGTATAGGCCAAGAGGCCCACCCCGAGCAGCAGGGCCAGGAGCAGCAGGGCGGCGACATTCCGGAGCCTGGCCACTTGGGCGAACGCCACGTTCGTCGGGATCTGTGCCGCCACCACCCACTTGAGGCTCGGCACCACGGTGCCAGCGCCCAGGACTCTTTCGCCTGCCGGGTCGGTGTAGGTCACGGTGACGGTGGCGGTGTCGAACAGCGCCTGGATGGTCCCCGCAGCCAGCCGGGTCTCCCTGAGTTCGGATGAATGCGCCTTTGAGCTGAGGATGGGGTTACCACGCTCGGTGATGACGAGGACCTCGCTTGCCTCTCCCCGGGCAAAGCGGCTGAGGACCTGGTCGATGGCCTCGAAGGAGAGCTTGGCGGTCAAGGTGCCGAGCGTGCGGTCGTCCGCTGCCTTGATCGGCACGGCGATCCACATGACCCGGGCTCCCAAGGTCTGGTCCCAGTAGACCTCGCTCTGGGTGGCGAAGTTGGTGAGCACGTCCGAGGCCCACGCTTCCGGGAGGTCCAGGGCGCCGCCCGTCCCGCTGGTGGTGATGATCGCACCCGAGGGATCCAGCACCACCAGCTTCTGATAGTCCAGAAAGGGTTGCTGAACGGAGCTGAGATAATCATTGAGGGAGCTGAGGGCACGCTGGCCGTCGAGCGACTCTCGCGGCACCACCCGAAGCCGTTCCAGGCTTTCCGATACCACATACGAGCTCGAGAACACCCGGACGTCGAGGAACCGCTCCTTGAGCCAGAGGTCGATCTCGCGCGCCGCTCGCTCGCTGGCATTTTGCAGCTCTTCGCGGACCTTCTGTGTGAGTGACCGCTTGTTCTGGAGATACGACACCCACGTGGTCGCGAGCGATGGGACCAAGGTGGCAAACAGGGCGAAGACCAGGATCTTCTGCCGGATGTTGACCAGCCGGACCCCACGCAGGACTCGGGCGACGTGCTGTTCCCAGGCGCTCAATACTGGTCTCCTCATCCCCCGGGGGGCGCCGTTTGCGGTCGAGGGAGCCTGGGCCCCCTCCATCATGGCGACATTCAGCAACATCGGGGCCGGAGACCCCTGATTTCGCCTTGAACGGGAAGTCTCGGGTATCGGATCCGGTGCCCGAGATTCGAGCGGCCGCGCGACCAATCGAACTGTCGCAATTCGCCTCATCGGCGCTCGCCGAATTCCTACTTTCTCAGTCTGATTTTCGGTCCGAAAACTTTATGCCCCGATTGTGAATGATTTCACAATAGGAGGTTTAGCTTGCCAGCACACCCCGTATCAGGCCCCCACTGGGGGAGTGCAGATGAATCCGACCGGGCCGTATGGCCATCCCAGCAGGTTCCCCGGGGGCAGTCGCCCCACGGGGGTTCGCGGTCGCCGGGTCTTGCCCGGACCCGTACCCGTCCCCGCACGCCCTGCACCTAACAACTGTCGCTTCCAGCGACTTTTGGCGAATCCTGGGATCGCGGGACCCCGCGCCCCTCGTGCTATACCGCCCATCCGCCGACACCTTGAGCCGCGGTGCCACGCGCGGGGATCCTGCACGGATTCCGGCGCGTGGCTCGCCTTGGAGGGCATCCGGTGACCATTCAGATCGTTCCCGCGCCCGAGGCCGGGACGCAGCAACTCGGATTTCTGACGGAAGTGAGCCGCGCCACGCCCGGAAAATGCAATCTCGAGATGTGCATCCAATGCGGCACGTGCGGCGGCTCCTGCCCTTCGGCCGCGGACATGGACCACAGCCCGCGCGCGCTCTTCGCCATGATCCGCGCGGGAATGCGCGAGCGGGTCCTGCAGAGCAACACGCCGTGGATCTGCGTGTCTTGCTATATGTGCGTCGTGCGCTGTCCGCAGGATATTCACATCACCGACATCATGTACGCCTTGAAGCGCATGGCGATCCAGGCGGAACAGTATCAGGATTCCACGGCACCCGATTTCTCTCAGACGTTCGTGGACCTGGTCGAGAACTACGGCCGCAGCCACGAGTTCGGGCTCGCGACGCGGCACTACCTCAAGCACTTCCCTCTCAGAATGCCGGGCATGGCCACGATGGGACTCGGCATGCTCACCAAGAAGCGACTGAAGATGAAGCCGAAACGCATCGCCGGGGTCGCGCAGCTGACGCGGATCCTCGACCGCGCCAAGGAACTGGAGGCGGCATCATGACCGCGTTCCTCCTGTATCCCGGCTGCTCGATGGAGACGAGCGCCAGTGCCTATGCCGAATCACTCTCGGCCATCGCGAAGACTCTCGGCCTGAAGTTCCAGGAAATCGAGGATTGGAACTGTTGCGGTGCCACCGAGTACATGAGCATCAGCCGGACGCCGGCGTATGCGCTGATCGGCCGGAACCTGGCCCTGGCCGCCGCACAGGCAAACGGCTCGCGGACGGTCGTGGCGCCATGCAGCGCCTGCTACCTCAATCTGGCCAAGGCCGATCACGTTCTCCGGACCGACCCGGCCATGGACGCGAAGGTGAACGAGGCGCTCGGCGCCGGCGGCCTGAGCTACGAGCCCGGGTCGCTTGCCATTCGGCACATCCTGGACGTGATCGTGCACGACGTCGGTCTCGACGCGGTGAAAGCCAAGGTCACCAGGCCACTCCGAGGGCTCCGGGTCGCTCCGTACGTCGGGTGCATGCTGGCACGGCCGGACTATGACAACCGGATGTCCGACCACGAGTATCCCACGGAGCTGGATGCGCTCCTCACGGCCCTCGGTGCGGAGGTCATCGACTTCCCGCTCAAGACCCATTGTTGCGGCGGGCACATGACCCAGATCGGTCCCGAGACGGCCTACGAGCTCATCCGGCGGCTGCTTCACGCCGCCGATCAATTCAAGGCGGATGTGATCGCCACCGTGTGTCCGATGTGCCAGCTCAACCTCGACGCGTACCAACAGGCGACCAACAAGCACTTCGGAACCCGGTACCAGATGCCGATCTTGTTCTTCACTCAACTCGTCGGCCTGGCCCTAGGGTTCGACGCCAAGGCACTGGGCTTCGGGCGGGAGATGGTGAGCGCCCGTAGGGCCCTGGGCCGGATCGGTGTCAAGCCGCCGCCCGTCGACGCGGACACCAAGCCCAAGCACCGCAAGAAAAAGGAAGGACTCCCCATGCCGGTGATGCCGGGGGACGAGGAGGTCGAGCCATGACGACCGAGCAATCGAACCAACCGGATCCCCACACCAACGGTGGGGAGCGGGTCGGCGTCTACGTCTGCCACTGCGGCACCAATATCGCCGGCACGGTCGACGTGGCGGATGTCCGGGCGTGGGCTGCGGAGAAGCTCCACGGCAGCGGGGTCGTCGTCGCGCGCGACTACAAGTTCATGTGCTCGAGCCTGGGACAGGAGCTCATCGAGAAGGACATCCAGGAGCTCGGGCTCACCCGGGTCGTGGTGGCCGCGTGCTCGCCTCACTTGCACGAGGGAACGTTCCGGACCGCATGCAAACGGGCCGGCCTCAACCCCTACCTCTGCGAGCTGGCATCCATCCGGGAGCAGGTTTCCTGGGTGCACACCGATAAGGCCGCCGCGACCGCCAAGTCCAAGGCCGTTGTGTCCGGGGCCGTCCAGCGGGTGCTGGAGAACGAGCCGCTCGAACCGCTCAGGGTCCCCATTCACCCGGCCACGTTGGTGGTGGGCGGCGGCATTGCCGGTATTCAGGCCGCCCTCGAGTTGGCCGACGCCGGGCACCGGGTGTACCTGGTCGAGCGGGAGCCGTCCATCGGCGGGCATATGGCTCAATACGACAAGACGTTCCCGACCCTGGACTGTTCAGCCTGCATTCTGACGCCGCGCATGGTGTCGGTCGGGTCGCACCCCAACATCACGTTGCTCACCTGGAGTGAGGTCGAAAAGGTGGACGGGTACGTCGGCAACTTCACGGCGACCATCCGGAAGAAGGCTCGCTATGTGAACACCGATCTGTGCACCGGATGCGGCATCTGCCAGGAGAAGTGCCCCAAGGTCGTCATCGACACGGTGTACGAGGCGGGACTGGCCTACCGGAAGGCGGTGTACACGCCGTTTCCGCAGGCCGTGCCCAAGTACCCGGTGGTCGACAAGCCCAACTGCACCTACTTCCTCAAGGGCAAGTGCAAGGCGTGCCAGAAGTTCTGTCCCACGGAAGCGATCGACTTCGATCAACAGGATGAGGTGATCACGGTCGAGGTCGGCAACATCATCCTGGCGACCGGTTTCGATCTGTTCGATGCGCGCCGGATTCCGCAGTACGGCTACGGCCGGTTGGCGAACGTGTTCACCAGCTTGGAATTCGAGCGGCTGACCAATGCATCCGGCCCGACCAATGGCGCCATCGTCCTGCGAGACGGGAAGCGCACACCGCGCACCGTGGGCATCATCCACTGTGTCGGGAGTCGCGACTGTAATTACAACAAGTACTGCTCGGCGATCTGCTGCATGCAGAGCCTCAAGTTTGCGCATCTGGTCCGGGAGCGTACCGGGGCCACGGTCTACAACTTCTACATCGACATGCGCACGCCGGCCAAGGACTACGACGAGTTCTATCAGCGGGTCCTCGAGGAGGGAACCCTCTTCGTCCGTGGGAAAGTGGCTGAAGTGACGGACGCGGCGCGCATGTTTGGGGAAGAGGGCCAGCTGATCATTCAGGTGGAGGACACCCTCGCCGGGTACCAGCGTCGCATCCCCGTCGACATGGTCATTCTGTCGGCCGCGCTCGAGCCCCGGCGTGACGCCGGAGCTGTCGCCAAGAGGTTCGGCATCTCGTGCAGCGCCAACGGCTGGTTCATCGAGAAGCATCCCAAGCTCGACCCCGTGGCCACGATGACCGAAGGCGTCTTCATCGCCGGATGCGTCTCCGGCCCGAAGGATATTCCGGCCAGCGTCGTCCAAGGTGCGGCCGCGGCCGCGAGGGTTCTCGGTCGTATCCAGCAAGGTTCGATCGAGCTGGAGCCGATCCGCGCCACGGTGGACGAAGCGAAGTGCTCAGGCTGCCGCATTTGCAACGACCTCTGCCCGTTCAATGCCATCAGCTTCGTGGCAGAGCGTGAGGTGACCGAGATCAACGCTGCCCTCTGTCAGGGTTGCGGCACGTGCGTCGCCGCCTGTCCGGCGGGGGCCATTTCCGGCACGGGATTCAGCAACGAGCAGATTCTGTCGCAAATCGACGGCTTGCTAATGCTCGGCCTGGATTCCCCGCTCGAGCCGGTGGCTGCCTGACCGCGTAGGGCTCAACCAAGGGACGACATTATGGGCGACCAGAGTGAGCAGTTCGAACCCGTCATCGTGGGCTTCACCTGCAACTGGTGCAGCTACCGCGCCGCCGATCTGGCCGGCACCGCCCGGGTCAAGTATCCGCCGAACGTGCGCCTCATCCGGCTCATGTGTTCCGGCCGTCTGGATCCGACCTTCGTGCTCCGCGCCTTCGCCGGCGGCGCCGATGCCGTGCTCATCACCGGCTGCCATCCCGGCGAGTGCCACTACCTCGACCAGAACTACAAGGCGCTCAGGCGCTACCGGCTGCTGCAACGGACCCTCGCCGGGCTGGGCATCGAGCCAGAGCGGGTCCGCCTGGTGTGGGCCAGCGCCGCCGAGGGAGTCCAGCTTGCGAAGGCCATCGGAGTCATGGTCGAGGAAATCAGAGCGCTGGGCCCGCTCAATTGGATGGGACGGGTGCCTGGCCGCGCGGATATCGTCGAGGTCCAACCGGCGGCGGAAGGACTTGGCACCATGGAGGTGGGGGCATGAGCGACAAACCGAAGTTCGCGATGTACTGGGCCGCGTCCTGCGGTGGATGCGAGATCGCGGTGCTCAACATCCACGAGAAGATCCTCGACGTCGATGCGAATTTCGACGTTGCCTTCTGGCCGGTGGCCATGGATGCCAAATACAAAGACGTCGAGGCATTCGCCGACGGCGCGATCACCCTCACGCTCTTCAACGGCGGCATCCGGAACAGCGAGAACGAGGCGCTGGCCAAACTGCTGCGGCGCAAGTCGAAGATCTTGGTGGCGTTCGGCTCGTGCGCCTGCGAGGGCTGCATTCCGGGGCTGGCCAACTTAAGCAGCCCGGCCCAGATATTCGATGCGGTGTATAGCGGTGTCTCGACCGAGAACCCGGACGGCATCCGACCCAAGAGCACGTGGACCGTGCCCGAGGGTGAGATCGAGATTCCCACGTTCTATCCCGTGCTCAAGACGCTGGACCAGGTCGTGCCGGTCGATTACTACATGCCGGGCTGCCCGCCGGAGTCCCACCAAATCGGGGCGGTCATCGACCTCGTCATCAAGGCCCTGAAAGGAGAGGCGGAGCTCCCGCCGGCCGGCAGCACCATCGGTGCCGGCGGAACGACGGTGTGCGACGAATGCCCGCGGACGCGCAACGTCAAGACGATCAAGGCGTTCGTTCGCATTCAGGATCTGGAGCATGTCGACCCGGACCTCTGCCTGCTCGAACAAGGCATTCCGTGTAACGGACCCGCCACGCGAGACGGCTGCGGGGCGCTCTGCCCCCAGGCCGGAGCCCAGTGCATCGGGTGCTATGGGGCGGCGGAGGGGGTGCTCGACTTCGGGGCCCGCCTCATGACGGCCTTCGCGTCCGTCATCGACAGCGACGACCAAGACGAGATCGACCGCATCCTCGACGGGCTGGTCGATCCAGCCGGCCAATTCTATCGGTTCAGCCTTGCAGGGTCTGTGCTCGGCGCCGCCAAACCCGCCTGGCAGACGAGGCAGGAGGAGCCAGCATGAAACGCATCACGATCGATCCGATTACCCGCCTCGAAGGCCATGGAAAGATCGAGATCTTCCTGAACGAAGAGGGAGACGTCGCCAACACCTATTTCCAGGTGCCTGAGCTGCGCGGCTTCGAGCGGTTTTGCGTCGGCCGGCCGGTCGAGGAAATGCCGCTCCTGACCAATCGGATTTGCGGGGTCTGTCCCGAGGCACACCACATGGCAGCGGCCAAGGCGGCCGATGCGGTCTATCATGTCGATCCGCCACGCCCGGCCAAGCTGTTGCGGGAACTGCTCTACAGCGGGTTCTACTTCACCGACCATACGACGCACTTCTACGCGCTCGCGGGTCCGGACTTCGTGATGGGACCCGAGGCGCCGGTGGCCGAGCGGAACATTCTCGGGGTCATTCACAAGGTCGGGCTCGAGATCGGCGGCAAGGTGATCCAGGCCCGGAAGCACGGGCACGAGATCATCGAGATGATCGGCGGGCGAAAGGTCCATCCCTGCACATCCATCCCGGGCGGTCTGACCAAGGGCATCACCCACGAACAACGGGCCCGGATCGCCGCGATCGGACCGTGGGCCGTCGATTTCGCCCAGTTTTCGCTCCAGCTGTTCAATGACATCGTCCTCGGCAACAAGGAATACGCCGACCTCATCCTCGGCGACATCTACTATCACCGCACCTACTACATCGGGATGGTCGACGACAACAACAAGGTCAATTTCTACGATGGGAAGATCAGCGTCGTCTCGCCGGATGGGGAGCGCATCGGCAAGTACGCGCCGGCCGAGTATCCCGAGTGGATCGCGGAGCGAGTCGAGCCGTGGACTTATCTCAAGTTCCCGTACCTGAAGAAGATCGGCTGGAAGGGCTTCGTCGACGGCGCCGATTCGGGCGTCTACTGCGCGACCCCGCTGTCGCGGCTGAATGCGTCCGACGGCATGGCGACACCGCTGGCCCAGGCGGAATACGAGAAGTTCTACGCCACGCTCGCGCCCGAACCCCTCGAGCCCGGTCGCACGCCCGTCGTGCATCATCGCCTGGCGACCCACTGGGCTCGGCTGATCGAGCTGCTCTACGCGGCGGAGCGCATCGTGGAGTTGGCGAACGATCCCGAGATCACCTCGGACAACGTCCACACGGTGCCGCACGAAACGCCGACCGAAGGGGTGGGCATCGTCGAGGCGCCGCGCGGGACGCTCACCCATCACTACTGGACCGATGAACGCGGGGTGCTGACCAAGGTGAACCTGATCGTCGGGACCACCAACAACTACGCGCCGATCAGCATGTCCATCAAGAAGGCCGCCGAGAGGTTGATTACGAGGGGCGAGGTAGTGACCGAGGGCATGCTGAACAAGATCGAGATGGCGTTTCGGGCGTACGATCCCTGCTTCGGCTGCGCCACCCACTCGCTGCCCGGACAAATGCCGCTCCAGGTGACCATCCGGGATGCGCAGGGCGAGCCGATCCAGGTGCTGAAGCAGTTCTGCTAGGACGATGCCCATGCCCGAGCGCTGCCTCGTGATCGGACTCGGCAATCCCATCCTGGGTGACGACGGGGTCGGCTGGCGCGTCGCGGAGGACGTCGAGCGCCACCGAACGAGAGCGGCGCCGGATGTCGACGTCGAGCAAGTGGCCCTCGGCGGCCTCCGTTTGATGGAGCGGCTGATCGGATACGATCGTGTCATCATCCTCGACGCGATCCACACCGGGAAAGACCCGCCGGGGACGGTGACGCGGCTGTCGCTCGACGAGCTGGCGGCCCCGGTGGCCGGGTACTGCAATGCGTCTCACGATACCTCGTTGAGGACGGCGCTCGAAGTCGGTCGCGCGCTGGGGGCGCACCTGCCCGATCGGGTGACTATCGTGGCGGTCGAGACGGCGCGCGACTACGTCTTTTCGGAGCAGCTGTCGCCGCCCGTGGCGGCGGCGGTGCCGCAGGCGTCCGCGCTGGCGCTCGACGCCCTCAACCGGACAGACCCTTGGCGGGAGGAAGCACACCATGGTGTCCCCTGAATTACTCCGGAAGTACGAGCTGTTCGGTGTGCTCGAGCCCGAACATGTGAACGCCATCGCCATGTTGAGCGAAGAGCGGTCGTTCGAGCCCGGGGCGAACATCATCGAGGCCGACCACCCGGCCAACGCGCTGTACCTCATGATGGAAGGCAGTGCAGACCTGCTCTACATCGGGGAAGACGAGATCAATCCGAAGCTCCGGAAGGAGCTGTTCATCAGCGAGATCAATCCGGGCGAGCCGTTCGGCATCTCTGCCCTGATTGAGCCGTTTGTGTACGGGAAGACCGTCCGGGCCACCAAGACGACGCGCGTGCTCAGGGTCGAGGCCGCCGGGCTTCGGGCACTCTGCGAGGTCGATCCACGGATCACCGCCGTCCTCATGACCCAGGTGGCCAAGGCGGCCCTCATCCGGCTGCAGCACACCGAAGTGCAGCTGGGCGCGGCGCGGGTCTGACGGTAGGGGTCTACGCTTCCGAGAAATCGGCCTGGGGGCTCTGTCGTGCCCGGGCCGACACTACACCTCTCGCAGAAACGACAGGTCGTGTCCCTTGGCCTTGAGGGTCGCTTCGATCCCGGCCTTGTCGACGGCCTTCATGTAGGCTTCCTTCGGCTCGACCAGTTTCTGCTCCACGAGTTCGACCAGCGAATCATTCATCGTCACCATCCCGAGCTTCCGGTTGGTTTGGATGATGGAAGGAAGCTGGAAGGTCTTGCCCTCGCGGACGAGGTTGCTCACCGCCGGAGTGGTGAGGAGCACTTCCCACGCCGCTATCCGGCCTCCACCCACCTTGCGGCAGAGCGTCTGCGCAATCACGCCCCGCAATGACTCCGACAACATGACCCGAATCTGAGACTGCCGGTCGGCGGGAAACTGGTCGATGATGCGATCGAGCGTCGAGGGGGCGGTCGTGGTGTGGAGTGTTCCGAACACCAGGTGGCCGGTCTCGGCGGTCTCGATGGCGATCTCCACCGTTTCGAGGTCTCGCATCTCGCCGATCAACACGATGTCCGGGTCTTCCCGGAGTGCCGCCCGCAAGCCGCTCTTGAACGATTTCGTGTGCTCGCCCACCTGGCGCTGGGTCACCAGGCATTTCTTGCCGTGGTGCACGAACTCGATCGGGTCTTCGATGGTCAGGATGTGGTCCTGACGCTCCGTGTTGATCAGGTCGACGAGTGCGGCTCGGCGTCGAACACGACACCGCGGGCCTTCAACCCGTCGTATGCAAAGTGAAGATCCGGGACCCTGTAGTAGATGACCGAGCTGTAGTTGTTGACCTGCGCCTTGGCCGGACCATCCAGCATCAGCCGGATACCGGCGCAGTCGAAGAAGGCGAGACCTGGCGGCGCTTGGAACAGGAATCGCATTCCGAGGGTGTCGTGGTAGCAGGCGACAGCCCGCTCGATATCGCCGACCGGTACGGCAATCTGTCCGATCCGTGAAAGCCCGATGGCGGCTCACCCGCCGATCGACCCGTCCTGACAAGGGGAGCAGAGATTTGCCGACTGTTATGCGAGGGGAAGCTGGTGCGTGCCCCGGCCGTCACCGACGCGGGGCACGCAATCGCAGGCTGTGACGGCTCAGCTATTGCCCCTCGGCGTGACCATGATGCTCTCCTTGATCCACGCAGACCCGTTGCCATTGGCCGCACGCACGAACAGCTGGCTTTCGTGGAAGGAGTATGCGTTCCCATCCATGTCTTCGACAGTGCCGTTCGCGTTCCAATGCCACGCGGTGTTGTTCTGTACCAGGTTCCGGTGGAACATCTCAACGTAATTGACCGTGCCCCGGTACTTCCATTCTTGCTCGAAGTACTCGCAGAAGGTCCGTCCACCCAAGTCGTCCGGGGTGAAGAAATCGTACACGTACAACTCGACTTCCGAACCTTGCGCGAGGATGTTGCGCATGCGTCCCATCGCCAGTTCGAGTTCGTTGAACTGGACGCTGTATTCCGCCCCGCCGGGCCCGCCGCAGTCGAAGATCATGGTGGGATTCCCGTAGATCGTGAACATTTCGGCATCGGGGTCGGCCGTCGAGATGACCCACTCTGCGATACCGATCCTAATGAGGTGGGAATGGCCAGGCATTCCGGGACCGCTCGTCACGGAGGTTGAGATGCCTGCGTCAGCACTCGGTGGCTCAGTGACCGGGGTGTTGGCCTCGCATGCCGCGAGAAACGCGCCGGCCAGCGCGACGGGCAGGAAGGTGGAAACTCGCATTGGTACCTCCGGGGGATGAAGTGAATGGATCGGGCCGACCCGGTCAGGAGTGCCGGGCCGCCCATTCCGCCAGCCACGATACGCCCGGGGTCTCAGGCCGGGACCACTCGGCTCTCAGCCGGATATCATCCCCGTTTGTGGCAACGACTTGGACCCGGATCCCAACGATGCCCTTGCGATGGCTGGTAACGGGCCGATGAGAAGTAGCTGAGGGCGGCGTGACGAGGCCGCCGTAACGTCGGGCATCCTACACCAAGGAGTCCAATCATGCGGTACCGTCAATTGATGACTGCTCTCTCAGCTGCCTTCATCGTCATGGCCTGCGCTGATTCCGCCGCGCCGTCGGCGGAGATCAACGCAGGCGAGCAGCCGCTCTTCGCGGCCGGAGGCAGTCAGGAGATTCCCATCTCGTTCGTGACCCAGTTCAGCGCGTTCCTGGGCGGCGAGACCAGGACCAACGGCAACAGCGGACGGTCCCAGAGTCACTTCTGCCTGGCGTTCACCGTGCAGGAAGGCGACCTCGAAGGCACGCTGGAGACCTGTTTCTCCGCCAACGACCCCAGTGACCAGACGGCGAGCCAGGGGAAGAACGGGTGGTTTACAACTACTATTCCGGACTACAGCGAGTACGACGTCTGTATGCCGGCCACGGGATGGTGCGGCAGCTTCAGTGGAACCACGAACGCCGGCAAGGTGTACCCGCAGCCGCGCGGCGTGGAGTTCCACAACTCGGTGGCGTTCGGGGGTGGTGACTTCGAAGGGATGAAGCTACAAGGCACGGTGTTCGAGTGCGCAGACTCGCAGGGAGACCGCGGCTGCTTCACCGGCTACCTGTTGGTGCCGGCCAGCCGTTAGTTGCCGGGAGCAGTGGAGCGGCGCGTCGCTTGGCCAAGCGTTTGGGCGGCGCGCCGTACCCGCTCGGCCACACTCTGCAGGGCCGGCTCGGGGTCCGACAGCATCCGCGCGGCACGCTGGTAGGCTAGGGCCGCGCGGGTGGTGTCGCCCACCGCGAGGCTCAACTCGGCCTCGCGAAGCAGCGCGGGCGTTAGCCACGCGGATTCCTCGACCACAAACCCGAGCCGGGTGGTTAGGGGCAGCGCGAGGGCGGGCTTCCCCCGCTCAGCCAGGAGGTCGGCCACATAGAGGTTCCAGCGGGTGATGTCATGACGGAGCACACCGGCCGGTTCGTCGCCCAGGTAGGTCGCGACGTTTCGCAGCCCGGCCAGGTCCGTCGCCCTGTCGAGCGCCGCGCTGATCACCTTGGGACAGGCCACGGCGTAGGAGCGAAGGCGCACGTTCGGGTGACCCAGCCACCGAGCCGTGGCGTCGGCCCGTCGCGATGCCTCGGCTGGATTGCCCCAGGCCGCATGCCAGAGCCCGAGATTGCATGCCGCCACCAGGCGATCATCACCGTCATACCGGTTGAACTCCGCCGCAACCGTCGCCGCGGCGCTGTCGCGATCCACCCAGCCCAGGGGTGAGGCCAGCGCCACCTCGAGCCGCCAAACGGCGTCAGGAATGTCGCTTCCCAATCGCCGCGCCGAAGGGGCAAGCGCCGCTTCCAGGCGGCCGCGATTCAGGGCATAGACCGCGAGGGCGTAGGCGTGGGCTCTCTGGACTATGCTATCGAGCGCCAGCGAGGAGCCGAGGAAGGCGGCTGCCCGGTCGGCCTGCACGAAGCCCGATTCCGCGCGCGGGGACCAGAGCACCATCCAGCGCCAGGTCGACGGCGGCTCGCGATCCAGTGTACGCCCGAACTCGGCCAGCGCCGAGCTATCGCCAACCAGCGAGGCCGCGACCCACCAGAGGTGGCTGAAGTTGTCGGGGTCCCTCGGGTGGCTCGCGAGGTACGACCGGGCGAAGGCGGTGTCGCGCTCGGCGAACCGGATCTCGATCAGGTGTCGTTCGGCTTCCGGGATCGGGTCGCCGAGCGTGCGGACGCTGTCGAATGCCGCCGTGGCCAGTGCCAGGTGATCGGGCAGCCCCAGCATCCGGCCGTCGTGCAGCAGAAAATCGCCCAGGAGCATCCAGGCCAGCGGCCGGTCGGGGGCCACCAGCGTTGCATGTCGAAGACCTTGGAGGGTTTCCCGACCGTTGGTGTTGAGCCGATGGGTATAGAAGACTGCCTCCGAGACGGCGCGATCGGCGTCGCTCAGCCGATCGGGGAACCATCGGACCAAGCTGTCGGCCCGCTCGAGCGCGAGCCGGTGCGGAGTCCCATCGGGCAACCAGATGGAGACCTCGCGGTAGGCGAGGGCCGCCAGGGCGAATGTCGAATCGAGGTCCATCGCCTTGCCGAAGTGCCGGATCGCGTCGAGATACCGCTGTTCCCGCCGCGCCACCGCGCCGTCGACATATTGCCGGAGCGCCGGCGTCGAATGCGTGAGGAGTTCGGCCGCCCGCCGCTGTTGACCGGCCACCCGAACGAGGAGTTCCGCCTGGAGCCGGTCGATGGCCGCGTTCACGTTGAGCGTGCCGATTGCGAACTCGACATGCTCGACTTGCTCTCCCGATTCGGTGCGCGTCAGCGTGGCGGACACACGGCGGTGGTCGCCGTCGCTGGCCACCACTGCGGTGAGATACATTCCAGCTCCCACCGTCTTCGCCATTGCCATCGCTGCATCGGCGTCGAAATCACTCTCCCACGACTTCCCGTGCGAGGCCAGCGTCAGGCTCATGCGTTGTTCGTGCACCGCACGCAGTCCTCCGGTGCCATCGAGGAGCGGGACCAGGCCCACCGGAAGCGCACGTGCTAGCCATCGATCCCGGTCGTCCGATCCTTCGTACCTGAACGGCAGCACCGCCACCAAGCCGGGATCGAGCGCGCGCCGTGCGCCGGCGTGGGGCGCCAAGATCTGCACGCCGACAACCACGGCGGCGGCGGTGGCCAGGATCGCGGTCAGTTTGCGAAACCGGTGGGGGGCCTGCGCAGGTGCTTCGGCAGTGCCCGTGCCACCTGAAGCTGGGGCCTGGTCTGTGGCCGAAGGCGGCGGCCGGACGCGGCCCAGTACGGGCGTGGGGCGTGGCATCGCCTGAACTCGGTCCGCCAGCGCAGCGACGTTCGGGGTGGGTTCGAGGTCGAGTTCGCGGCGCATGGCGTCGCGATGGATTCTGAAGAGCCGGAGCGCTTCATCCTGCTGCCCTGCCTGAACCAGGCCCGTCATGGCGGCGGCAACAGTCCCATCATCCAGTGGATCGTGGTCGACCGCCCAGCCGAACCACTGCCGAGCGACGTTGGGGTCGCCGGTCTCCTTCGCGAGGGTCAGGGCCGCGCCCACGACTGTCCGGCGGAGTGCCGAGCGTTCGCGGTCGAGCCAGTCGGAAAAGGGGCCGGCGTCCGGGAGGTGGAACGCAGGGAGCAGGTTCCCGGCATAGTGCGCGAGCGCCTGTTCGGTCGCGCCTGCTGCGAGGTCCCGCTTCACCTCGAGCGCGTCGCACGTGATGGTTTCGGCAGCGACCTGGACGTCCTCGGTTCCGCGCGTGGCGATCACGGCGCCGCCAAGGTGCTGGCGGACTTGATAGATGGCCTGACTCAGGGCCCGGCGTGCATGCTGCTGGTCCGAGTCGGGCCAGAACAACTGGGCCAGCTCGTCGCGGCGGCACCACACGCCGGGCCGGGCCAGGAGCAGGTACACCAGCAGGGCTGTGGGTTTGGGCTTGGCAAGAAGCGCTGCCGCCGCCGGATGGTCGGCCTCGCTCGACAGGTCGAGTGTTCCGAGGACACGCAGTTTCAACATCGGCACCCTGTTGTCCGGGGGTCGACTCAGGGAT
>CAWFGG010000005.1:0-471556 GCA_963815325.1 uncultured Gemmatimonadales bacterium
TACGTACGCGAGCATGCCGGGTCATGGCTCGCGCTGGTTCATCCGACCCTCGACTCCATCGCTCGGCGCACATGCCGGCCAAGTGCACGACGCGCTCGACCGGAAGGGCGCGGTCTTCTTCCAGGAACTGGTGGACGAAGCTGGGCTCTTGGCGACGCAGGTGGAGCTGGCGCTGGCGGAGTTGGTGGGGTTGGGCCTGGTCACGTCCGATAGCTTCGCCGGGCTTCGGGCGCTGCTCACCCCGTCCGACCGTCGCAAACCTCTCCGCGCGGTGAGCCACGCCCGTCGACGGACGACGGCACCGGTGGGAATCGAATCGGCGGGGCGCTGGTCGCGCATTCGCGTGGAGAGCGGCTCAGCCCCAGAGCACGCGAGCGCGGCCGTCGAGGCCCAGGCGTGGACATTGCTGCGCCGCTATGGGGTGGTGTTCCGGCGGTTACTGGCCCGCGAGTCGAACCTGGCCCCGTGGCGCGACCTGACGTCGGTGTACCGCCGGCTCGAGGCGCGCGGGTGAGATCCGGGGTGGCCGGTTCGTGTCCGGCATGAGCGGTGAGCAATTCGCGCTGCCGGAGGCGGTGGGGCAATTGCGCAAGATTCGACGGGAAGCCGTGGCCGGACAGCTCGTCGGGATCAGCGCCTCTGATCCGCTCAATCTGAGCGGCGTGATAACACCCGGGCGACGGATCCCCGCTGTCGCGAGCAATCGTCTGGTGTATCTCGACGGCGTGCCAGTCGCCGCCCGGGAGGCGGGCGCGTTCGTTCCGCTCGCCGAGTTCGATCCCGCGCTTCGGCGTGACGTCGAACGGGCGTTGGTCCGGGTCCGGATGCCGCCCAAGCTCCGGGTATACCTTGGGCGGGCCGGCTAGCGGGTAGTGCTGGCCGTTACCAGCCTTCCCGTTCGCGCAGCGATGTGATGTGCGCGATGTGATGATCTCCGTGCCAGGCATACAGCGCGAGCATGGCGTCCAGACTGAGTATGCCGATCTCGGGATGGTCGAGCGTGCGTGCCAGGTGCTCGGGGGTCAGCGACCGGAGCAGTACAACCCATCTCAGGTGAAGCGCCTCGAGGAGATCGAGCGATGCTTCGATCGGGGCGGTCTTCTCGTCCGGTAGCTCCGCCCAGCGGTCTTCGTGGTAGGTGCAGACGACCGGCTGGTCTTCGGTGAGGGCGCGTTTGAACCGGACGTAGCTGTTCATGTGGCTATCGGGCAGGTGATGCACCACTTGCCGGACGGTCCAGCCTCCCGGGCGATACTGGGTGTCGAGTTGACGCGGACTCAGTCCATCGACCGCGCCCCGTAACCGCCGCGGCACGCTGGCAATCCGGTCGATCGCAGCGCTTCGGCTCGCGGCGTCGTAGCTGTCCGGCTTGACGAAGGGACCGATGGGATAGCGAAGGTCGGCCATGATGATGTCGACTCCGGCGTCAGAGCGAGGGAAGGTACTTCGTTTCCAGGACTTTCCGGTGATGGATTTCGTGACCCCCGATGATGTACGGGAGCGACCGGACCGTGAACGCGACATCACTGGCAATGCCGCGGCGGGGCCACGCCTCCGGGTCGAAGCCATGGAACATGGCGAGTGTGGCCTGCCGCACGGTGGCGAACTCGTCGAGCAGCGAGGCGAGCGTGCGCCGGTCGAAGCGCCCGGCCTCGACCCAGTCATCCTGCGCCATGCTCGGGAGCGGGGCTCGGTCTCGGCGGGCGAAGTGGAGTGCTCGCTGGGCAAACACCCGCTCCACGTCGATCACGTGACCCACGACTTCCTTGACGCGACCATTTGCCGGCGGCGTAGCGGAATGCCGCCTGGGCCTCATCGAGCGGTGTCAGCAGTGCTACGGTGCGGCCGACTTCCTCGGCCAGGACCTCCAGCACGCTCCCCTCCGGAACCTGGCGGACGTAGAGGCCATAGTAGGGCGCGTGCTCGTCGGCGCCGGGGCGCATCAAGTCGTGGTGATGCGACATATCCGCTTACTGAGCCCGTATGTAGTAACCCGACACACGCCAGGTCCCATCCGTGTCGCGCATGGGTGTGATGGTCTCGACCAGCTTGGTGTTATCCGCGGCCATGACCTGGTATTGGATCACCACGTACTGGCCCTTGGGCGCCCCGGGTAGTTCGGTCATGTACTTGGCGCCGAGGAATTGGCGCGCGCCCATGGGTTCAAAGGGTCCGCGTGCCTGGAGCACGGCGGCCTCCCATTGCCCCTCGGTCACGGCCGCTTTGAACATGCTGGCGGCCGCAGCCCAACTCTTTCCGTACTCGGCTGCGTCCACCAACTCGAGCCAGCTCTCGGCCGCCTTCTTTGCGGCCTCGACCGCGGCAGACTCGGTACTGTCGGTCATGGCTTTCTCCTGGGCGCCAGCTAACTGTGTGCCGACGAGTCCAGCCAGCACACCGAGTACGAGGCTGAGGCCAGCCCTTGGGCGTCGGTGCATGTGGTAATCCTCCGTGTCTAATGTCCGCGAAGAGCCGGCTGTCCAACAGCGGCCCTCCACATAAAGGTAAGCATCCAAGGAGTCCCTGAGCCACCTGATTGGCCCCTGCCAGTTCTCCGGGTTATCCTCCAGGCCTCCCGAACAAAAGCTCAAATGCAATTTGGTCCCCGCCCGCTCGATCACGCCCTCGGCGCCATCATGGCGCACACCGTCCGGCTGCCCAACAGCCGAGCCATCAAGAAGGGACACATCCTCACACCCACGGACCTCGAGGCGCTGCGATCGGCCGGCCTGGCGGAGGTGGTGGTGGCGCAACTCGAGGCCGGAGACATCGGGGAAGACGACGCCGCGGCCCTCACGGCCCACGCGCTGGCCGGCAGCCGAGTCGAGGTGGGTGACTCTTTTGCCGGCCGTGCGAACCTGCGATCAGCCACGTCATGGATTGGTCGTAGTCGACGCGGCGAGAGTGGAGCGGCTCAATCGCATCGATGAATCGCTGACGGTGGCGACACAGATTCCCTACGCCGTCGTTTCGGCTGGGGACTTGGTCGCCACGGTCAAGGTCATACCCTTCGCAGCGCCCGACTGGGCCGTCGAGCAATGGGTGGCGCTCTGCTCGGGAGGGCCAGGCGGTGCTCGAGGTCTGCACCGTTCGTGCCTCATCACGTGGGACTGATCGCAACCCGCCTGTCCGGGATGTCGGAAGTCGGTGCTCGACCGCGCCATCGAGGCGATCAGCGCTCGTATCGCACGGCTCGGGAGTCACCTGGACCGAGTGTGCCGGTGCGACCACGATACGGCCCCGGTGTCTGAGGCAATTCACGACTTGGTTTCACAGCATATCGATCTCATCCTCGTAATCGGCGCATCCGCCACGGTGGACCGGCGCGACGTGGTCCCGGCCGCCATCGAACGGGCCGGGGGCCGGGTCGATCACTTCGGCGTCCCTATCGACCCCGGCAACCTGCTCCTGCTCGGCCAGTGCCAGGAGACTACCGTGATCGGCGTGCCCGGCTGCGGCCGATCGCTCAAGCGGAGTGGATTCGACCGGATACTGGAGCGTCGGTTGGCGAACCTGCCTGTGACTGGGGAGTCTGTATCAGGAATGGGGGTGGGGGGACTCATGAAAGAAATTCCGTCGCGTCCCCTGCCCCGTGCCGGCCGACGAAGAGAGCCGATGCACATGCCAGGTCCACGTATTGCCGCCGTGGTGCTGGCGGCGGGCATGTCGCGACGCATGGGCGATGGTAACAAACTCCTGGCCGACGTCGATGGCGTGCCGATGATTGCGCGCGTGGTGGAGACGTTACGCCGCTCCCGCGTGCAGCCGATCGTGGTCGTGACTGGTCATGACGCGGCGGCGGTGGAGGCTGCCCTGGCTGGATTGCCGGTCCGGGTGGTTCACAATCCCGACTATGCTCGAGGCCTGAGCGCTTCGCTTCGCGCAGGGCTCCAGTCCCTCGCGCCGGACCGTGACGGCGTGCTCGTCATGCTTGGCGACATGCCCTGGGTCGCAAGTTCCACTATCGAGGCGCTGCTCGATGCATTCGAGGCCAACGGCGTGGGGTCGATCTGCGTTCCGACCTACGATCGCAAGCGGGGGAATCCGGTCCTCTGGCCCAGGCGCCACGTCGACGAAATGAAGGCCCTCGCCGGCGATGTGGGCGCGCGGCACCTTCTGGCACAGTACGATGACGAAGTGTGCGAAGTCGAGGTCGACGATGCCGGGGTGCTGCGCGATGTGGACGTCACCGAGGATCTACCCTAGCGCCTTCGCGCCACTCGAAACGGGCGCCAGCATCGCCCTAGATCCAATCCAGCTGCTCCACGGTTCGCTCGTTCCGGAGGGTACCGGTGTTGAGCGTGCTGGCGGGCTCGAACAAGAGCACGTGCACTTCCTCATCCGCCACCGGCTGGTGCTCGACACCTCGCGGGATGATCACGAATTCACCAGGATCGAGCTCGATCTCGCCGTCCCTGAGTTTGATAACGAGATGTCCCTTGATGACCAGGAAGAGCTCGTCCTCGTGCTTGTGGGAATGCCACACGAACTCCCCCCGGAGCTTCGCCAGCTTGACCTGCTGACCGTTCAATTCGCCCACGATCTTGGGATGCCAGTGGTCACTGAAGCGCGAGAGCTTGTCCGATAGATTGACCTTTTCCATCTCGGATCTTCCTCCTAGAGAATGGGGGAGGCCGCTGCCGAACGATGGCGGTAGGCCGCAGGAAACGCCAGGCGACCGCCGAGTCCGCCCCTGCCCTGCGACGCGGGCCGTCATGCTATCGACCACGAGAGGATATCCGTATACTTTACCGCCGGCTGCCAGACGGCAGCCAGAGACCACTACTTCATCGCGCGAGTCTCATGTTCGCGCACTCAGGGAGACACATCTCATGGATCGTAAGGCGGAAGCCCGCTGGAGCGGCGACCTCAAGAGCGGTAAAGGCACGGTGCACCTCGGTAGCCGTGCGTTCGAGGGTCCCTATTCCTTCATGAGCCGGTTCGAGAGCGGTTCCGGCACCAACCCCGAGGAGTTGCTCGGCGCGGCCCATGCCGGGTGCTATTCCATGGCGCTGGCGCATGCCCTGGCGATGGGCGGCCACCCGGCAACCAGCGTCACGACGACGGCCACCGTGCATCTCGGCAAGCAGGAGGCCGGCTTTGCCATTACGGGTATCGACCTGGTTACCCACGGCGTCGTCCCCGGCGTGTCGGCGACAGAGTTCCAGCGGCTCGCAGAGGAGACCAAGACCAACTGCATCGTCTCGAAAGCGCTCTCTGCCGTCCCGATGACGCTCGAGGCCACGCTGGCCTCCGGATAGTCAGGCCGAGAGGGATCAATTGAAGACCGCGGAGCCCTGACTGGCCCGCCTGAAACGCAGGGCCGGTGGAATGGCATGAGGCTCAATTCCATTCGCTATCTCGACTTTGGCCTGAGGCTCTGTCTCAGCGCCGTGGTGGGCGGCACCGCCGTGTTCGGGTGTGGTGACAATCCGCTCGACGTGGCCGAGTTGCAGGACCTCGTGGTGGCGGAACACCGCTGGGTCGGGCGCGGGTTCGGCGACTACGCTTTCGTCACCCGCCAGTCGTGCTTCTGCTCGCCGGAGTTGCTACGACAGGTGGAAGTCGAGGTGCGCGGTGCGCGGATCGCGAGTGTTCGTGACGTCGCTGCCGATACGCTGCTCTCCGCCGAGTTGCACTCGGCGTGGTATACGATCGAGGATCTGTTCCAGATCATCCGGCAGGCGGCTGGCAACGACCTCGTGACCGATGTGGCCGTGACGTTCGATCCCACGCTGGGCTATCCGGTCTCCGCCGCCATCAGCTACGATCCGAGCATCCTCGACGCCGGCGCAAGCTACCAAGTCACGGCGGTGCGGCCGCTCGGTGCCGCGCCGCTCGGTTTCCAAGAACTCGTGCCCGGGTTCTCCTACCCAGCCTGGTTTACCCAGCAGACCGGGTTCGTGACCGATTCCACCTACTTCGGCGCCTACAGCATCCAACCGGTGTCGGGCGCCCTCTACGTGGGCTTCGGCGCTGCCCAGCCGGCGTGGATGGACGGCGCACTGCTCGGCGTGTTCGACCAGGGCGGTCTGCACCCAATAGCGTCACTGCCCGAACAGGGGTTCCTAGACATGGCGGCGGCGAGGGAGACGTTGTTGATCCCAGGGGTCGACCCGTGCTGCCCCGACGGCTGGGAGGCGGGGAATTTCTATACTTACACGACGCACGCCGGACTGATCAAGCACCGCAATCTCCCGAACGTCATCCACAGCTGGCGGCTGTGGCACGACGCGACGGAAGACGCGACGTATGTCACCACCGGCTCCCATCGGGGAGATTTCGCCACCTGGACCGGCGAGATCTGGCGCAGCGCCGACTTAGGTGTGGGCTGGTCCAAGATCGCCGACTCGGACGACGGCGTCGGCGACTACCGCACCACCGGTATCGTGCGGTACCAGGGCCGACTCTACGCCATCAGCCAGGCGTTGGGCGGGATCTGTGAACTCGTCGTTCAGGGAAGCGTTGGAGCCCCGTGGTCGCAGGTTTTTCCCGGGCGCCTGCTGCGCTGCCAACATGAGCTGGTGCCGTTCGGCAACGATCTCCTGGCACTGGATGCGTCGCGGAGCCGTCTCCACATCCTGACTCCACAAGGCACGCGTGAAATCGATCTGCCGTTCAGCGTCGCCGCCGAGTCGTACAATTGGGCCACCGTGGTTGGCGACCACGTCTTTGCGATCGCCGACGACGGTCGGGTGCTCCGGAGTCCGGATGCCGTCACATGGGACACCGTGGCCGAATCGAACCTCGCGTTGATCGTTATCCGCTACTGGCCGCATCGCGGTTGGCTGGTGCTGGCGAGCCGCGGGTCCACCGGATCGGTGTGGAGACTTCGGCTCTGCGGCACGGATCCGTGCTGAACTCGCTGTCGCGACCGAGGGAGCGTCCTGCAAGTGATCCCTGAGACCAGCGCCGACCCGAACACGATGTTCTAGGCAAGGCGGTTCCAACGTGCTCGGATCCCTTCGTCTCTCCGCACGCCTGTTTCTGGTGGCGAGCCTAGCCTTGTGGTGTCCCCACCCCATCTCCTTTCGGGAAGGCGGATACCTGCCTGTCGCGGCCCTCGTGCCGCACCTCGGCTCCCCGGACATCCTGGCCATGTTCGCCCTTCTGTTCGCGGTGTACTGTGCCCTGCTGTACGCGCTGTCCTTTATCCTCTTTCGCGGAGCGCGTTCGGCCCAGTAGACAATGCAACAGTACCCCGCGCGGCGAATCGGCGGGCTCTTGCGCATTTTCTGATCGCGGTGAATGGTGGGTCGCAAGGTGATCGCCACGACAGTGGTGATTCGACTCATCACCTCTAGCCGGAGAGAACCGTCATGGGTGGCCTGCTACCGTTGATCATTCAGTTGGTGAGTGGTGCCGTTGGTGGTAATGTCGCGGGCTCGTTGATGAAGGGCTCCTCGTTGGGCACCATGGGCAATTCCATCGCCGGCATCTTGGGTGGCGGCATCGGAGGGCAACTCCTGGGGGTGTTGGGGGTCGCCGCGGCGAGCGGCGCCGGAGCCGCTGGTGGCGGCGGGGGCGGCATGGAATGGAGCGCCATCATCGGCAGTATCGCCGGCGGCGGGGTTGGCGGCGGCGTCTTGATGGCGGTCGTCGGCATGGTCAAGAAGGCGATGGGCAAGTCCGCTTAGGCTCCTATAGGCCCATGACGCCGGGGTCGCTCGTGAGAGCTGCCCCGGCGTTTTCATGACGTTCCTCAACTCGTAGGCGACGCAGCGTCTCGTTGGCGGGTCGCGGAGGCAGGGGTTATGGTTTGTGGTTGAGACCGATCCCGGTCTCGAGTGAGCCAAGACGCAGGATGGCCGGCCACGCAGACGTTGACTGCCTGGGCGCGAAATATTGAATCAACAGCGCGTAGGTGTTCCCACGGAGGGGAGCCACATGACCATGATTCAGAAACGACATTGGCACGGAAAGCGGGCGATCTTGGTGGCCCTGCCAGCAGTTCTGGCCACAATGGCGATCGCCTACGCGGTCACGGCGGCCTCCGGAGCCCAACCTGCCACCACGGCTGTGGCCGTGCCGCAGGAGGCCGAAGGATTCCAATGGTTCTGGACCCTGAAAGGCCCCCTCACCACCGATGCCGGCAACGACATGGTAGTGGATGAGCAAGGCAACGTCTTCATCGCCGGCTACCACGGCAGCCTCGATCTGGACGGCGATGGAACCATCGACCTGCCAGCCAAGGAAGAGGATCCGCTCTTCATCAAGCTGAGTCAGCGGGCGGAGGATCAGGGCGTGACGACCCAATGGATGCGGTCGCCATCCTCGCCGGGGTTCCACAAGTCGAGTGCCATCGCCGCGGACGGCCGAGGGGGCGCCTTCGTCCTTGGGCGATTCCGCGAGACGCTCAGCTTCGAGTCGGGCCTCACGCTCCCAGGCGGGGGGCAGAACGACGCGTTCCTCGCACGGTATGGCGCCGAGGGAAACCTCTTGTGGGCAAGGGCATTCGGCGGTCCCGGGCAGGACGTGCTCTTCGACGTGGCGAGCGACCCTGCCGGAAATGCCTACGTGGTCGGTTCGGGAAGCGACTCGTTCCCCCTCGACGACCGGGGGACACTGTTCCGCGCGCCCCGCGAGTTGGCGCCGCTCATCGCCTCGTACGACCTGGACGGGAGGGTGCGGTGGATACACGTGCTCGACGCGCCTGCTCCGGCCGGAGTCATCGAGGTCGCACCGGACGGCGAGGTCGTGATCTCGGGTGAGTTCGAGGGGGCGGTCGACTTCGATGGCGACGGCTCCATGGATCTGCCTGCTCCTTCCAATCGCGACGGATTCGTCGCGCGATTCAATGCGGACGGTGACTTCCTGGGCGCGTGGTCCGTCGGGGCCGGCCCCGGCAGGATCGCTTTTGCCAGGGACGGCGATCTCTTCCTGCTCGGGGTGCTGGGTGGCCGGGTCCAGGAACGGTACGGGGTGTCTGACTTCGACGGCGATGGGGTCGCCGATGCAGCAATGAAGGGTGAGGGACCCATGAGCGCGTGGGTGGCCCGCTATGCGCGTGACGGCCGGTTGCGCTGGGTCCGGTCGTATGACCTGGAACGGCCCGCGGGCTTGGCCACCGATGGCGAGAGGATCATCATTACCGGGTCCTATCACGGCGTTCGTGATCTCGATGAGGACGGGGTGGCTGAACGGGTCGACCGCACCGTCGATCCGTCGGAAGAGTCCGAACTCGCGATTCTCATCATCTCCGGGCAAGACGGACGGCCCGAGCGAGCCTGGACCGCCCCCGGCCCGGGGAGGGATCACGCCGCCGCGGCCGTGTTCCTACCGGGACGACCGATCGTGTACGTGACGGGATACATCCAGCTCACCGCGGACTTCACGGGCGATGGAGAGTACGGCGAGGGATGGGCCAAGTGCGAAGAACTCGGTGATCTCTTCTTCGCCAGCTACCGGCTAGCAGCGAAAGCCGATCCAGAGTGCGAAATCGTGCTGGACGGAACGGCACGGCGGGTCGAGGGGCAACGGGCGGCTGCGCTGACCTGGTCGGGCGCTTCTTCCAAACACGTCGACCTCTATCGAAACGGGGAGCGCATCGCGACAATCGCCAACACCGGTGCGTACACCGACGTCATCGCCAATGGAGTCCCCGGTCCGTTCACCTATGAACTGATTCCGGCGGGAGCACGTGAGTGCGCCTCGAACACGGTGAGGGTGGATTTCTGAGGGGTCGGGCCAGGATGGGGAGTAGGGAGTAGGGAGTCGGAGAGTCGGAAAGTCGGAAAGCCCGGAAGGGCGAGGGACTCGATCATGAGCCGGCGCAGGGCGGCGGCGTTGAAGAAGGCCCCCCTCGGGAGGCAGAAAAGGCCGGCGATTCTGGCCGGGATGGGGCAACGAGTCGCCCGGCTAGGGCAAAGGACGGTGAGTCATCCCGCGCGGACGATCTACATTAACCCTACGGTTTTCAAAAACTCGGCCCACCGTGGATCGTCGTGGAGGGAGCGGGTGAACGGGTGACCGCGCAGATACAGGATGTTCTCATCGCGTTCCACGATCATCCGCTCCAGGGCGGTGAACGCGGCATCGACGGCCCCGAGCCGACCGCTGACGAGGACCAGCGCAAACCCTGAGTGCATCCTTTCGGAAAGGGCCGGCAACACGGTGCGCGCACGAGGACCGTAAGCGGCAGGATCAACGAGCCCTCGCACCAGAGTGCGCCCGATCTCGGAGCTGTCGCCCACCATTTCAGCATAGATCCTCTGTGCTGTGTCCACGTGCCCCAAGAGCACCTCGGTCACCAGGAGGTTCCCTTTTGAGTACCATAGGAGGTTCTCTTTTGAGTACCATGGGTCGACTTGCAGCTCAACTGCGCGCCGGAAGTCGGCCGCCGCCTGTTCGGTTTGTCCGGAGTAAAGAAACGTGAGTCCCAGCATGTTAACCGCGGCCGGCGAGAGCGGGTCGAGTCGCACCGCTTCACGCGCTTCTCTCAGCGCCTCATCGTAGCGGGCGAGCCCCAACAACAGCTCGGCAAACCACTGTCGGCCCGTAGCGTAGTCCGAATCCAGCTCGACGGCACGCCGCAGCGCGCGTTCGGCACCTGGCCAGTCCCAGTGCGCGCTCATCAGGACCTGACCCAACGCGGCGTGGCCCTCGGATAGCCGTTCGTCCAGCTCGATTGCCCGCCGGGCGGTGCGTTCGGCGCGGTCGTACGCTTCTCCCCGTGAGTAGTCGTCGATGCCATAGAGGGGATACAGGCCCACCGCATCCGCAATCCCGGCCCACGCGAGCGCGTACTGCGGATCCATGTCGACTGCGCGCTGGAAGTGCCGCACCGCCTCTCGCAACCCGTCCTGAGTCCGTGTCCGCCACGCCGCACGGCCCAAAACGTACTCCCGATATGCCTCCAGACTAGCCGTACCCGCGTCCCGCAGACCCCGGCGCTCGGCAGCGCCTAGAGTCACGGCGAGCGCGGCGACTACCTGCTCCGAGATGTCGGACTGAATGTCGAACACGTCGGTGACCACCGCGTCGAAGCTCGCACCCCACACCTGGCGTCCGTTGGCTACGTGGATCAGGGCGGGAGTGACGCGTACACGCCTCGCGTCATCCGCCGTCAACCAACGGACCGTGGCGTCCAAGACATAATCAGCGCCGAGCGCCCGGCCGAACTCCGCCGGGCCGTCGTTCGAGGCCCGGTATCGAAGGGCACTGCTCCGAGCGATCACGCTCAGGCTTGAAACCCGCGACAATCTGGCTGTGATCTCCTCACCAATGCCGTCCGAAAAGAAACGGTCGGCTGGCACTCCGACGTCGGCGAACGGCAGCACGGCAAGGGTCGGCCGGCCGGCCTGGGCGCTCTGTACGCCGCCGCTCCGAAACGTCAGCGTACCGATCACGATCGCCAGCATGACGGCCGCGATCCCAGCGGGGACCGTGAATCGCCGCCACCACCCGCGCCTGCCGCGGATCGTGGTGGCGGCGACCGTGGGCGTCGTGCCGCCCATCGGCGTCGCCAGCGCATCAAGCTGTGCATGAAGCTCTGCGGCCGACTGCCAGCGGTCCGCCGGTTTCTTCTCAAGGCAGCGCATTACGAGGTGTGCGAGGGCGGGCGGGACGGCGGGGCGGTGCTGGGTTACCGGTGCTGCTGGCTCGGTTACATGGGCTGCGAGCAATGCTTGCGTGTTAGGTCCGGTAAACGGCGTCCGTCCAGTCAGCATTTCATACGCCACCACGCCGAGCGCGTAAATGTCGGCGCGATGATCGATGTTGGGATCGGCGACGGCCTGCTCGGGGGCCATGTAAACAGGGGTGCCGAGCGTCACACCTGGCGACGTGAGGCTGGGGCGTCCGGTCGCCTCACTCATGGCCTTCGCCACGCCAAAGTCGGTAACGACCGCGTGGTGGCCAGTCAGGAGAACATTGTCCGGCTTGATGTCCCGATGCACGAGGCCGTGTGCGTGCGCGTGAGCGAGGGCGTCAGCCACGTCGCGCAACAGCCGCACGGTCTCCGTGATCGGCAGCTCGCCACTCCTCGCGAGCCGCTCTCGCAGGGACTCCCCCTCGATAAACGGCATAGTGTAGTACAGCAGGTCGCCGTCGGCACCGGCAGAAAGGAGAGGAACGATGTGGGGGTGTTGTAGCGAAGCGGCGAGCTGAACTTCCTGGCGAAACCGGTCGATGTTGACGGACGCGGCCATCTCGGGCGGGAGCACCTTAACGACCACGCGCCGTGCTAGCCCGATGTCGAGAGCGAGGAATACCCGGCTCATTCCACCACCACCGAGCTCGTCTTCGACGCGGTAGGCGCTACTGAGCGCGGCTTGGAGCCGCTCGCGGAGATCGATCATAGTGCCAACATATGGTCGGTAGTCCCTTCTGGCCATCCTTTCTGCCCAACCGTTGCTGTAGGCTAACCCAGCTCGCGGCACTCAGGCGTAACGTGCCTGGTTGACGCCGCCGACTTCGCCTACCTCCCCTTCTCAAACCAAAGCGGGCGACCTAACGAATTCAGCGTCAGGTGCGGGCGACATGCAGGCACACAAACCAAAAATGGCCAGTGATTTCGGTGGCCATCCCTTGCGTCAATCTTTATGTCCTACATCATGTCACGGAACTTCCGAGGAGGGACTCGGAACGATGGCAGTAGGACTTCGGGATTATGAGACTCGATCACAAGCCGGCGCAGAGCGCCGGCGTTGACGAAGGCTCCATTACGACAGGGAGTCGTGAGGTAGGAAGTAGGGCGGTAGGGGGTGGAAAGTACGAACGCTGAGGACTCGATCGTGCTAAGGCGCGGTCAACGACCGTGCCTGCACGACGAAGGCGCTATTGGGGGTGCTCGAGGACTCGATCATAAGCCGGCGCAGAGCGCCGGCGTTGACGAAATCCCTCCCCGGGAGGCAGAAAAGGCCGGCGATTCTCGCCGGCCTTTTCCAACTCCCGAGGAGGGACTCGAACCCCCGACCCGGTGATTAACAGTCACCTGCTCTACCAACTGAGCTACTCGGGATCGCGTTCGGGAGGATAATCCCCGCCCATGCGACGGTCAAGCACAATCGGAGCCGCCATCAACGCATCGTCCAGACCGCCCGTTCTCCACACCATCCACGCCGTCATCCACTGTCAATCCACCTTATCCTCGCCGTCCACATGGCGCGGCGCCCCCACACCCGTTGGCCGCCCATCCGGCGAGGCTGGCACTGTGCAATAGCGCCACTATCGCAACACCACCGACGCATCGAGGCTTGGTCGAATGGCAGGGTCCCCAAGAGGGCCACAAGTGGAAGCAAAGTGAATATTCACTTATATTACCCTGCCCGCAATCGGCCACACAGGTGACAACCCTTGCACGGAGCCGCCAACGTAACATGTTGTGGAAAAAGATGTTACAAAACCGACCCTACCAATATCGTGGCCCGATTTTAGCTTCGTACCCATGACATTGCACCACTTGGTCGGCCACCACGAGGCCCGACGGAGGCTGGCCCGGGCACACGCCCAGGGCCGCCTGCCCCAGGTACTCCTGGTGAGCGGACCCAAGGGGGTCGGCAAGCAGCGTCTGGCTCTTTGGCTCGCGCAGCTGATTTTCTGCGAAGTGCCCGGTGAGGAGCCGTGCGGCGATTGCCGGCAGTGCCAGCTGGTAACCCGGCTGGGACACGTCGACCTCCACTGGATGGTCCCCATCCTCCGCCCCAAGGCGGCGGACCACGACCGGCAGGTGGAAGAAGCGGCGCTGTTGGTGGCCCAGGCCGTGGACGAGCGGCGGAAGACACCGCTCTACGGGCCGCCGGACGGCATGGCCAGCCACGGGGTGGCGGTCGCCCGGCTCATTGCCCGGCGCGCGTCACTGACCCCGGTGGAGGGACGCCGGAAGGTGTTCATCGTGGGCGACGCCGAGCGTTTGGTGCCCCAGGAGGCGAGTCCGGAGGCCGCCAACGCCCTGCTCAAGCTGCTGGAGGAGCCGCCGGCGGACACGGTCTTCATCCTGACGGCCGCGGACCCGAAGGCGCTCCTGCCGACGGTGCGATCCCGCGCGGTGCCGCTCAGGCTGGGGCCGCTGGCTGATGACGAAGTCCGAGGATTTCTCGCAAGCCAGGTGGACCCGCCCCTCGAGGGCGCGGTGCTGGATGAACGGGTGGCGCTGGCGGAGGGCTCGATCGGCCGAGCGCTGTGGGAGGTGGACGAGGCGGCGAAGGCCCGCGCCGAGGCGCTCGAGTTCCTGGGTGCGGCACTCGGCGACCGGGCTCAGCTGTTGGATCGGGCGCTGAAGCAGGCGCCCTGGTCGGCGCGGGGCGATTTCACCGGCATGCTGCAGGCCCTCGGCGAGGCCCTGTCGGATGCCGCCAGAACCGCCCTGGCCCAGGAACCGCGGCGGCCCGTGCCGGGTTTTCTGCACGGACGCGAACCGGCTGCCCTGGCGCGGGCGCTGACCCTGGTGGCGGACGCGGAGGAGGCGGCTCAGGGAAATGTGAATCCTCAGCTTCTGCTCGCCGTACTAGGGGAGAAGCTGGGAGCAACCCTATGAAGCTGTCCCACGTGGACGAGGCCGGGCGGGCCAAGATGGTGGACGTTGGAGCCAAGCCGGAGACGGCCCGCGCCGCCGTTGCGGAGGGCGTCGTCCGGATGTCCCGCGAGGCGTTCGAGTTGGTGGAGCGTCATGCGGTCGCAAAGGGAGATGTCTTGGCCACCGCCGAACTGGGCGGGACCATGGGGGCGAAGCGCACGGGAGAGTTGATTCCCCTGTGCCATCCCATCGTTCTCGACCACGTGACGGTGAGCGCGGCCTTGGTACCGGAACTCCCGGGTGTCCGGATCACCGCGAGCGCCAAAGCGGTCGGACGGACGGGTGTGGAGATGGAAGCGCTGACGGCAGTGGCCGTCGCGTGCCTGACCGTCTATGACATGGTCAAGGCGGTGGATCGCTCGATGACGATCGAAGAGGTACGGCTCGTCGAGAAGACGGGTGGAACACGAGGAGACTGGCGTCGCGACTGACGCGGCTGCCATGACCAATACACGGAGGTCAGTGAATGACGACTGCGGACCGGAACAGTAAGCGCAAGCGCCTCGGCACTCCGCCGCTCCTGGCGCGTGGCGCCCTGCTCGTCGGCGCAACGGTCGCCATAGCGGCCCTGGCAGGCTGGGGCCACCGGGTGCGGGCAAGCGACGGCAACGCGCTGCCCTCGTATGAGGTCCTGTCCCGCGGCGTACGGAGTCTCTGGTCGGACCTCGAGACTGCCCGGGGCGAGCTGGCGACCACGCAACTGGAATTGGCTCGCGCTAAGTCGATTCTGCACTATTCGGAGCAATACCAGATTCCGGCCGACCTGACCGCCGCGATCTACGATATCGCGTTGAGTGAGGGAATCAGTCCGGATGTCGGATTTCGTCTGGTGCAGGTGGAGAGCGGCTTCAAGCAGCGCGCCACCAGCAATGCCGATGCCGTTGGCTACACGCAGCTGCGTCTGGCCACCGCTCGGTTCTACGACCCGTCGCTCGGGCAGGAGCAGCTGTATGACCGGGACATCAACCTGCGGCTCGGCTTCCGCTTCTTGCGCGACTTGATGCAGGTGTTCGACAACGACTTCCGCTACGCCTTGCTGGCGTACAACCGCGGGCCGGCCCGGGTGCGGGAGATACTCGCCGCCGGCGGCAATCCCGCAAACGGCTACGCCACGGCCATCCTGGGTCGAAAGAAGTAGCGCACCGGAGGATACCATAGAGACGCGAAAGGGCGGGCGCCGGTTCGGCGCCCGCCCTTTCGCGTTTCGTGACGCGTCCGTCAGGACGCCTCGGCTCAGCCCGGAGGTGCCACCAGGAGGCGTTGCCCCACCTTGATGGTGCTGCTGCGCAGGCCGTTCCATTCACGGAGCTGTTGGCGCGTGATGCCATACCGAGTGGCGAGGAGCCAGATCGACTCTCCGGACCGGACCCGATGGTACCGTGCACCGCTGGCAGCCGCCGGTTGGGGCGCGGAGCGGACGCCCTTGGGAATGGTCCCACTCGTTGGGACGATGAGACGCGTGCCGATCCTGAGCGCGCGTGGTTTCGCCTTGGGATTGGCGTCGCGGAGGAGGGTCAACGACACGCCGTACCGCTTGGCGATGTGCCCGAGGGTTTCACCGGACCGGACGACATGGTCGAGGAAGGTCACCCGGTCCTTGACGGGAAGCTCTGCGTACTTGGCCGCGGTCATTTCGCCGGTGCCCAGCGGCAGCCGGACCAAGGTTGCCCGACCCGGCGGGGTTGCCATGCGACGTATTTGCGGATTCAAAGCCTGGATCGCCCGCACCGACGTGTCGGCCAGGCGCGCCAGGACATCGAGGCCGGTGGCGTCGGGCACGATCATGGAATCGTAGACCAGGGGCTCCGGAGGCAACAGCGGCGGGAAGCCGTACTTTTCCGGCTCCTTGGCGATGAGGGCCGCGGCAATCAGCTTCGGCACGTAGTCCTTGGTTTCCCGCCGCAGATAGCGCGTGTCGGAAAGACGGAAGAACGTGTCTTCGACGTCCGCGTCGACCGCTTCATCAGCATCGTCGGCCGGCAGCCGGCGGAGACCACGCGACACCTTTCCGGCGCCGGCGTTGTAGGCGGCTGCGGCCAGGTAGAGCGAGCCAAACCGGTCACGCAGATCGGCGAGATGGTGGGCGGCGGCTTTCGTGGCCTTGTAGGGGTCGCGGCGTTCGTCGATCCACGAATCGACCCTGAGCCCGTACATGGTGGCGGTCCCCTTCATGAATTGCCACATGCCCGTAGCCCGCGAGCGGCTCACTGCGGAATTCGAGAGGCCGCTCTCAATCAGTGCGAGGTATACCAGGTCGCCCGGGAGGTCCCGTTGGTGGAGTTCCTCGCGGATCATGTCCTCGTAGTGCGGCAGGCGCTGCAGCCAGATGCCGAACCGGTCCCGGGCCTGGCCTTGGAAGAAGTCGAGGTAGAACTGGACGCGCTCGTGGTTCAGGTAGGGTTCGACGGCAATGTCCCACGTGACGGGCGAGGCTTCCAGTGCGTTGGGCCCGCCTGCCGCATCCATCCCGCGAACCGCGGCGATGGCATTGCCCTCGGGCGTCGATTCATCGAGCCACTCGAGCACCGCCGCGTCGGCCGCGGAGTCCTCCGTTGCCATGAGGAACTCGGTGGTTGCCACGCCGGCGAGATCCGGCGCGGGGTGGCGCCTCGACGATGGGCGCGGGCGGTGGGCTCGCGGCCTCGGGAACGGGACCCGCTCCGGCACAGGCACCAAGCAGACAGACCCCAGCCAGGACTGATAGCCGTTTCATTGCTGGCACAACCCTCCGGTTCTACGAATCAGCCTGGTGTGGTGCCGCGACTAGCGCATGAAGAAACGATTCCCCAGGACGCGATTGGTCGCATTCAGGACGGCGAGCGCGGCCGCTCTCGCCAAATCGTCCTCGGTCAGGACCGAGCCAACGAGGTGCTTGTGGTCCTCTCCCTGCCTTGCCTCGAGCGACACGATAACCACGTGGGCATCGAAGGCCCGCACCGCCTTCGCGCCGAGCAGGTCGAATTCACTGCCACTGTCCACCGCCTGGCTCAGCGCGGTTACACAGGCCTGAGCCGCGCAGCGCAGCTCGCCGGCGCTCGACATCAGGCCCTCAGCGTCCCCCGTGAACTGCTCTCCGGTGGACCAGGTCAACACCACATGGGCCTGGCAGCGCCCGTTGGGGAGCCGCTCCATGGAGAAATCCGCGAAGCGAATACGCTCGCGGCGCATGTCGGGTTGACTGGGCATGGTGCCGTTTGAGTCCGTCGAGACGGTGTTCCCCTTCGAGGGGGGTATTGCCGGCTTCCGGCCGGCCTGCTCCACCATCCAACGCGCAAACCGTGCCAGCCTGCGGGCGCCCTTTCGGGGCCCGCATCTCCTTGTCCGCCAACGGCTTCTATAGCTGCATGCGGGGGCCCGGCCCCCGACTGTCTCCGGACATGAGGCTATCTGCGAGATCTCAGGCCGTCTGGCCGCTCGGCTCGAACCGGACCTCCAGTTGGCGGCCTCGTTCCAGCGGCTGCCGCACCACATCGACCTCCAGCCGGGGCTGCCCAGACTCGTCCAGGTTGACGCTGATGACCGTGATCAGCCCGTCCGCGAGCTCGATGCGAAGCTGCCGGAAATCGGACCGCATGATGGAGTGGAGGATGGGCTGGCCTCGCAACTGGGCGAGTGCTTCCGCGACGCGCCGGAAGTCTTGCAGCGGGACTTGGCTCATCGGACCCTCGATCCTAGTCGACGTGCTCGGCGAGCAATTCGGCCAACCGGTCATCGGGAATCCGTTCGGCCTGGGCAAAGAGGGACGATTTCGAGGATGACTGCAGCGGGTAGGGCTTCCAGAACGAGGTCGGCTGCGGACCGGCCGAGCGAAATGCGAGAACGAGCTGCCACAGCGTCATGTTGGCGCAACGCTCCGCGGCCACGCTCACTTTCCAAACCTGGTCTTGGTGCTCAAGAACTCGCCACGCCATGGGACTACCCCGAGTCGTTCGTGTCGTGTAGGGGGCGGCCAATATGCCCCGTAAAGAGATCCTTGGCAAGAGGCACGCCACACCCCCCGCGAAGGCCGATTTCCGCTCGGCGCGGCCAAGCCGGTGGCCCCCACCGGGGTTTCCGCTCGAGCATTCCATAATGTAGGTTAGTCGAGCCGATGCGACATTTGCAGGAACCGAGCAGCACAGAGGGGGCGGTGGGACTCGAACCCACGACCTACAGATTAAAAGTCTGTTGCTCTACCGGTTGAGCTACGCCCCCGACGCCCCAAACGTCGCACGGCGGTAAGCGAAACTCAAGACCGACGCACCCGGTCGCAACGGGCCGGAGCCCCTGATTTCCCGATACCGAGCTACTCATCAACATGTCAGAGGACCTGAAGCCCCGAGCCGACTCGGACCCAGACGAACCACCCGAAGCCGACGACGCCGGGTCTGAGGCCGGGCGACTGCGGCAGTGGGACGAGACCCACTTGTGGCACCCCTTCACCGCGCACGAGCGGCAAGCCGACGCGCTCATGATCGTCAAGGGTGAGGGGCATTACCTCATCGACATCGACGGGAACCGATACCTCGACGGCATCGCCTCGCTCTCCTCCAACTCGTTCGGCCACCGTCGCCCCGAGATGGACGCCGCGATCACCGAGCAACTCGGGCGTATCGCTCACACAACCCTGTTCGGGAACGCCACGGATCAGGCGGTGACCCTGGCTCATCGCCTGGTGGAGATCGCGCCACAGGGGCTGACTCGGGTGTTCTTCTCGGACAGCCCGGCCGGGGCCGTGGAGGCGGCGCTCAAGATGGCCTACCAGTATTGGCAACAGGCGGACGGAGGGCGACACTCCGCGCGGCAGGTGTTCCTGAGCCTCGGCAACGCCTACCATGGGGATTCGATCGGCGCGCTGTCACTCGGCGGCATCGAGCGGTTCCAACAACCGTATCGGAAACTCCTCTTCACGACCCTGCACGCGCACTCGCCCTACTGCTATCGCTGCCCCAACGGATTGACGCGCGACAAATGCGTGAGCGATTGCATGAAAGAATTGGAGCAGGTCGCGTTCGACAACGCCGGCCGGATCGCCGGGATCGTCATCGAGCCGGGGCTCCAGATTCCCGGCGGCATGATCACCCAGCCGGAGGGATACCTCGCCAAGATCCATGACATCGCGGACAAGGTCGGGGCTCTGCTCATCCACGACGAGTCGATGCTGGGATTGGGCCGTTCCGGGACCATGTTCGCCTCGGAGCGGCTCGGCGTCACGCCGGATTTCCTGTGCATCGCCAACGGCCTGACCGGCGGCTACTTGCCGATGGCGGTGACGCTCACTTCAGAAAAGATCTTTCAGGCATTCGACGGTGGGGGCGGCGGCGCCAGGGCCTTCTATCATGGCGACCCCTTCGCGGGCAACGCCCTGGCCGCGGCCGCGGCACTCGCTACCCTCGACATCTTCGAGCAGGACGGAATTCTCGACGCCTTGCCCGACAAAATCACCAGGCTGGAGCGGGAGCTGACCCGCCTCGGGCAGTTTCCGAGTGTCGGTGAGGTGCGGCAGTTCGGCCTGGCGGCGGGCATCGAGCTGGTGGCGGATGCGGCCTCGAAGAAGCCCTTTCCTCGGGAGGAGCGTCGCGGAACCAGATCAGCGATGGCTGCGCGGTCTCACGGCGCGTTCGTCGGCGCGATCGGGGATGTCGTGATTCTCATGCCGCCGCTCACCATCGAGGAGGAGGAGATCAAGCTGCTGGTCGATGCGGTGGCGGCGGGGATCGGCGAGGTGTGCGGCGCGGATGAAGGATCAGAAGAGGGGTAACAAAGCCAACTCGAGAAGCACGCACTAGGGAAAACCCTAAACAATTGCGGCTTGCCAGGGTAGCCTGCGTCAGTCTTTACCAAGCCTTAACTCAGTCTTCACTCCTCCTTCCCTAGCGCCGACCGACCTTGGCTGCCGATCCATGTGGTACGACCTCCCGCCCGCCATGTTCCCTCCCCCCGACGACCTGAATTGGCCGGCCGACAGCACCGTGTGAATCGAAGGCAACCCCTGGGGCCTCGGCGTCCCGGGGCAGTCGGGGGGATTCTACGCCACGGGGATCATCTCCGGCCTGGCTCCGGCCGATACCTTCACCTGGTCCGTCGAAGTGCAGCGAACCGCATCAGGTGGCGGTGGCATCTATGGTGTGACATCCTTCATCGGGATTCGGCAACCCGCCGGGCACCAGGCGCTTGCTGACACAGCAGGAATTGGCCAACGGCACCAAGCGGCTCCTCTCGATTGACGTGACCGCCGATTCTACGGGTTCGGCAACACTCGAGTTCGGGGTGTTTCGCATCGAATACGGCGAGAAGGCCTACGAAACGCAGTGGGGCAACATGACTGGGCCGTATATCGATCCGTGCCTCCCGGCTGGGGCTGGCGCAGCGGCGGCCCAATCTTGCGGTCCACCCTCCCTCACGTGTGGCCCGGGAGATGGTATCCTCGGGGGCCCGGTTGTACGAGGGGACTCGGCAACCTGCCGGATTAACGGTACGGTAGATTCGGTAGCGGGGTGGGAATTCGAAGGCCTTTTACCGAAAGGCCTATTAGTTGTGGTACCAAGTGCCTCTACTGACACCATATGGTCCGGAACCGCTGTAGCAGCCGGAAAAGTCAGTGCCATAGTCATCGCCAACGGAGTTACAGACACCCTGACTGACACTCTCAAGGTGACGCGCCGTCCATGGAGTTGGGACCCCGCCTCGCATTGGGACTTCAAGGCTGACACGATTCTCCCTGCCGGCACTCCCGACTCAGCCTGTGGCTACTACCCGAACTACGCACCGTATCCCGGTCAGTTAGCACTCAACTCTAGGCAGTCCCATTGTGCATCCACGGGGATCCTGGATCCTGACATCACCATAAATCCCGATTCTGGCTACATTTCAGCTGAGGTACAGGATTCCGGTCCCAATGGCGGCATTTGGTATGTCGAAGCCGTGCAATATCGCATTGAACGCGCCTCATCGCTGAACCCGTATCTCAGGCAGGGCAAGAGTGACACTCTTCAGCAGGGCGCTCTCACTCAACAATGCCGCAAGGCCCTTGGGATAGGGAAGAACCAGCCAAACATCGTAAACTTTTACGATTACAATACGAAATGCGAGAAGCTGGGGTTGGATACGACGATGTTCCCAGCGCTCTTGAATCACGAAGGATATGGCACGCTTGGCCCCACAAATGTAGCCGCCAATGGACATCAAGCCAGGATAGAGTTGGCCGCGAGCGACACTGTAAACGACCCGTTCCTTGGTCTTGAGCCCATGCTGGATGCCGACTCATCCAACTTGGCCATCCAGGTTGGCATAGCCGTATATGACATCGAGGGGAGACTCATAGCTGGTGCGGACAACAACCATGTCTACGTCCACAGCAACTGGTCCGATCCACTCTGCGCTGCCTGGTTCTATGATCCCACCAATTACTACAATAATCGAAGTCCCGAGTTTGTCGGCATTCCGCTATGGTACCCTGGGACCAGGTGCCGCATCTGACTGTCTGTTCAACGGTCGCGCGATCACTTACTCGTTGGAGGCATTGCACAGATGAGATTCTCCATATTGAGCGGGTTGTTGCTCCTGTTCAGTCTGCAGCCCGTAGCCGCTCAGGGGCAGGCGGAGGCCGCACTGGCCTGCTTGAGACAGACACATTCGGCAGGCAAAGCTTGTGAGCATTCGCCCACCCTCTCCGTGGTGATGATTCTAGAAGATCCCGACGGATACAGTCGGCCTGTGGTCACGACTTTGCTCGACGGATTGGAAGACCTCGCCCTCGACTCCGATGAGAACGTGCGGGGCGTGGCGGTTGCGTCGCTTATGACGCCAGGACGGAAGGTCGCTGGGTCACCAACAATAAGAGGCATCGTGGACAGACTTAGCCGGGTGTATCATCAATCACGCGACTACGGGGTGCGTACACTTATCGTATCACAAATGCACCTTCAGATTGAAGAGGCGGAAGCCGCCGCATTCCTCGAAGCCGTAGCACAGGAAGACAACTCACTCGACAGTGGCTCGGATCGACCTCCCGCACATACAGCTCTGGTTTCACTGACCCGAATGGGCCCGCGAGGGCAGGCCGTCCTTGAGAGACTCCACGCACAAGGGACAGTACCGGGTATTGCCAAGGGATACCTGGAGTACCTCAAGCAGAGAGACTTCCAGCCCGACTAGGAGGGATTAAACGCCTCCCACGTAGCTCACAGGTCGAGCCCGAGTTGACTCACCGGCTCGAAGCTGAACCGGTGATGCGCCGTGGCGCCGCTCGTGGCGATCGCCTCGCGATGCTCCGCCGTCCCATACCCCATGTTGGAATCCCACCCATAAGCCGGATGCCGCCGCGCCAGCCGGCACATCAACTCGTCGCGGACTGTCTTGGCCACCACACCGGCCGCGGCCACCGAGTAGCACAATGCGTCGCCATCGACTAATGCCTCGTGCGGCATGCCCAGCTCGGGCATGGGAAGCCCGTCGAGCAGGATGGTGACATCGGATGGAAGCGGATCAGTCGGCTGGTCGAGGATGCCGGCAATGCGGCAGGCGCGGAAGACGGCGCGGCGCATGGCCAGCGCCGTGGCACGCCGGATGTTGAGGCGATCGATTTCCTTGGTTGAGGCCGCTCCAACGCCGATCGCGCGGGCGCGATCGCGGATCCGCTCGGCCAGCTTCCGGCGTTTCGCCGCGGGCAGTTCCTTGCTGTCCCGCACCCCGCGCACCCGGCGCACCCGCGCCGGAAACAAGACGGCCGCGGCCACCACTGGTCCTGCCAGGGGGCCGCGGCCGACTTCATCCACACCGATCAACACCCGCTCCTCCGCCCAGAGCGCGGCTTCGCGCCGCAGCGACGGGGCGGGAGCGCGCGGGGCCATCGTTACTTCTCGCGCTTCTCCTGAATGCGTGCGGCCTTGCCGCTCAGCTCGCGCAGGTAGTACAGCTTGGCCTGCCGGACCCGTCCGCGCCGGACCAGCTCGATGGAGGCAATCGAGGGGCTATGGAGCGGGAAGATGCGCTCGACCCCGACGCCGGCCGAGATCTTTCGCACCGTGAAGGTCTCGCTGATACCGCCGCCACGGCGGGCGATCACGTTGCCCTCGAAGGCCTGGAGCCGCTCCTTGTCCCCTTCGCGCACGCGCACCATGACGCGCACCGTGTCGCCGGCGGCGAAGTGCGGGAGATCCTCGCGAATCCCCGTCTGTTCTATCGTAGCCATCCGACCCATGATTTCATCCTCCGCGCCACCCGGCGCTGTCGCCAGTAAGATAGTCGTTCCCGTCAGCGTTCGGCATCGTCGGAGCGGGCACCGGGCCGTCGCTCGGTCGAGAGTCGCTGCCCCTCACGCTCGCGCCACGCCTCGATCTCCGCATGGTTGCCGGAGAGCAGTACTTCGGGCACTCGCAACCCACGGTACTCGGCCGGGCGCGTGTAGCTCGGCGGGCTCAGGAGCCCGTCGTAGTGCGAATCGGAGCTGGCCGATTCGTGATCGCCCAAGGCCCCCGGCAGAAGTCGCACCACCGCATCGATGACACACATCGCGGCCGGCTCGCCACCCGACAGGACAAACTCCCCGATGGAGAACTCGTCCGTCGCCAATCCGTCGGCCACCCGCTGGTCCACGTCCTTATAGTGGCCGCAGAGGAGCGTCACCCGTTCCTCGAGCGACAACCGCACGGCGTCGCGATGAGTGAACGGACGTCCTCTGGCGGACAACAGCACGATCGGCCCGGTCGGGGCCAGGGCATCCACCGCCTCGAAGAACGGCTCCGGCTTGAGCACCATCCCGGCGCCGCCGCCGTAGGCATAGTCGTCCACCGTCTGATGCCGGTCGTGCGTGAACTCCCTGAGCTGCACCAGCCGGTACTCCACCAGCTCCTTCGCCCTCGCGCGTCCGAGGATGCTCGTGCTCAGATAGGGCTCGAACACCTCGGGAAACAACGTGACGACATCGATCCGCAGCATCGCCAAGGCGCCTCAGGCGGGGGCGGCATTCACTCGATCAAACCCTCGGGTACCGTCACCGTCAATGCCCGCTGGTCGCGGTTTACCTCGTGCACGAATTCCTGTCGGTACGGCAACAGGAATTCCCGCTTGGGACCCTGCACTTCGAGCGTCAATCCCGACGGCAGCTCGTACAGCTCGGAGACCACACCGATCGCGGTCCCGTCGGCCGTCCGGACCGAGAACCCCACCAACTCGTGGGTGTACATCTCGTCGTCGGCCGGAGGCGACAGGTCCGCCGCGTCCGCGGCGACCAGGACCCCGCGAAACGCGGGCAACGCCTCCAGTGCCGTCCTGCTGTCGATACCCTCGAACTTGAGCAACCACTCGCGGTGGTGGCCCCGTCCGCGTTCGATCGTGAGCGCCTCGCCCACGTCGTTCCCCGCCAGATCCACCATCCATAACCGCCGGCCCGGCTGGAACACCTCGTCCGGGCTATCCGTCAACGGAAACACCGCACACTCACCCTTGAGACCATGCGGTTTCCGCAGCCGTCCGACGACGAGGCGGCGTGCGGCCTCCGCCATTAGGACGGTGTGGTCTGGTAGACTCCGGCCTGCTTGAACAACGATTCGACCGTCTCGGACGTCGTTGCCCCTTTCGCGAGCCATTCCCGGGCGCGGTCGGTATCGACCGTGAACTGCTGGGTCTTGGCCGCCGGGGTATAGGTGCCGAGTATCTCGATGAAGCGGCCGTCGCGCGGGGCGCGCTTGTCGGCGACGACGATACGGTACATCGGCAGCTTCTTTCGGCCGACGCGGCGGAGACGGATGCGTGTTGCCATAATGTGACTACCTCGCGAGAGTCCTAGCCGGGGAACCCGGGCCCGAAGGGTAACTTGAGGCCGCCCTTCCCCGCGCCTTTCATCATTTTCTGCATCTGCTTGAATTGACTCAGCAGCGCATTCACTTCTTGCACCGTGCGGCCCGATCCTTTCGCGATGCGGAGCCGACGCGACCCGTTGAGCACGTCCGGCTGGGCGCGCTCCTTCGGCGTCATGGACAGCACGATGGCCTCGACGTGCTTGACGCGGTCCTCGCTCGATGTCGGCCTGCTTCAACATCGCCGGATTCACGCCGGGCAAGAGCCCCAACACATTCTTGAGCGGCCCGAGTTTCTGAATCTGCCGCATGGCACGCAAGAAATCTTCGAGATCCAGGCCCTTCTTGGACGTGACCTTCTTGGCCAACCGCACGGCTTCCTTTTCATCTACCGCCACCTGCGCCTTCTCGACCAGGGTCAGGAGATCGCCCTGCTGGAGAATGCGGCCTGCCATCCGGGCCGGGAAGAATGCGCCGAGGGCATCGCAAGGCTCTCGCCGACGCCGACGTACTGATGGGCGCCCGGGTCACGCCGTAGATCGACAGCGCGGCGCCACCACGGGCGTCGCCGTCCATCTTGGTCAGAATCACACCGGTCACGCCGAGCGAGTCGGGAACCCTTGGCGACCGACACCCGTCCTCGGCGGGTCATTCTGTTGGCCACCGCAGGATCTCGTGCGGCTTGACCGCGGCCTTGCAGCTGCCTCGAGCTCGCATCATGGCTTCGTCGATCTGGTAGCCGGCCCGCGGTAGAATCGACCTAGGACCGCGCGGGCGCGCGCGAGCCGGCCGCCGCGATCCCACGCTCGACGACAGCGACGACGTCGGTGACCCCTGTTGGCAGGCACGCCGACGCCGACCTGGCCGGCCAGCGTAGGAGACCAGTTGATCGACGGCCGCCGGCGGCGAGCAGGCCGCGACCAGGAAGGGTGCCTTGGCTCAGCCTGAGCCGCTTGGCGAGCTGCCCGTGGTGGTCGTCTTGCCGGATCCCGGCAACCCTACCAGCAGCACCACCGTCGGCGGCACGGGGGCGCGGCGATCGGGCCTGCGTTTCGCCGAACAGGGCGACGAGCAGCTCGTCATAGACGATCCCGACGTAGCTGCCGCCCGGCCGGACCGTCTCGACGCCACGACACCGACCGCCTTCTCCTGCACCCGCTCGAGGAATTGGGGTTAGCTCGGAAGCTCGACGTCGGCTTTATAGGCAGGTGCGCCGGATTTCCCGCAGCCCTGCGGATGGGCGTCTCGGTGAGGACCCCGCGCTTGGTCAGCTTCGGGAGCGAAGCGGTGAGTTTGCCGGAAAGGTCTTCAAACATAAGCCCAGGGTTAAACGGGATACGCGGGGGAGAGCAAGGAGAACGGAGCCTCGATCGATGGCCGGCTTGGCGGTTGGGCGGTTGGGCGGTTCGGCGGTTCGGCGGTCAGGCAGTTCGGTCGGTTCCGGCGCGTCCGCACTACCCCACGGATGACGCATTCGCTTAGTTCTCCACAGCGCGATTTGGAACCTGCGTTTAGCGCACCTACTCCTGCCGCTTTGGTTTCCCATTTTCACAGCAGTGGATTCTGCGAACGTGGCCCTATCAGAGATTCGATGCGTGGAAAGTGGCTCGTCGACCTGACTCTCGATGTTTACCATGTCACAAAGAGATGGCCCGCCGAGGAGCGGTTTGCCTCACCGCCACAGGTCCGAAGAGCTGCCATTCGATAACGCGCCAACATCGCTGAAGGTTCCGCGAAACGAGGGTCCAGGGGATTTCGCCGCAGTACCTGGATATATCGATCGGTTCGCTGGCCGAACTCTCCGTATTCGCTTCTACTCGCGGAAGGACCTGGCTGTCTGTGGGCTTGGAGGCGAGCGGACGGCAGGCAAGCCCGAAGTTCCGGACCAGCCGAGTCGTGGGTCTCTACCGTTCGATTTCGGGAAGGAGTCTTGGTCGATGAGCGGAGCGCGAACACGCTCGTGGCCCGCCGAACCGCCCCGCCGCCGATCCGCCGAGACGGGTGCCACCAGCCCTTCCCCGAAGCCGCGTTCCCACCCATTCTTTCCCCCATGGATCCCCAGACCCTGCTGACCTGGATCATCACGGTCCTGGTCGGATCGCTCTCGGGCGGGTTCACCAGCCGCCGCCGGTGGCCTATCTGGTGTTGTCGTCGTCATATCTGACCAGCGGCGGGGGTTGGGCCGTTGACGATCACGGCGCCATCCCCAGGAGCAGGTGGTTGGCCATTAGCATCGGGAAAACGGTCGGGTAGAAGCTGCTGACGGCCGAGGACTGGCTGCGTTGTAGCGCGCCGGAAATCGATACAGGCCTTCACGGCCAGGAACGCTCGATAGCATCCGAACGATCTCCTGGAAGCGGATCGCGGCCCGCTCAAGAGCCGACCTGAGCCCTGACATGGCCGCCTCGCTCGATGGCGCCATTGGCACCCTGGGCGAGAAGGTGTCATTGCGGTTGGTCGAGTATGCCCAAACGCCCGCATTTGCCGGGCTCATGAAGCGGGTGGATTCAGAAGCTCCAGGATGAGGTCGGCCACAAGCCCATCGCGGGGATTCTCACCGCCGACCGGCGGACGCACTTGGCGGAACGAAGGTGGACGCCGGGTGTACAGCAGCTTGCCGACGGGCCGGAACTGGAGCGTACCCTTCGTCATTCTGGATGCGCAGCTCGATCGCCTGGCAGGCGACACCGAGCCGCTCATCGAGCGCCTCCCATTCGGCTGGTGGGTAGGCGGGTCGAGCAGGCGATCACCGATTACGACCGGTCGCGCCGGAGCGTGATCGCGGCGTGCTCGCCGATCCCGAGGCCAAGAGTCGCGTGCGCGTGGCGCTCCGCCAGGCATTCGACGGTTCGATCCGGGGGTTTCGCCGTCCACGAGCGGCTCCTGGCCTGGAACGCCGCCCGTGGCGCCGCACAGCACGTTTGTGTGGTGTGCTGGTACATATCATCGAGCGCGACGGGGTCGAGCGAGCTCGCTGGCACCATCAGCATCGCCGGCAGACGCGCGAGCAGTTCGAACAGCAGGGCGGCAACGCCGCGATCGTGGAACATTCTGCATCCCGCTGAGCGAGGCGGTGTGCCCGGCCGGCCTGGAGCGGCGGGCGCGGTGGCCAGGACCCGGGCGACCGGTTGGTGAAGGTGACGTGTGGTCGCCGACCCGATCGGGTCATCGCGCGCACGGTCGATCGCGCCTCCGGCGGCGGCGCAGCGTACGGGCGGCGTGCTGCACGTCCTGCCGGCCGCAGCGGGTCCCACAGCTCCTGGGAGACTCCGTCGCCACCGAGAAGGCCAAGGTGGTGGTTCGCGACGCCACGCAGTCGGTTCACCATCGCCTTTCCGTCGCTCGCCGCCCCGCGGCCGTCGGCGAGGACAGGAGAGGGGATGCGCGCGCGCGGCATGACCGACGCAGCGTGGGATGCGTACGCGCCAACAGGTGCCGGCATCGCGGAGCAGTTCAGCGTCCAGGAGATGGTCGAGAAGAAGGTTCTCGGATTCTCGACCCAGCGCATGGAGGAGATCGTGGCGGGGTGAGCCAGCGCGAGCGACATCTATCGTGCGGATCGGGTACATGCTGGGCGCACGATCGGCCTGGTCGCCTTCCTGATCAACCAACTGCTCGCCTGAGCGGATGCCGGAGCCCCCACCTTCGCCTACCGCTTCAGTTTCCCAGGATGCTCCCACTCGGCCGTTCCCCGACCGTGGGTGGAAACCTTCGACCCCCTGACCCACGAAGTACGCAACGAAGCAGCCTCGAGAGCCGGAGCCGCACGACCGCCTGGGGAGATCGGGTGTCGCACCAGGGGGACGAGTTCGCGTTCCGCGAGCTTGATCGCCGCCACACGCCACGACTCTACGCCTTTGTCCTGCGCCTTGGCGGGAATGAGCTCGATGCGGAGGACGTGGTACAGGACACCTGGATCAAGGCGGTCGAGAAGTTGAGCCAATTCCGCTGGGAGTCGGCCTTCGGGACATGGCTGCTGGGCATCGGCCTCAACCGGTGCCGGGAGTTGTTTCGGAAGAAGGACCGGAACTGGATCATGCTCGAGGAGGAGGTGGCCGCGCGCACGCGAACCACTCCACGATCGGCATCGATCTCGAGACCGCGCTGACGGAGTTACCGCCCGGCTATCGCACGGTCGTGGTCTTACACGATGTCGAAGGATTCACCCATGAAGAAATCGCGGAGCGGCTCGAGATCTCGAGCAACACGTCCAAGAGTCAGTTGTCCCGGGGGCGCCGGGCGCTTCGGTCCCGACTGTCTTCGGCCCCTGCGGGCCAGGTGAGGGTACCATGACCAATGACACGGGTGGCATGCTGACGCCCGAAGAGCAGGCCGCGTTCGAGGCATTGCCGAAGACCCGGGAGCCCAGCCGGCTGGCCGAGGAACGCACGGTCCAAGCCCTGGCGGAGCGGGGCCTGCTGATCGGTAGACGCCGCCACGGGCGATGGCGCGGCAGGATTCCGTTGATCGCGGCGGGGCTGGCTGCCGCGCGGCCTCTGTTCGTTGGTGGCGTTGCCGTGGGCCAGTGGTTCGGGTCGCGCGCCATCGCGGACTCGATGGCCGCCGCACAACATGAGACCGCGCTAGAGATGGCCGCGGCGGTGCAGCGCACCGGATCGGCCTATGTCACCGCCCTCGCCGCCTTGTCTCAGCTCGCGGATTCATCGAGCAACGGCGCGGTGGCGCAGGGACGCGAGGCCGGCGCTCACCGCCCTGTATGCGGCGGCCCATGGGTTGGTCGGAGCTGCCCCGGACGATCCCATCGCCGTCACGATACGCGACCGCCTTGACAACCTGCGGCGTGAACAGCAAACCGAGGACGAACAGAGCGTCATTCGACACGTCGTCTGGTTTTGAGGCGACCGCGACCTGAGGAGGAACGATGTTCGTGTTTCGATATTTGATGATGGCGCGCAGTGCGGGTGGCTGCGGCACTCGCGCTGGACAGTCGTCTGCACGGTCAGTGCCGCGGCGCAACAAGGGGTCGCCCAAGCCTGCCCGGCCGGTACTGCCCGTACTGGCACGCTGGGCTATGCCGAGCTCGAGTGCAGTAACTGCACCCTGTCCAGCCCGAGGACGACCCGCTCGGCCATCGCTGGGAGTTTAGCTCCGAGCCAACGATCGGGGGTATCAAGGCCGACGGCCCCGCAGCGGGGAAGCTCAAGAATGGTGACGTCATCGCCGCCATCGACGGTCATCTCATCACGACGCGCGAGGGCGGCCGCCGGTTCGGCCTACTCGAGGCAGGCAAGCCGGTCATGCTGAAGGTTCGGCGCGGCGGCCGCGAGCTCGACGTCGCCGTCACACCGGCTGCTACCTGCGAGACGGTTCGCACGGCCGTTCGGGCTCCCCGAGTGGACGCCGCACCCCGGCCAGTGCGTGAGCCCCGGCCACCACGGCCCACCGCCGCGCCGCGCCCGCGGAGAACGGTGGAGGTGCCCGCCCCGCCTCCTCCTCCGGAGCCGCGCGCACGGCTGGGGTTCAGCATCAGATGCTCCGATTGCACGATCGACCGGACCGAGGATGCCGTGGTGTGGGGTTTTCGAGAACCCCCGACAGTTCAGCGCGTCGAGCGCGACGGACCTGCCTATGCGGCCGGCATCCGAAGCGGTGACATCCTGACCCATATCAACGCCGTACCGCTCACAACAGACGAAGGGGGCCGCCTGTTCGGCGCGGTCGAGGCGGGCGACACCGTGAGCCTTCGCCTCGTGCGAAACGGTATGGAACGCGACGTCGGTGTGGTGCCCGAATCGAAAATGGTTCTGGCGAGACGCCTGCTGGAAGCCGCCCGAGTGCGCGGGGTCGCTCCCGAACCGACCCCGCTCGCCGACGTGGCTGAGCCGAGGTTTTCGGGAAACATCGGCGACGCCTTTGTTCAGGTCACCGGCGGCCCGATCACCGTCACTCGTACCGAGGAGGAGATCGTGATTCGGAGCCAGGACATCACCGTCCGGATCACGACGGGTGGCGGATCGTAGCAGGCGAGAGGGCCAGGTCGATCAAGACCGCGGGGGCATCGGCTCCCGCGGTCTTGCTTTCGGTCCGCTCGTCGTCGGAAGGATTATGTCGCGTCCTTCCAGAAGGCGACACTGCAGGGAACCAACCACCCGAGGAGCAGCAGCGATGCGACCCGACCCAACCGACGGCACACTCGATTTCGAGAGCCAAGCGCAGGCGGGGGCGCGTGTCGCCAGCCGCCTGGCCGATGCGATTCCCAACGGGCCCGAGGCTACCATGGAGGTGAGCCGGTCGCTCACCAATACCGAGATCGTCTGCGGCCTTTCGTTTCTCGCGACCGTGCTCGAGATCGCCTCGGTGTCGACCAAGACGCTCTCGGAGGTCCAGAAGGAACGGGGTGGTCTCCTCTCGACCCCCAAGCCAAAACAGCCGGCGCGAAGATGGCTCAGGTGGAATTGACGTGGCGCCCGTTAGCGCGGTGGCAGGATGCGGGCGTCGGGCAGGTCGCGCCAGGCGGTCCACCCCTCCGGCGCGATCACGACCCGGATGGCGTCCCGGTCATCAATCCGGACATCATCGAGCCTGGTTCGATAGCCGGGCCGATCGGAGTTCCCCAAAGCTCGTCCGAACGTATCGCGGAATCGGCTCGCGGACCGCGCGTCATCCCACACGCTGTACCACACGAGGGCAGAACCGCTCGGCGTCCGATACACCCGGTACCGGTCGCCCCCCCACCCCAAGGCGAGGGCTGAGTTGAGCGTGTTCCGGCCCGTACGTGCGGCCAGCAGAATGCGAATCTCGAATTCTCCGAGATTGTCTTGGTACATCACGTCAGGAGTCGAGTCGGTGAACGCCATCGGCACGGGAACATCCCCGGCCTGGTAGCGGGAGGGATGCAGGATCTGTTCGGTCGAGACCGGCATGCGCGCCCCGAATGGGACGGTGTCCGCCAAGGCCGAGGTCTCCCACCACTGCATGAACTCTCCGCCACCCAGGTACGGAAAGAGCAGCCACTCTTTGAGCAAGAGCGGCAGGCCAGGCGGGAGGGTGCCGGTCGCGGACTCGCTCGCGCGGCGGACCTCCTCCCAGAAGGATGGGCTGGACACGGTGGCCGCGCCGGCGAACAGCACCAGTGACGCGTAGTTCGCCTGCCCCTCGAGGGTCGATTGGATGGCCGTGCTCAGATCGTTATCGCCCTTCGACGCGAGCATCGATGCGAGCGGCAGGTATTGGCCCTGGAGGGCGTGGACCAATTCATGGGCGACCACCAATCGGACCTGGACGGGATCGCTGCCTTCCACCACAAACAGCATGGCGGAATCAGGGTCGAAGAACCCGACCACTTGTTGGGACAGGAGGTCGGTGATGACCGGCCCGAGCTCGAGCGTATCGGGCAGCAGGCCGAACAAGCGATAGGCCTCCTGCACGCCGGCGAGTTTCTCCGGCGGCAGTTCCTGGTTGAGTTTCGCGATGATATAGCGACGCACGTCGTCGCGGCTCCGCAATCCGGAGACCGGCGGCTCCTTGTACGGCAGGCCTACCGCGTCTTCGATGAGTGGCGCAAGGCTGTCGACCATACGCTGGATGTCGCTCGCCACGGGAGGACGGGGAGGCTCGCCCCGGCAGGCTCCGGCTGCCGCCAGCATCAGCATGCCCCACATCCGACACCGCCGCTACGCCATCAAGTACCGTCGATACCATTCGATGATTTCCGGTCCCACGAGGAAGGTGGCGGCGGCGCCAATGGCGAGAAAGATCCCGAACGGCACCAGCTTCTTCTGCCCGAGGAGGGTGAGCGGGACGAAGATCAGCGTGCCGAGCAACGCGCCGAGGAAGATAGTGAGCAGCACCCCCTGCCAGCCGAGGAAGGCGCCGACCATGGCCATCATCTTGATGTCGCCGCCACCCATCGCGTCTTCTTTCAACACCAGCGTGCCGACGTAGCCAACCAACCAGAGGAGGCCGAAGCCGATGGCCGCGCCGAAGACCGCGTGCCACAACCCAAGCCAGCCGCCGGCCACCGCGAACAGGAGCCCGATCACCAGGCCGCCCAGGGTGAACTCGTCCGGGATGGTGTACTCCCGCGCGTCGGTCATGGCGATGCCGAGCAGGATGGTGCCCAGGATGGCTCCGCGAAAGGCCTCGAGGGAGACACCCTCCCGGTATGCCATGAAGGCCCAGAGGCCGGCGGCCGCGAGCTCGACCAGCGGATATTGGATCGACACGGGCGACTTGCAGTTCCGGCATCGGCCGCGGAGCAGCAGCCAGGATAGGACGGGAATATTGTCGTACCAGGCGATCGGCTGTCCGCATCCCGGGCACCGGGACCGCGGCGAGATGACGGATTGATCGGCCGGCCACCGCAAGATGCAGACATTCAGGAAACTTCCGATGATGGCGCCAAGCATGGCCGCGAACGCCACCACCAACGCCCGGGCCTCCAAGAGCTCACGCTCCACTAATCACCTCGTACAGGAGGATTCCTGCCGTCACGGCCGCATTGAGCGACTCGGCTGGGCCGACGAGCGGAATGGCGACCCGTCGATGGGCCAGGACGCCCAGGGCCGGATCGATCCCTGCTCCCTCATTCCCGATCACGATGGTGACCGCGCCAGCAGCCTTTATGCCACCAACGGGCTCCCCCGCCGCATCCGCCAGCCACAGCGCCCCACCCGACACCCGGTGCCACTCCACGAACGCCTGAACGTCCGCCCAAGCCGCGGGTAGCCGGAACGATGCCCCCATGCTGCCGCGCAACACCTTGGGAGCACTGAGTTCGGCCGTGCCTTTGAGGGCGATCACTCCAGCCGCTCCGAGACCGAAGGCGGTCCGCACCATGGTGCCGACGTTGCCTGGATCCTGCACCCGATCCAGCACGAGCACGGGACGCCCGGGCTCGGCCCGCACATCGTCTAGCGTCCATTGCTTCGGCTCGATGACCGCGACGACCCCCTGCGGGTGTTCGGTGTCGGCGAGATTGGCGAGGTCCTTGTCGGAGACGCCGACCAGCGGCACGGCCCGCGATTCGAGCGCGGACTTGAGGGCGGCGCCACGCGGCGTACCTTCCAGACTGGGTGACACGGCCGCGCCGCGGAAGATCATCCCGGCGGCGAGCGCCTCTTCGATCAGCCGGACACCCTCGATCAGGGTCAGGTTGCGGCGCTCGCGGCCCCGGCGGCGATGGAGATCGCGAATCAACGACTGGATGGACCCAGACATGGCTCCCGACGGAATGCTCCCATGAAGATTGCCCTCACCGTTGCCGGATCGGACTCAGGTGGAGGTGCCGGCATCCAGGCGGACCTCAAGACGTTTCACCAGTTCGGAGTATACGGAACCTCGGTCATCGTCGCGGTGACTGCGCAAAATACTCGCGGGGTCCGCTCGGTCCATCCCATTCCATCCAACGTCGTGGCCGATCAGCTCGACGCGCTTGCGGAGGACCTCCCGCCGGCGGCGCTCAAGACCGGCATGCTGGCGACCGCCGAACTGGCACTCCAGGTTGCCCAGGCCATCGAGCACTATGCCTGGAGGGAGTATGTACTCGATCCCGTCATGGTCGCGACCTCCGGCGACCGTCTGCTCTCTCAGGATGCGGAGGCGGTCATTCGTGACCAGCTCGTCCCGCTCGCCGCGGTGGTCACACCCAACCTGCACGAGGCGGAGATCCTGACCGGCGTGTCGATCGGCTCGGTCGACGACATGGTACGAGCGGGTTCGCGGCTGCTGGAGCTCGGGGCGCGCGCCGCCCTGATCAAGGCCGGACATCAGCCCGGTGACGAGTTGGTCGACGTATTGGTGTTGCCGGCCGGGATTCGACGCTTTCCGCACCCGCGGATCGTCACGGCCTCGACCCACGGATCGGGATGCACCTTATCCGCCGCGATTACGGCGTGCCTGGCGCTCGAGGAAGACATTCAGACCGCCGTGGCGCGGGCCATCGACTTCGTCACCCGCGCGATTGCAGCAGCGCCAGGGCTCGGCAGCGGCAGCGGCCCGCTCAACCATCTCGTCCCCGCCCACCCGGGCGGAGCGCCAGACGAGCGCTGAGCTCAAAGCGCGCCGACCAAACCCTCCACCAGATTCCCCAGCACCCGGCCGACCTCTGCCGCGGTTTCCATGACCTCGGCGTGACTGAGCGCGACAGGCGAGATGCCCGCCGCGAAATTGGTGATGGTCGAGATCCCAAGGCAGCGGATGCCGTTCGCGCGGGCGGCGATGACCTCGAGCACCGTCGACATCCCCACCGCGTCGGCGCCGAGCCGCTCGAGCATCCGGATCTCGGCCGGCGTCTCGTAGCTCGGGCCGATGAGGCCGGCGTAGACCCCCTCCTCGAGGCTCACGCCCAGATCCCGCGCCACCGAACGGGCCAGGTCACGCAACACGGGATCGTAGGTGGCCGACATGTCTGGAAAGCGTTCCTCTCCTGCTCGCACCGGGCCGAACAAAGGGTTGCGAAAGCTCAGGTTGAGCTGATCGGCGATGAGCATGAGGGTGCCGGGCCGGAAGGTCCGGCGAATTCCTCCGGCCGCGTTCGTCACGATCAACGTCTCGACACCGAGTTCCGCAAACGCCCGGACGGGAAGCGCGGTGGTGTTGGCGTTGTGGCCTTCGTAGAGATGGAAGCGTCCGCTTTGGGCCAGGACGTCTTTCCCGGCGAGGCGCCCCGCCACCAGCTCCCCCTTGTGTCCCTCAACCGACGGAGTCTCGAAGCCCGGGATGTCGCCATACGAAATCCGCACTGCGTCCTCGAGCCGATCCGCCAGGCTTCCGAGGCCGGAGCCGAGGACGATCGCCAGGCGTGGCGTCCGCTGGCCGAGCCGCGCGCGAATAGCCTCGGCGGCAGCGACGGGATCGGGATGGGTCGTGGCCGTCATCAGACCAGCATCCCGGCCAAGGAGGCCGACATGAACGCCGCCAGGTTCCCCCCGATCATGGCCCTGAGGCCGAGGCCGGCGATCTCGCTCCGGCGTTCCGGCGCGAGCCCGCCGATGCCACCGATCTGGATCGCGATGGAGGCGAAGTTCGCGAAGCCGAGCAGTGCGTAGGTCGTGATGATGATGCTCCGCGGTTGCAGGGTGCTGGTCCCCAGGTCGCCGGCAAATTGGATGTAGGCGAAGAATTCGTTGAGGCCGATCTTGATTCCCACCAACCCGCCGACCGTGGAGGCGTCCTGCCACGGGACTCCCATCAGCCAGACCAGGGGCTGCATGACCAAGCCCAACAAGTATTGCACACTCCACTCGGCGTGGCCTACGAAGCCGCCCGCCCACCCGAGCATGAAATCGAGCAGGGCCACGAGCGCGATGAACGCGAGCAACATTCCCGCGACGTTGAGGGCGAGCTGCACACCGGTCGCAGCGCCCGATGCCGCAGCCTCGATGACCCCGGAGTCGGTCTTTTCCACTGAGAGATTCAGGGTGCCGCGCGTTTCGGGGACCTCGGTTTCCGGCACGATCATCTTCGAGAGGAGGAGACCCGCCGGCATGTTCATGACGCTTGCGGCCAGCAGGTGGGACGCAATGTCCGGGAAGTATCCCTGCAGCATGCCGACGTAGGCCGCGAGCACGCCGCCGGCGACCGTCGCAAACCCGCCCACCATGACGGTGTTGATCTCGGAGCGGGTCATGGTCTTGATGAACGGCTTGATGAGCAGCGGGGCCTCGGTCTGCCCCATGAAGATGTTGCCAGAGGCGGATAGTGTCTCGGCGCCCGAGGTGCCGAGGGTTTTCTGGACCGCCCAGGCGATGCCCTTCACGATCCATTGCATCACGTTCAGGTGGTACAACACCGACATCAGCGACGAGAAGAAGATGATGACCGGCAGCACATAGAACGCGAAGGAGGCGCCCACGTTCGCCACCACGCCCGCACTCGCGTCGACGGCTCCATTGGCGACCGGACCGACCGGGACCAGGTTATTGATCAGATTCCCGAAGATGAACTTGCCGCCTTGGGCGGAAAAATTGAGCAGCCCCGTCACCAGGGTCCCGATCCATCGGAAGAGGGCCTGGCCCGCCTGGGTCTTCAGGACGATGAATCCGAAGGCGGCCTGAAGGGCTAGCCCCATCCCCACCAAGCGCCAGTCGATGCGCTTCTTGTTGTTCGACATGAGAAACGCGATCGCGAGCATCGTGGCGATGCCGACCAACCCCATCAACCGCGCGAGCAGCGGCGTGTCCAGCCCGGCTTGCACCTCGGCGAGGCGCTCGGCTGCCGTCTGGAGCATCCAGAGCCCGCTCACCGGATTGCCTCGAGTTCCGCTCGTATGTCGGCAAGCAGCGCCTGCCGTTCAGGCCACGGCAGGAATGCGTGGGCAAACGCGCTCTGGATCATCTGATCGATCTCCCTTCTGGAGAAGCCAAGTTCCTGGTGCGCAAGCCAGTACTCATCCGAGAGCGACACCCCGCACATCAGCCAATTATCGGTGCACAGTGTGACCGCGAGGCCCGCGTCGAAGTACCCGCGCACCGGATGCGCCGATGCGCGGGAAACGACGCGAGTCTGGAGGTTACTCGTGATGTTCGTCTCGATGCAGGTGCGCCGGTCCCGCAGGTAGTTCTGGAGGCGGGGATCTTCCCGGAGTCGCGTACCATGGCCAATCCGATCGGCGTGACAGCGATGCACTGCCTCCGCGATGGACTCAGGCCCGGCGGCCTCGCCGGCATGCACCGTAATCCCAAGACACCCGCGGGCTGCAATGTCAAACGCCTCCCCATGCACGCCGGGAGGGTGCCCCGCCTCGGCGCCGGCCAAATCGAACCCGACCACACCCCGGTCCCGGAACTCGACCGAGCACTGCGCGATATCCACCGAGATCTGGGGATCGTGCGAGCGGAGTGCGCAATTGATGATCCGGCTCTTGACCCCGAAGTCACGCTCGCCGCGCTGGAGGCCGCGGAACTGGGCCTCGAGGACCTCCGCGAGTGTCAGACCCGCCCGCGTACTGAGCACCGGGCAATAGCGGATCTCGAAATACCGGACGTTATCGGCCGCGGCATCCTCCACGATCTCGTACGCAACCCGCTCGATCGCCTCCGGGGTCTGAAGTACGGCGATGGTGAATCCGAAGAGCTCCAAGATACTCCTCGAGATTGTGAACGTCCGACGCCAACATGTGCCGCTTGAGCTCCGTCGGATCCTTGGTGGGAAGCGACACGCCCGTTCGGTCTGCCAACTCGATCATGGTCGACGGCCGGAGCGAGCCGTCGAAATGCAGGTGCAATTCCGCCTTCGGCAGCCGACCGATCAGTTCACGAGTGAGCATCGACGTCCTCGACCTGCTTCCGCGCGGTGACCACCACCCTGAGAATCGATCCCGCCGTCACCGTGGTCTCCGGGGCCAGCCGCACCCCCCGGCCGTCGGTCAGGTACGCGCGTCCGTCCTCGAGCCGACGGCTGAGTTCCCCATCGCAGGAACGCACCGCGTCCCGGGCGGTGGCGCCTTCGGGCACCAGTTGTGAGGACTCGTTCACGAATACCCGGATATGCGCCGTCATCATCTCGTCGAGACGAAGCGTGGATCGGGGGTATAGCTGATCGGTGAGCTCAACCGACGGAGATAGGTCACCACGGCGTCGAGATCGATCAGCCCACTCTCGGCCTCCGGCGGGACGCGCGGAAGACCCCAGCGGGGATCGCCCGCCATGGTTTCCGGCACTGCCAGGCGGTAGATGTGTTTCTTGTCGATCTTCTTCCCGTTCGCCAGCCGCACTTCCCGCACCCGCCGTCCCACCTGCCGGGATGGATCGAACTTCACGGTCGCGCCGGAAAGATGGGCAGCCGGCGCACCGTCCTGCACCACACGCTCCAACACGCGGGTCATGTCTGCGCCGGTGAGCGCGATGACGACGAGCGTGCTCTGGCGCGGAAGCACGGCGAACAGATCCCCCATCCGGACGGCCCCGGCCGCCAGGTCGGCTTGGATGCCCGCGTTGTCCATCAGGGCGAAGTCGGTCCGGAGCACGTTTTGGAGCGCGTCGGCGATGAGGTTGCCCAGGCCATGTTCCTGGTCCCGACGGCTGAGGGGAAGCTTGACCTGCGCAATCGTGACTCGGGCCGCCGAGTCGGTGATTCGTCGATACTCCTCGATGAGCCGCGTGACGCCCGAATCAGGTGCTATGCGATCGGCCGCCACCGGCACGAAGCCGCGCCGCAACTCCCGTCCGCCGACCACGGTCTTCACCACGTCGACAACCGCGACGGCACGGCCGCGGTCGGCTGCCTCCACGATCGGGATCCCCGCGACTACCGTGTCTCGCGGTGTGTCGGAGCCGCCGGACAGAATGAGATCCACGGAGCCCGGACCGAGCGCCTGCGCTATCCGAAGCGCTTCGGAGGAACAGTCCTCCGAGCCGCACACCTGGCCGGTGCGGAGCAGGACCACGGTGACCTCGGCGCCGAGTCGTTTCACCTCGGCTATCTGGCGGCGGAGCGCCTCGGGGCCGGTCACTCGGATTCCGGCGAGCGCCTCCGATGGCGCCAGCTGTTTCATGTCCGACGCCACATAGCCCACGACGCCCACGCGCACCGTTCCCAAGTCGAGCAGCCGAAACGGGGCAATCCAGGCGGGCGGCTGCCCGGTGACCGAGTCCACCAAGTTCGCCGCGACCCACGCATACTTGGCTTCGGCCATGCGTTGTCGCAGGGTATCGAGCGACCACCCGAAATCATGCTCGTCGGGAACCGAGACCGTGACGCCCAGTTGGTTGAAGGTCTCGATGGTCGAGCGCCCACGGACCAGGCTCGACCATGCGGCGCCGCGCAAGTGATCGCCGGCGTCGAGCCGTACGGTCGGACAGTCGCACGCCGCCGCCAGACTGTCCATGAGCGTCTTGAGCGGCGCTGCTCCACCCATGCGCCGGCCGCCGTCACCGGACTCGGGAATCGGGAACAAGGCCCCGGCAAAGTCATTGATGGCCACGACCCGGAGAACCGTGGTGTCTCGGGGCGCGGGCGGCTCATCGGGTACGGGGGCGAAGAGCGCGAGCGCCTTTCGTGCCATGTCGGCGGGGACGATTCGCCACTCGCGAGCGCTGTAGCGCCGCGGGTCGATCGTTCCCTCCGCCCGGACCGCATCGATCAGGAGTTCCCGGATGCCTTCCCCCTGGTCGTAGATCACGGGGGCACCGGCCAGCATGTCGAACCCCCCGCCGCCGGCCTGCCGATAGCTGTTCACCGCCATGGTGAAGGAGTCCGTTGGCCGCACGGGTCGGCCCTGCACGCGGAGCCCCCGAATCCGTTCACCCGCCGGCAGCCGGAGATCGATGGTGTACTCGGCCCCGCTCACGATGTCGAAGTTGTAGCCGGGGATGTCGGGATCGGTGCCCACGTTGCCCCGCCGGTCCACCGTGTAATACCGGGCGCTGTGTTCCAGGTAGGCCTTGAGTTGCTCGCCGGTGATGCGGATGGCCCTGAGGGTGTTCTCGTATGGGTAGAGCCCGGCCACATGAGAAAGGAGCACATCCCCCCGGGAAATACCGCCCTGGGTATTGAACGCCGCGGTGGCGGAGAGTACCGCACCGGTGCGACGGCGCTGCACCGCGTTGATGAAATTGATGATCGGGGTCGCCTCGGCGCGTGCCGTGAGCGCCGGCATGGGGCCCTCGGCAAAGGCGAGCGGTTCACTCAGCCACTGGGTCACGTTCTGGTGGTCGCGCTCCAACCGCCGGACCACTCGCGGATCCTCCGCCCGATCGGCCAGATCGATGATCTCTCCCTTGACCGACACGACTCGCCATGCCTGTCCACGCCGCACCAGGGCGACATGCGCCACCGCCAGTCCGCGTGCGTGGGGAGGCGGCTGCATGTAGTACACCCCGTTGATGTCTTGGGGCGGAAACTGTCGGTGGGTGTGCCCGACCACCACGAGATGCGGCGGGTGCTCGTCGTTGGCCAGTGTCATGGCCACGTTCTCGGGTCCGATGCCGGTGGAGTCGTAGGACGACGGGCCGTCGAGGCCGCTGTGCATGAGGACGATGGAGAGGTCCACCCGTCCTGCCAGGTCCGCCAACACTCCAGGCGCCGTGTGGGAAATCCGGTCGACCCGCACGCGGCCCTCGACGAGCGCCCGATCCCACACCATGACTCCCGGGGTCGTGAACCCCGTGATGCCCACGCGGATGCCGCCACGGTTGATCACCGCAACCGACGGGAACTCCAGCGTGTTGGACGGCAGCGTGAAGATGTTGCCGCTTACATAATGGAAGACAGCGCCCGCCACGGCCCGGTGGAAGACGTCGACACCGAAATCGAACTCGTGGTTGCCCGGAGTCGCGGCATCGTACGCCATCAGGTTCATGGCGTCGATCACGGGGTGCGGGTCACGCGGACGGACGCGGGCAAAGTAGGTGGCGAACGGGTCTCCCTGCAGGAGATCACCCGCGTCGACCAGGACGACCTGACCGGGATACAGGGCGCGCAGGGAGTCCACCGCGGATGCGGCCCGGGCGAGCCCTCCGGGAAAGGGCCGTTCCGCAAGGTAATCCCACCCTGTGGCGTGACCGTGGACGTCGGTCGTCGCGACGACGACCACATGCGCACTGTCCGGGGGAAGGAAGAGGAGCCCTGCAGCGAGTGCCAGCGCGGCAAGCATGGCGGAATATCCTCGGGCCGTGCGGCTTACGCAATCGGGCGGCCTGAGCGGGGCTCGATTCGCATCGGTTCAGTGTCGCGCTCCACCCTTGCGGAGTCGGGAACGGGAAGGTATTCGTTTTCCCGCATATGCCCCCCTATCAGTCGCCCCTGGATTTTGTGACCACGCTGGCCGAGCCGACCCGGCTCCGGATCCTCAACTGTCTCGCTGCGGCACCGTTGTTCGTGTCCGACCTCCAGGCGGTGCTCGACCTGCCGCAGCCGACCGTGTCCCGGCATCTCCGGGTGCTCCGCACCATCGGTGTGGTGCGAGACACGCCCATCGCCCAGTTCGTGCTGTACCGGCTTCGGAAGGAGGAGAATGCCCGGGGCAGGCTGGTGCGGGTGATCCTGGAGACGATGAATGCCGATGAGCAACTCAAGACCGAGCGCCTCCGGGCGGTCGAGCGGAGCCGGGAGCATTCGGTCGAACGGATGCGGCGCCCGGCGCCCGCGATGCCATGATGCCGGCATCCGAAGCACCGGCAATCAAAGCGCGAGTGCTGGTGGTCGATGATGAGCCCGACATTACGGCGCTCGTGGTGTACCACCTCGCCAAGAACGGGTACCGGGTGTCTACGGCGGCCACCGGCCAGGAAGCCCTGGACGCGGCGCAGGAGGAACGGCCCGACGTCGTGGTCCTCGATCTCATGTTGCCGGGCATTTCGGGGTACGACGTGCTCCAGGAGCTCCGGCGGCGGGAGGAAACCCGCGATGTAGGTGTCATCCTCCTCACCTCGCGCCGGGAGGAGGCGGATCGCATTCGCGGCCTGTCGGAGGGCGCGGACGATTACCTCACCAAGCCCTTCTCTCCCCAGGAACTGTCGCTCCGCGTGGCAGCGTTGCTGCGTCGGCTGAGCGCGCCGCCAGTCTCCGTGGGCGCAACGACGCAGATCGGCCCGATCCGCATCGATCGGGTCGCCCATCGCGCCTATCTGAAGAACGAAGAGCTGCAGCTCACCGCAACCGAGTTCAAACTGCTCTGCACGCTGACCGATCGCCGGGGCCGGGTGCAGAGCCGGCCGCAACTGTTACAAGCGGTGTGGGACGCGCACCCCGACATTCACACTCGGACCGTCGACATGCACGTCCAGCGGCTCCGGTCCAAACTTGGCGCCGCGGGCGACATGATCGAAACCGTGCGGGGCGTCGGCTACCGGTTCACGATCCCGGCGTAATCGAATACGATGAACTTCACGGGCCGCGTCGTGCTTGGCACCTCCCTGGTGGTGCTGCTTGCGCTGACCGTGCTGTTCTGGTCTGCCGAACGGTCATTCCGTCACGACCTCGAAACGGAAATCGGCCGCTCGAGTGAGCGCCAAGCGGGGTTGGTGCTGGAGGCGCTCCCGACGGACTCCCTCGCATGGCGCGCGGCGGTGCGCCGGCTGGGGCAGCAACACAATCTCCGCATCACCCTCATCGATCGCACCGGACGCGTGCGGGCCGAGAGCGACGTCGCCGATCTCGCAACGGCGAATATCGAAGACCATGCCGACCGGCCGGAGGTGCTGGCCGCGCTCGACGGGCGGACCGGTACGGCCACCCGGCGCAGTGAGACGATGGGCATCGAGTATTACTACGTCGCCGTGCCGGGTGGGCCCGGGGTCGTGCGGGTAGCGACCCCGCTCGACCGGGTGGAGCAGACGGTGCGGCAGGCCCGGCGCTCCATGTTTTGGGCTATGCTGCTCGCGCTCGCGGTCGGGACCGGCCTCGCCTACCTGGCGGCGCGGTCGGTCGCCCAGCCACTCGTTGGCCTGACCGCGGCCTCCCGCGCCATTGCCGCAGGAAATTTGCCGCGGTTTCCCCACTCCGGCATTCCCGACATCGATGCCCTGGTGCAGTCCCTCCGCCAGATGAGCCAGCAGCTGACCGAGCGATTCGAGACGTTGCGGACGGAACGGGCCGAGTCGCGTGCCCTAGTGGAATCGATGGTGGAGGCCGTCATCGCGACCGACGAGCGGGGGCGCATCGTGACCGCCAATCCGGCGGCACGGCACTTACTCGGCTACGATGAGGACCAGACCCTTCCCAGTGTGCTCGAACTGTTTCGCGCGCGTGGGCCGCGGGAGGCTGTTCAAGACGTGCTGACCGGCGATCCGATCGAGCGCGAAGTGCAGTTCGACGGCAGGAGCATTCTCATGAATGGGCGCCCCCTTCCCAGCGGTGGGATGGTGCTCGTCATGCATGATCTCTCGGAGGTGCGGCGGCTCGAGACAGTACGCCAGGATTTCGTCGCCAATGCATCGCATGAACTCAAGACGCCGCTCACATCTATTGCCGGGTATACCGAGACCTTGCTCCAGGACGATCCAGATGCCGACACCCGGCGCCGATTTCTGGAGGTCATCCATTCGAACGCGCAACGACTCCAGCACCTCGTCGACGACCTCCTCGATCTCTCCCGGATCGAATCGGGCCGTTGGCAGGCCCGGCCTACCGCGGTTGATGTCATCACGATCGCTCGCGACGCCTGGCAGGGGTTTGCCGAGCGCGCGCGGAGCCGGCAGGTGAGCTATCAACTCGATGCGGAGGCGGAGACGTTCGATGCCCACGTCGATCCGGACGCCCTCCAGCAAGTCGTCACGAATCTGTACGACAACTCGCTCCGACATAGCCAGGACGGTGGCCGCATCGTGTGTCGGATCCGAGAGCAGCCCGACGGCTGGACCGTGGCAGTAGAGGACACGGGAAGCGGAATCGGGCAGGAACACCTTCCACGCATCTTCGAGCGTTTCTACCGGGTCGACGCAGCCCGCTCGCGGGCCCAAGGCGGCACCGGGCTCGGCCTGTCGATCGTGAAGCACCTGGTCGAGGCGCACGGCGGCAACGTCTCAGCCGAGAGCCAGCTTGGCCGGGGAACGACCATCTCATGTTGGTTTCCCGCGACCGACCGGGCGAGCCGCACCGACTGACGGTGGCTTGCCGCCTCGTTACCGAATCGTTGCAGGATAATGGGATACCCGTGACCCCGTGCCCCTAGGATTCCGTCCGCTGGCACAGCCGTCGCCGGATTCGGCCACGGGAACGACTCTCTTACGCCACGGGGATGGACGATGAACGCAAGCACCAGTCAGAAAACCAGGGCAGTGGGAACGCTCCTCGGTATCGTGCTCCTGTCGGTCACGGGGGCCTGGACACTCGAGGCCCAGGCCAAATACCCCAACATTAGCCTGGCCGGCCGACTGCAGCAGCACTTCTACTTCTTCGATAACGGCGATTATGCCGCGGTCACGGGGCCAAAGACCGGCATGTTCACCCGTCGGGCACGGATTACCGCGAAGGGACAGATTGCCGAAAACATATCCTTCATTATCCAGCCGTCGTTCGAGGATGGCAGCACGCGGCTTCGGTTGCGCGACGCCTACATCGATGTCCGCCTGACCAAGCCCGAGGCGACCACCTCCCTGGGCGTGCGGGTGGGGCAGGAGAAGCGGCCGTTCGGCCGGTACGAGTTGACCTCGTCGAACAACCTGCCCTCGCTCGAGCGGGGAGCCGGGCGCGGCCTGATCAAGGCCTCGTCAAACGACCTGTTCATCAGCAACGGGTTCATGTCGCAGGACATCGGAGCGGCGCTGCGACTGCAGACCTCGATCGGCGAGGGCCGGGCGTTGACCCTGCACGCCGGCGTCTACAACGGCGAGGGCGAGAGCGCCAAAGAGGTCAACAATGCCAAATCCTTCGGAGTTCGGGCGACCGTCGACGTAACGGATAAGCTGAACGTGGGCGGCTCCTTCTTCTCCCACGACGGCATCGTAGACGTCCAGGGCGTACCAGACTCCTCGTTCACCAACCAGGCCTTCGGCATCGACGCACAATGGGGCGCGCCCGGTAGCGAAGGACTGTACGCGGTCGGTGACTTCATGTATGGCGAGGACGATTCCGAGAACACCCTCACCATCTGGGGGCTGTCGTTGGTGGGAGCCTACCACATCCGAATAGCGGACAAGGAGTCGTTCCTGTACGCCATCGAGCCGGCGGTCCGCTTCGATGTCTCGGACCCGGACAAGGACACCGCCGACAACGGAACCACCATCATCACCGCAGGGGTCAACTTCTACCTGTCGTCCAAGACCCGTTTCCAAGTGATGTATGAAAACCAGAGCTTTCAGGCCAGTGGCCTGGAGAGCATTCAAGGAATTCGCACCGCGCTCGCCGTCAGCTTCTAACCGGGCAGCGGACCGGAAGAACCACGGACGCGCATGACTGAGGAGGGTACGTGAAACAGCACATCAGGGCCAAGAGCCGATGGGCCGCAGCTATTCCGGTAGCCATTCTGATCGCCGGGAGCGGGTGCGGCTCGGGTGAGGCGGGATCTGCCGCGACGGTGTCCGGGCTGACCGGAGCCGGAGCCACTTTCCCCAACCCGATCTATACTCGCTGGTTCGACGAATACAACCGAGCCACCGGTCTCCAGATCAACTATCAATCGATCGGATCGGGCGGCGGCGTGCGGCAGTTCACGGAGGGAACGGTCGATTTCGGAGCTACCGACGGACCGATGACGGACGAGGAAATCGCGGCGGTGGGGGGCAACGTGCTCCACATCCCGACGGTGATCGGGGCTGTGGTCCTGACCTACAACCTGCCGTCGCTCGGCGAGGCCCGACTGACCCTTGATGGACAGACCATCGCCGACATGTACTTGGGCCGCATCACCCGGTGGAACGATCGACGCATTGCCGCTCTGAATCCAGGCGTCGGCCTGCCGGATGCCGAGGTTGTGCTGGTGCATCGGTCGGACGGCTCCGGTACCTCGTTCATCTTTACCGATTACTTGAGCAAGGTCTCGCCGGATTGGAAGAACCAGGTGGGGGCCGGGAAGTCGCTCCAATGGCCCGCCGGTATCGGCGCCAAGGGCAACGAAGGCGTGACCCAGCAGGTGAAGCAGCTCGAGGGCTCGATCGGGTATGTCGAGTTGATCTACGCCCTGTCGAATCGGCTGGCCTACGCCCCGGTCCGGAATAGCAGCGGCGAAGCCGTCGTGCCATCACTCGCCAGCGCCTCCGCTGCCGCGGCCGGTGTCGACTGGGCGGCCGACACCGACTTCCGGGTTTCGATCACCGACGCAAGCGGACCGGAGGCGTACCCAATTGCTTCCTTCACTTGGCTTCTGATCAAGCAGGACAACCCCGACCCGGCCAAGGGCGCCGCCATCAAGAAGTTCCTCGAGTGGATGGTGTCGCCGGCGGCCCAAGACATCGCGAGCGAGCTGGGCTACGCCCCATTGCCGGACCCGGTGGTCGATCTCGTCAGCCAGCGGATCGCGGGGCTCCAGGCGGCCGGGAGCGTGATCGGAGGCTGAGGGTTAACGCCAACGGTTCGTGACAGGCCTGTTACAATTCCGTGACGCGCTTGGGGGCGGCGGCCGGTAACATCACGCATGGCTGAGTCTCTGGGGGGCGAGGCCCTGGCGTCGCCCCCGCCTTCGCTCGTCCGAGCGGGCTACGGCGATCGGATCTTCAAGGGCCTGTTGACGCTCGCGGCCTTGGCGGTCCCCCTCTTGCTCGGCTTTCTCTTTCTGGAGCTGGTCAGCGGGTCACGCTTGGCCATCGAGCGGTTCGGCTTCGGCTTCATCACCCACAGTACGTGGAACCCCGTCACCGAAGAGTTCGGTGCCTTCCCCCTCATCGTGGGCACCCTCCTCTCATCCTTTCTCGCCTTGGTGATGGCCGTGCCGCTATCGCTCGGCGTTGCCGTCTATCTGACAGAATTCGCTCCCACGCTGGTGCGGAAGCCCGCGGCGTTCGTGATCGAACTGCTCGCAGCCATCCCAAGTGTGGTGTATGGGCTGTGGGGCATCTTCGTGCTGATCCCCATTCTCCGTCAGACGGTCTTTCCGTTCCTCCAGAGCATCCTGGGGTTTCTGCCGTTCTTTCAGGGCACCATCTACGGGCCGTCGATGCTCTCGGCCAGCATCATCCTCGCCATCATGATCATGCCGTACATCATGTCGGTGTCGCGCGAAGTGTTGCTCGCCGTCCCCAGCAGTCAGCGGGAGGCGGCGCTGGCGCTCGGGGCGACCCGTTGGGAGGCCGTCACGAGCGCCATCGTGCCCTACGCCCGCTCTGGCATCATCGGCGCGATCATTCTCGGGCTCGGTCGCGCGCTCGGCGAGACCATGGCCGTGACCATGCTCATCGGCAACCGCCATGCGATTTCGGCATCGCTGTTTGCACCGAGCTACACCATGGCGGCCGCCATCGCGAATGAATTCGCCGAGGCCGTGGCCGATATCCATTTGTCGGCGCTCGCGTATGTGTCGCTGGTGTTGTTTGGAGTGACGGTGCTGGTGAACGCCGCCGCGCGTCTCCTGATCTGGCGGGTGACTCAACGCGGCATGCCGGGGAGCAGTGTGTGAACCGACAAGACCGCCGACGGCTCAAGAGCAACATCATGGTCGCCATCATGGCCGCGGCCGTGGTCCTCGCGGTGCTGCCCCTGGTGCTCATTCTCCTGAATTTGATCGTGAAGGGCGCGAGCAGCCTCAATTGGGCCTTCTTCGTCGAGACACCCGCGCCGGCCGGGCAGAGTGGCGGCGGAGTGGGACACGCCGTCGTCGGGACGCTCATCATCGTTGGCATGGCCTGCCTCATGGGGCTTCCCATCGGCGTCGGTGCGGGCATCTACAGCGCCGAGTATCCGGCCAACCGGCTCGCCCGGCTTGCCCGGTTCGTGGCCGACGTGATGAACGGGACGCCCTCCATCGTGGTTGGCGTGTTCGCCTGGACGTTGATCGTCGCCAACCAGAAGCACTTTTCCGCCCTGGCCGGGAGCGTCGCCCTCGCGATGCTACTCATCCCGATGGTGATGCGCACCACCGAAGAGATGGTCAAGCTGGTGCCGAACTCGTTGCGGGAGGCGGCACTCGCGCTGGGCTATCCCCGCTGGCGCACCAGCCTCCGGGTCGTGGTCCGCACCGCGCTGCCCGGCATTGTGACCGGCAGTTTGTTGGCCCTTGCACGAATCGCCGGGGAGACGGCGCCGCTTCTGTTTACCGCCCTGGGCAGCCAGTTCTTTTCGACCAATCCCGACCAGCCGATGGCCGCATTACCGCTCGTGGTGTTCACCTATGCCACGGGACCGTACGAGGAATGGCACCGCTTGGCGTGGGCCACGGCCCTGGTCCTCATCATCGTGGTGCTGGTGCTGAGCCTTGCCGCGCGCATCGCGACCCGCCAGCGCTTCACCCTCAATGCCTGACATCCGCCCTCGCATCGAGACCGAGAAGCTCACGGCGATGTACGGCAAGTTCACCGCCGTCAAGGGTGTGTCGCTCAGTTTCTCGCCCAATCAGGTCCACGCGCTGATTGGGCCCTCGGGCTGTGGCAAGTCGACGTTTCTGCGGGCGCTCAATCGGATGCATGAGGTGACGCCCGGTGGGTGGATTACCGGCCGGGTTCTCCTCGATGGGATGGACATCTACGCCCCACGCGTCAACGTGATGGAACTCCGGCGGCGGGTCGGCATGGTGTTCCAGCGGCCAACGCCCTTCCCGACCATGTCGATCTATGACAACGTGGCAGCTGGCCTTCGCCTCGACGGCCGGCGGCCGGCGGGGGAAATGGATCGGATCGTGGAGCGCTCGCTACACCAGGCCGCCCTCTGGGACGAGGTCAAGGACCGGCTGGAAGAGAGTGCCATCGCGCTCTCGGGCGGGCAGCAACAGCGGCTGTGTATCGCTCGCACACTGGCTCCGAGCCCGCGGGTCATCCTGCTCGATGAGCCCACCGCCTCGCTCGATCCTCAGGGAACGCAGCGGATCGAGGAGTTGCTGTTCGAGCTCAAACGCGAATTCACCATCATCATTGTGACCCATAACATGCAGCAGGCGGCCCGGGTGTCCGACACGACCAGCTTCTTCTACCTCGGGACCATGGTGGAGACCGGCACGACCGAGCAGATCTTCACCGCGCCAGCCAACGAGCAGACCGAGGCATACATTACGGGACGATTCGGATGACGACCACCATGCAACCACCCTCGCCCCCTCACTCCCACCGACCGACCTTCGCGCCGCGGCCGAAGCCGGCGGACCGATCTCAGTCTGCCCAGCCCGCGCTCGAGGCCCGTGGGTTCCGATTCTTCTACGGCCCAACACCCACCCTGAAGGGCATCGATCTCGCGATTCCGGAGCAGGCCGTGACCGCCATCATCGGGCCCTCGGGATGCGGCAAGTCGACGTTCCTGCGCTCCATCAACCGGCTGAACGAGCTCATTCCTGGGACCCGATTCGAGGGTGACATTGTGCTCGAAGGGCGATCGATCTACGCTCCAGGCACCGACGTGGTCGCGCTGCGGCAGCAGATTGGCATGGTGTTTCAGCGCCCGAACCCGTTCCCCAAGTCGATTTTCGACAACGTGGCCTACGGGCCGGCGATGAACGCCTTAGTACCCAAGCGGGACATCCCGGACTTGGCCGAACAGTGTCTGCGGCAGGCGGCGCTCTGGGATGAGGTGAAGGATCGCTTGGATGAACCAGGCACCAGCTTGAGCGGCGGCCAGCAGCAACGATTGTGCATTGCCCGGGCCCTCGCCAACCGGCCCCGGGTTCTATTGATGGACGAGCCCTGTTCGGCGCTCGATCCGCTGGCAACTCAGCGGGTGGAGGAACTCATCATCGACCTCAAGGCCATGTATACCATCGTGATCGTAACGCATAACATGCAGCAGGCCGCCCGGGTGTCGGACTTCACCGGCTTCTTCGACGCGGGGGAGCTGATCGAGTTCGGCCCAACCGAGCAGGTCTTCACATCGCCCGTCCAGGAGCGCACGGAGGCATATATCACCGGGAGATTCGGATGACCGGGAAGCCGCAGCGGCATTTCCATGACGAGTTGAACGACTTGAAGGTGAGGCTGCTCAGCATGTCGGGCGAAGCCGAGGCTGCCCTTGGGCTTGCGCTCGAGGCCTACCTCGAGCGCAACGTCGAGAAGGCGGAGCGCGTGCTCAAGGGCGATCGGATTATCGACGCCATGGAAACCGACATCGAAGAGCGATGCATCAGCCTGCTCGCCCTCCAGCAACCCATGGCCAAAGACCTCCGGATGCTCACCGCCGCGCTCAAGATCTCCAACGATCTCGAACGCGTGGGTGACCATGCCGTGAACATTGCAGGCTCGGTCATCCGTCTCAAGGAATTCCGCCCGGTGACTCCAGACCCCGAGCTCATCGAGATGGCAAGACTGGCGCGCGAGATGCTGTCGGATGCGCTCGAGGCGTTCATCCGGGGCGATACGAGGGCGGCTCGCGAGATCTGCCGCCGGGATGACCGGGTGGATGCCTTGCATCATTCGGTTTTTCGCATCATGCTCACCCATATGATGGAAGACCCCCAAACCATCGGCGCGGGCGTCGAGGTGTTCCTGGTGTCCCGAAACCTGGAGCGCGTTGCCGACCTTGCGACCAACATCGCGGAGGACGTGGTGTTCCTGGTCGAAGGCAAGTCGATCAAGCATCACGCCGAGGACCGCGGAGAGGCCCTGACCCCGGCCGAGAGTCCCGCATCCCAGGACGAGTCGTGAAGGTGGCCACGGCCCCGGTCACGCCGCCCCCCCCCGTGGCGCCCACGCGCGAGCGAATTGCGGCCATCGACGTCGGATCGAACTCGATCCGGTTGACGGTGGCCGAATACCATCCCAACGCGGGGCTCACCGTCATCGACGAAATCAAGGAGCAGCCTCGCCTCGCCGAAGGCGTTGCCGCAACCGGCCGCCTCGACGACGTGGCCATTGAGCGGGCGGTGGACGGCCTGCGCCGGATGATGGAGGTCTGCCGCCGCCGCGGTGCCCGGCAGATTCGTGCCGTGGCGACAGCCGCCGTTCGGGAAGCGGCCAACGGCGCTGATTTTATCCAGCGGGTGCAGGACGAGTTCGGCCTGCCGCTCGAAATCATCGACGGCAAGACCGAGGCGGTCCTCTCCTATCGGTCGGTGGCCCATCATTTCCGCCTGGTCGATGCGCGGACCCTGGTCGCGGATATCGGCGGCGGGAGCCTAGAACTGATCGGGGCAGTTAGCGGATTGGTCGAGCTGACACGGTCGCTCCCCTTCGGCGCGGTCCGGCTCACCGAGCTGTACCTGGCTGACGAGAAGGCCCCCCGGAAAGGCGTCGCCCGACTTCGGCGGCAGCTGGGCAAACAGTTCCGGAAAGAACTGCCCGGGCGGGAATGGATCGGACCGATGGTGATTGGCTCGGGCGGAACCTTCACCAACCTCGGACGGATGACCATGGCCCGCAGGGGCCAGCCGTTTGCCGAAGCGGTACACGGCGTGTTCGTCTCGACGGCGGAAGTCGAGCACCTGCTCGAGTGGCTCAGCACGATGACGACGGCGCGGCGTGCGCAGGTGCCAGGTCTCAACCCCAGTCGGGCCGACATCATCCTGGCCGGACTCGCAGTCACGGCGGAGCTGCTCGAGCACGTGGACGCGCGCGGTGTGACCGTCAGCGCGTACGGACTTCGGGAGGGGTTACTGTTGGACATGGCGGGAGCCGACGCAGTGCCTGCTTCGGTCGATCCGCTCCTCCTGGTTCGCGAATTCGCGGAGCGCTGCCACACCGACCGGCGGCACGCGGAACATGTGCGCTATTTGGCGCTAATCCTGTTCGACCGCCTGGCGGAGGCCCTGGGCGCGAGCGCCGAGGAGGCCCCGATACTGGAAGCGGCGGCCCTGCTGCATGACGTCGGGCAGTTGGTGAGTTACCGGGAGCACCACAAGCACAGCTACGATCTCATCATGCACGCCGAGCGCATGAATCTCTCGCCATCCGAACGCCAGATGGTTGCCTTGCTCTCTCGCTATCACCGCAAGCGCGGGCCCAGCCGGAAGCAGGCCCCCTTTTCGGCGCTCCCGGCCAAGGATCAGGCCGTCGTCCGACGGATGAGCGCGTTGTTGCGGGTGGCCGACGGCCTCGACCGGGGGCACGCGCAGGCTGTGGGCAGTGTGGCCACCCTGCTCACGCCCGATCGCCTGACGATTTCGGTCGCGTCGTCCTCGAACGGCGGCGACCTGGCGCTCGAGTGCTGGGCCGCCGAGCGCAAGGCCGATGTCCTCGCGAAAGAGCTCGGCCGCGACGTCTCGATCGTCCCGGCCATCTCCGTCTAAGACCATCGCCGTTCATAGCCTTGCGGGCGGGTGCGGGAGCGACGAGCTTTCAGATGAGCACCTGGTGGGAGGCTCCAATCCCGCGCGATCTCATTCCCGTCATTAACGAGGCCCTCGGCGACCGCTACACCATCGAGCGTGAGATCGCTCGCGGCGGCGCGGGCCGGGTCTTTCTCGCCAGCGACGCGCAGGACAGGAAGATCGCCCTCAAGATCCTCCATCCCGAGCTCATGGTAAGCGTGCAGGCAGATCGCTTCCTACGGGAAATCGAGCTGCTCTCCCGCCTCGAACACCCCCTGATTGCGAAGTTGTTGGACTACGGCGAGCGCGATTGGGTGGTGTACTTCGCGATGTCGTATGTCGAGGGACCCACACTCCAAGCTGTCCTCGACCAAGTCCGCCGGACCTCCGTTGCCGACGCGCTCCGCCTCGGCGACAACCTGCTCGACGCGCTGGCCTATGCCCACTCGCAGGGCATCGTGCACCGCGACGTCAAGCCGGCCAACATCATTCTGGCGGATGCCGGGGCCATGTTGGTGGACTTCGGCATTGCCCGGGCCATCGAGATGGCGGGCCGCGAGCGGATCACCCACTCGGGCTTTACCGTCGGGACGTCGACCTACATGAGTCCGGAACAAGCGACCGGACTCGCGACGATCGACCACCGCTCCGATCTCTACTCGCTCGGCTGTGTGCTGTTCGAGTGTCTGGCAGGCCGGCCTCCGTTCACGCATCGCCTGGAAGCCGTGGTCCTCCAACTCCAGCAGTCCGAGCCGCCACCCGATGCACGGCAGTTCCGGCCTGACGTGTCCGAGCCTCTCGCGGAGGCCTTGCTCAAAGCCATGGCCAAACGGCCGGAGGAGCGGTGGCAGACGGCGGCGGCAATGCGAGCGGCAATGGGAAAATCGACCCAGGCGGCGAGCCAGGCCTGAACGCCGGGCCCTCCCCGGGCCGGAAGGGCTATTCCTCGGCGCTTCTGCTTGCGGCAAATCCCATGGCGGCCTAACCTAGCAATTGCCTAGTCCCCCTCGCCGGGCCAGCCGGTTTGGCGACGGTCAGCCATGTACCTGGACATCCTCCTCTGAGGAGCGCGTCCGTGGACGAGCTGGGCCAGAGGCTGCAGGCCGTCCTCCCCGATCGATACGCGGTCGAGCGCGAGCTCGGCCGGGGCGGGATGGCCACGGTCTTTCTCGCTCAGGATCTCAAGCAACGCCGCCCTGTCGCCATCAAGGTCCTCCGTCCCGAGATCGCCAACGCGATCGGGATCGAGCGGTTTCTGCTGGAAATCGACATCGCCGCCCAGCTGACCCATCCCCACATTCTCCCGCTGTTCGAGTCCGGCAAAGGCGACGGACTGGTCTACTACGTCATGCCGTACGTCGAGGGCGAGTCGCTGCGCGATCGACTTACTCGGGAGAGGCAGTTACCGCTCGAAGACGCGATCCGCATCGCGAAGCAGGTGGCTTCCGCCCTCGCCCATGCCCACAGCCACGGCATCGTCCACCGCGACATCAAGCCCGGCAACATCATGCTCGTAGGTGGCGAGGCCGTAGTGGCCGACTTCGGCATCGCCCGGGCCATCACCTCGGCCGGCGGCGAGCACCTCACCGAGACCGGGATCGCGCTCGGCACTCCGGCCTACATGAGTCCCGAGCAGGCCGGCGGCGAGCAATCGATCGACGGCCGGAGTGACATCTACTCGCTGGGGTGCGTGCTGTACGAGATGCTGGGCGGGGAGCCGCCATTCACGGGGCCCAGCTCGCAGGCCGTCATCGCCCGGCAATTGGGAGAAGAGCCGCGCTCGCTTCGGATTGTTCGGCCCAAAGTCCCGCCGGGCATCGAGGCCGTGGTTCGGACCGCGCTGGAGAAGGTGCCGGCGGATCGGTTCAGTACCGCGGGTGATTTGATAGAAGCCCTCGAACACCCGGAGAGCATCGAGGTTCCCAGCGGAACGGGGAGTCGACCGTGGGGACGATGGCCGATTGCCCTCATTGGACTGGTCACCATACTCCTGATCGCGATTGCCGTTCGGAATGGGGCATCTTCGGCGGCCGGGACTGCGGGGGTTGATACGACCCGCTACGCGATTCTGCCATTCGACTACGGCCAGAACGCTGGCCTTTCGCTCAACGAGCGCCAGCTGCTCCAGGACGGGCTCGCACGGTGGAGCGGCATTGAAGTCGTGCCTCCCTTTCAGATTGCGGACGCATTGGCGCGAAAGGACTCGAGCCTGAGTCCCAGTGACGCCCGAGACGTGGCCCGGGAGGTGGGCGCGGGCCGGTACATCCGTGGGGAAGTGTCCCGGATCGGCGATTCCGTGAGGATCAACGCCCAGCTCTTCGGAACGGCCGGGGGCTGGGCGCTCAAGGACAAGAGTGTAAGAGTTGGGTCCGATCTCGCTCGCCTGGACTCGGTCTTTCAGATCCTTGCCGATACCCTCTTGTTCCGGAGTGCGCCGCCGCTCATGCGGCGAGAAGGTCCGCTCGCGACCCGATCGGCGCCGGCGCGACAGGCATTTGCCCGAGGCCATGAGGCCCTCGAGGAGTGGGACCTGTTCGCGGCCGATTCGGCCTTCTCCGCGGCGAGCCGGTTTGACCCGAATTACGCTCAAGCCTTTCTCTGGCTGGCCCAGGTTCGATTGTGGAACAGACAACCCCCGGCTACGTGGCGCTCCGCCGCCGAGCGGGCTGCGGCAGGACGGGAGCGGCTGTCGTCACACAACCAGCTGCTCTCGGACGCGCTCCTGGCGTTGGCCCGCGGCGATGTCACCCGCGCGTGCGGCGCCTGGGAACTGCTAACCGGGCAGGAACCACACGACTTCGCCGCGTGGTATGGCTGGAGCACCTGCCTCCTCGGGGACTCGGTCGTGGTGCGAGACACCAGGAGCGCATCAGGATGGCGGTTCCGAGCGAGCCACAACCAGGCTTTGAAGGCATACCAGCGAGCGCTGGAACTCCTCCCTTCTATCCACCGCTCGCTCCGGGCCGGCGGTTATGAGTCTGTGCGTAATCAGCTGATGGCAAGCGGGAACGATCTCCAGGCCGGACGCGGCCTAGCACCCAATGATTCCATTCACTTCCTGGCTTATCCATCCTGGGAAGGCGATTCGCTCGCGTTCACACCGTGGCCAGCTGGCGATGTTCAACGAGGGCTACCCCGTACCGTGCCCCGGAGTCTGGCTGACGCGGTCCGGCACCAACGTACCGCGTTTCACGAAATCGCTACGAGTTGGGTAACCGACTTTCTTCAGAGTTCGGACGCCTATGAGGCGCTCGCAATCGCGCTGGAGTTGCTTGGTAGCCGGGCTGCCCTGGACACACTCAGGCGGGCCCGCCAACTGTCCCAGGATCCGGAGTCACGGCTCAGGATTGCTGTGACGGAAGCGTGGATGCTAATCCAGTTCTCCATCCCCAACGATTTAGACGGAGTCCGCGCGGCCCGGTCGCTGGCGGATTCCCTGCTTACCGCCCGGGCACGCCATGAGCAGCTGGATCCACGGCTACTCGCCAGTCTCGCAGCGCTCACCGGTCGGGCGGAACTCGCGGCAACACTGAGCCAGGATCCCAGGGTAGCGCAGGAGTGGGGGGTGCCGGCGCCACTCGCCCAGACCGTGCCAGCGTTCTTCGTGTTCGCGGCACTAGGCGGTCCGGCCGACACGCTCGAGATCTTGGAGCGAGCGGTGGCATCGGCAATCGAACGCTCCTTCACCCCAGCGACACGTACCGACTTCCAGATGGGCTGGCTGGCATACCCGGCGACCATAGCCTTTCCGGACCACCCCCTGGAGTCGATTACTGCGTTGGCTGGAAACGAGGACAAGCTAGTCGATGCTCAGGCAGCCTATTTGAGGGGCGACACCGCCGCAGTCCGGGCACTCCTGAACCTCATCAAGGACGGCCGCAGCAACGCGAGCCAGCTTCCCGAAGTGCTAACCCTGGACGCGTTATATCCGGAGGCGGCACTGCTCGTGGCCTTGGGAGACGATCGGGCAGCAATCGATTGGCTCGATCCTACATTAGGCGCGTTGGCCCGGACCGGGCCTCAGCTTTTTGCAGATGCACGCCGACCCGGCCCGCTAGTTCGGGCGCTAGCTCTTCGAGCAGACCTGGCGGCAAGCGTCGCGGACACCGCGGGTGCCAGACGGTACGCGAATATCGTGGTGGCGCTCTGGTCGGACGCCGACCCGTTCCTGCAGGAAGTCGTGGAGCGAATGCGGCGCCTGCTCCCTTAAAACCCAGGTTGCTGGTCCGGACCGCGCCTGGGCCGGATGACTGAATAGGGCACTACATGAAGGAGTCCATCATGCACAAGAGACTATGGCTGAATTGGGTCGCAATTGTAGCAATCCTGGCCCTGTTAGTCCTCATATGGCAGCAGTGCCAGCCAGAGCAGCCAGCCCAGACAGGTACTGAGCCTTGGCGACCGGAGTGTCCACACGATTCGATTGCGATCGTAATTCCTGACAAAGAACAGCCCTCAGGCACGAAAACCATCACTGACATCCCACTGGCCTCCACGATCGACCACATTGCGGAATTTCACGACTGTCAGCGCTTCATCGTGAGAGACGGTAACACTGGACAAGAGCGCTTCGGACCGATGGTGGCAATCTTTGCCTCCGAGAACCTGGCTATCCTGGAGCAGAGCCTAGATTCATTGCTCCAAAGGCCAGCGGCCCGCGACTCAGCTCTCGCAGGAGCCGAGATCTACAACTACCACGAAGCCTATGACCCGCTATTCATCGAACCTGGTTTCAATTGCCTCTTCCTACGGAAGGAGAGTGCCCGCGACTGGGTGGCCCGGATGGTGCCGGTGGGTAACCAAGCGGATGCCTGTCTCGGCCTCAGGGACGTCAATACCCTGGGCCATCCGCTAGAGGTTCGACCAGTCCCGCAGGGGATGTATGACGGACAAGACGTTCCCGCTGTGGCGCGCTGGGACTGGGACGGTACCCAGCAATACATCGGCATCAAGTGTGGTGACCAGTGGTGTGAAGTTGGACCGGAGGGTGGGTTCGCGACTTCGCATCGCTCTTGGGCGAACGATGTGCTGAACCGACCCGGCGCTGCCAACTTGCAGGAATTTGCCCCTCCTACGCCAACCGATCCTGCTAATCGGGTCGTCGAGGTCAAGGGCTGGTTCGATGAACAGCGACTCGCGATCCAAACGGCGGGCGGCGGCATGCTGCCATCAGAGAGGCCCGCGTTGGCTATTCCACACCCACGGCTGGGAGCCTACGACATTCCCTATTTCGAGCAGCACGATTGGCTTCCATCCGCACTGGTTGTTCTCCCTCCAGGCCTGGATGGATACATCTCCAAACGGAATTGGGCAGAAGGAGTGAATCGGGTCTACCTCTGCTCCGGAAGCTCTGAGGAGTGCACAATTCCAGCGCAGGACGTCCCCGCCTGCAAGCCCGAGTGGGACTCGAACGACAACCGTGAGTGGTGGGCCAAGACCGTTTCATCCTCGAGCGATACGGCCTACCAGTGCGTCACCCGCTGCGAGCAGAACATGGAGGTAGCGGCCACCGTGCGATGGCGCTGGGAAGAGCAGGACGAGAAGCTCTGGATACGGTGCGCCACGGGCTGCTGTTCGGTCAACTGAGCGGTGGACCTTATGAGGGTGGGCCTCCCAGGCCTGTCCATGTTGACGGGAACCACATCGAGGAGGTCCCAGTGAACGCAACCATCTCGAGGAGTAGGGCAATAGCATTCATGGCGGTGATGGGGCTGGTGGGGGTGGTGGCAGGGGGCACGATCGTGGCGGCAGTGGCGAGTCTCTTGGGATCCTCGGGTAATCAAGTGATCCCTACTGCTCCCGCCGCCGAGCCGGGATGTCCGGATGATCGCGTCGCGATCGAGGTGCCCGACGTCAACGGTGGGACGAGGATTGTCACGAATATCCCGCTGGCTGCCTCGACCGACGAGACCCATGAGTTCCACGACTGCCAGGCCTTCATCACGGGTCCAAAGCAGTACGGCCCCAGGGTCGTCATCTTCGCTTCGGAAAAACTCGCTTTGCTCGAGGAGACACTCGACATTTCGAACGCTCCCTCCACCGCCGTCGAGGAGACACTCGATACTGCGACTCCTTCCATCATCGCCCTACCGGCCGCCGTCATATACAACTACGGCGCCGAGTACCCAGAGCTTTCCATCAAGAAAGGCTTCAGTTGCCTGGTGATGTGGAAGGCAGACTCCGATTGGAAGGCCAAGATACTGCCCAATGGGTACGACGAGACGGTGTGTCAAGGTGTCTTCGACACAACCGCGATTCAGGGCCAGGACCTCGTTGTCGAACCTACTGCGCATGACAAGAAAGACCCCCCGCCATCGGTGGCGCGGTGGGACTGGGCTAAAGACAAGGCCCAGCAAATCATCGGGATCAGATGCGGTGACGAGTGGTGCGAGATCGGGCCCAAAGGATTCAAGCACTCGCCCGATCGCGAGTGGGAGCATTTTACGGGCATGGCTGGCGGGAATGAGTTGGATAAGGAGTTAAAAATATCCAACGCCAAAGGACGCATTCGAAAGGGCAGATACGATGAGCAGCGCTTGGCAATCATGACCCTCCCCCCGGGCGCCACCGATAGCGTATTAGAGCCGGCCGATGATCCGGCAACCGCGATTCCTCACCCAGCTCTCAACAAGCACAACGACCCGAAGCATTACAAAGGAAACTTCAAGCCTGCAGCGTTCGTCATCCTTCGGAAGCACCTTCCGGCGTACGACTCCAAGAACTGGCAGGAGGGAGTCAATAAGATCTCTCTCTGCTGGGACAGTGCCGGCAGCAAGGACTGCTTCAAGAAGGATCCGACTGAGAAGCCCACCTGTCAGCCCGAGGTACCGAACGGCCGTACCTGGTATGCCGAGACGAAGTCGTCAAAGGGCGAAGAGACGTACGGCTGCGTCAAGCGTTGCGAACGCACGGAGTGGGTCCCGGGAACCGTGCGGTGGCGCTGGCAGGAGCGGGACGAGAAGCTCTGGATACGGTGCGCCACCGGCTGTTGCACAGTCAATTGAGCTGGAGGTGACGACGACGTTCGAGAGGGCGGGCCACCTGGCCCGCCCTCTTCGCCATCCCCATAACGTCGCCCGGCGCTGCGCACGCGCTCGGGTGTGACGACCAAGCAACCTTCCTTGCCAGAACCCCACCCCCACCGCCCTTAGCCTAGGGCGTTCCCTAGTCCAAATCGCCCCGCCGCACCAGATTACGGTCGACCGAGTATACTCAACCCCCGCGTCCCTTCCCTAAATAGCGGAGTCCTGTCGTTGGTCGATGTCGCCGCCACCCTGACGGCCGCCCTCAAGGGCACATACACCGTCGAGCGCGAGCTCGGCCGCGGCGGCATGGCCATCGTCTTCCTGGCCCAGGACGAAAAGCACCAGCGACCGGTCGCCATCAAGGTGCTGAAGCCCGAGATCGCCAACTCCATCGGCGCCGAGCGCTTCCTCCGTGAAATCGAAGTCGCGGCCCGGCTGAGCCACCCCTACATCCTGAGCCTCCACGATTCGGGCGAAGCCGACGGACTGCTCTACTACGTCATGCCGTTCGTCGAGGGCGAGACCCTCGGCGACCGGATCAAACGCGAGGGGCAGTTGCCGGTCGACGACGCTCTCAAGATCACCAAGCAGGTGGCCGCCGCGCTGGCCCACGCCCACAGCCTGGGCATCGTCCACCGCGACATCAAACCCGAAAATATCATGCTCCAGGGCGACGTGGCCGTGGTCGCCGACTTCGGCATCGCCCGCGCGGTGAGCACCGCCGGCGGCGACAAGCTCACCGAGACCGGCCTCACGCTCGGCACACTCGCCTACATGAGCCCCGAACAGGCCGGCGGCGACCACCGGCTCGACGGCCGAAGCGATCTCTACTCCCTAGCCTGCGTCCTGTACGAGATGCTGAGCGGCGAGCCGCCGTTCAGCGGACCCACCGCACAATCGATCATCGCCAAACATCTGCAGGAGCGCCCGCCGTCGATCCTGGTCGTCCGGCCGCGGGTGCCGGCCGCCATCGATCAGGCACTCGACCGAGCTCTCGCCAAGGTCCCCGCCGATCGGTACGGCGGGGTCATGGAATTCGTCGAGGCCTTGACCCGCGAACTTCCGGAGCCGGTTCCGGAACCAATCGCGAAGCCCAAGCGGGCCAAACGCCGGTGGTGGCTCTGGGCGGCACCCGGTGTAGCCCTGGTTGCGCTCGCCTTGGTGTTCGTTCCCCGGCTGGTGTCCGGCAGCTTGAATCCGACCCAGTACGTGCTCGGCACCGAGGACACGGGCATCGGCGAGAATTCAACCGAAGCGCTCCGCTGGGAACTCGAGCTCCAGGCGGCGCTGGCCCAAGTGCCGAACGTGCTCCTGACCGAGCCCTACCGGGTCAACGACCGGCTGCTCCAGCTGGGCCGCCCCCCTGCCGATGCCATCGGGTGGTTCAACTTCGCGCGCAAGCTCGGCGCGGGAAAGCTCTTGCTGACGCGCTTCGTGCCGGGGCCGGATTCCATGATCGTCGTGGTCAACGCGTACGACGTTGCCCGCGGCCGAAGCATCGAACGGGCCCAGATTGGTGTGCGGAACGACTTCGGCCAGGCCGCCGTGCGCGTGGTCGAACAATTGTTCAAGCTCGACCGAGGCGTCATCGAAGCGGGCGCAACCAACGACGCGGCGCGGCGTGCCTTCGTGGCCGGACACCAGGCCCTCAAGTCGTGGGACCTGCGGGGCGCGGAGCTGCACTTCACCGAGGCACTGGCCGAGGATCCGGCGGATGCCCAAGCCAGCCTCTGGCTCGCCAAGATCAAGCTCTGGGCCGGCGATCCGGCGGACGAGTGGCTCGCCCCGGCGCGCCGGGCCGGCGGAGCCCTTGAGTTACTACGGGACGACCGTGAACGCAACGCGGCCCAGGCACTTCGCGCCCTGGGCGAAGGGGATTACGTCGACGCCTGCCGGCGATACGATGCCATGGTGGCCGCCGATTCCCAGAATTTCGAGGCCTGGTTTGGCCTCGGCGAATGCCACGCGCGGGATCGCCTGGTGGAGCCGGATGCAAGGAGCCCCTCGGGATTTCGCTTCAGGAGCAGCCGCCAGGCAGCAATCACAGCCTACGAACATGCCCTGGAACAGGTGCCCTCATTCGCGTTCCAGTTCGGGCCGCTCGAACGCTTGAATACCGTGCTCGTGGTGGAGTCGGGCCGGGTGCGGAGCGGTATCCTGGCCAGCCCGGATTCGACATTGTACGCCGCCTGGCCTTCGGTCGATCACGACACCCTGGCCTACGTGCCCTATCCCGCTCAGCAGATTTTTTCCGGTGAAGTGCCGCCGCCGCCGAACCAAGACGACGCCATCTCGCAGAACCGGGACCGGCTGCTTCGTATCGTGCGGACCTGGGCCGCGGCATTTCCCGACTCCTCGAGCGCCAACCAGGCGCTGGCGCGGGCACTCGAGCTCAAGGGATTCCTGAACGGTGAGCAGGCGCCCGAGCGATCGGCGCTGGCCGCGGCACGGCTGGCCACCGTGCAGGCGCGGACCGCAGCCGACAGCCTCGAGTCGACCGAACTCGAGATTCGGCTCCTGCTCAAGCTTCAGCGGTTCGACGACCTGCGAAAGCTCGCCAGGGCAACCCTCGATCGACATCGAAATCCCACACCGCGAGAGGCCCGCCACCTAGAAGGCCTGGCCGCGCTCACGGGCCGACCGAACCTGACGGCAATGTTGAGTGCCACGGCCGCAACCATCATGGCCGAGGACCCCGGCGGGCGGTACAGCCAGGTGGCCCTGCCGGTGCTCGAGGCCTGGCAGCGCTTGATGGCGTACGCCGCGTTTGGGACGCCGGCAGACAGCATCCGGGCGCACGTGGCTCGGCTCGACACGCTGCTCCAGGTGTACGAGACCCCCGAGGCCGCCGATCGATTGCAATGTGACCTGGTGTGGTATCCCCGGGCGCTTGCGTGGCCCGAGCTACGGCAGGTTACCAGCGATGAACGGTGTTGGAGTCAGAATAGCCTCTTCGAGATGCAATGGGCATTGAATCAGGGCAATCACGACGCCGTCCGCTCGGCCTACGATGAGTTGCGATCCATGCGCGAGACCATGGGCCCTGGTGAAGTGGCCCTGCAGAACGTGTATCACGAGGCCTTGCTGCTTTTGGGAATCGGAGACACCTTAGCGGCCTCCGAATTCCTGGGCCGAACCCTTGCGGCCATGGGAGCGCTTCGGACCAGCGTCGTAACAGAGGCCCCTCAGGCCGCGAGCCTGGTGCGGGCCATGGCCCTTCGGGCCGAGCTGGCGGCCCGGGCCCAAGATCCGACGGTGGCGCGGGACTGGGCCCGGAAGGCGGTCCAGCTCTGGGAAGACGGAGAAGAGGCTGTGCGGCCGGTGGTCGACCGCATGCGGCAAATTGCCGAACGCTAGTCACGACGATGTCACACGAAAGGAAGTTCGCATGATGAACCGGAATACATGGGCAGCATGTGGGTTTGGGGCCCTGCTCTTCTTCGTAGGGACCTCCACAGCTGAGGGACAAGGCGACCCGGTGGGGGGGCCGCCGGCAGGCATTCTCGGTTGTACCGATAGCGGCCAGCCGCGGGCGGCCCTCCTCGGGTACGCCAACAGCCTCCGCTTCCGGTCGTTGGATCACGATGGCGGCGGCCACCGGGCCAACCTCACCATCGAGGACGCCCAAGGCCGGCGGGTCGGTCCAGTAGCGACCGTGCAGCCGGTTGACCGAATCAACGAGATGGCAGGTCTGTCACGAGGGCGGGCCGGCACCATCGTGGCCCGGGTCTATATCGATCCGGCCTTCACCGACCCCGTGACCAACCAAAAGGGCTTCGCCCCGCGCAACCTGCCGCCGGGCGAGAGCTTCATCATGATCTGCGAGGAGACCACGGGACAGACCAGCAACTATACGGCGCTCATCATCCCGACGGACGAAGACGAGCCGCTGCGGAGTCGTCCGGTCGTGTTCTACACGATTAGCGATGCGCTGCCGTCCGCCCGGGCGCGGTTCCAGGCCGGCAGCAGCGAGGTCATTTGCGTGTCCTGCAAGGTGCAGGGGTGGTGCGAAGTGCAGTAAACCCCGGTTCAGCCGGATGCCGGAGAGAACACGGGCCGCCGTCCTCGGTGACGAGCGGCCCGTTTCTTACTCACGCCTCGGGGTTGCTACGAGACCGCACCGGAGGTGGCGGACATTCGCCGAATCAGTTCTCCGGCCGTCCGGGGCCGGTCCTCGGGCCGCTTGGCCAAGGCCGCGAAGACCGCGTCTTCCACTTGCCGGGGCAGGTCGGGCCGGACCACGCGGATCGACCGGGGCGGCTGCTTGAGATGCCGGGCAATGACCGATTGCGCCGTGGGCCCCGTGAACGGAAGCTCACCGGTCAGCATCTCATAGATCACGCACCCCAACCCGTACACGTCGCAGCGGCCGTCGATCTTCTTCTGCCCGATGGCCTGCTCCGGGCTCAGGTAGGCCGGAGTCCCCACCACGAGGCCGCTCGAGGAAAGGTGCTCCCCTCCGGCGACGACGATCGCCCGGGCCAAGCCGAAGTCGCACACCAGCGTCAGCGTGCAGGCCTCATCGCCAAACAAGATGTTGCCGGGTTTGATGTCCCGATGGATCACATTCATGCTGTGGGCGTAGTCCAGTGCCCGCGCCACGTCGTGTAAGACCGGCAGCGCCCGGTCGAGCGTCCACCGCCCGTCGAGCGCAATCCGGGTGTGGAGCGACCCGCCGGAGGCGTAGGGCATGACGTAGTAGAGCACTTCTCCCGAGTCGGCCGACTCGAGTATCGGCAGGATGTTGGGGTGCTCGAGCTTGCGCAGCACGTCGATCTCGCGCTGGAATCTGCCCCCGCCTTGGAGCGCGGCTCGGAGCTCCGCGTGAAGCGCCTTGATAGCCACGGGCCGCGAGGTCTCAAGGTCCAAGGCCAGGAACACGGTGGCCATGCTGCCCCGGCCGATCTCGCGCTCGACGTCGTAGCGGTCGGCCAATGCCCTCTTCACGAATTCCAGACGCTTCTTCATCCGGCGGCTCCCCCTTACCCGGATACGATAGGAGAAGCATGGACGACCCGCCAGGTCCGGATCGGACGGAAGGGCCATGCAACAGGCCTACCCTCCCACTTCCTACCATACTACTCCCTGTACTTGATTGATCATTCTACTTGCAGAAGTCGACAAAATGCGCAATCTTGCATCTCGAGCAGAACAGGCCGAGTCAGTTGACTGCCAGTACCGTTTGATATCGAATCACTCACCAGAGATCATACTGACTTGATTGATCGACCAACTAAATCGGTGTGAACAGCGGAACCAGGGACCGGATTCTCGCTGAGGCCTCCCGCCTGTTTCATCGGCAGGGGTATGAGGCGACCGGGGTCGCGACCATACTCCGCGAAGCCGGCGTCAACAGCGGGAGCCTCTATCACTTCTTCCCCGGCAAGGAAGCGCTCTTGGTCGGAGTCCTGGAACGGCACCTGACCCTGCTCGACCCGTCCATCCTGGACCCCGCCGAGGGCGCCGAGAGCGACCCGATCGAGCGGATCTTTACCCTGCTCGAGGCTTATCGTCGAGCGCTCCAGGTCACGGACTGCACCCGCGGCTGCCCGGTCGGGAACCTGGCGCTCGAAGTGGGTAACCGAACCCCGGCGGCCCAATCCCTCATCGACCAGTACTTCGCCGGCTGGACCGGGCGGGTCGAGCGCTGGCTTGAGCAGGCAGGTCCGAGACTCCCGGCCGGCTCCGACCGGGCCGCGCTGTCCAGGCTCGTCCTCTCCGTCATGGAAGGCGGCGTGATGCAGGCCCGGGCGGCTGGGTCGCTGGATCCGTTCGACGCCTCAGTGGCTGAGCTGCGGCGCCACCTGACGCTGCTCCAGGAGGCCGCCCGCCGCGAGCGGGGCGAGGAGCCCGCTGCCATGGCGCCTGAAGCAGCTGGGGCGGGGCGTGAGGAGCCGGCTCACACCGGCAAGCGCGCCGCCTGGAGGGCTTGGTAGTGGCGAGCGGCGCGCCGGCCGTGACCCAGGAGGAGAGGATCCGGGCAATGGTCCGGCGGGTGGTGTACCGGGCCGTCGGCAAGACGCCTCCGCGAGCCTCGGTGGGTGAACGGCGCCTGGTGACTGAGGCCGCGCTCGAGGGCGTTGCGCCGGGCGGGCAACTGGAGATCCCCCGAGGCGCCCTGGTGACACCGCTGGCGAGGCAGGCGGCCATGGAGCGGAGAGTGGCACTGGTGGAGGCGGTCGGGAGCCGGGCCGCGACATCCCAGGGCCGGGGACCTGAGGCGGCGGTGTGGGCCGACCCAGCCGCGAAGGTCGTGGCCCTGGGCGCCGATCACGGAGGCTACGCCTTCAAGGAAATGCTCAAGGGTCACTTGAGCGCCGGAGGCTACGCGGTCCTCGATTGCGGAACCGATGGCACCCAATCGGTGGACTATCCCGATTTCGCCCTGGCGGTGGCCCGGCTGGTGGCGGAGGGACGCGCGTGGCGGGGCATTCTGGTGGACGGCGCCGGGGTCGGCTCATGCATGGCGGCCAACAAGGTGCCTGGGGTTCGGGCGGCCATGTGCTACGACGAGGCAACGGCGGTCAACAGCCGGGCCCACAACGACGCCAACGTCCTAACGCTTGGCGCGGGCCTGATCGGCCCGGATCTGGGCCGCCAGATCGTAACGCGTTGGCTCGACACACCGGCCGAGGGCGGCCGGCACGCCCGACGCGTCACCAAGATCATGGACATCGAACATCGATTCTCGAGGCGGCCATGAGCCAAGCCAAGGACCTCAGCCGAGCGGGAGGCGGCCGGTGAAAGAGCTCGACGACGCGACGCTCGAGCGGCTCATCGAGCAGATCACCCACCAGGTCCTGGTGCAGGTCGAGGGCAAGGCGGAGAGTCCCGGCAGCGCGGCCGGCGCACCTCCTCTCTCCGCCCAGAACTACGTCGATCGGGTGCGCCCCGTGGTGTCCGCGGGGGCGGATCGCGTCGCCAGCACGCTGGGTGTCGCCCCCACCGATGGTAGTCTGAGCCACATGATCGATCACACCCTGCTCAAGCCGGGCGCGACCCAGGACGAGATCGCCCAGCTCTGCTACGAGGCACGCAAGTGGGGATTCGCATCGGTCTGCGTGAACCCGTCATATGTGAAGCTCTGCGCCGACCTGCTGAAGGGTAGTGACGTGCTCGTGTGCACCGTGGTCGGCTTTCCGCTCGGGGCCACGTCCACCGAGAGCAAGGTGTTCGAAACCCAAAAGGCCATACGCGACGGCGCGACCGAAGTGGATATGGTGATCAATGTCGGAGCGCTCCGGTCGCGTGACTACGAGTTGGTCCAGCGCGACGTGGCCTCGGTGGCGCGGGCGTGTCATGCCGGGGGCGCCATTCTCAAGGTGATCATCGAGGCGGCGCTCCTGAACGACGAGGAGAAGGTCGCCGCCTGCCAACTCGCCAAGGTGGCCGGCGCGGATTTCGTGAAGACCTCGACCGGGTTCGGTCCGGGTGGGGCCACCGCGGAGGACGTCGCCCTGATGCGGCGCGTGGTGGGCCCGAAGATCGGAGTCAAAGCCGCTGGTGGCATCCGCAGCCTGGCCGATGCCCAGCGTATGATTGCCGCCGGCGCCAGCCGCATCGGGGCGAGCGCCAGCGTCAAGATCCTGCAAGAAGCCACGTCATGAGGAGCAACCATGTCCGTTGATCTCCGCACCTACGCTTACCTCGACAGCCTGCAGCCGCAGCACGCGGCGTATCTGGGGACCGTGGCGCGCGGGTTTCTGCCACTCCCGGGTGATACGTCGCTGTGGGTGGAGATCTCACCCGGCATCGAGATCAACCGCATCACCGACATCGCCCTCAAGGCGACCAGGGTGCGCCCCGGTATGCAGATCGTGGAACGGCTGTTCGGGCTGCTGGAGGTGCACCACGAGATCCAGGCCGAGGTTCGGGCAGCCGGGGCGGCGATCCTCGAGGCGCTCGAGGTGAAGGAGCTGGATCGCATCAAGCCGCGCGTGGTGTCCAGCCAAATCATCCGGCACGTCGACGCGCATCAAGTACAGTTGGTAAATCGCATGCGGTTTGGCCACATGCTGCTGGCGGGCCAGACGCTGTACGTGCTGGAGGTGGAGCCGGCCGGCTACGCCGCCCTCGCCGCCAACGAGGCGGAGAAGGCGGCCAACATCAACATCCTCGATGTCCGGGCCTTCGGCAGTTTCGGCCGGGTATATCTCGGCGGCGAGGAGCGGGACATCATGGCGGGCTACGGGGCCGCGGTTGCCGCCATCGAAGGGATCGGCGGCCGCGAAATGGAAACGAAACGGCGGGATTGAACCGTGAGGCAGAGGAACACTCAACCGACGTCGGGAGGACGGAATGGCTGAAGAGTACGGGGCGATCGAAGCGCTAGGCATGATCGAGACCAGGAGCTACCCAGCGATGGTCGAAGCCGCCGACGCCATGGTCAAGGCGGCCAAGGTGGAGCTGGTGGCGTACGAGAAGACCGGCGGGGGGCACGTGACTGCGATCGTGCGAGGCGACGTGGCCGCCGTCAAGGCGGCGGTCGAGGCCGGGGCGCGCGGCGCCGAGAAGGTGGGTGAAGTGGTGGCCATCCACGTCATTCCGCGTCCGCATGCCAACGTGGACCGCGCCCTGCCATTGGGTCGCATGGATGAAGGGGCCAAGGCCGCGAAGAAGTAACGTGAGCCGGCGACGAGGCCCCGCGATCCGCCGCCCGATGGACGGCCGGGTAGGCGGGCCGCCCGATCCCGGAGGCGCCGGTGCGCCTCCGGCACGCGAACGGAGCTGCACATGCTGCTAGGACGAGTAGTCGGAACGCTGGTGGCAAGCCAGAAGGAGCCATCTCTCGATGGGCTCAAACTCCTGGTCCTCTCGCAATTGGATATCGAGGGGAAAGCGACTGGCGGGTACCGGGTGGCCGTCGACGCCATCGGAGCCGGCATGGGGGAGGTGGTGCTGTACGCCACCGGCAGTTCGGCGCGGCAAACCGCCGTGACCGAGAAGCGCCCGTGCGACGGCGTCATCATGGCCATCGTCGATGTTCTCGAGGTCGGTGGCGAGCTCAAGTACGACAAGGCGAGAGACGGCTGACCATGGACGACACCCAGATTCAGGCCGTGATCGACCGGGTGATGGCGGAGCTCGGTCAGGGTGAGCGGGCGGGACACGGACCGAGCCCTGCCCCACGAGCCCCGGCGGCTCAACCGGCGCCGCCCCCACAGGACGTCCGCCATGGCGGCAACCTCTTCGCCGACGTAGACGGCGCGGTGGATGCAGCCGGGCGGGCCTTCCGCCGGCTGCACGATCTCCCGCTCTCCTTGCGTACGAACATGATCGCCCACATCCGGCGAACCATGCGGGAGAACGCCCAGCCGCTCGCCTACGCAGCCTGGGAGGAATCGGGCTTAGGCCGGTACGAGGACAAAATCGAAAAGGTCCTGCTCAACGCGAACAAGGCACCGGGCACGGAATTCCTCGAGACCGGTGCCTGGAGCGGCGACGGCGGACTGACGGTGGTCGAGTTTGCGCCGTACGGCGTCATCGGCGCGATCATTCCGAGCACCAATCCGATCTCAACCGTCGTGTGCAATACCATCAGCATGGTGGCCGCCGGGAACGCGGTGGTGTTCAACGCGCACCCGGGCGCCCGGCGGTGCTCCAATCAGGCGGTCGAGCTCATCAACGACGCCATCATCGAGGCGGGGGGGCCGGCCAACCTGGTCTCCGCCGTGGCCGAGCCGACGATCGAGACCGCCCAGCAGCTCATGCAGCATCGCGGGGTGCGGCTCCTGACCGTCACCGGTGGATCGGCCGTGGTGCGGGCCGCGATGCAAAGCGGCAAGCGGGCCATCTGCGCCGGGCCCGGCAACCCGCCCGTGGTGGTGGACGAGACGGCCGACCTCGAGCAGGCCGGCCGCGACATCGTGCGGGGCGCCTCGTTCGACAACAACATCGTGTGCACCGACGAGAAAGAAGTCTTCGCGGTCGCCGCCATCGCCGATGACTTGAAGCAGGCCATGTGCGCCCACGGAGCCGTGGAGATCACGAGCCAGCAGTTGGAGCGGCTGCGTCCGGTCATCTTCACCGACCGGCCCGCGGCGGGACACTACGGCACTATGACCAAGGAGTTGATCGGCAAGAACGCCAACCAGCTGCTCCGGCACATCGGCGTCGAGGTTGGGGACGAGGTTCGACTGGTCTTGGTGGAGGTGGACCGTGACGACCCCTTGGTGTTCTCGGAGCAGATGATGCCCATCTTCCCCCTGGTGCGCGTCCGCGACGCAAACGAAGGCATCGACCTCGCCAAGGTGGCGGAACATGGGTTCCGTCACACCGCCGTCATGCACTCGAAGAACCTCGATCACCTGAGCCGTATGGCGCGGGAAATGGACTGCAGCATCTTCGTCAAGAACGGGTCGTCATTCGACGGGCTCGGCTACGGCGGCGAAGGCTTTTGTTCGTTCACCATCGCGAGCCCGACCGGTGAGGGGCTCACCAATCCCATCAGCTTCAGCCGTATCCGGCGTTGTGTGCTGAAGGACTCCTTCCGAATCGTATGAGACCATGACGCCGAACAAACCGCCGCCATCGATGACCGAACCGGCTCTGGCCCTCATCGACTTCAGCAGCATCGCCACCGGCATCGAGGCGGCGGATGCGATGATCAAACGCGCCGACATCCAGGTCATCAAGGCCGGCACCGTGCAGCCCGGCCGGTACCTGGTGCTGATCGGCGGGAGCGTCGCCGAGGTGGGCGAGTCGCTGGCCGCAGGGCGAGAAGTCGGCGGCGACGCGGTGGTCGATTTCATTTTCCTGCCGCACGTCCATCCCGAGGTGGTGCACGCCATCGGCGGCGGCCGCGTGCCAGGCGCCAACGAGGCCCTTGGCGTCGTGGAAACGACGACGGTCCCGGCGGCCATCCACGCGGCGGACGCCGGCATCAAGGGTGCCGACGTCCACCTCGTCGAGGTGCGGCTGGCGGACGGCCTCGGCGGCAAGGGAATCGTGCTCTACTCCGGGGTGGTGGGCGACGTCGAAGCGGCAGTGGAGATCGGAGTGAGCGTGCTCGAGCGTCCCGGACTGGTAGTCCGGAAGGTGGTGATCCCGCAGCTCCATGCCGCGATGTGGGAGAACATGACCGATGCCACGCGCTTCAGCGCGCGGGTACTGGAGCGGTTGTGAAATTCGCGCGGGTAACGGGAACGGTCGTGGCGACCCGGAAGTACCGGGGGTTGGAAGGCATCAAACTCCTGGTGGTGCAGCCGCTGGATGCCGAGCTCCGCCCCAAGGGCACGGCTCAGATCGCGGCGGACGCCACGGCCCAGGCCGGCCCGGGCCATCTGGTCTTCACAGTCGGGAGCCGCGAGGCGGCCCAGGCATTGCCGGAAGTGTTCGTGCCGGTCGACCTGGCGATCACAGGTATCGTGGACCAGGTCCACTTCGAGTCCCGCTGATGTATATCGGACGCGTCGCAGGCTCGGTCGTGGCCACCATCAAGATCGCCCATCTGGAGGGACGGCGCCTCCTGTTGGTTCACCAACTCGATCCCGACGGCACCACGACCGGCGATTATGACATTGCGGTCGACGTCGTTCGGGCCGGCCCGGGCGACAGGGTCTTGGTGCTCGACGAAGGTACCGGCGCGCGCCAGATCCTGGGACTCGATCCCGGTGCAGTCCGCGCGGTCATTGTCGGCGTGGTCGACGACGTGACACTCGGCGGATACCAACCCGGTTAGTCGCGGTCACCCACCGCGCGCCGCACCAGATCGACAAACTCTGGTTTGAGGCTCGCCCCACCCACCAGCGCACCATCGATGTCCGGCATGGCCATGAACCCGCCGATGTTGTCGGCGGTGACGCTGCCGCCGTAGAGCACCCGCACCGCCGCCGCCGTCTCCTCGTCAAAGCCATCGACGATCGCGCCACGCACTGCGAGCGCGATGGTTCGATTCGCGCCGGCCGGTGTGGCCGACCGACCGGTCCCAATGGCCCAAATGGGCTCGTAGGCAATCACCGTCTGCCGCACCTCGTCGGCCGCGAGGCCCTCGAGCGCGGCCTGCACCTGGGCGCCGACGAAGTCATCGGTTTCCCCCGACTCATTCCGCGCCGCATCCTCACCGACACAGATGATGGGAATCAAGCCGTGGGTCAGCGCCGCCCGAACCTTAAGGTTGACCGCCGTATCGCTCTCAGAGTCGCCACCGCTCGCCCGTCGCTCCGAATGGCCCAGGATCACGTAGCGGCACAATCCAGTGAGCATAGCGGGAGACACGTCGCCGGTGTGGGCGCCGCGGTTCTCCCAGTGCATGGTCTGGGCGCCGAGCGCGATTGACGTGGGCCGGAGGACCTCGGCCAACGAGGCCAGCACGGTGAACGGCGGGCAGAGAACCAGATCGATCCCATCGATCCGGCTCAAGCCCGGTCGCAGGCGCCGGACCAAGGCCAGGGCTTCCTCCACCCGCCCGAGGTGCATCTTCCAATTGGCGGCGATCAGGGACCGGCGTTTCATGGCAACCCGGGCAAGCTTCACCAGCGCCGAACGGCTGGGATCTTGTGCGTGTGCTGGGCGACGAGGGCGGGGTTTTGGAATAGCCGGATCAAGAGCGCGCCTGCGATGAACCCTCCGACGTGGGCCCAGAACGCCACCCCGCCGCCGTCTCCGGCGAGCGAAGGAATCCCCCCGATCAACTGGATCAAGAACCAGAAGCCCAACATGAAGTAGGCGGGAACCGCGATGGTGGTGATGAAGAACCCGAGGAAGATCAGCATGTGCACCCGCACCTTGGGGTAGAGCACGATGTAGGCGCCCATGACGCCCCCGATCGCTCCTGAGGCCCCAAGCATGGGGATCGCACTCGACGGGCTGGTGGCCACCTGGAGCGCGGCCGCGGCCAGGCCGCACAGGAGGTAAAAGATTGCGAAGCGGATGTGGCCCATGGAGTCTTCGACGTTGTTCCCGAACACCCAGAGAAACCACATGTTCCCGATGATATGAAACCAGCCGCCGTGCAGGAACATGGAGCTGAGCGGCGTGAACCAGGTCTGGCTGCCGCCGAGCACGCAGACCGCTCGTTGGGTGAGGGGTACTTGGGTGCCTGGCGCGACTCGCCCGAGGAGCTCCCCGGGAATCAAGGCCAGCTCGCACACCGAGCGGGACATGTTGGGCTCGCTGCCCAGGCCCTGAACGAAGACCCAGATCAGCACATTCACCCCGATGATCCCGAAGGTGACCAGCGGGGTGAGGACGGTAGGGTTCTCGTCTTTGTAGGGGAACATGGACCCAATATAGACGCCCACCCTCTGAACGAGATGGACCGGCTCCTTTGCTGCCAAAAAGGCAGAAAAACCCGGTATGGCGCTTGCTTCCTACCAGGTTGAGCCCAAGCCTGCCCAAACGGGGGCGGCGTGCATTTCTTTACGTATCTACTTGATTGAAAATACTTTATCGATTGCGCACAAGGAGACGGCATGGCAGCGAGCAAGATCATCGGGATCGACCTGGGGACCACCAACTCGGTCGTGGCAGTCATGGAGGGTGGCGATCCGGTCGTGATTCCGAACGCCGAGGGCGGACGCACGACTCCGTCGGTGGTGGCTTTCACCAAGGACGGCGAGCGGCTGGTCGGCCAGGTGGCGAAGCGCCAGGCCGTCACGAACCCCAAGCAGACGGTGTTCTCCATCAAGCGGTTTATGGGCCGCCGGATGGATGAGATCACCGAGGAGAAGAAGCTGGTTCCCTACGGCGTCATCGAAGGGAAGAACGGCCTCGCGACGGTCGAGATCCAAGGCAAGAAGTACTCGCCGCCTGAGATCTCTGCGATGATCCTCCAGAAGATGAAGCAGACCGCCGAAGATTATCTGGGAACCACGGTGACCGAAGCCGTCATCACGGTGCCGGCCTATTTCAACGATTCCCAGCGCCAGGCAACCAAGGACGCCGGCAAGATCGCCGGCCTCGACGTCAAGCGGATCATCAATGAGCCGACGGCGGCAGCGCTGGCGTACGGACTCGACAAGAAGAAGGACGAGACGATCGCTGTGTTCGATCTGGGCGGCGGCACCTACGACATCTCGATCCTCGAGCTGGCCGAAGGGGTCTTCGAGGTCAAGAGCACCAACGGTGATACCCACCTCGGCGGCGACGACTTCGATCAACGGGTCATCAACTGGATGGTGGCCGAGTTCAAGAAAGATCAGGGCATCGATCTGTCCAAGGACGCCATGGCGCTCCAGCGGCTCAAGGAAGCCGCTGAGAAGGCCAAGATGGAGCTTTCCAGCACCCAACAAACGGACATCAACCTGCCGTTCATTACCGCCGACCAGTCGGGGCCGAAGCACCTGAACTACAGCCTGACCCGAGCCAAGTTCGAGCAGCTGGTGGACGATCTCATCCAGCGGACCATGCCACCCATGGAGAAGGCCCTCGCGGACGCCGGGCTCAAGCCGGGCCAAGTCGATGAGGTCATCCTGGTGGGCGGCTCGACCCGGATTCCGAAGATCCAGGACATCGTGAAGACCTTCTTCCAAAAGGAGCCCAATCGCTCGGTCAATCCGGACGAGGTGGTCGGCATCGGCGCGGCCATTCAGGGCGGTGTGCTGGGCGGTGAGGTCAAGGACGTGTTGCTGCTCGACGTGACCCCGCTCTCACTCGGCATCGAGACGCTGGGCGGCGTGAGCACGGTCCTGATCCCACGGAACACGACGATTCCGACCAAGAAGTCGGAGGTGTTCTCGACCGCCGAGGACAACCAGACGACGGTCGAGATCCACGTGCTCCAGGGCGAGCGCCAGATGGCTACCGACAACCGGACCATCGGAAAATTCCAGCTCACCGGCATACCGCCGGCGCCCCGGGGCCTGCCGCAGATCGAGGTCACCTTCGACATCGACGCCAACGGCATCCTCCACGTCTCGGCCAAGGACAAGGCCTCCAACAAGGAGCAGAAGATCCGGATCGAGGCGTCGAGCGGCCTGAACGACACCGAGATCGAGAAGATGGTCAAGGACGCGGAAGCGCACGCGGCCGACGACAAGTCCCGGCGGGACGCGATCGAGGCGCGGAACCAGCTCGACGGCCTGGTCTACAAGGTCGAGAAGGACAGCAAGGAGTGGATCGATCGGCTGGCCGAGGACGCCAAGTCGCAGCTGGACGCGGCGGTGGAGGCCGGGAAACAGGCCCTGAAGACCGGCGACACCGATGCCATCAAGCAGGCCCTCGAGGGGCTGAACACGGCATACTCGGCGGCTGGGGCATCGCTCTACCAGGCCCAGGCCGGTGCCCAGGAACCGGCCGACGAGGCGGCGGCCGGTGGCGGCGAGGCCGAGAAGCCGGCCGACGAGGACGTGGTCGAGGCGGACTACGAGATCGTCGACGACACCAAGAAGTAACACGCGAGGGTGGCTCGAAGCCGGGGGGGCGGGGCCAGTGCCCTTCCCCCCGGCGGTTTCTCCGCCACCCGCGACCAAAACCAACGGTCGCGAATCTGCGTTAGATTAGAAGGGTCTTGATGCCGGACTGACACCCGCGCCGGCGTCGCAACACCATAACAACTCAGGTGCCATCCTATGTCGGTGCGTTCAATGAATTGGCTCAAGTTCGGCGGTCTGACGGCCCTGGCATTCGGCCTGGGTCTGCTGCTTGCCGGGATATTGGATCTTCCCTCATCGTCCCAAGCCCAGCAGAGCGCCACACGCCGGGCCCGGATCACGGAGGTCTCGGCCCCCTCGCTTCAGGCCAGTGACCAGCTGACGACCTTGAGCGATGCCTTTGCGTCGGTGGCGGAGGCGGTCAAGCCGGCCGTGGTGTTGGTGCGGTCGCAGCGGGCGGCGCGGACCAGCACCCGCAACGTTCCGCCGGGCTTCGAGTGGTTCTTCCGCAATCCGCGGCCGGAGGAGCCGGGCATCGAAGAGGGCCGTGGCTCTGGCTTCGTCGTTTCGAAGGACGGCTACATCCTGACCAACCACCACGTGATCGACGGCGCCGAGAGGGTCACGGTTCGCCTGGCGGACCGCCGCGAGTTCGAAGCCGAGATCGTGGGGAGCGATCCCAATACCGACGTAGCGCTCATCAAGATCAAGGCGAGCGATCTCACCCCCGCCGCCCTCGGCGACAGCGACGCCGCCCGGATCGGTGAATGGGTTCTCGCCATCGGCAATCCGCTGGGCGAGACGCTCACCTTCACGGTGACCAGCGGGATCGTGAGTGCCAAGGGCCGTGGCCGGCTCAACCTTCCCAACGCCGGGAACTACGGCATTCAGGACTTCATCCAGACCGATGCGGCCATCAACCCCGGCAATTCCGGCGGGCCCCTCATGAACACCCGGGGCGAGGTCATCGGCATCAACAGCGCCATCGCCAGTGAGACCGGATTCAACGCCGGCTACGGCTTTGCGATTCCCATTAACCTGGTCCGCAACGTCATGGAGCAGCTGATCACCAGCGGCCACGTGAGCCGCGCCGCACTCCAGGTCTCGATCAACGAGGTGAGCCCGGCCGATGCGGCCTACGTTGGGCTCGACGAGATTCGCGGCGTCAAGATCGAGGCGTTCTCCAGCGACGACTCGCCGGCCAAGAAGGCAGGGCTCAAGCCGGGAGACATCATTCTGTCGATCGACGGCAAGCAGGTGGACTACGTGGGTCAGCTCCAACAGGAGATTGGCTTCCGGAAGCCGGGAGAGGTCGTGACGGTCGAAGTGGCCCGGAAGGCGGGCGAACGCAAGACCTACCGCATCAAACTCGCCAGCCTCGACGACGACCAGCAGGTGGCGGCGGCGGACCAAGAGGGCAATCGACAGAACGACACCGCCAAGGTCGGCGTCGCGATGGAAAAGCTCGGCATCAAGGTCGAGGGAATCAGCAGTGAGGACGCCCAACGCCTGAACCTGTCCGAGCGCGACCGCGGGCTCCTCGTAACCGGCGTGACTCCCGGAGGACCTGCCTGGCGCTTACTCGGCCCGAATGGTGACATCATCGTGTCGGTCGAGGACAAGCCGGTGCGGACCGAGCGCGACTTGCGCAATGCCCTCGCCGAGCCGGGACCCGGTGGAGTGGTCACGCTCGGTGTCGTCCGCGTAGCCGAGAACGGTTTCAATCGGCGGGTGGTGCGGATCAAACTGGCTGACTAGCCGCGCCGACCCCATCCAGGCAGGGAGAACGGGCGAGCCCACCGGCTCGCCCGTTCTGCGTACCAGTGTATTATTGGCACCGATGATGACAGGCTCCTCCCAATGACAATGCTCGCCATCTTCCTGGTCATTCTAGGCATCGCGCTGCTCACGACGGGCGGGGAACTCCTGGTACGTGGCGCGGTGACCGTTGCACGGCGCCTCAACGTGAGCCCGGCGTTGATCGGCCTGACCATTGTCGCCATGGGAACCTCGCTGCCCGAACTGGCCGCAAGCCTGGCCGCGGCACTCCGCATGCACCCCGATGTAGCTATCGGGAATGTGGTGGGCAGCAACATCATCAACGTCGCCGGCATCGCTGCGATCGCGGCTCTACTCCAGCCGTTACCGGTGTACCCCAAAGCACTCAAATTGGAGTGGCCGTTCATGTTCCTCGCGAGCTGGGTCGGCTTTCTCCTGGCACGCGACGGGACGATCGACCGGCTCGAGGGAGGGTTCCTGCTCCTCTCCCTGGTGCTCTTCACCTTCTACATCGCGCGGCTCGCTCACACCGAATCGACCGAGGCCCCGCCCCTTGCCCAGGCCCTCACCGAGGAGGCGCTGGGTAAGGAAGCCAAGGCGGGCGGCACCTGGCTGCAAGTCGCGTTCATCGTGGTCGGTATCGCGGTGCTCACCGTGGGCGGACGTGTCCTGGTGACCGGTGCAGTCGACCTGGCAACCCTGGCCGGCGTGAGCGAGCGGATCATCGGGTTGACGGTCGTGGCCGTCGGCACGAGCCTTCCCGAATTGGCCGCTTCCATCGTGGCCGCGCGCCGCGGTCACGCCGAAATGGCGCTCGCCAATGTCATTGGATCAAACATCTTCAACATCCTCGGCGTCCTCGGCACCGTCGCGCTGGTCCACCCCATTCCGGTCGCCTCGGCCATCCTGCAGTCCGACATGTGGTGGATGCTCGGCTTCTCCCTGTTGCTCTACCCGTTGATGCAACGGCGGCACAAAGTGGCGAAGACGGAGGGGGCGCTGCTGCTGGTGGCCTATGTGGTGTATTTGGTGAGCCTGAGGTAGGAAGTCGGGAGCAGGGAGCAGGGAGTGAGGAGTGAGGAGTCAGGAGTGAGGTGTGAGGCGCCGATAGCTGATAGCTGATAGCTAGTAGCTGATCACAGGGTGTTGTGGGTGAGGTGGGGTGCGCTAGGCCGCCTCGAGCGTGAAGATCGGGACTTCCGGCGGGCAGCGGAAGCGGGTTCGGATACCGATTGAGCCCACCCCTCGAGAGACATACATCGGCCCTGCACTGGTGTGGTACCACCCAGCCAGGTAGCCACCCGACCCCCACGGCAGCACCGGGGGCATTCCGGGAATCCTGATTTGCCCGCCATGGGTATGACCCGAGAGGATGAGCGCCGGCTCCGCCGCTTCAGGCCACTCCACGAGGTCCACGTGGCCGGGCTCGTGGACCAGCCAAATCTGTGGCACCCCTGGGAGCGCTGCCCTGGCCGCCGTCATCGCATCGGGCTGCCCGGCGCGGAGATCGTCGAGCCCGACGATCGTCAGGGCAGCACCGTTGATGGCGCATGTTTCGGCCCGGTTGACCAGGAGCGCTGCGCCAGCCTGTTCGTGGATCCGCTCGGCCTGGGCGGTGGTCGTGCCCGCCCAGTACTCGTGATTGCCCAGGACCGCGATGACGGGCAGACCGCCGGGCAGGGACCGGAGCCAGTGCGACAACGTCCGGCTCCCCTCCATGCGATCCCACTGATCGCCCGTCAGGACCACCAAATCCGGCCGTTCCCGGTCGAGCAACGCCAGCACGTCGTCGGCGACTGGGTGGACACCGTCGTAGAGATGCAGGTCGCTCACCTGAGCGATCCGCATCCGGTCGAGCGAGCTCGGCAGCCCTGGCACCCGGACCCGGTGCCGGGTCAGGGAGATTCGGTTTGACTCGGTCGGCCCGAGCGAGGGGGCCAACGTGCCGGCGGCAACGGTCGTGCCGATTGCAAGAAAGCGACGGCGGGTGATGCGACTGGGCAACGGCTCGGGCTCCTGCCTGGTACGAGATGATCCAATGTTGGGCGCTACAAGCTGAGAAGAGTCCGGGTCTGCAACATCCGCGCCGGGAGGGAGGGCGGAAAGGAGGAAAGGCGGAGAGATTCGGCGGATCGGCGGATCGGCGGATCGGCGGGTAGGCGGCTCGATGCGAAGGGCTCGGTCGGGGCGCGCTATATTGGAGCCAAGGCGAACGTGGCGGAACTGGCAGACGCGCAGGACTTAGGATCCTGTCCCGCAAGGGGTGCGGGTTCGACTCCCGCCGTTCGCATTGAGGCGTCTTGGTGGGTTCACCTGCGGGTGCTCCGCACCCTCGGTGTCCTCGATCGCCTGACAGCGATCGTCGGATCGAGTCCCACCGTTCGCATGTCTCGACGGGTTCACCTGCGGGCGCTTCGCGCCCTCGGTGTCCTCGACCGCCTGACGGCGCTCGTCGGATCGACTCCCGCCGTTCGCATTGTGGCGTCTTGGTGGGTTCACCTGCGGGCGCTTCGCGCCCTCGGTGTCCTCGACCACCTGACGGCGCTCTCGGATCGACTCCCGCCGTTCGCATGAAGGGGCTAATCGGCCATCGGCTAGCTGCAGCGACGGAGGAACGCAGGACGTCGCGTGTGGGCGTAGACGGCTAGTCGGATAGACCAATAGCTGCTACAACCTACGTCGTAGCACCGTCAGCTGCCTTAGCCCTAACCCCCACACCCATCTCAACTTAGACATCCCGGCTCATCATTGACCCGGGAACCTCCGCCCCGGTAGATTCCTTCCCCCTATGACTGAGATCACTGTCGAGAAGACCAGCGAGGACCTGGGCTCGAAAACCTTGAGCGTCACGGTCCCCCAGGACCGGGTCGAGCAGGCCGAGGCGCGCGCCGTCGAGTACTACGCCAAGCGCGCCAAGGTGCCCGGGTTCCGCAAGGGCAAGGTCCCGGCCCAGGTCATCAAGAAGCGGTTCGGGGACGCCATCCGGCAGACCGTCCTGGAGGAGGTCATCCGTGAGGGAGTGGAGACCGCCCAGAATCAGGAGTCGCTGACTGCCGTGCTCGACCGCTCGGTCCGGAACGTCAAGTTCACACCGGGGGCGCCGGTCGAGTTCGAGTTGGTCGTGGAGGTCCGCCCCGAGATCAAGCTCGAGCACACCAAGGGGTTCCACCTTACGCGCACCGTGCCGCCGGTCACGGACACCGAGGTCGAAGAGCAGCTCCGCGCCCTCCAGGAGCAAAAGGCGGCCTGGCTCCCCGTCGAGGGCGAGAAGCCAACCGAGGGCCAGCTGGTCCGGGTGGAAGTCGCGGCAGAGGACGGTGTGGGTGCCGGGGAAGCCAAAGCCTATCAGTTGGTCCTGGGCAAAGGTGAGGCACTTCCCGCCATCGAGGAGCAGATCACGCAGCTTCTCCCGGGCGAGACCACGGAAGCGGACATCCGGTTTCCCGATGACGACCCGGACGAGGCGCGCCGCGGGACCTCGCGGCGGTTCCGCATCACGCTGCACGAGGTGAAGCGTCAGGAGCTTCCCTCGCTGGATGATGCCTTCGCCCGCGAAGTGGGTGACTTCGAGACGCGCGACGCCCTCGAGGCCGCGATTCGGAAAGACCTGGCCCGTGCTGCGGAGCGCGAAGCGGATGCCCGGGTGCGCGACCAGCTGGTCCACGAGGTAGTGGAAGCGAATCGGGTCGAGGCACCGCCGTCGATGGTCCGCCGGCTCGTGACCGCGTATGCTCGCGCCTATCAGATCTCGCCCGAGCGGTTCGAGCAATTCGCGAACGAGTTCCGGCCCGTCGCGGAGGCGCAGGTCAAACGCGAGTTGGTGTTGCACGCCGTGGCGGAAGCGGAGGGCCTTGCGGCGACTGAGGCGGACGTGGATGCGCGCGTGGCACAGATCGCCGAGACGCAAAACAAGCCGGTCGCCGAGGTATACGCCTCGCTCCAGAAATCCGAGCGCCTCCCGGACATCGAGCGCTCGATTACCGAAGAGAAGACGTTTACTTTTCTCATAGAGCACTCAACCGTCGACGAGGTATCCGCGTGAGTTCCATTCTGTATCCACCACAGGCCACCCTGTATCCGCCGTATATCATCGAGCGGTCGAGCCGTGGCGAGCGAACCTACGACATCTTCTCGCGGCTCTTGATGGACCGGATCGTGTTCCTGGGCGCACCGGTGAACGATGACGTCGCCAATATCATCATCGCGCAGCTGCTGTTCCTCGAGGCGGACAACCCGGAAAAGGACATCTACCTCTACATCAACTCTCCGGGCGGGGTCGTCTCGAGCGGCATGGCCATTTATGACACGATGCAGCACCTGCGCGCGCCGATCAACACCATTTGCATGGGCATGGCGGCCTCCATGGGCTCGTTCCTGCTGGCGGCAGGCACCAAGGACAAGCGCGCCGCGCTGCCGCAATCGCGTATCATGATCCATCAGCCGTCCGGCGGCGCCCAAGGCACGGCGTCCGACATCGAAATCCAGGCCCGTGAAATCCTCTACCTCCGCAACCGCATGAACCAGCTCTACGCCACGCACACCGGGCAACCGCTGGAGACCATCGAGCGGGACATGGACCGGGACAGGTTCATGAGTGCGGAAGAGGCCATGGAATACGGCATCATCGACCGAGTGTTCACGCCAAGAAAGGACGCCGTGGTGCCTTCCCTTGACGCTGCACACGACTAGGGGCACCTTTTCGAGACCCACCCACTCCAGCGATTGGCCGACGCATGTCCACCGACAAGCATCTCCGCTGCTCGTTCTGCGGTAAGTCCAAGGATTCGGTCCGGAAGTTCATCTCCGGCCCGTCGGTCTACATCTGCAACGAGTGCATCACGCTCTGCAACGAGATCCTGGCCGAGGATGAAGAGCGCGAGGTTGCGGAGAGCATCACCCAAGTCCCCACCCCGGCCGAAGTCAAGGACGTCCTCGACCAATACGTCATCGGGCAGGAGCGGGCCAAGCGCACGCTCTCGGTAGCCGTCTACAACCACTACAAGCGCATCAACGCGGTGCGCGGGCGGGACGACGACGTCGAGCTGGACAAGTCCAACATTCTCCTCCTGGGCCCGACCGGCGTCGGGAAGACCCTGTTGGCCCAGACGCTGGCGCGCATCCTGGACGTGCCGTTCACCATTGCGGACGCCACCACACTGACCGAGGCGGGCTACGTCGGCGAGGACGTCGAGAATATTCTGGTGCGGCTGCTCCAGGCCGGCGATTTCAACGTGGCGGAGTGTGAGCGCGGCATCGTCTACATCGACGAGATCGACAAGATCGCCCGGAAGTCGGAAAACCCGAGCATCACGCGCGACGTGTCGGGCGAAGGCGTCCAGCAGGCCCTGCTCAAGATCCTCGAGGGCACCGTGGCCTCGGTCCCGCCCCAAGGCGGTCGGAAACACCCGCAGCAGGAATACATCCAGATCAACACGCGTGACATCCTGTTCATATGCGGCGGCGCCTTCGACGGCCTGGAGAAAATCATCGAAGCCCGCACGGGCCGCCAACAGATCGGCTTCGGCGCCGAGTCCCACGTGCCGACCAACATGCCGAGGGGAGTGGCGCTCTACCACGAAGCAGAGCCGGATGACCTGCTCCGCTATGGCCTCATCCCGGAGTTGGTGGGCCGGATGCCGGTCATGGTGGCGCTCGACGAGCTGAACGAAGACGACCTCATGCGCATCCTGTTGGAGCCGCGCAATGCGCTGACCAAACAGTACCGCAAGTTGTTCGAGCTGGAGAACGTCGGCCTGACCTTCGATCCGGCGGCACTCCGCGCGGTGGCCGAGAAGGCCCTGAAGCGCGGTAGCGGCGCCCGGGGCCTGCGCGCCATTCTCGAGATGATGATGACCGACCTGATGTTCGACCTGCCGAGCCGGGACGACGTCCGCGAGATCGTCATCACGCGCGAAGCAGTCGTGGATGGCAAGGACCCGCTCATCCTGACCGAACAGCCGCCGCTGAGCCAGCTGGAGGCCTAGCCGCCTCGCGTCAGCCCGGGCGGCCCACCCACGCCCTGCCAATCCCAATGCCCAGGCCCACCCCCGGCCAGCCCTCCCGACGCCGGTCGTCGCCACTTGCCAGTCTTCACGTCGAGTTCGTGGGGAGTTATCCGGACCCTCGGGTTCGGCTCGACCCACCGCTGCCGGAAATCGCGGTCATCGGGCGCTCCAACGTCGGAAAATCCAGTCTCATCAACTCGTTACTGGGGCGGCGACGGCTGGCCCGGGTGAGCGGAACGCCGGGAAAGACCACGCTCATCAACGTGTTCCGGCTGCCCAGCTTCTATTTGGTGGACCTGCCCGGGTACGGCTGGGCCAAGGCCAGCAAGAGCGACCGGGCCGCCTACCGATCGCTGGTGCGAGGCTATCTTCAACAACGGCAGACGGTCCACGGCGTGGTGTGGCTGCTCGACATCCGTCATGACCCCTCCGCCGACGACGAGGAGATGCTGGCGCTCCTGGGCGAAACCGGCCATCCCGTGCTGGCCGTGGTGACCAAGGCAGACAAGCTCCCCCAGGGAGCGCGACAGCGTCAGGCGCGCAAGCTCTCCGAGATGCTCAGCATGGACGCGGAGCAGATTCACCTCGTCAGCAGCAAGACCGGCCTCGGCATTGCCGACCTCGGGGCGAGCCTGCTGGCGGCCATCGATCACACGGAGTGACCATGCGATATACCTCGGTTTTGGCGCTCAGCATGGCCGGGATGGCACTCATGGCCTGCGCCCACCGGACCCAGGCACAAGCCGACACGGCCTCGGGTCCCGTGAACGACCAAGGCATCCGCGGCTTGCCTCCCACGGGGTACGGCACGTTGAACCAGGACAAACTGGCCGTGACCATCCGGAGCGACGAGCTCGAGATCCGCTTCGTGCCCCTCGACGAGCGGGTCATTCGTCTTCTGGCGACGGACGCCTATCAGTCCCTGCACGAACTGGTGGCATCGCGCCAGGAGGCCATCGACTCCCTGAACCTGGCCACTCCGGGACTCGTGTTGGTCACGTTCTTCGGCCTGAGCCCGGACGTACTGTTCAATCCGCAGCTGGTGTCGATCGAAGTCTCGAGCCGGAGCTTTCGTCCAACGGGGGTCGTTCCGTACTCATCGAACTTTACCAGCGGGCAACTCGGCAGGCGCGAACAGGCCACCGGCATCGTGGTGTTCGACACCGAACTGGCGGTCTATGAGCCGATGACCTTCTCGTACGGCCTCCTCAGAACCAACGAGTGGGAGCGTCACCTGGGTGCCATCGAGCGCGAGCGGTCCCGGGTCACCCTTCGGGCCCAGCAGGCGGTTGAGGAGGGGAGGTAGCATGGCGTACCTCCCATTGCGCGACGTGGGGGTACCCGCGCAGACGGACCGTTTCTTTGAAGCTTGGCTGGAGGACCTGGAGTCCCGCCTCGCGGACCCGGCGACGGATCGGTACCAGCTCACCCGCGACACACTGTTCCAGTTGTACTATCCGCACCTCGGGAACTACGAAGAACTGGTACACGACCCCACGCTCCCTGCCCCGAGCCGTGCGAGCCTCCTCGCGCTCGACCCGCACAACATCACGCTCGAGCCCGAGTACTACAACGAGGTCAACGTTGAGAAGTACGACAGGGTCAAGCCCCTGCTCTGGCTCTGGCAGTGTTTCGACCGCTCCCCGTTGGGCGGCGGGAACGTGCACTTCGGCGTGCGGCTTCGGCGCCTCTTGGCGCGACACGTCTTCGCGCACTGTGGTGACCGGTTCAAGTGCTTCCAGTTCGTCGATTTCTCATTTGGCTACAACATGGAAGTGGGAGACGACGTCGTGGTCCATCGCCATGTGTTACTCGACGATCGTGGCGGCATTCGCCTGGGGAATCGGGTGAGCATCGCGGACTACGCCAGCATCTTCAGCCACACCCACAGCATCGTCGACCAAAGAGAAGTGACCAACCTCAAGACCATCCTCGAGGACGATGTGCGGATCACCTATCACGCCACCGTGCTTGCCGGCGTGCGGATCCGCGAGAATGGTATGGTAGGGGCCGCCGCCGTGGCCACCAAGGATGTCCGCGCGTATCACGTGAACGTCGGCGTACCGGCCAAGTCCGTCGTGGTGAAGCCCAACGCCCCGCCCAGCGCGTTCCACACGGAGCTCGTGCCGGGCCACGAGGATTCGTAACGAGCCGGCCGTGTCGAGCGGTGCGGCTAGAATCCGGCCGCGGCCGCCGGGAACCACGGTGCGATGTCGACGTCTCCCTTGATCTTGGCCGTGATGGCCTTGGCGTCCGACAACGCCCAGTAGTTGCCTCCGGCCGCGAGGCTCGGAGCGGAGATGAACCAGCCGCGCACCCGCAGGAATATGTTCCCCACCACCGCGGTTTCCCGTCCCGCATCATCGACGGTGATGGCATCGCCGACATCATCGAAGACGTTCCCGCGGACCTTCACCTGGGTGGTCGCTTCGAGCACCAGCGCGCGCTCGAGGTCGGCCAACACGTTATCGTCGATCGTGTAGCCCCGGCTTGGCTCGTGATCCTGATTGCGGGCAAACAAGCGGATGCCGATGGCGGCTCCCATAATCACGTTGGCGGCAATGGCATTATCGCTCCCATGCTCGATCGCGATGCCGGCATTCTCCGACCCGATCACCGTGTTGCCTCGCACGGTCGTCCGAGTGGAGTACCCGAGCCAGAACCCATAGGTCGAATTGTCGGCCCGGTTTTCGAGAAAGGTGTTGCCGGCGCTGAACGTGGCCTCGAACGCGTTATGGTACGCGAATGACGCATTGTTCCGCGCCACCAAGTTACCCGTCGAGGGCTCGACAAACGGCCGATGTCCGCTCAGAAAGAAACCATCGCCGGAGTAGGTCAGATCGTTGTCCGCCACCACATTCGAGTCGCTCCGCTCACGCAACAGGATGCCGGCCGAATCACAGCCCCTGCTGTAGGCCGGAGACTCGCAACGGGCGTTGTGATGCGCCTGGTTGCGCACGATCACGTTGTGCGATGAGCGCCACAAGTGAATTCCCCAGCCGCTGTTGTAGGACACGTCGTTATCCGCCAGATACACCCGGTGGGTACCGATCATGCCGATGCCGTTTTGCGCCCGCTGAGCCGTCACCTGGGTGACCGTCGCGCCGTCGACATCCTCGAGAAGCAGCCCGCCACCGTACCGCTCGAACGAGTCCGGCCGGAAGATGTCGAGCCAATCCGCCTCATCGAATCGATCCTCGGTTGACCGAAGCGCCTGGCTGCGCGACCCCGACAGATCGAGCTCCGTCACGACGTGGCCGCTTCCGCCCTCGAGTCGGATGCCATATCGGTAGCCGCGGATCGTCCCGCCGAAGATGGTGACTCGGCTCACTCCCCGACTGACCACTCCCGCGCCGACGAACTCGCTGGCAAGGGAGTCTCCGCTCTCGAGCGTGACACCGGTCAGATCGAGCCGCGTCCCCGACGAGGCGACGATAATGACCCCCTGCTCTGTCGGATCCGCCACGCGGTAGCGACCCGGACAGACCTTGACCTCACCTTGGACCTGAGTCCCGGGTCGGGTCAGCCGGATACAGGGGGCGGCGCTACCAAGCAGCAGCGGCGCCGTGATGCCCAATACCCCGCACCAGGCCACCGCGCTCGGAGCGCGCAGCCGGCGCGAGGACTCTCCGAAGAAAGACTGAAACGGACGGCCTTGCCTCTGCATTGTTCCTCCAATGCCCCAGGCGTCCGGATTGCCCTGTGTGCAATCGAGACGCCCTAAGGTACCCGAAGGACATCCTCCACCGACCCGGCATTACCGGAGCCCAGGAGAACAACAATGTCCTCCAGGGCGCGCCGCTCCCTCGGCCAGGCAAACCGCGCTCGAGCCTCAGCCGGCCTCAGCCACTCCGTCGCGTCATGCTCCGGACTCAGGATCGCCTTGGCTTCCGCGCCGACCCATGCCACAAAGACGGGGATGAGCGCCACTTCATCGGCGGCATGTCGATAGAACAGTTCAACCCGACTGATGTTGTACCAGCGTTCCGGCACGAGCCCCGTCTCTTCCGTTACTTCGCGGAGCGCTGCCTCCGATGGTGTTTCCCCCGGATCGATGTGCCCGTGCACCGTCTCCCACGAGCCTGGGCATCGTCCGTGCGGACCTCGCCGGAGCACCAGGACTTCGAGGTGGTCCCCCCAGCCGCGCAGGACGTAGGCGTCCACGTAGGAGACGCGCATCGTCGTCATATCGACCACGCCGCAGGGGAAAATAGTCGGGATTGGTGGCAGGCGAGCGAGAAGACCGTCGTCCGCAGGGACCGGTCAACAGAGGGTCGGCGGTCGGTCACACCCGCCGGCGAGCGACGACCGCTTCCAGGCGAGCTGAAAGCGCCCGTGCCCGAAACGGCTTGGTCAGGAAGTCGTTGGCACCGAGTTCAAAGACGCGAACCTCGTTGTCTTCATCACCCTTGGCGGTGAGGACAATGATGGGAACCTCGCGCGTGGCCGGCCGGGAGCGCAGTTGGGACAACACCGAGTACCCATCGAGCGTCGGCAGGTTCAGGTCGAGCACGATCACGTCGGGGGCGTGGCGGTCTGCCTGGTCGAGCGCTTCGATGCCATCGGCAGCTTCGGCAATGGTATACCCCTCCCGCTCCAAGAGGTCCTTCATTACGCGCCGCAGTTGGTCTTCGTCATCCACCAGCAACACGGTGATGCCCTTCGAGCCCGTGCTGTCCCCCGCCCCCGCGGGGTCGACCTCCTCGTCGATCAGCTCGAAGGCTTCCGAAACCTCGAAGCCAGACGGCGCGGGAGCAGCGGTAACGAGCGGTGGCGACGCGACCTGCGGCGGCGGCGGGGAGCCGCCGGGCGGATGACGCTGGGCTCCGACGCGGTATCCTCCATCGGGGGATCGGTCACGCGGAGCAGCTCTTCGACCGATGTCTCGCCGGCCAACACGTGCCGAAGGCCGCTGTCCCACAGGCTCAGCATGCCGTTCTTCCTGGCGGCCTTCCCAATCACTCCGGCTGGGCTCCCCGCGGCAACGAGCCGTTCGATTTCGGGAGTCACCGGCATGATCTCGCAAATGCAGAACCGCCCCCGGTACCCGGTCATGGCGCAGTCGGGACACCCCACCGCCCGATAGAGGGTACCGACTTCGGGAATGAACTCGACCATCTTGGCGTGAATCGGGTCGGACTGCAGATCGGTCACCGGTTGCCGGCAGATCTGGCACAGCCTCCGCATGAGCCGCTGCGCGATGATGCCGCACAGGGCGGAACCGAGCATGTACGGCTCCATGCCCATGTCGATCAAACGGGTGACGGAGGTTGGGGCGTCGTTGGTGTGAAGCGTCGAGAGCACCAGGTGGCCGGTCAACGACGCCTGCACCGCGATCTGCGCGGTTTCTTGATCGCGGATCTCGCCCACCAGCACCACGTCGGGGTCCTGTCGCAGGATGGACCGCAGCGCCGTGGCGAACGTAAGCCCGGCCTTCACGTTGACCTGGACCTGGACGATGTTCTTGCCGAGCCGGTACTCGACCGGATCTTCCACCGTCACGATGTTGACGCCCTCGCCCTGAATCACCCGCAACGCCGAGTACAGGGTGGTGGTCTTGCCGGAGCCGGTGGGCCCGGTCACCAGAATGACCCCTTCTTTGTTCTCGAGGAGACGCTCGACGAGCTGTCGTTCATCGTCGAACATCCCCAGGGAGGGAAGGGTCAGAATGGTCGAGCGGGTGTCGAGAATCCGGATGACGACCTTCTCACCCAGTGAGGCTGGCAGGGTCGAGATTCGAAGATCGATCTTATCGTTGTTGATCGAGACCCGGGCACGACCGTCCTGTGGGCGGAGCCGATCGGCGATGTCGAGGCCCGACATGATCTTGATGCGCGAGATGAGTGGCAGCCCGGCGGTGCGCGGAATGGTCATGACCTGACGCAGCACGCCATCGATCCGGTACCGGACCACGACACCGCCTTCGGAGGGCTCAACGTGAATATCGCTCGCCCGGCTTGCGATCCCGTCCGCCAACATCATGTCGACCAGCCGGATGATCGGCCGCTGGCTGGCCTCGTCCAGCGTGGCCCCGAGCTCCTCGTCTTCCTCGGTGATCTGGGTGACCTCGGTGTCGCCGAATCCACCGAGGAGCTTCGACACGACACTCTCAGGCTTGTACAGCTCGTCGAGCTTGTCGCGGATCTTGCTCGGCGACGCGACGAACATCCGGACTTCGCGACCGGTTGCGAAGGCCAACATCTTCTCGGCGTCGATATCGAACGGATTGGTGGTAGCCGCTTCGAGAAGCGAATCGGTCAGCCGGAGCGGGATCACCTGATGACGGCGGGCCACCTGCTCGGGAACCGCATCGCGCGCCCTGATCTCGAGCGAGTCCAGATCTGCAACCGGGAGCCGGAAGCGGGCGGAGACGGTCTCGAGAATCTGATCATCCGTGACCAGTTTCCGGTTGACCATCGCTTCCCAGAGGGAAATGGTCCCCGAGTCGGCCGACTCCGCGATTTCCCGGAGCGCCTCCATGTCCTCCAAGGAGATCAACGGCTCGACCGTTGGAACCAGCCACTCGTCAGAAAAGGGCATTCGAAAGCTTCGTCAACTCCAATCTGGTCGGCGGGATTGTGCCGGGGAGGTAGACTTGAAAGCTAAGGCCACCGAACATAACCGGGCTAGTGCTCGCCGACGCGCCGGTGAACCGAAAAAACGGGCAGGTTGCTAGAGGAGCGGCCACCAGTCGCGATGGATATCCACCGTGACGCCGAAGCCCCCGTCTCGCAGGCCCACCCCAGCCTCGACCCGGACCATGCGCATAAACCATTCCACCGCTATCCCGGCCACCGGCCGTACCCCCTCTGTCGACCCCCACGGGCTTCCGGCCACCGGATCGCCGCTCCAGGCGGCCGCCACAAAAGGGGCTACCACCAGGCGATTCCCGGTCGAAGCGAAGGTCCCCAGGCTGATCGCCGGAAACGGGACTGCAAATCGCCATTCCACGTGGGCCAGTGCCAACCGGCGTCCGCCATGGGCGCGAAAGGGCTCGCCGACGAGGGTGCCGCGGCCCCCGACCACGAAACTCCGGTATGCGGGCAGGCGATCCGTCCCCACGCCGAGGAAGAGCCGTGACAGGAGCTCCGTCTGGCCCAGGCCGGCCCGCCACCTGCCCTGAGCGCTCGCCCTGAAATAGCCGCCATCGCCCTCTGCTGCCTCCAGGGCAAGCGAACCGCCGAGGTCCCGGCGGAGCGCAATCCCACCGGCGCTCCGCTCCAGACGCAGGCGCAGCACCCCGTAGGTCGGCGCCCCAAGATCGGGGTTGGGGCGATAGGTCCCATGGGCGGGGCTCGCCTCCACCTCGACGCCCGAAGCGGATTCCACGCCCACGCTGCCTTCCACGAGGAGCCTCGCACTCGGTCGAGCGCGCAGCCCGAATTCGGCGGACTCGACGAGGACGTAGTCTCCATAATCGTGTCCCCCCTCCTGCGCGAGCACCGAGTTGAGCACCGGCGCAATGACCGGAAAGTCGGCCAGATCCTTGATCTCACGCCTGAGGCCCACCCAGGCATGGCGAGTGTCCAGCACCACCCCGCCAGTCACCCGCCCGTCCGAGGTACCGTAGCCCACCGACGGCTTCACACTTGCTCCGGTGCCAAGCGGCACGGTGCCGGCGATTCCGAATGCGAGGCCCTGCACCCGGTTGACCCGCGCCAAGTCACTCAGCGAACGCGTGCTCAAACGGCTCTGCGCAATCGCGCTCAGCGCCCGCGCCCCGACCATCTTTTCGACCTCGACACGGATCTCCTCCATATCCTGGCGATTGATCGGCGCCGCCACCTCGCGAATGGCGTCCGCGAGGGGTACGCTCCACGCGTGACCGGAATCCTGTGGCGTCGTCAGGCCCGCGATGCCCGGGCCCGCCCATGCATCCGGGGGGAATGGCGCGTTGAATTGGTAGGAACCGATCTCCCACCGGCCCCGGATGATTCCCCTCGCGGGAAACTCGAGCCACGTGGTTCGGCGCCGGATTTCGATCTCCTGGCGGAAGGGCAGCCAGTAGCGGCCTTCGAACAGGGCATTCTCGAGGACCACGGTGATGTCTTCGAGTTCGCGCTCGCGATAGGCCGCGCGGGTAAAGCTGAAGCGAAACCGGACCAGCTCGGCGGTGGCTGCATCGATGTACAGAGTCCCGACCACCAGCGCTCGCTCCGGATCGCGGGGGCGGACGGCGAGTTCGAACACCGTCAGGTCGTCGGTGCCCGATCGGATCCGGATCGAGTCTTGGACCGCAAAGTCGTAGAGATCGAGCCCTTCCGGCGACAGCGGATGGATCGCATCCCGTACTTCGTCGCCCTCGCCGAGTCGGATGAAGCGGCCGAAGTTATTGGTTACGATGCCGAGGTGGTCGCGGTGGTAGTTGATATCCGTCGGCAGGAAGGAGCCGTCGCGCCATCCGAGAATGACCTGCTTGCTCCGGCCGGGGGCGCGCCAATACACTTCCACGTCGAGCTCGTCCGCCTTCACCAGGCGCGGAGGCTCACGGAAGCCGTCCCCGACTTGGGCGAGGAAGAACACGAAACCGTGCGCCCGGCTTTGGTACCCCTCGAGCCCCGAGTCGGCCTCGGTCGCGAGGCGGCGCGCAATTGCTCGGTGAACCAAACCGGTGGCGACGGGGGAATTCCAATCCTGTGCGGTGAGCGGCGGCGCCACCAGGGCAACAATGAGCAGTAGGACTACGAGAGGCATGGCATGGCAATATCCGGAGCGGTCTGGGGTGGGGCAAGGCGGACGGTGTCCGTTGTCGCGCTGTGCGTGGGATGCAGGAGCCCCGCGCCCACCCCGATCATAGCGCCCGCCGCGACGCCTCGGCAACCGACTCGCGTGCTTCCACGGGACAGCGTGTTCGTGCTGGAGGCGTGGGGAGCATCCCCCAACGATACGGTGGTCACTGTGAGCGCACAGGCCGGCCGAGTCGTGATCCTCCGGCACGGACCGCCCGACAACACCGTCTTCGCCCAATTGGCCGTCCCACCCGATTCGAGCGCCGGCGCTCGAGATTCGCTCAACCTCACGATTCGCCCGCGGCCAGGGCTCTACGGCGTCGATATCGAATCGACTGGCCCGCTCGGCGCGGGCACGACACTCACGTTCAAGTATCCGGTTCACTTCTCTCCACCGTTGGCCGCGCGCGATCGCTATTCGAGCCGCGCGGCGTTCGAGCGAGCATTGGGCATCGGCCGGGTGTCGGGCGACGGCCGCATCGTGCTCTTGCCGTCGACCCAGCCGGCGTCGGATAACCTGGAGGCGGAGATCCCGGGCCCAGGCCGGTATCTCGTCGCCGCCCCACGGTAGCGGATCGACACCCAGTATGCACCCTCCTCGAGCGCTTGCCCTCAACCTCATCCGGGTGGACGGCACCGAGCGTTTCGACCTGGTCCCCGGCCGGACGTACGTGGTGGGCCGTGGCGCAACTAGTGACATCGCGCTCTACGATCCCACGATTTCGCGCCAGCATGCGGAACTGTCAGTCGGGGACGACAGCGTGATGGTGACCGACCTGGACAGCTCCAACGGCACGTTTCTCCGCGGCGAGCGGGTGGACCGGGCCGAACTCAGGCCAGGAGACTCGATCACCTTCGGTAAGGTGGTGTGCCAACTTCACGGGACGAAGGGATCAGGCGCCTCCCCGTCGCCCGGCGCTGAGCGTGCGGTACCGGGAGGCACCATCATTCGTCAGATAGCCGTCCAGGGTGCCGCACCCGGCCTGCCACACGTGGAGGAGCGTGGTGCCGGTCCGGGGCTTCTCCAGGCGGCTACCGGAACCGACGAGGAACGGCTGGCGGTGAAGATGGCCATGCTGCTCGATATCTCGCAGAAGCTGGCGAGTGAATTCGAGCCAGCGCACCTGTTGGAGGCCGTGGTCGACATGACTTTCGAGATCATGAACGTCGACCGTGTGTCCGTCCTGTTGCGGGACTCAACCACCGGGGAACTCGTTCCCCGCGTGTCCAAGACCCGGATCGGCACTGGAAGTGACCGGCTGGTGCCGCGCTCCATCGCGGACAAGGCGGTCCAGGAGCGCGTTGCCATCATGACGGACAACGCGGCGGCCGACACACGATTCCAAGGCCAGTCGGTGCTCATGCAAAGCGTGCGCAGCGCGATGTGCACGCCGCTCATGGCGAGCGCCGATGAGGTACTGGGGCTGCTGTACGTGGACAGCCTGACCGCCACGTCGGCCTTCAGCGATGAAGATCTCCAATTTCTGATCGGTTTCGGCGGCATTGCCGCCGCGACCCTGCACCGGTTGCGTGACGCCGATCGCACACGCCACGAGGCCCTGGTACGCTCCAATTTCGAGCGCTATTTCGCCCCCAACGTGGCGGCCGAGATTGCGCGGCAACAAGAAGGGGCGCGGCCTGGTGGCGAGAAGCGCCCGGTCACGATCCTATTCAGTGACATCCGCGGCTTCACGACGTTGTCCGAGGGGATGACCCCGGACGCCATCGCCCAGCTCCTCAGTGAGTATTTCACCGAGATGGTGGAGGTCATCTTCGAGCACGGCGGCACGCTCGACAAGTTCGTGGGGGACGCGATCTTAGCACTCTGGGGGGCGCCGATTGCGCATGAGCACGACGCCGACAGCGCGATGCGCGCCGCCATTGCCATGCAGCAGTCGATCACCGCGCTGAACACCAAGTGGGCCACCGAAGGCCGTCCGGCCATCGGGGTCGGCATCGGGATCAACTACGGGGAAGTCTTTGCCGGCAACATCGGGAGTCAGCGGCGCTTGGAGTACACCGTCATCGGCGATGCCGTCAATGTGGCGTCGCGGCTCTGCACCAAGGCAGGCGCCGGCGAGGTGCTTCTGACCGAGCCGTTCTATCAGCAGCTCACCACCGTGCCGACGGTCGAGCGCATCGACGCCATGCCGCTCCGGGGCCGGGCGCAACCTATCGCCATCTACCGCGTGAAACGATAGGGACGCCCCGCCCGGGCCAGCAGGTCCATCACCAATCGAAGCGGTAGGCCCATCACGCTGAAGAAGTCTCCCTCCACGCGCTCGACCAAGACCGCGCCATACCCCTGGATGCCGTAGGCCCCCGCCTTGTCCATCGGCTCCCCGGTCTCCACATAGGCCCGGAGCAGCGCCTCGTCGGTTGCACGAAAGGTCACGGCCGTCCGGTCGCATGCGGAGTACACTGTGCCATCGGCCTTGAGCGCGACTGCGGTCATTACCAGGTGCGTCTTCCCGGCGAGCTTCATGAGCATCGCCAGCGCCTCCGCCTCATCGCGCGGCTTCTCCAGCACCTCGTCGCCCAGCACCACGATGGTATCTGCGCCAAGTACGAGCGGTCCCGGCACGCTCGCCGCCTTTTCCTCGGCCAACCGCGTGGCATACTGTTCGGGAAGCTCTTCCGGCCGGCGTGATTCCTCGACCGGCGATGGCTGGACGCGCACCGGGATGCCCAACATTTCCAACAGCTGCCGGCGGCGCGGCGAGCGACTGGCCAGTACCAGCTGCTCAGGGGTCACGGCGAGCGCTCGAGCACCAAGGTCACCGGCCCGTCATTGTGGATCTCCACGTCCATCATAGCGCCGAATTCTCCGGTTGCCACGGTGATGCCCCGCGTCCTGAAGGCCTGAACGAACTGTTCGTAGAGCGGAATGGCAACGTCGGGCCGGGCGGCGCGGATGAAGGACGGCCGTCTCCCCTTTTGCACGTCGCCATAGAGGGTGAACTGAGACACCACGAGAATCTCACCGCCGACCTCGTCCAGCGATCGGTTCATCTTCCCCGCCTCATCGGCAAAGAGCCTGAGCCCGGCGATCTTGTCGGCCATCCAGTCGACTTCACCGTCGGTGTCGTCGTGCTCGAATCCAACGAGCAGGCAATAGCCCGGACCGACTGCTCCGGTTCTGCGCCCGTCGATGGTCACCGAGGCACTGCGAACCCGCTGAAGGACCACGCGCATCACAGCTCCCGCTTCGGGTGCCGGCGGCCGGCCGACTTGCTCAGCGTCCGGACCCCGGCAATCAACCGGTCGACTTCATCCTCAGTGGTGTAACACGCGCAGCCGGCTCGTACCAATCCCTCGGATCCGAGGCCCAAGCGCCGGATGGCCGTCTGGGCGTAGAAATCCCCGTGCGAGGTGAACACCGCTTGGTCGGCCAGGGCGCGTGCCACCCCTTCCGCCGAGTGACCGGCCAGGGTGAACGCCACGGTGGCGGTGCGAGGCGTGCCTGGAGGCGGCCCGAAGAGGGTTACCCCCTCGACGGCCTGGAGTCCCTGCCATAACCGGCGTGCGAGCGCGTCTTCCCGCACCTCCAACTCAGTGAACGCGCGGGCGAGCCGTTCGCGGTTCGTTCCGTTGCCGTCATCGAGCGAGGCCAGCCAATCCACGGCGGCGGCCGCGCCGACGATACCCTCGTGATTGAGCGTCCCGGTCTCGAATCGTTCCGGCGCCCGCTGCCCGGCCGGCTGGAGCCGGGGCGCATCGAGCCGGTCGAGCAGCTCGCGTCGGCCCCACAGCACTCCGATGTGCGGCCCGTGGAACTTGTAGGCTGAGCACACGAAGAAGTCGGCGCCGACGGCACTGACGTCGGGGAGACGGTGCGGCGCGTAGTGGACCCCGTCGACAAACACCAGCGCATCGACCGCGTGGGCCAGGTCCGCCGCACGGCGCACATCGTTGATGGTGCCCAGGGCGTTCGAAGCAGCGCCGATGGCGAGCAGGGCCGTCTTGCTCGTCAGGTGCCGCTCGAGATCATCCCAATCGAGCTGACCCGTTTCGGGCACCATGCGAACCGTCCGCACCTCGATGTCATAGTCCTTGGTCAGCTCGTACCAGGGGTCGACGTTGGCGTGGTGGTCGAGCTCGGTAACCACGATGTCCGACCCGCCTGCAAATGATCGCGCCAAGGCCCGTGAGGCGTGCAGGGTCAGCGTGGTCATGTTGGCGCCGAACACGATCTCGTCGGACCCACCGGCGAGAAAGTGGCCGAAGGTCTCGCGGGCCGCGGCGAGGGCGCGGTCCGTTTCGGCGCTTGCTGGATAGGCCCAGTGAGTGTTGGCGTTGTGGTGGTAGAGGTAATCCGCCATGGCCTCGGGAACCGCTCGGGGAACCTGCGTACCGCCGGGGCCGTCGAAGTACGCGACGAGCCGGCCCTGGTGCCGGCGCTCGAGCGCCGGAAAGTGGCTGCGGATCTGGGACGGAGACGCAAGCGCCATGAATGTGCACCGGCCTGGAGCTGTGGGAGGACGGTAGTTCGACGTCCGAAGATAACAGGAGACCCGGACGGCGGGCCGGGAGCGGAGGGTGGATAGCAAAAAACGCCCCGCTCACGCTGGGCGTGCGGGGCGCGAACACGCCGGTGGCGGGACCCTGAAGACTGCTACTCGACCGTGACCGACTTGGCGAGGTTCCGCGGCTGGTCCACGTTGCATCCTCGTCGAACCGCCACGTAATAGGCGATCAGCTGGAGCGGCAGGCTCGTCAGGATCGGGGTCAAAAGATCGAGCGTTTCGGGAATCGCGAAGGTCTTGTCCGCGAGACGCATAATTTCCTCGTCCCCCGGATTGATCAGGGCAATGACCCGCCCGCCCCGTGCCTTCACCTCTTCGATGTTGGACACGATCTTCGAGTGCACCCCATCCTTCGGAGCGATGAAAATCACGGGCATGTTCTCGTCGATGAGCGCGATGGGTCCGTGCTTCATCTCCGCAGCCGGGTATCCCTCGGCATGAATGTAGGAGATTTCCTTCAGCTTGAGCGCGCCCTCCAACGCGGCAGGGAAATTCACGCCCCGGCCCAAGTAGAGCACGTTGTTCGAGCCGAGGAGTTCCTCAGCAAGGAGTTCCACCTCTCCTGCGCGGTCGAGAATCTGCTGGACCTTGTCCGGAAGCTCCCGCAGGGCCTGGATGAATTGCCGGCCCTGGAGGATGCTCATGTCCTTCAGTCGCGCCAGCCGCAACGTGAACAAGGCGAGGACGGCGAGCTGGCTGGTGAATGCCTTGGTGCTGGCGACACCGACTTCCGGGCCGGCGTGCAGGTAGGTCCCGCCTTCGACCTCCCGCGCGATGGTGGACCCGACCACGTTGACGAGCCCGAGGGTTCGCGCGCCGCGAGCCTTGGCCTCACGAATGGCGGCGAGTGTGTCGGCCGTCTCGCCCGACTGTGAGATGCCGATCACCAGCGTCCGCTCGTCGATGACGGGATTCCGGTAGCGAAATTCCGAAGCGTATTCCACCTCGACCGGCACCCGAGCCAGCTCCTCGAGCATGTACTCGCCGATCAGGCCGGCATGCCACGACGTGCCGCACGCCGTGATCACGATGCGGTCGATATCCTTCAGCTCATCGTCCGTGAGATTGAGGCCCAGGAGTCGCGCCGTGCCGTCCTCGTCCAACAGGTGGCCACGCAGGGTGTTCCGGAGGCTCTCGGGCTGCTCGAAGATCTCCTTCAACATGAAGTGCTCGAAACCGCCGCGCTCGATGGTGGCGAGATCCCATTCGATCTGACTCACCGGCTTCTGGATCTCCATGACCTCGAGGTCGCGCACGCGATAGCCATCGCGCGTCAGCACTACCATTTCCCCATCGTCGAGGTACACCACCGAACGCGTGTGCTCGAGAAGCGGAGAGGCATCGGACGCCACGAACCACTCATCGGTGCCGACCCCCACGAGCAGGGGCGATCCTTTCCGGGCCGCGACCAATACGTCCGGCTGCGCAGCCGAGATCACCGCGATCCCGTAGGCGCCGTCCACCTCGCGGAGCGCGCTTGCGACGGCCTCTTCCAAGTCGCCCTCGAACAAGACACCAATAAGGTGCGCCAGCACCTCGGTATCGGTATCCGATGTGAAGGTGTGACCGCGATTGGAGAGCGCGGTGCGGATGGCATTGGCGTTCTCGATGATGCCGTTGTGGATCACCGCGATGGTTCCGGATTGGTCGGTGTGCGGATGCGCGTTGACCTCGGTCGGCGCACCGTGAGTGGCCCAGCGCGTGTGGGCGATGCCCAGCGTCCCCTTCGGGAGTTTGCCCGCGAGCGCTTTCTCGAGATTCGACAGCTTGCCGGCGGCCTTGATGATCTCGAGGCCGCCCCCATTGAGGAGCGCGATACCGGCTGAATCGTAGCCGCGGTACTCGAGGCGCCGTAGACCATCCAACAGCAGGTGACCCGCCTGACGGGGGCCGATGTATCCCACGATACCGCACATACGGAGGACTCCCTACTGCAGAATCTCGCGGCAGGCCGCGACCAGGTTGTCTGCCTCCGCCCGAGTTGGGGCCTCGGCGATGATCCGAACGATCGGCTCGGTGCCGCTGGGCCGGAGGTGAAGCCACCGGTCGGACCAGCCCAGGCGGAGCCCGTCGCGCCGGTCAGGTGTTGCATCCGCGAATCGGTCGCTCAGCGTCCGATAGGCCGGCTCCAGATCCGATCCCCGCGGAAGCTTCGACTTCACGATGTAGTAGCGGGGCGCGGCCTCGACCAACGACGAAACCGTAGCGCCTTGCCGCGCAAGCAGATGCAATATCAGGGCCACCCCAACCGGCGCATCCCGGCCCACGTGGAGGCTCGGCAGGATCACCCCACCATTCCCCTCCCCGCCAATCTCGGCCTTCTCCTTCACAATTGCCCGGGCCACGTTGGCTTCCCCAACCGGGGCTCTCACCATGCGGGCGCCGGTGGCCCGGGCGGCATCCTCCACCACGAGGCTGGTCGACAGGTTGGCCACCACTGCCCGACGATTCGGGGCGTCCGGTCGAGGCGCTGACCCGTACACCGACCGGACTGCAAAGGCGAGCGTGTAATCCTCGCCGATGGCCTGCCCTTGCTCGTCAACCAGGGCAAGCCGGTCCACGTCCGGGTCCACCGCGAAGCCGAGGTCTGCACTTGTCTCGCCGACTAACCGTTCCAGGTCGCCTAGATGTTCCGGCACGGGTTCCGGCGGGCGGGGAAACAGGCCATCGGTCTCCAAATTGATGCCGACGACGGCGCACCCAAGCCGCTCCAGCAGCGCTGGAATGGTGGTTCCGCCCGCCCCGCGAACGCAGTCGAGCGCCACCTTGAACCGGCGCTTCCGGATGGCAGGCACGTCCACGTACGGAAGCGCGAGCACGGCCTCGAGGTGGCGCTCGATCGCGCCGCTGTCCAAGACGACTTGGCCAACTCGGTCCCAGCCCACCCGCTCGGGACCCTGGTCGGCCAACCGCCGAACCTGCGCACCCGCTTCCTCGTCTAGGAACATGCCGTCCGGCCCCACGAACTTGAGGGCATTCCACTCGATCGGGTTGTGGCTCGCGGTCAGAATGAGGCCGGCCCCGGCGTGGTGATGCTCGACGGCCAGCTGCACGGTGGGAGTGGGAACCAGTCCGACATCCAGAACCTGGACGCCCACCGACATGAGGCCTGCCGTGGCCGCCCGGGCGAACATTGGACCGCTGGTGCGGGCATCTCGGCCCAGCACGACTCTGGGCGTTCCCATAGCCGCCGCCCAGGCCCCCAGGGCCGCCGCGTACCGGGCCACGAGTTCGGGGGTCAGATCGACTCCGACGATCCCACGCATGCCGGACACGCTGACGATCAGGGACTGGGACATGTCGGACGGACTCCCTACGGGGAAAGGTGAGGAATCTAAGGGGTACGAGGCTCGCGCTTCAACGCGAAACTTGCCGCAAGCTTTTGCAGACCATTACGTTCCATGACCTGCGGAATCGGCGGACCAATGACCCGAATATCACCGAAAGACCGGAACTACGAGTTCGATACCCGGACAGTCCACGCCGGCCAGGAGCCTGATCCCCTGGCCGGGGCGGTCATGCCCCCTATCTACCAGACCTCGACCTACGTCCAGGAAGGCCTCGGACGCCATAAGGGCTACGAATACGCTCGGACACAGAACCCCACCAGGGAGGCCCTGGAGCGGAACATTGCAAGCCTCGAGGGTGGAACGCACGGTCTCGCCTTTGCCTCCGGGCTCGCGGCACTGGACGCTACGCTCAAGCTGTTGAAGGCCGGCGATCACGTCATCTCGGGGCAGAACATCTACGGCGGAAGCCACCGCCTCATGGAACAGATCTACACGGCACTGGGGCTCACGTTCTCGTTCGTCGACATGCGCGACATCGCCAACGTGGAACGCGCTCTCACGGCCCGGACCCGAATGATCTTCTGTGAGACGCCCACCAATCCCATGATGCACCTCACGGACTTGCGCGCCTTGGGAGATCTCGCCCAATCGCGGGGTCATCTGCTGGTGGTGGACAACACCTTTGCCTCGCCGTATTTCCAGCGCCCGCTCGAGAGCGGCGCCGACCTCGTGCTGCACAGCACCACCAAGTATCTGAACGGGCACAGCGACATGGTCGGCGGGCTCCTGGTGACGTCACGTGACGACGTGGCCGAGCGGCTCGGGTTCATCCAGAACGCAGCCGGAGCGGTGCCGGGACCGATGGATTGCTGGCTGGCCCTCCGGGGCCTCAAGACGCTGTCGCTCCGCATGGAGCGTCACGACGCGAATGGGCGCCACGTGGCGGACTGGCTCAGCCATCAGCCGGACGTGACCCAGGTGTACTACCCCGGCCTCCCGTCCCATCCACAGCACGACCTGGCAAGGCGGCAGATGTCCGGCTTCGGGGGGATGATCTCGTTCGACCTGGGCGACGCGCCGCGCGCCCGGCGCTTCGCGGAGAGCACCAAGGTGTTCAGCCTGGCCGAGTCGCTGGGCGGTGTCGAGAGCCTGATCGGCCATCCGGCTTCCATGACTCACGCTTCGGTCCCGCGCGCGCTCAGGGAGAGTTTCGGACTGACCGACAGCCTGCTCCGGCTGAGCTGCGGCATCGAGGATCCGCGTGACCTCATCGACGATCTGAGCCACGCGTTGGCAGCCACGCGGAAGGCGGCCTAGGGTGGATCGTCTCATTTTGAAACCTGCAATCCATCCGGCCGTAGGGGCCGGTAACCCCTTCACGAGAAGCCCTCATGTCTAACCCACCCGCCATTCGGACGCGGAAAGCATTCCCCGAAATCTCGGCGGCCAGCTGGGAGCACCCAGCCGATCGGGCCGCGCTGCAAACGCTTCGGGCTGTCCCGGGATTCGACGACATTGTCCGGAAGATCATCGCCATTCTCGGCGGTGAGCGCGGCATCCGGCTCCTGTTCCAAGGCAATGCGGTGCGGGCCGGCACCAACCAGTTCCCCCGGGTGTACGCAACGCATGTCGAAGTCGCGGCCACATTCGGCTGGCCCACAGTGCCCGAGCTGTATGTGTCGCAAACACCGGTGTTCAACGCCGGCGCGTTCGGCGTCGACGATCCGTTCATCGTGATGCACTCGGCCGCACTCGAGATGCTGGATGACGACGAACTCCGTGTCCTGATCGCGCACGAAATGGGACATGTGGTGAGCGGCCACGCGCTCTACCGGACCATCGCCGAGATCATTTTGGCGGTGAGCTTCTCGGCGCTTCCCATCCTCGCGGGTATCGCCCTCTTGCCCATCCGGCTCGCGATTCTCGAATGGCACCGGAAGTCCGAGCTGTCGAGCGACCGCGCAGGCCTGCTCGGGAGCCAGGACATCCTTGCCTCTCAGCGGCTGTTCATGAAGATGGCGGGCGGCACCCGGGGCCAGATCCGCCAAGGGGAGATGGACCTGAACGCGTTCATGGCGCAGGCCAACGAGTACCGAACCCAAAACGAGGGATTCGATTTCCTCTACAAGATCCTGAACACCCTCGCGCTGACCCATCCGATGAACACGGTTCGCGCCGCCGAACTCCAGCAGTGGGTCGTGGGTGGCGAGTACGATCGGATTCTTCGCGGCGAGTACACCCGCCGCGGGACCGAGGCGAAGGAGCGGTCGGTGAAGGACGATCTGTCCGCGGCTGGAAGTCACTACGCCAGCGAGGCGCGGGACGCGGCCTCCCAGGTGGTCGATGCCGCCAAGCGCGCGGCGGACAAGGTGGGAGAAGCCTTCCGCAAAGCCCGCAACACGTGAGGCTCCTGGTCGTTGGCGGCGGCGGGAGGGAACACGCGCTCGCGTGGGCCCTCCGCCGCGAGGAGCCGACGGCCGACATCTTCTGTGCCCCGGGAAATCCCGGCACGGCCGCGCTCGCAACCAATCTCCCCATTGCCGCCGACGACGGGGAGGGGCTCGTCGCTGCCGCGGCGCACAGCGCGATCGATCTTACGATTATCGGTCCGGAGGCCCCTCTTGCCGCCGGACTGGCCGACCGGCTTCGTGCGGCAGGCAAGGCCGTCTTCGGCCCTCAGAGCGCCGCCGCCCAGCTCGAGGCCTCCAAGGCCTTCTCCAAGGAAGTGATGCGGCGGGCCGGCGTGCCGACCGCGAGGGCTCGTGCTTTCACGTCGGTCGATCACGCCCTGAAGTACATCCGTACCCATCCCGAACCGCTCATCGTCAAGGCCTCGGGCCTCGCGGCCGGCAAGGGTGTCATCGTCTGCGAGACGCGGGCGGACGCCATGCACGCCGTTCAATCGATGCTCGCCGACCGGCGATTCGGCGACGCCGGAAGCCAAGTGCTGGTGGAGCAATTCCTCGAGGGTGAGGAGACCTCCATCCTCGCCGTGACCGACGGCGAGGAGATCATGCTGCTTCCCGCATCCCAGGATCACAAACGGTTGAACGAGCGCGATACCGGTCCCAACACGGGCGGGATGGGGGCCTACAGCCCCGTTTCGATCGTGACGCCCGAACTCCTCGCGCGGGTCCGGGAGGAGGTACTCGCGCCGACGCTCGAGGAGATGCGGCGCGCCGGCCAGCCGTTCACCGGAGTGTTGTACGCTGGTCTGATGATCGACTCGGCAGGCAATCCGTGGGTGGTGGAGTTCAATTGCCGCTTCGGCGACCCGGAAGCCCAGGTGGTGCTCCCGCTGGTGTCGGGCGGCCTCACCGAGAGCCTCATGGCCGTGGCACAGGGCCGGCCGCCGACTCCGATCACGGTCGAGCCGAATGCCGCGGCGGTCACCACGGTCCTGGCCGCCCGCGGCTACCCGGAGCGACCTGAACGCGGCGCGGCAATCACCATCCCGGAGGACCTGGATCCCGGGGTGACGGTCTTTCATGCCGGCACCAAGCGCGACGAGGCGGGGAGGCTCCTGGTGAGCGGCGGCCGGGTGCTCGCGGTGACCGCGGTGGCCTCGAACATCGAGCTGGCGCGCCGGCTTTCGCGCGAGGCAGCGGACCGCATCACCTTCGAGGGCAAACATTTTCGGCGGGACATCGGATGGCGCGAGGCTGAGCGGGTGGCGCAAGGCACCTAGGCGGCCATGCCTGAGCTGCCGGAAGTCGAGACGATCGTTCGCCAGGTGCGGCCCGCGCTGGTCGGCCGGACCATCATCCGTGCTTCCTTGTCGCACGACAATGTCTTGCGGGGCGTCACCAAGCGAAGGCTGTTGCGCGGCCTGCGCGGAGCCGACATCCGCGATGTGGCACGACGGGCCAAGCACGCCATCATCGATCTCGGGTCCCACCGGCTCGTGATCCAACCTGGAATGACCGGCTCATTGATGGTCTACGACCGACCGCTGAGCGGCGACGAGGCCCGGTACGTCGTCTTGCGCGCTCCGCTCGACGACGGCACGGAGTTGGTCTACCGCGACGTGCGCCGGATCGGGAGGATCTACCTCCTCGATCAGGCGGCCTATGAGGCGTACAGCGCAGGTCTGGGCCCCGAGCCGCTTGCCCGGTCCTTCGACGACGCGGCATTCGCTCGGGCCCTCGCCGGCACCAGGCAGGCAATCAAGAAGGCCATCATGGATCAGCGCCGCGTTGTCGGCATCGGCAATATTTACGCGAACGAGGCCTTGTTTGCCGCGCGCATTGATCCGTCCAAGCCGGCCGATGCGCTGCTGCGCGACCAGCGGATTCGACTCCGTCGTGAGGTGCGCCGGATCTTGAACGCAGCAGTTCGGTCGCAAGGATCTACGGTGCGCGACTACCGCACCGGCACGGGGCAACAGGGCAGGTTCCAACTCGAACTCGAGGTGTACGGCCGCCAGGGCAAACCCTGCGCGGCGTGCGGCACGCGACTGACCGGGACCCATGCGATCGACGGACGGATGACCGTGTTCTGCCATCGGTGCCAAACCTGAGCGGAGGGACCGTGCACCGGACGACCGCGCTGCCGCTGCCGACGGCTGACCTCACCGCGCTCAAGCGGCGCGTCGCGCTGCTCGCCGAGAACCGGCCAGCGGTGTACTGCATGACCGATGCAAGCGGCCGCACCATTTATGTCGGCAAGGCCAAGAAACTCCGGGCACGGCTCTTGTCGTACTTCCGAGCACGGTATCCGGAAGACAAGGCCAGCCGCATCCTCCACGCGGCGGCGGAGATCACGTGGCACTACGTGCCGAGCGAGTTTGCCGCGTATTTGGGCGAGCTGCGACAGATTCGCCGCCATCGTCCGGTGTTCAACGTCAAGTTGAACCGGGCCCGCCGCGCCGTCTTCATCAAGCTCGTCGAGGGACCCGCGCCGAAGTTGTCGTGGGGCGCCTGCCGAAATGACTCTACCCAACGGTGTTGGGGACCCTTCACGTCATCGGGCCGGGTGGCGGACGCGGTGCGGACTCTCAATGATATTCTCGGGCTCCGGGACTGTCGCGCGGCCATGCCCATGGTGTTCGCGGAGCAGGGCGACCTGTTCGACAGCCAACGGCGGGCGGCATGCCTCCGGCATGAGCTCGGGACCTGTGGCGGGCCGTGCGCCGGATTCGTCACCGTGTCGGCCTATCGAGACCGGGTCGACACGGCGGTCGCGTTCTTGGAAGGCCGGACGATTCAGCCGATCGATCAGGTCCTGGGCGCGATGCAGGAGGCAGGCGAGCGCGAGGAGTTCGAGCGTGCCACGCGCTGGCGCGAGAAATTCGAAGCGCTCGAGTGGCTCTTCGCCGCCGGCAACCGCGCCCGTGCGGCCGTCGATCTCCTCACCTTCGTCTACCACGATCCCGGTACCTACGGCGACGACCGAGCGTATCTCATCCGGCAGGGAACGGTCCGGGCGTGTTTCCCGTATCCCGCCACACCGATCGAGCGGGAAGCCTTCCGCGGAGTGGTAACCGATGAAGTTGCGCTGCCCGCCCCCGCGGCTGGAGCGCTGCCGCCGGCCGCGATCGACGAAATTCTGCTGATCATGTCGTGGTTTCGCCGGCATCCCGATGCGCTCAGGCGCACCACCAGCCTGGAATCGTGGCTGGCCTAATTCGGCACCGCCGCAGCTAGCTCGCGGCGTCGAGCGGCACGATCCGGGCCCGCGGCGGTATCCCCGCTTCCAACTCCATGATCCCGACCGACGGCTGGAGATCGAATCGCCGGGGGCCGGCGGCGCCGGGGTTCATGACCGTCACCACGGTATCCACGATTGTCAGCAGGGGGCGGTGGGTATGGCCGAACAGGATGATTTCGGCCTCGGGGAACGCCTGATTCAGCTTGCCCGGCGTGGGGACTCCGAAGGCGTCGCCATGGGTGAGCACGATCCGAAACCCGTCCACTTCGACCTCGACCACCGCGGCCAACCGATCGCGGAGCAGAAACCCGTCCGTATTGCCGTAGACCGCGGTGACCGGAGCGACCGCCTCCAGGTCGTTCAGGATGTCGAGCGATCCGATATCCCCGGCATGGAAGATCCGATCCACTTCTTGGAATACGGCGAAGACCTCCGGCCGGAGCAGGCCGTGGGTGTCAGCAATGATGCCAAGGCGCACGCACTACTCCCCGACCCAGCGCTTGGCGATCTGGATGTCCAGGCCGAGGTGGTCGAGCACGCGTTGCACGATGAAGTCCACCAGCTCTTCGACCCGCGTCGGGCGGTGGTAAAATCCGGGCGCCGCCGGCAGCACGATGGCGCCGGCTTCGGTTACTGCGGTCAGGTTGCGGAGGTGGACGAGGGAGAGCGGTGTCTCTCGTGGCACGAGGATGAGGGGCCGGCGTTCCTTGAGCGTCACGTCGGCGGCGCGCTCGACCAGCGACCGGCTACTTCCCTGCGCGATGGCGGACACCGTGCCCATCGAGCACGGGCAGATCACCATTCCCGCAGTCTGCTGGGAGCCCGATGCCGGAAGGGCACCCCGGTCGCCGTCGTGGAACTCGCGTACCGAGGTCCAATCCCCGCCGGTCGCGCGCGCCAGCGCCGCCATGTCCGCGAGCCCGCACTCCTCCTTGAGGAGTCGCATGCCGTGCGTCGACACGGTGAGCCAGACCGGCACGCGTTGGCGTGCTAGAACCTCGAGCAACCGGACGGCATAGGGTGCGCCCGAGGCGCCGGTAATGGCAAGGACGATAGGGGGGTTCACTGGCCTCTCCGGTTTGGAGTGGGCGACTTGAGTGGGTGCTTCGGTCCGACCGGAGGCGGCACGCGCGACGGCCGGGGATGGGACGTCGACCGGCCGGGCGGCCTGTGGGTCCGGCTCGAGCGCTTCTTGGCCTTTCTCGTCATACGACGCGATCCACAAAGGCGAACACGAACAGGATGATAGAGATGACTCCATTCATCGTAAAGAAGGCCGCATTGAGTCGCGAGAGATCACCCGGTTTGACCAGCTGGTGCTCGTAGACCAAGATCCCGGCCGCGACGGCAACTCCGACGAAAAACCAGGCTCCGAATCCAGCCCCAACACCGAAGAGCAGAACGGCCGGGATGGTGATCCCGTGCAGGAGTTTGGCCAACAGGATGCTGCGCCGTTCCCCAAACCGAACGACCACGCTTCGAAGACCCATGCGCCGGTCGAACGCGGCATCGGGCAAGGCATAGAAGATATCGAATCCGGCCACCCAGGTCGCGACGCCCACAGTGATCGCTCCCAACACCCAGGCGGGATCGCTCCAGCTGCCGGTGACGGCCAGGTACCCTCCCACCGGCGCGATGGACAGGCTGAGCCCCAGCCAGAGGTGGGGCCACCAGGTGAAGCGTTTAGTCAAGCTATAGGTCAGGATCCAGCCGAGCGCGACCGGCGAGAGGGCCAGACAGAGGGGGTTGAGGAGGGCCGCGCTGCCGACGAACACCGCGCTCGCCACGACCACGGAGATCCAGGCTTGGGCGAGCGTCAGGGCCCCGCGAGGCAGCTCTCGCCCGGCTGTCCTCGGGTTGAGCGCGTCGTACCGGCGGTCGGCAATGCGATTGAATCCCATGGCGGCCCAGCGGGCGGCGGTAAACGCCACGGGCACGAGCACGACGATGCGCAGCGACACTGGCGCGGTGAATGACGCGGCGACGACACCGATGAGCGCGAACGGCAGGGCAAAGACGGTGTGGGGTAATCGGACGAAATTGAAATAGCGCGTGACAAGCGAGGTCCCGGCGAGCGTTTGCCCTTCGCGACCCGTGCTCACCGGAGCCGAAGGCCGAGGGATGGCCAGAGCGCGTCGACCGCGGCCTTGGTGTCCGGGTCCATTTCGATTCTCTCGGGCCACTCCCGGTCGAAGCCTTCTTCTTTCCACTTGCGTGTCGCGTCGATTCCCATCTTGGTGCCGAAGGTGAAGGCACGACTCGCATGGTCGAGCACGTCGACCGGCCCGGGCGTGAAGCGGACGTCACGTTCCGGATCGATGTTATTGAGCGCGACCCACCAGGCTTCGTCCGGATCGCGCACGTTCACCTCCTGTCGACGACGACGATTACTTTGGCCAGCGACATGAGGCCTTGGCCCCAGAGCGCGTTCATCACCTTGTAGGCCTGCCCCGGATACTGCTTGTCGATCGACACGAAGACGAGGTTGTGGAAGATCCCCGCGGCGGGCATGTGATAGTCGACGATCTCTGGAACCGTGAGGCGGAGGAGCGGCAGGAAGATCCGTTCGGTGGCGTGCCCCAGGTAGTAGTCTTCCATCGGCGGGCGGCCCACCAGGGTCGCGGGGTAAATCGGGTTCTTCTGCATGGTGACGGCGGTGACGTGAACCCGGGGGTAGTAGTCCGCGAGCGAATAGAATCCCGTGTGATCGCCGAAAGGGCCTTCGAGGACCAATTCTTCCCGCGGATCGATGTAGCCCTCCAGCACGAACTCCGCCTGGGCCGGGACGTCCAGGTCGCAGCTGACCGCCTTGGCCAATTCGACGGGCGCCGCGCGCAGGAACCCGGCGAAGAGAAACTCGTCGATGGTCGGGGGGAGCGGCGCGGTGGCGGCGTAGATGCTTGCAGGGTCGCCGCCGAGGGCGATGACGACCGGCATGGTCTCACCGCGGGCTGCCATTTCACGCCAGTGGGCTGCCCCGACCTTGTGCCGCTGCCAGTGCATGGCCAGCGTGGTGCGATCCAGCACCTGGACGCGATACATCCCGACGTTGCGGATGCCACGACTCGGGTCGGTGGTGATGACCATGGGGAGCGTGATGTAGCGGCCGCCGTCCTTGGGCCAGGTCACCAGGAAGGGGATGTCGTCCAGGTTCACCTCGTCGCCGCGGTGGACCACCGCCTGGCACGCGGGCGTGCCTCCCTTGGTGCGCGGCGGGAATTTGGCAATTTCGGCCAGCTTGGGAAGCATGGACAGCTTCCCGAACAGCCCCTCCGGCACTTTCAGATTCAGGAGATCGGCGATGCGGTCGCCGATGGCGTCCAGCCGGTCGACGCCAAGCGCCAGGCACATGCGCCGCATGGAGCCGAAGAGGTTGATGGCCACGGGGTAGCGGCTTGACTGGCCGTTCTCGAGCGTCACCCGATCGAAGAGGAGCGCCGGGCCGCCACCGTCACTCTTCATGGCGCGGTCGGCAATCTCGGCGATCTCGAGACGGGCCCGGACCGGATGTGTGATGCGCACCAATTCGCCGATCTCGTCGATCGCGTCGAGAAAGTCGCGCAAAGAATCGTGTGGCATCAGCTCTCGATTGCTAGAGGGGTGGGACCGGTGGGCGTCCCGGCGGCTGGGACGGGTGAGTCATCGCGCGCGGTCTTGCTTCGTCCCCACGTGGAGCGCCGTCACCCCGCCGAGGAAGCGGGTGAAAGATACGTCCGTGAATCCCGCGACCTCCATGCGCCGCGCCAACTCCGGCGGAGACGGAAAGCGAAGTGCCGACTCTGGTAACCAGCTATAGGCGGTCCTATGTTTCGAGACCATGCGGCCAATCAGGGGCAACACGTGCTCGGAATAGAGCCGGTACAACCCGCGCAGCGGCTGCCTCGGCGGCACGCTCATCTCGACGATCACGAGGCGGGCCCCCGGCTTCAGAACTCGCACCGCCTCGACGAGACCGGCATCGAGATCGACCAGGTTGCGCACACCCCATCCCACCATCGCCCCGTCGAAGGCGCCGCTCGGAAAGGGCAGCTCGATGGCGTCGGCGGCGACGGGTTTCAACCGGGCAGACTTTCCCCGACCCAACTCGAGCATGCGGCGCACGAAATCGGCGCCGATGATCTGCCCATGAAAACCGGGTTGGCGTGACAGGATCGCCCCGAAGTCCATCGTCCCGGCGCAGAGATCGACATACCGGCCCTCGGGCGCGCGTTCCCAGCCCAGCCGCTCGACCGCGATGCGTCGCCACCTGAGGTCGAGCCGGAAGCTGATGATGCGATTGAGTCGATCGTACGTCGGCGCGATCGCACCGAACATATCGCGGACGTACGCCCGTTTTTCCGGGCCGCCCGTGACGGGCAACTCGCGACCCGAGGCGTACATAAGGTCGGAATGTAGTTTCCCGCTCATGATCGTGGCAACCACGCATTCGACCAGTGGCTAAGCCCCCACCCAACCTTCGCGACGCCACCGATCAAGAGGTGGTCGCCCAGGCTCGGCTCGGGCGTGAAGCCGCGTATCGTGAATTGGTAAGGCGGTACGAGCGACCCATCTTTTCCCTCATTTATCGCATGGTCCGCGACCGGGAACTGGCCGAGGACTTGGCGCAGGAAACGTTCGTGAAGGCCCTGAAGGCGGTGGGCTCCTACCGCCCGGAATACAAGTTCAGCTCCTGGATCTTCAAGATCGCCAACAACGCCGCGATCGACCACCTCCGCAAGCGAGAGCTCGCGACCCTCTCGATCGAAGGCTCGCCCCACGCAGTCACACCCGACGCCATGGAGGCCACGGCGCTCCAGATCGGCGGCCGGCTGCCGGACCCCCTCGAGGTACTGGAGGCGCGGGAGCTCGGCGGAGCGATCGAAGCGGCCATCGGTCGGCTCCGTCCCGAATACCGAGCCTGCATCCTCTTGCGCCACGTCGAAGGACGACCCTACGAGGAAATCGCCGAGATGTTGGGCCTCCCACTCGGGACGGTCAAGACATACATCCACCGCGCGCGCCATGAACTGCGGGAGGCGCTCGCGCACCTACGGGAATGAAACTTTCCCAAAACCGCGGCCGTAAGAGGGGCGAACTATGAAAGAGCAGCGCCAACTTCACCTGTCGAATGATGAGGTCGACGCCTGGCTGGACGGGAGCCTTATCCAGCCCAGGCTAGGCCATATCGACGCCTGCTTCCAATGTCGCACCCTGACTTGGGCCGAGCGGGTCTTGGTCCGGCGGCTCGAGGCCATGGAGCGGTTCGAGCCGAATCCCGGCTTCGTCGATCGGGTCATGGATCAGGTCGCGCTGCCTGATCCGTTCGCCCTCCGCGCGGCGCGCCGTGTGTGGGACCGGGTGCATGCCAGCCGACGCACGCTCGCGATCGCGGCCTCGCTCATTGTGGTGCTCGGACTCTCGATGGGTGGCAGCGTTGCCTGGTCTTTGTCTCACTCTGAAACGCTTACCGCCTGGGGATCGTGGCTTGCCACGCAGGCGGGCAACTGGTTCTGGCTCGGGCTGCGCGGCGTTGTTTCGAATCTGCTCGAGCACCCGTGGTATTACGCGCTGAGGAACGTGGTCGGCACCCCGGAGCGCATCGCCATCATATCCGCCGTCAACATGGTGATCTACGTCGGCGGCCTGTTGCTGCTGAAGCGCCTCTTGGCATTACCCGGTCGGCGGGTGGCCCATGCGCAGCCATAACTATGTCGCCCTGGCGCTCCTGCCCTCTCTTCTCCTTGCCGGACCAGGCATCGGGCATGATCGCGTCGGGGAAGAGTCGGGCGCGTTCGAGCTGATCCGCTCCCTGTTTCGCCGCGCTCCCCAACCGCTCGCGCACACGCATCGCGCCACCTTTGCTCCCGGCCACACGACCCTGGTCCTCCGCCTCGACAACGACAGCGAACTCCGCTTGACCCTCGCGGACGGCCGGTTGTTCATCGATGACGATCCGGTCGGGGTGTACTTGCCCGGCGGGGGACTCGAGGCTGCCTGGCACGACCTCGTGGCGGAGGCGGTGCGACTCCCGACACCGGAAGTGGTCCATCTGCTTCAGACCTGGTCGCCGGACAGCGTGCCCCAAGGTGAGGCGCGCGCCGCGACGTCAGTCCGTGAGGCGGCGGAGTCGGTCGATGCCCCGGTATTCACATTGTCGCGGCCCCAATTGCTCGACCCGGCGGGACCGGGTGGATTCATCATTGACCTGCGCGACCTCACCGAGCCCGTCTCGCTCGAGCCTCTGCTGCGGCAGGCCGCTCGCCTGGCCTCCCCAGCGCTGCGGGTCAGCGTGCCCGAGGGGACCGCCTACCTCGGAGACTTCAGTATCGGCTCAGGGGAAATCGTGGATGGTCATTTCCTGGTCCTCAAGGGGACCGCCGACATGTATGGGTCGCTCAGGGGAAATCTCGTGACCGTCGACGGTGATGTCGTGATGCATCCGGGAGCGATCGTGACCGGCGACGTTCTGGCCTACAACGGGCAAGTCGTTGCGCTCGGCGGAGAGGTGACCGGGGAGATCCGCACCCTGAGCCCACTCGGTAGTCCAGCCGTCGCCGTGGCACCCGACGTTGCGACGCTGTCGCCGCTCGTCCTAGCGCTTCGCAGGGCGGCAGGTCTTGCGGGAGTGTTCTTCACGCTCGGTGCCATCGGCTTCGGCATGGTCATCTTTGCACGACACAATCTCGAGGTCGTGTCTGACACCGTCTCAAACTCGTTCGGCCGGTCTTTTCTCGTCGGCCTGATCGGCCAACTGCTCGTGCTCCCCACGTTCGGGATGCTCGTGGTGGGGTTGGTCCTCAGCGTTGTCGGTGTGCTGCTGTTGCCGTTCGCCGTGATCGTCTTCGGCTTGCTGGCCGTGCTCGCCGTCTTGGTCGGCTTCCTCGCGGTGGCCCATGCCATGGGCGAGACGTACACGCGGCGGCGCATGGCCCTCGGTGCCACGATCGGCTCGCCGAACAGCTATCGCTATCTCCTGATCGGGCTCGGGGCGGTATCGACCATCTGGTTGGCCTGGGTGGTGTTCGGGTGGGTTCCCGTTGCCGGCCAGGTGATCCAGGGAGCCGCCATCCTCATGACCTGGCTCTTGGGAACGGTCGGCTTCGGTGCGGCGTTGCTGAGCCGGGCGGGAGCCCGGGAGCAGTTCTCCGGCCGTCTCCTTCCTCCCGACGCGATGACGGACGAGTATCTGTGGGCCACGCCGCAGTATGGCGTTTCCGCTATCAAGCGGCCGGCGGCGAAACCCCCGACGTCCGACTCGTGACACGGCCTGTCCTGCTGATCGGTATCGGATCGCTGCTCGTTGCCGGCACCGCAGCCGCCCAGTCCATGCATGCCTACTCTACCATGCGGCAGTGGCATGGCGAGACCCGCCTCACAACGACTATCGACTTTGCGGCCGGCACCATCCACTTGGCGCCTGCGGATGAATCGATTCTGTACGGCCTCACACTGACATACGACCAGGAGCGGTTTCACCCAGTGAGCCACTACATGACAGACGGGCACCGGGTAACGCTCGGGTTGAAGCCGGTGGGCGAGTGGGCACTCCGCGTCCCCTCAAAGCAACAGCTCGGACAGAGCGCATCGATCGCGCTGTCACCGGTGGTGGAATTGGGCCTGGACGCGACATTCGGCGCGGTCGATGCCGAACTCGAACTCGGCGGCCTGCAGCTTACCACGCTCGCGCTCAAGACCGGAGCCAGCCGGGTGACCGTACGATTTTCCGAGCGGAACAAGACCCCGTGCCGGACGGCATCCTTTGCCGCGGGCGCGGCCGAGCTCAAGGTGTACGGCCTCGGCAACAGCCGTTGCCGCGAGGTGAGCCTGGAAGGCGGGGTCGGATCGGTGATGCTCGACTTCACCGGTACCGGGACGACCGACTCACGGGTCCATCTCATGATGGCCGCCGGAGAGCTGACGCTACGCCTGCCCCGAACGGTCGGCGTGCGTATGGCCATCGAGAAATCACTGGTGCGATTCGAGCCGAAGGGCTTTACCCGCCGAGGAAACGAATATTTTTCGGCGAACTACGGCAGGACCGAGCGCAGCATCGAGGTCGAACTGACGACCTCCTTTGCCGGCCTCAATGTGGAATGGGCCGACTAGCTCACGCGAACACGGCGCGCACCCGGCTTCCGACACCGGCATCGAACCGTCGCGCCGCCGATCCCTCCCGCACCGCAATCTCCACCGTGCCGCCCGACCCCACATAGACGACCGAGCCGCCCGGCGGCACGTCGCCAAACGTATTGCGCACCGGTCCAGCGGTCTGACCGCTGACTTCGATTCCGGTACACCCGGCGACGTCCGACCCGGACAAGTTGGTCAGCAGGTTGCCGAATCGATCGACGTATACCACGACGCCAGTGACTTTCTGCTCGTCGCGGCGGACCTCCGCTGTTTGGAATCGTATGAGCGAACCCTCAAACGGCGGACCGAGTGTGGACAGAGCCTTCCCGCGGGCCAGGGCCGCCGCCGCAGGCGCGAAGACATCGCGACCGTGAAACGTCGGTGCCGCGCTCTCGAGGACCGGCAACTCGACGACGGTGGCGTCATCCAGTCCCGGCAACGCCGTGAAGACACCGTTGTCCGGCCCCACAAACAGATGGTTGGACAGCTCGAACGCGATGGCGCGCCGGCGTGTGCCGACCCCCGGATCGACCACGACCAGGTGGATCGTGTCTTCGGGGAATTGGGCCCAGGCGCGGCCCAAGATGTAGGCCGCGGCGGGAATATTGCCCGGGCTCAGATCGTGGGTCAGATCGACCAGCGTCACGCCTGGGGCACGACTCAACAGCACACCCCGAAGCTCACCGACATACGGGTCGGTCGTCCCGAAATCGGTGAGCATGGTGATGATTGGCATGACAGATGGGCTCGGCAACAGGAAGTGACTAGCCTTTGAGTATGGGAAGCTGGGTGGTGTGCTGTTGCGCGACATGGTGGACGGAGACGGCCAGCGCGCGGAGCGCCCGTGCGGCATGGCTGTCCGGGTCTCCGACGACCACCGGCATTCCGGAGTCTGCCTGTTCGGAGAGTCCCGCTTGAAGCGGAATCCGGCCAAGGAGCTGGATGCCTAATTCTCCTGCCAGGCGTTCGCCGCCGCCGCTGACGAAGATCTCGGTGACTTCTCCGCAGTGGGGGCATTCGAAGCCGCCCATGTTTTCGATGATCCCCAACACGGGCACATTCACGCGTTCGAACATCTTGGCCCCGCGCAGGGCATCGCCGACGGCCATTTCCTGCGGAGTAGTGACGATCAACGCCCCGCTCACATGGGTGGCCTGGACCAATGACAGTTGCGCGTCACCAGTGCCGGGTGGAAGATCGACGATGAAATAGTCGAGCTGTCCCCAGTCGACGTCACGGAGGAATTGCTGGACGATCTTCATGATGATCGGTCCACGCCAGATCGCCGGGGCATCCCGCTCGATCAGGAACCCGAGGGACATCAGCTTGACGCCGAACGCCTGGAGCGGCTGGATCTTCCCGGCGATGACGCGAGGCTTCTCGGAGATCCCGAACATCCGGGGAACGTTGGGCCCGTAGACATCGGCATCCATGAGCCCGACGCGCTTGCCGGACTCGGCCAGAGCTACCGCGAGATTCGCGGCCACGGTGGACTTCCCGACCCCTCCTTTTCCAGACGAGATGGCCACCACGGTCCCGAGCTCCGGAATGGGCGCCACCGGCTGGGGCGTCGCAGGAACCGCGCCCGGTGACGGGCCGGGAGGAGCATGCTGCGCCTGTGGCGGGCCGGCGGGATCCTGGACCTGGATCTTCACCTCGGACACCCCGGCGACGCCGCGAACGGCGGCCCGGGCCTGCCGAACGAGGGTCGCCGGGTCCTCGCGACTCAGCACGAACGAGAAGGAGACCGCGCCGTCGGCCGTCACGACCAGGTCACGGATCATCCCGGCCGACAGGAGGTCGTTCTGGAGTCGGGGGTTCTGGATCTGGGACAGGGCAGCCGTGACCAGCCCTTCGAGTGACTGGGTCACCAGGCCGTCCTCACGATCGCCGCCGTCTCAGAGGGCATCAACACGCCTGACCTCGGGCACGGCCTGCCGCAGGCGCTGTTCGATGCCTTGCTTCAGGGTGATGGTCGACGCCGCGCACCCGTGGCACGTCCCGCCCATCCGGAGCAACAGCACGCCTTCCTGATCGTCAAAATCCACCACCTCGACGCTGCCATTGTGTGAGGCGATGTATGGACGAAGCGTATCGAGCGCGGCTTCAATGCGAGTTACGATGTCCGTCTGCTGCACGTTGGTTCCTCTTCTTGGCATCCTCCCCACGGCGAGGGCTCACTCCCTCACTGGGGGCTGGAATCTATATGACCCCGGGCAAAATCACTCAGTCCCATGGGTTTTCCCATCCAGGAACTCCCGGGCGGCCCGCAAGACCGTGGCCTGGACCTCGGCCAATGGCCCGGCGAGCGACAGTCCCGCCGCCTTGGTATGACCGCCCCCTCCAAAAGGCTTGGCAAACGCGGCAACGTTCACATCCCCGACAGACCTCAGTGACACCTTGATCCGCCCCTGAGAGATTTCGCGGAAGAGCAGAGCCATCCGCACGCCCGCGATCGAGCGCGGATATTCCACCACACCGTCCAGATCGTCCGCCGTGAGGCCCAGCCGCTCCAGCGCACCGGGCGGCACGGTGACCCACGCCAGGCCGTGTTCCGGCTCGACCACGAGGGTCTGGAGCGCCTCGGCAAGAAGGCGTGGCCGCCCCGGGGGAGCGTTTGCGTAGACCTGGGCGTAGATCTGCTCCGGATCGAGGCCGACTTCCAAGAGGTCAGCGGCGATCCGAAGGGTGCGCGGTTGGGTGTTGCTGAACCTGAACCCTCCGGTGTCGGTCATGATCGCGACATAGAGCGAGCGGGCAACGGCCTGATCGACGGTCCAGTGATTGGCCGCCGCGATTTCGAACACGAGTTCCCCTGTCGCCGAGGCGGTTGGATCCACGTACCGCGGCCCATCCGGCAGCGTGCCCGGGCTGAAGTGGTGGTCGATGCAGCCGACGGGAACACCAAGCTCGGCCACCGGCCGGGCGAGCGAACCGAGACGTTCGAGGTCGGCGATATCGAGCACGACAACGGCATCGGCCCGCCGAAGCTCGCGCACCGCTGCCTGGCTTTGGTCACCGCCCGGCAAATCGTCGAACAGGAACGTGAAACGCTCGGGAGTCGGCGACGGATTGGTTACGATGGCGTGGAGCCCTCTCGCGCGGAGCAGGTGAACCAGGCCGACTTCACTCCCGAGGCCGTCGCCATCGGGGTTCACATGCGTCGTTACGCACACGCGCAGTCCCGGAGCCAGCCACTCGTCGAATGCGCGGGCGGCGGCAACCTTTTCGGCATTGAGCCGGACGGTCATGGCGACCTCTCGGCGGCCAGGGTTCGCTGTCGGCTCACCGGAACATCTCCGCGCTGTAATTCGGTGCCTCACGCGTGATCGTCACGTCATGCGGATGCGACTCGCGCAGGCCGGCCGAGCTGATGCGCAGCAACTCCACGTTCGATTGCAATTCGGCGAGGCTGACCACTCCGCAATATCCCATGCCGCTCCGGAGCCCTCCGACCATTTGGTAGAGCACATCCACCACGGGGCCCTTGTACGGCACCCGTCCTTCGATTCCTTCGGGAACCATCTTGCTGGCAGAGAGCTCGCCCTCCTGGAAATAGCGGTCGGCCGATCCGTCGCGCATGGCGGAGATGCTACCCATGCCGCGGACCATCTTGAAACGGCGCCCCTCGGCCAGAATCGACTCGCCCGGGCTTTCTTCGGTGCCGGCGAGGAGACCGCCCATCATGACGGATGAGGCCCCGCACGCGATGGCCTTAACGGCGTCGCCGGAGTACTTGACGCCCCCGTCGGCGATCACGGGAATATCGCGGGCGCCGCGCGTCGCATCGCGGATGGCCGTGATCTGAGGCACCCCCACACCGGTCACGACGCGCGTGGTGCAGATGCTCCCCGGCCCCACGCCGACCTTCACCGCATCCACCCCCCGGCGCACCAGCTCTTGGGCGCCCGCCTCGGTGGCGACATTGCCCGCGACGAGCTGCACCGCGGGATGGGCATCGCGCAGCATGTCGACCGTGCGAAGGACGCCTTCGCTGTGCCCGTGCGCCGAGTCTACCACGATCACGTCGACATTGGCGTCGACCAAGGCCTTGGCCCGGTCGCGCACATCCGGCCCGGCCCCAACTGCGGCCGCCACCCGCAACCGGCCGTGCTCGTCCTTGTTTGCGTTGGGGTATTGCTTGCGTTTGAAGATGTCTTTGACGGTGATGAGGCCGCGCAGCACGCCATCACGATCGACGACCGGAAGCTTCTCGATACGGTGTTTGGCGAGAATCCGCTCTGCGTCATCCAAGTCCGTGCCGACCGGAGCAGTGACGAGGTTCTCGTGGGTCATCGCTTGCGACACCGGCTGGTCGAGGTTCTGTTCGAATTGGAGATCGCGGTTGGTGATGATCCCGATCAGTCGTCCCTGGCCGTCGACGATCGGGACGCCCGAGATCTTGAATCGTGCCATCAGCCCCGCTGCCTCCCGAACGGGCCGGTCCGGGCCGAGCGTGATGGGATTCAAGATCATTCCACTCTCACTGCGTTTGACTCGATCGACCTCGGAGGCCTGGCGTTCGATGGACATGTTCTTATGCAGGACCCCGATGCCGCCGGCCCGTGCCATCGCGATGGCCATCTCCGATTCGGTCACGGTATCCATGGCGGCCGAGACAAACGGAATCTGCAGGGAGATGCCCCGGGTGAACCGGGTCGCCGTCGAGACATCGCGTGGATGGACCGTGGAATGCCGGGGAACCAACAGAACGTCGTCGAATGTGAGGCCGTGCTCAGGCCGAATGATGCTCATAACCCTCCCTACCCAGGATGCAAAACGGCCCACCGGGCCTGCTCCAAAGCAGGCGGTGGGCCATCGAAATAACGAGTTCCATCATGAAGAATAGAGGGTCGCCCCACGTGTGGCAAGCGACCGCTTGGTGCGCTCAGCGCTCCGCTCGATCCTCCACCGGCTCGGAGGCCTCGGGCTGCGCCGGCTTCGGAGTGAGCGGCTGGCCGGATGCCGCTTTCACCGCTTCGTCGACCACGGCCTCCCCGGCGGCGACCAGCCCGCGGGCCACCTTGGCCGCGCTGTCCATCAGCCCCATGGTACCGGAAATGGCCTGTATCGGGATTTTGCCGGCGCGCATGGTGTCCTCGACCGTTTCCGTGATCTTGGCGAAGATGCCCCCGGACGCGGATCGTTCGGCGTACTTGCTCTCGAGGAATTCGACATAGTCCAGCACCTGGTAGCCCTTGTCGTCCGGCAACGACTCGAGCTTCCGGGCAATACGCTGGCGTAACAGATCGTTCATAGTACCTCCATCCCGCCGCTCGGACGGCCGTAGACTCCCGGAATAGTACGGCCTCCGACCGGCTCCGGCCAAGCCCTACGACGGAACCTCGACGACGCTTTCCAGCTCCAAGACGGGGTTGGGCAGGTAGGTGGTCTTGGCGGCGCGGAGGAGGCCTCGGATGCGGAATTCCTGCAAGGGCTGCGCCGTGCGGAACTGCGGGAGCTGCTCCGAGGTCACGAGGACGTACACGAACCCGGGCTCAGGCAGTGGGCCGCGAGTGAGGAGATAGGTGCGGCCGAGCGGAATCTCGGGACGGAGCTCATCGGCCTCCTGGATCGCGATGAATTGCACGCGCCATTCCAGGAGGGCGCCCAGGTAGCGGGCCGGGTCGGCTCGGACTTCGGCCGCGGTGACCCCGGTGATGATCCCGTCGGTAACGGGAGCAACATCCTCGCGCCGCACCCAGGTCTCGACCTGGAGGCGCACCCAATCTCCCGTCCGGCGGAGGACCCGACCGCGCGCACCCTGGTGCAGGGTCCCGACCGAATCACCATCGGGGTTCTCCTGCATCGGGGAATCGCGCACGATCTCGACCAGGTTCGGGGCCGGCGCTTCGGCGCCACCCGTCGGAGGCGGCGCAGGCGTCGTGGGAGCCACCCGGGCGGCGGGGGCGGGCGTGGGCTCATCGAGTGCACCGCGTGCAACCCAGCCGACCCGGCGCACTCTGGTCCAGGCTCCACGGGTTTCCAGCCGGGTCAGCAGCACCCCGGTGGACAGCTGGGCCAGCACCTGTTGATTCGGAGCGCGCCGCAGATTCTCTTGGGGGGTTGCCGAGACGGAGACGTCGAATCCCTCCCGGGTATCCGGGGTGAGCGAGGCGGTGAAGATCCAGCCTTCGAGCGTCACCTCCCGCCAATCGCCCTGGGTCTGTCCAGGGACGACGGTGCTCCCGCGCAGGATGGTCCCCAGTTGGATGCCCTGGGGTGCCTTGCGAAACGCCGTGTTCTGGCGGATGGCTTGGGCGGTCTGCCCCTGGAGGAGCGCCGGACCCAGGAGCGAGGCTACCACAATGAAGGCTGGTAGCGTGAGGAGCCGGAAACTAGATTGCGGCGCGTTGGTCACATCCAAAGATAGTAGAAACCACGGAGATTCATGTCAAACCAACAGCGGCCGCGCGGCCCGGTCGTGCTCATCGTACTGGACGGCTGGGGCTATCGCGCGGAGCGGGAGTACAACGCGATCGAGCTGGGCAAGACGCCGGTATGGCATGGCCTGTGGTCGTCCTACCCCCATACCCTGCTCGAGGCCAGCGGGCTGGCCGTGGGGCTGCCGCCCGGCCAGATGGGCAACAGCGAAGTGGGCCACCTGACCCTGGGCGCCGGCCGGGTGGTGCCCCAGGACCTCGTCCGGATCTCCCAGAGCATCGAGTCTGGTGAGTTTTTCCAGTTGGAACCGCTGGCAGCACTCTGCACCGCCCTGGAAAAATCCGGCGGGACGCTCCACGTGATCGGGCTGCTGGGCCCCGGCGGGGTTCACGCCATCGACCGTCATCTCCTTGCCTGTATCGAACTCGGCGTGCGCCAGGGCGTTCGGAACATCGCCGTTCACGGCTTTCTGGACGGACGAGACACGCCACCGAAGTCTGCCGCCGACGTCGTGGCCACGCTGGACTCGGACGTGCGACGCATTGCCGGAGCGCGGGCCGCCATCGCAAGCCTGACCGGACGGTACTACGCGATGGATCGCGACCGGCGGTGGGAGCGGACCGAGCGGGCCTACGCCGCCCTGGTCCGCGGAATCGGCACGCGGGCGACGGATCCGGCGCAGGCGGTTCGGGATGCCTACGCCCGAGGGGAAACCGACGAGTTCATCAAGCCGATCGTGCTGACGCGAAACGACCGACCCGTTTCCACCATGTCCGACGGCGATGGGGTCCTGTGCTTCAATTATCGCAGTGACCGGATGCGACAGATTCTGCGCGCACTCGCCATCCCGGGCTTTGACGGGTTCGACGTTCTGGACCGGCCGCGTCTCGACATTGTCACCATGACGCAGTATGACCAAACATTTCCCTTCCCCCAGGCATTTCCGCCCAATACGCTGGCGCGCATCGTGGGAGAGGTCCTGGCGGACCACGGCCGGAGTCAGTTTCGCACGGCGGAAACCGAGAAGTACCCGCACGTGACCTATTTCTTCAATGGCGGCCACGAGCCGCCCATGCGCGGCGAAGAACGATGTTTGGTGCCGTCGCCGAAAGTGGCGACCTACGACCTGGCCCCGGAGATGAGCGCGGTTGGGGTCACCGATCAGCTCTGCCGGAGCATCGAAGCCCGTGAGCACGATTTCGTGCTGTGTAATTACGCGAACCCGGACATGGTGGGTCACACCGGCGTCCCGTCCGCGATTCTGAAGGCGGTCGAAACGGTCGACCAGTGCTTGGGACGCGCCCTGGCGAGCGCCGAACGGGCGAACGCAAGCGCGATCATTACGGCCGATCACGGCAATTGTGAGCTGATGGTCGATCCGGACACCGGGGGACCGCACACGGCACATACCACCAACCCCGTGCCGATCGTGGCGGTACGTGCCAACACCTCAACGCTCAGAGCCGGAGGCTCGCTCCGGGATGTCGGGCCCACCGTTCTCCGGATGTTGGGCATCGACCCGCCGCCGGACATGACCGGCCGCGATCTTCGGGAGCCCTAACCTCATGCGCTACTTCGCTGCTGGTCTCGTTCTGCTCGCACTCACTGCTCCAGGCCCGGCCAACGCCCAGACGGGCCACGACCCGAGCCACTCGCCGTACCGCGACATCCGTCACGGCCATTCCCTTGTTGCCACCGTCGGACGCATTGGCGGAGACGGCGGGTCGCTCGGGCTGGGACCAAACAGCGGCACGGTCTACGGCCTGCGATACGACATCCGCCTGAGCGGCCCGATCCAATTCGGCTTCTCGGTGGGCAATGGCGACCTGGAGCGCCTGATCCAGGATCCGGATGACAGCGTCGCGACGCGGACCACGGGCCCCGTCTCGCAATCGGTCACGTTCGCTGAAGTAGCGCTGCAGTTCAACCTGACCGGCGCCAAGACCTGGCGCGGGTTGGCACCGTACTTCGGCGGGTCCGCCGGCTTTGCACTCGGGAGTTCCGTGCCGGCCGATACCACGGGCTACGAGTTCGGCAACAAGATCTATTTGGCGCCCACTGTGGGGCTGCGCTACTTCATCACCGGGGGCTTGCACATCCGAGCGGAAGCCCGCGCGCTCTTCTGGAAACTGAGCTATCCCCAGTCCTTCGCGGAGGAGCCGGACTTGGAGCCAGGCACCGCGTCCGACCCCAACGCCCTGAGATCGGCCGGGAAGCTCGACGAGTGGACCAACAGCTCCTGGCTCCTGGTCGGGCTGGGATTCACCTTTTCGCTCTGACGATGGCCGTCTCGCTGACTCGTACTGTCGAGTTCACAGCCACCCATCGGTACTTCCGTCCCGACTGGACCGCAGAACAGAACGAGCAAGCGTTTGGTGCGCTCGGCCGGGAGCCCGGACACAGCCACATCTATCGCTGCTCCGTCACCGTCTCCGGTCCCTTCGATCCCGTGTCCGGGGGCGTCATGGATCTCGCCGCATTAGATCCCATCATCGCGGAAGAGGTCGTGGCTCGGTTCGACGGGCGCCATCTCAATCTGGATGTCCCCGAGTTTGCCTACGGCAAGACGCTGCCGACCTGCGAGGCCGTGGCCGACCTCGTCTTTCGGCGCATCGCGCCGCGCCTACCCCGCACCGTGACGCTCGAGCGAGTGCGTGTCGCGGAGGATGCCACTCTCCATGCCGATCGAACCGGACCGGCCTGAGATCCGCCGACCGGTCAAGCGAGGCGGCCGGATGGCCTCGCACGCCGTGGTGGAAGAGGTGGCGGTCTGGCTCGAAATCAACCGCGTGCCGGCGGTGACCTGGATGTGCACTCCCGACATGTTGGAGGAACTCGCGATCGGGTGGTTGCACGGTGAGGGATACATCGACAGCCTCGACCAGGTGCGGCTCCGCCCGTGCGCCACCGATCTCGGGTTCTGGGCCGAGATACCGGAGGACCTGGTGGCACGGGTGGCGGCCGAGGGTCGGCGCCCGGTGCTGGCATCGGGATGCGGCGCCGTGGCAACCTTCTTAGCGGACCCCGCCGCGGTCGCGACAGGGCCCAGCCGGGGGGAGCCGCCGGCCGTCGATCGTTTCCGCGAGCTGTTCAAGTCTCTCTTCACGCTGGGAGAGCGCTACCGTGAGACCGGCGGCATACACTCCGCCGGTCTCACCGATGGAAAGGAGCTGCTCAGCCACGCCGAGGATATCGGCCGACACAACGCGGTCGACAAGGTCGTGGGTGCGGCCTTCCTGGCCGGCCGTGCCGTCGCGGGGCACGGGCTCCTGGTGACCGGTCGGATCTCGGCCGAGCTGGCCTACAAGGCCGCTCGCGCCGGCCTGGTGTACGTGGCAACGCCGTCGGTGCCATCATCGCTGGCGGTTGAGATCGCCGAGCGCGTGGGTATGATCCTGGTAGGTCGAGCCGTGAGCGGCCAGCCGCAGCTTCACGGTGCCAACCGGAGTTCCTAGCAGTGGGGGTCGCGCCCGATATCGCGGCGGCACTTCGCGCGGCGCGCCGAATCGCCGTGGTCGGCTTGAGTCCGAAGCCCTGGCGGCCCAGCCATGGCGTGGCCAAATACCTTCAGGCTCAGGGTTACGTGATCGTCCCAGTCCATCCGGCAGGCGGGGTGATCTTGGGGCAACCGGTGCATGCCACCCTGAGGTCGGCCCGGACGGCGGGCCCGATCGATATCGTGAATATCTTCCGACGATCGGCCGCGGTGGGAGACCTGATCGACGAATGTGTTGCCGTCATGCCCCGACTCGTCTGGATGCAAGTAGGGGTCTCGCACACGGAGGCCGCCCGCCGCTTCGAGGAGGCCGGGATTCTCGTGGTCATGAACCGCTGCATCGCGGTTGCCCACCGTCACTTGGGGGAATGATGCCTGCACGAGTCCTCATTGTCTGCGCAAGCCTTCTCGCACTCGCCCAGCCACTCGCCGCCCAGCGCGAGGCCGACCAGGCCACCCTCGTCTTTTCCCTCGCCGGTGCGTTCTCAGGCTCCGCCGACCTCTGGGCCGTTCAGAACCAGCCGGTGTTCCGGACCCAAACGGCAGACACGTTCGCGCTCGGCCGCAAGCGCTCATCCGGTCTCGGCGTCTTCATGGCCGGCATCTACTTCTTCAAGCCGAACTTCGGGATTGCCGGCGAAGCGTTCTTTCTCGGCGGCGGTTTCGAAGATTCGTGCCGTCACACCTTCCAAACCGGAAGCGCGGAAGCGGTCACGCTGTGCAACGGTATCAACGGCAGCTCGAAATCCGCTAACGCCGTCATCCTGAGCGCAGGACCGGTCCTTCGCTTCAATACCCGGAAGACGATCAAGCCCTATGTTCGCGCCAATGTGGGCCTCCAGATCGGCGGACGAAGCTCTGTCGAGTTGTCCGGCCGGGTCACCACCGACTTTTTCAGTGTCGTCTATGACGACCCGGACCAACGCAACATTTCGCTTGCACTCGCGGCCGCGGTCGGCATGACGGCCAGCCTCGGCCCCGGATACCAGCTGCGCTGGGAGCTCCGTGACAATTACGTCGGCTACGACCGGGTCACCGGGCCGACGGCCCGTGACGGTCTGTCTCCCGCCCGCGAGTTGGACTACAAGCATGTCTGGAGCTTCGTGCTCGGGGTGGATATCGTGCTCGAGCGCCGGAGAGGCCGACGGTACTGACCAGCCCGACGGTATCCGGCTCTCCACCAGCGGCTGAGCGCTCCCGCCAGCCGTCCGTTTTGCGGTCTTTCACAGCATGTCTCCCCAACGCCGCGTGAGCGAACCCCGGCCGGTCAGAGGCGCGATCCTCGCGGGGGGCGGAGCCACCCGGTTCGGTGGGACGCCCAAGGGCCTGGAACAGGTCGGCGGGCGCCGCGTCATCGACCGATTGGTGGACGCGTTCATCCAGGGAATCGGGGAGCCGCCGCTGCTCGTGGCCAACGCGCCCGAGGCTTCAGCCTGGTGCCCCGGCATCCGCGTCGTCCGGGATCTGATCCCGGGAGCGGGGTCCCTCGGAGGACTCTATACCGCGGTCGAGGAAGCGCCCGCGCCGGTGGTCTGCGTCGCCTGGGACATGCCGTTCGTTCCGCCCGGGCTCATTGCGGCCCTGGCCGAGGCGGTGGGCGAGGCCGACGCGGTGCTGCCGGCCAGCGCGGGCCGGCGCGGCGTCGAGCCACTCTGCGCGGCATACGGCCCGGGCTCCGCAGGGCCCATGCACGAGCGGATCGTGGCGGGCGACTTTCGCGCCATCGCCTTCCATGAATCCGTGCGAGTCAGTATCCTCTCCATGGACACCATCCGGCGCTTTGGGGACCCGGCAGTGCTCTTCTTCAACGTCAACACCCCCGAGGACCTCATCAAGGCAGACCGCTTGTGGCAGCAACGCGCATCATCTCGATAATTGGGCAAAAAGGCTCGGGCAAAACCACGCTGGCGATTACCCTCGCGGCGGAGTACGTCCGCCGTGGCAAACGGGTGATGAGCATGAAGCACGCCCACCACCCTGCCCTGGTCGATCGCGAAGGCACGGATAGTTACCGGCACTTTCACGAGGGCAAGGCGGAGCGCGTCGTTCTCGCCGCGCCGGAGACGCGAATCATCTTCGAGCGCACGTCCGACAATGCCGATCCCATCGCGCTCGCGACGCGCTATCTCGACGGCGCGGACATCGTGATTGCGGAAGGCTTCACCGCGTCGGTGCTCCCGAAGATCGAGGTGTACCGGCGGGTGATTTCCAATGCGCCCATCTACGACGCCACGTCCCCGGAAGCGGCCAATTGGATCGCCATCGTGACCGACGATGACGCGCTCGATGCAGAGTGTACCGTCCTTCGATTCCAGGACACGATGTGGCTCCAGCTGCTGGCCAACCTTGCATGGGACGGAGCCAGGGTTCTGACCCCGTGACCCCTCTGGCGGCAGCCGAGGCCGCACTGCGAATCCTCGAGCACGTCGACCGGCAGCCGCCGCTTCGAAGCCCGCTCGACGACGCCCTCGGCAGCGTGCTGGCCGAAGACATCGTGAGCCCCCTCGACATCCCCCCCTGGACCAATTCCGCCATGGACGGGTACGCGGCCCGCTCAGAGGACGTCCGCGGCGCAAGCGCGACACACCCGGTCCGCCTCCGTGTCGTCGAGCAGATTCCAGCCGGGCATTTCCCCGCTCGTGTCCTTGGCGCCGGCGAGTGCGCGCGCATCTTCACCGGGGCGCCGCTCTCTTCCGGAGCCGATACCGTCGTGCGCCAGGAAGACACGGACGAGGGCACTGACCTCGTGACGATTACGGCCGACCGTGACGTCAAGATGAACATCAGGCATGCCGGTGAGGACATCGCGAAGGGTGCAACAGTCCTGGAACGCGGGACCGCGCTTCACGCCGCCCAGATCGGGGTGCTCGCGTCGCTCGCCATGGGTCAGGTCATGGTCTATCGCAGGCCTCGAGTTGCGATCATGGCGAGCGGGGACGAGATCGTGGATGTCGATCAGCCGGAGGAGATCCTCGCCGGCCGGAAGATCGCGAGTTCGAACACACATACGTTGATCGCGCTGGTGCGCGAGGCCGGCGGCATTCCCGTCAACCTGGGCATCGCGCGGGATACTCCGGAGAGCGTGCGCACCCATCTCGAGCTGGCGGCCGACGCCGACCTGCTCATTACGTCCGCCGGCATCAGTGTCGGGGACCACGACTACCTGCGCGATGTCTTGCAGGCGATGGGAGCGGATCTCAAGTTCTGGCGACTCAGGATGCGGCCCGGGGCACCGGTCGGTTTCGGGGTCCTGGGAACGGTTCCGTGGATCGGGCTGCCGGGAAACCCGGTGAGCACCATGGTGACGTTCGAGTTGTTCGTCCGCCCGGCGATCCGAAAGATGGCCGGGCACTCCTTGCCGTTTCGCCGGTCGGTCCGGGTCCGGCTCGAGGAACCGATTGCGCTCGGGCCCGCGCTGCAGCACTTCCTCCGCGCAACCGTCAGCGAGCGTGCCGACGGCCTTCATGCCCGTCTCACGGGCCCCCAGGGATCAGGCATCCTCATGTCCATGGTGCGCGCGGATGCGTTGCTGATCATCCCGGAGGGCCAGCATGAGACCCCCACGGGTGGCGAGGTCGAAGCCCTCGTGCTCAGCGAACCTGGACACCGAGCCGACCCGCCTTTTTGACGTTGCCCCCGGCAGCCGTTCGCGGCCGCTGCCGCGATGCTCTCCATTCACCCCGTGTCACCGGGCGGCTATTTTTGAGCGGGCTCTCGCCTCGCCCTCGAGGTGGGGCGAGGGATGTGTCACTTTCACCTGATGGTGTTGCCGAATGAACAACTTCAAGACCTTCATCCTCATGGCGGGCCTCATGGCCTTGTTCCTGGCCGTGGGGCAGCTGGTTGGCGGATATGGCGGGTTGATGATGGCGCTGGTGTTCGGCGCCGGCATGAACTTCTTCATGTATTTCTTCTCGGACAAACTGGTGCTCAAGATGTACCGGGCCAAGGTGGTCACCGCCGAGGAGGCGCCGGAGCTCTACGCCCTGGTGGATCGCCTGCGCCAGCGTGCCGACCTCCCGATGCCGGTCTTGGCCGTAGCTGCTCAGGACCAGCCCAATGCCTTCGCCACGGGACGGAGCCCGAGTCACGCCGTGGTCGCCGTCACGACCGGCATCCTCAAGTACATGCCGCAGGACGAGCTCGAGGGGGTCATTGCCCACGAGCTGGCCCATATCAAGAACCGGGATATGTTGATCTCGACGATCGCCGCCGGCATGGCGGGGGCACTGAGTTACCTGCCGTATCTCCTGATGTTCGGCCGCGGCAACAGCCGACAGAACCCCATCCTCTCTCTGGCGATGATCATCCTCGCTCCGCTCGCGGCCATGATGATCCAGTTTGCGGTGTCCCGGCAGCGAGAATTCGAAGCCGATCGCGTGGGCGCGCAGATCCTCGGCCGGCCCGAGCCGCTGGCCAATGCGCTCCGGAGGCTCGACGCCATGGCCCAGCGCATCCCGATGCAGGTTGCGCCGGCCGCCGCGCCGTTGGCGCAGGTCAATCCCCTCGCTGCGCACGGCGGTGGTTTTTCCCGGCTGTTCAGCACCCACCCACCCACCGAAGAACGCATTGCAGCGCTGGAGGCGCTCGCGATGGGCCGGTAGGACCGCGCCACACAGCAGTCCTCGAGGGCCGGCCCGGACCGCGGCCGGCCCTCTCACATGCGCGAGGGAGGGGCCATGAGCGCTCCGCGGCTCGGAGGCATGCGCCGGCAAGTCATCGCCTGGTCGCTGTACGACTTCGCCAATTCTGCCTTCACCACCCTCGTGGTCACCTTCATTTACGCATCGTACTTCGTCCAGGGTATTGCCCTCGACGAAAACGAAGGAACCCGACAGTGGTCGCTCGCGGTGACGGCCACGGCGATCGTCGTGGCGCTCGCCTCTCCCTATTTGGGGGCGATGGCCGACCGGGGCGGCCGGCGGAAGCGCATGCTCTTCATCGCCACCCTCGTCGCGATCCTGGGAAGCATCGGCCTCTTCTTTCCATCGGCGGGGCATGTGTGGGTGGCGCTGACGACGTTCGCCATCGCCAACATCGCTTTCGAAATCGCCAACGTGTTCTACAACGCCTACCTGCCGGACATCGCGCCCCAGGAACGCATCGGACGGATTTCAGGCTACGGCTGGGCCGCCGGATACGTCGGGGGGCTGGTCTGTCTGGTGGTGGCGCTGGTGGGGTTCGTCCAACCCGAGGTGCCGTGGTTCGGCCTGAGCAAGACTGGCGGCCAGCATATCCGTGCGACCAACCTGCTGGTCGCGGCATGGTACGCGGTGTTCAGTATCCCGCTGTTCCTCTTGGTCAAAGACCGGCCAGGGCCCCGCATGACCACCTCGGACTCGCTCTGGGTGGCGGCGACCCGTCAGCTCGCCAGCACCTTCCGAGAGATCCGGCGCTACCGGCAGGTGTTCCGCCTGCTGCTCGCCCGCTTGATCTACAACGACGGGTTGGTCACGATCTTCGCCTTCGGCGGGATCTACGCCAAGGTGACCTTCGGGTTCTCGTTCAGCGAGGTCATCATCTTCGGCATCGTGTTGAATGTCGCGGCCGGGATCGGCGCATTCAGCTTTGGCTTCCTGGACGACCTCCTGGGAGGCAAGCGGACCATCCTCATCAGCTTGGTGGGTCTCTTCCTGGCCAGTTGCCTTGCCGTGTTCGCCCAGAGCAAGGCGCTCTTCTGGCTGGCGGGAACTCTGGTGGGGATCATGATAGGCCCCAACCAGTCGGCCAGCCGGTCGCTCTTGGGTCGCTTCGTTCCCCCGGACAAGGAGAACGAGTTCTATGGCTTCTACGCCTTCTCAGGCAAGGCGACCGCGTTCCTCGGGCCGCTCTTCCTGGGCCAGCTCACCGTGATGTTTCAATCCCAGCGTGCCGGGATCGGAGTCGTCGCGGTCTTCTTTCTGGTCGGCGGCGTGCTCTTGCTCCAGGTGGATGAAGCGGAGGGCGTGGCCAGCGCCGGGCGGGTCGAGGCCCCTCCGGCGGCCGGGTGAGCGCCTTCAGGCCACTACCAACGGCACTTCACTGTTTGGAAGGAGATGCTGACGATGCCCGCTCATACCCACTATCTCTGGTTCGAGACCGAGGACCGGCAGGAGATCATCGACATCACCGAGGAGGTGGCGGAGCAGGTGGAGCGCAGCGGCATCGTGGAGGGCTTCGTCTTGGTGAGCGCCATGCACATCACGGCCTCGGTCTTCGTGAACGACCACGAATCGGGACTCTGGCGGGATATCCTCGCGTGGCTCGAGGAGCGGATCGCCCCGTGGGAGCCATCCCGCTACCGGCACAACGAGACCGGGGAAGACAATGCGGCCGCCCACCTCCGCAGCCTCACTGTCGGCCACGAGGTGATAGTCCCGGTTACTGGTGGTGCGTTAGATCTAGGACCGTGGCAGCGAGTGTTCTACGGAGAGTGGGACGGCCAACGGAGGAAGCGAGTGGTGGTGAAAGTGTTGGGCGAAGGAGAAACGGCGCGGTAGAGAAGCGTTAGGGCCGCTGAAGAACTACTGCTACCACCCCCCTACCGCTCCGTTCGGTTCCTACGCAACCAACACTAGGCAATATGCCCTCCCCACAAATACAGACAACCTGCCAAGCTTCGACAGTGTCGTGTTTTGTGTCAGTGTTGTGCAGGTTGGTGCAACAAATTGCACTAGTAGGGTCAGACGGCGAAGTGCTCCTCGGGCACCAGCGCCTCGCGGCCGGACTTGTCGCCGATGTTGGGCGGTCCGACCACACGGTTGCGGCCGGCTTCCTTCGCCAGGAACAGGCGCTTGTCCGCCACATCCAACAGATCGTCGCCGGTGTCTCCGTCGGCCGGGAAGCCTGCCACACCGGCGCTCACCGTGAACCCGGCCGTGGCCTCATGCTGGGGAAGCCGAACCAGCGTCTGCGCGATGGCGAGCCGCAGGTGCTCCAGCTTCTCCACCGCATCCTCGGGCCCGGTTTCGGGAAACACCAACACGAACTCCTCACCCCCGTAGCGCGTCACGACGTCGCTCTCGCGCACCGAGCGCAGGATGGTATCCGCGATTGCCGAAAGCGCGATGTCACCGGCCGCGTGACCGAAGGTGTCGTTGAACCGCTTGAAGCGATCCACATCCACCATGGCCAGCGAGAGCTGGTGCTTATACCGGATCGCGCGACTGATCTCGGCCTCGAACCGGTGCTCGAAGTAGCCCCGGTTGAGCAGCCCCGTCAGGCGGTCCCGCGCCGAGAGACGACGGAGCCGCCGGACCCGGCCCACGATCGCCATGCTGAGCACGGCCGCGGCGACGAGGACCAGGAGCCGTCCCCACTGGGCCGGCCAGCTGAACTGCCCGTCGACGAAGGGCGCGTACACCGGGGAATTCAGATTCCACCGAGTGGCTGCGTAGTAGGCGATGAGGCCGTACTGTCCGGCCGCAAGAAACCCCGAAAAGGCGCAGACCCGCAGGTCGTAGCGGATGCTGGTCGCACCGATTACGAGGAAGTACACTTCGAAGACCACGAGGCTGTTGACCGCCAGGTGGGGCCGGTTCATGAGCAGGTAGCCGACCAGCGCAAGGCTCACCAGGGACACGTCGAGGGCCGTTGTCGCGAATCCGAGCCACGGTTTGTAGAAGCCCCGCCTGATCAGCACTCGAATCCCGATCGCACCCAGCACCGCGAGCAACACGGCCACGAGGCCAACCACGTACTCCTGGGCGTCGGGATTCCTCACGGCGTTGTAGAAGGGGATCAAGAGCAGGATGCTCAAGACCAAGAGCCGAATGTTGGCCACGACCAACTCTCCGCCAGCTCCGGCATCGATCAGAGCCGGGTCCGGGCCACCCCACCAGCGTTGGAGCTGTGTTATCCACTTGGCCGAACTTGTCACGCGCCTTGCCTTCGGCGATTTCCGCCGGGTGCTCGGGATTACATCAGCCGATACTTGGGTCCGCTCCCCCCCTCCCGCGGTGTCCAGCGCGGCCCCAGAACGTCGGTCGCCTTGCAGTCGACGCAGTTCGGTGCCGCAACGCGGACCCCATTCTCACCCACTTCATAGACCCCGGCCGGACAGAGGCTGGTATAGAGGCCGGCCAGCTCCGGCGCCACCTCAGAACCGACCAGGAGGTGGCTGGGGATGTCGTCTCGGGTGGCGTTCCCCGACTTGAACACCGCATCGACCTTGCTGAAGGTGAGGCGACTGTCGGGGACTATTGCCAGGTCCGGGCCGGCCCGCCGCGGGACCGCTGCGTCCTCCGGAACTGCAAGTTGCTTGCCGAAAGCCCGGCCTTTGGTCAGGGCCATTACCCCGGCCTTGGCCGCGCCCGCCAGGAGACCGCCTTTGAAGGCCAATCGCATGTTGCGGGTCCGGTAGAGTTCTTCCGCGACGTAGCTCTCCCGGATCATCCGATCGTAGGCCCCGAGGGTTGCCGCCGACGTGTCACCGCGCTTGAGCGCCTCGAATGCCGCCCGGGCGGCAAAGACGCCCGATTGCATGGCGTAGTGGATGCCTTTCAACGAGGGGACATCCACCAGGCCGACCGAATCGCCCGCCATGAGGACACCATCCCCGTGGAAGCGCTCGGGTAAGGAGTAGTAGCCGCCCTCGGGAATGGTCTTGGCGCCCCATTCCAACAACTCGCCGCCCTCGAGATACCCACGAAAGAGCGGATGCGTCTTCATGCGTTGCAGGAGCCAATGCACGTCGATGTTGGCCCGTGGCGAATCGAGGCCGACCACGAGGCCGAGCGAGATCTGATTCGGTCCCATGGGATACATCCAGCTGCCGCCAAAGGTGTCCGACGGCAGTGGCCAGCCCAGGGTGTGGACGACCCGGTCGAGCGGCCGCTTGGTTTCCCAGACTTCCTTGACGCCAAGGGCAAAGATCTGCGGGTTGGGCGATCCGATTCCGCGCCATTCGCGGTAGGCCTGGGCCAACATCCCGCGCGACCCCTCGGCCAGCACGGTGACCTTGGCAACCACGTCGGTGGGCTCGGCGTAGGTGGCGCTCGGTTGGCCATCCCGATCGAGTCCGGATGGAGTGGTCCGCACACCGACCACCCGCGTGCCATCGGTCAGCAGCGCCGCCGCCGGAAATCCCGCGAAAATATCGACCCCCGCGTCCTCGGCGCGTTCTCCCAACCAGCGCACCGCCTCGCAGAGCGAGGCCGCGTAGAAACCATGATTGTTCATGGTGGGCGGAGTTGGCGTTCGGATCGCCCGGTGTGCGGTGAGGAAGTACACCGCTTCCCGTCCGACCGCCTGGCGGAACGGCAGATCCTCGACCGCCGTCGTGGGAAAGAGATCGCGAAAGACGCGCGGATTTACGATCGCGCCCGAGAGACTATGTTCGCCCAGACTCCCGGCCTTCTCCAACACCCCGATGGACACATCGCCTAGGGTGCCGCCCTTTTCTTGCTCCTCGCGTACCAGCCTCGTGAGCTCGAGCGCACCGGACAGTCCGGCCGGGCCGCCCCCGACGAAGAGCACGTCCACTTCGAGCGCCTCGGCGCCCGGGCCATCGGAGATGATCAGCTGCTCGAGCGGGAGCTTCGGCTGATACCGGGCAGGGATGATGTCGGTCATGCGGCGTGCTCCAGGCTGAGGCTTGGAGTGGAGAGTGGGATGCGGGAATATACACCGTTGCCCCTCGCCGACCCATCCGGAGAGGGCGAGCTAACTCCATGTCTTGGCACGTCTTGCCGCTTTCAGCGCCAGGCCGCCAATGTCGTGCCGCTGTTCGGCCTGAGGAGGCAGCCCTTGGCAAGCGGGGCGCGGGGCCTCATAGTATGCGGGTTCAGGAACCGGGAATCCGCGCCTGTGCGCCGTTCGCCGAGGCCCGGCGTCACACCCTGGCAGTAAACCTCCGGCTCGTGCCGGACAGTGGTCCGGCGCGGTGCAACCGTCGCCTGGTACCAATTCTGCTAACCGAAACCCCCTAACGGATCCGGCGATCGTGGCGGATCGGCATTCACCCACTCCCGAAAGAGCCTTATGACTCGACGCCTGCGATCTACGCTCGTCTGGTTTGTTGTCGCCCCGCTCATCGCCCTCGGCTGGGCGGTCTCGGCGGCACACGCAAGCCCGCTCGATGCCGTGTCGGGGTTGGCTCTTCCGTCGTCCGGAGCCCTGCACGCGCTTCAGGCGGTGGGCCAGGGAATGATGGACCAGGTCGACAGCGTCGTCGGCGTGATCAACGGATGGATCGAGGCCTTTTTCTTTGCAGACGTGCTGTTCTTCGATCCCGATCACACCCTGCCGCTCGCCGTCATCTGGCTGGTGCTGGGCGGCATCTTCTTCACGCTCCGCATGGGCTTCGTGAATCTTCGGGCGTTCAAGCACGCCATAAATATCACCCGCGGCGTGTACAGCAATCCGTCCGACCCCGGCGAGGTCAGCCACTTCCAGGCCTTGAGCACCGCCCTCTCGGCGACGGTTGGCCTGGGCAACATCGCAGGTGTCGCCATTGCGATCTCGGTTGGCGGCCCGGGGGCGACCTTCTGGATGATCATCGCGGGGCTGCTCGGGATGTCGCTCAAGTTCGCCGAAGTGACGCTGGGCCAGCATTACCGCGAAGTGCGCCCCGACGGCAAGGTGATGGGCGGACCGATGGAGTATCTCCACAAGGGCCTGCGGGAGAAGGGCGTCGGCGGCTTCGGGAAGTTCCTGGCGATCTTCTACGCGGTGGTCTGCATCGGGGCCTCGCTCGGTGGCGGAAACTCATTCCAGGTCAACCAATCGCTGAACGCGATGACCGCCACGTTCCCGATCCTGGCAACCTATCCCTGGGCCTACGGCTTACTGCTGATGCTGCTCGTCGGCCTGGTGATCTTGGGCGGCATCAAGCGGATCGCCGGTGCGGCGTCACGCATCGTCCCGTTCATGGCCATCCTCTATGTGTCGGCCGCCATCTACATCCTGGCGATAAACGCCCCCGCCATCCCGGGCGCGTTCGGTGAGATCATCCAAGGGGCCTTCAACCCGAGCGCCGCCTTGGGCGGCATCATCGGCGTCTTGGTCCAAGGATTCCGGCGGGCGGCGTTCTCCAACGAAGCCGGCGCGGGCTCCGCGTCCATCGCCCACTCGGCCGCACGAACGGCCTATCCCGTCCGGGAAGGGATCGTGGCGCTGCTCGAGCCGTTCATCGACACGGTGGTCATCTGCACGATGACCGCACTCGTGATCGTGATTACCGGTGCCTGGGACAACCCGGCGTACGCCGATCTCGTGACCGCCAACAACGGAGCGGGCCTCACTTCCCGGGCCATGGGCGAGCACCTGAGCTGGTTCCCCTACATCCTATCCCTCGCGGTGCTGCTCTTCGCCTATTCGACCATGATCTCGTGGTCGTACTACGGGGAGCGGTGCTGGGCCTATCTCTTCGGCGACAAGACCTCGAAGATCTTCCAATTGATCTTCATACTCAACGTGTTCTTGGGCTCGATCATCACGTCGACCAACGTGCTCAACTTCGGCGACCTGATGATCCTGGGACTCGCGTTCCCGAACCTGATCGGGGTCTATATCCTGAGCGGGAAGGTCAAGCAAGACTTCGACGATTACTGGGCCAAGTACAAGGCGGGAGAATTCAAGAGATATAAGTAGGAGAGTAGGAAGTGGGAGGGTAGGATGTAGGGAGTATGATACCTCGAGGAAGGGGGCGGGCGAAGAATCGCCAGCCCCCGTAGTTCCTACCTCCTACATCCTACCACCTACTCCCTGATCTTCTTGATCTCCTCGGTCAGCCTGGGCACCACCTCGAACAGGTCGCCCACGATGCCGTAGTCGGCCACCTTGAAGATGGGGGCATCTTTGTCCTTGTTGATGGCGACGATCACCTTGGCCGTGCGCATACCGGCCAGGTGTTGGATGGCGCCCGAGATACCCACGGCCACATAGAGGTTCGGGCTCACCGTCTTGCCGGTTTGGCCGACTTGGGCCGCGTGGTCGCGCCAGCCCACATCCACGACGGCGCGACTCGCGCCTACCGCGGCGTTACCCAGCGCTGCAGCCAATGCTTCGAGCAGGGCAAAATTGCCCGGCTCCTTGAGCCCCCGCCCGCCCGACACCACGATTGGTGCCTCCGCCACGTCCAGCGCGCCGCCTTCGGGCGCCTTGATGCCGGTCACCTGCACCCGGGCGCTGAAGGAGGGCACCGTGACCTTCTCGACCGCTCCGGCCTTGGAGCTATCCGACGGCGGAAAGGTGTTGGGCCGCACCGTGAGCATGGCCGGCGAGCCTGACAGGCAGAGTTTCTGCAACGCCTTCCCGGCGTACACCGGGCGCGTGGCAATGATGCGTCCGTCTTGGACCTCGAGCCCCACCACATCGGACGCGCAGCCGACCCCCAATCGGGCTGCGACTCGGGGCGCCAGATCGCGACCCGTGGCAGTTGCGGCAAACACCACCGCCGTTGCGGCGGCACCCAGCTCGGCGAGCGTGGCCGCTTGCCCATCGGGGCAATAGCGAGCGAAGTCGGGATGGTCCGCCGTCAACACCCGGTCGGCCCCACCATTCCCCAGCTTGCCTGCGCCACTGACCTCTCCCGCGCCAAACACCACCGCGTCGACCGTGGCGCCGAGCGCGTCGGCCAGCTGGCGAGCGGCAGCGACCACCTCGAAGGAGACCTTGCGGAGAGCACCATCGCGCTGCTCGGTGACAGCGAGTATCGCGGACATATCAGATTACCTTCGCTTCATTGCGCAGAAGATTGACTAACTCAGGCACCGCATCCGGGCCTTCACCGACGATCTTCCCGGCCGTGCGTTCGGGTGGAAGCTCGAGTCCGAGGATCTCGATGGTGCCGGCTCCGAGGTCGACCGCTTTGACCTCGAGCGGCTTCTTCTTGGCGGCCATGATGCCCTTGAGCGACGGCAGCCGCGGCGTGTTCAGGCCCTTGTCGCAGGTCAGCACGGCGGGAAGTTGGCAGGTCGAGGTTTCCACGCCGCCTTCGATTTCCCGCTCGGCTTCCACCCTCCCGTCTGCGACTTTCACCCGGGCCAGCGCCGTGATGCACGGCAGCTCGAGCAGCTCGGCCGTCATCGGCCCGACCTGATAGTTGTAGTCGTCCACGGCCAACTTGCCGAACAGAATGAGGTCGAACCCCTGGTCCTTCAGCTCGCCGGCAAGCGCCTTGGCGACCTCCATGCCATCGGGGCTCCCGCTGCCCTGGAGGAGCACACCCCGATCGATGCCCATGGCAAGCGCTGTCCGGATGGTCTCCTGCGCCGATTCGCCACCGAGCGAGTACACCACGGTCTCACCCGAACCGGCCGCCTCCTTGAAGGCGATGGCAGCCTCGATGGCAAACTCATCGAAGGGATTGGGTACGAACTTGACGCCGGCTTCATCAATCGAAGTGCCATCGGAGCCGATGACGATCTTGGCTGTCGTGTCGGGCACGCGTTTGAGGCACACCGCGATTTTCACGTCACTCCTCCAGACTGCGGATCCCGGAGTTGACCCCGGAAACGGGGCGTAAAGTAGCTCCGTCCGGGGGAGGTCGCTAGAGTGGCCGCCTCCGCTAGAAGGCGCTCAGGCCAGTGATTTCCTGGCCAAGGATGAGGGTGTGCATGTCGTGCGTTCCCTCATAGGTGTACACCGACTCGAGGTTGGCCATGTGGCGCATGGCGCCGTACTCGGCCAGGATGCCGTTGGCCCCGAGCAAGCGTCGCGCCTCGCGGGCGCACTCCGTTGCCATGTTCACGTTGTTCCGTTTGGCCAACGACACCTGGAACGGCGTCATGGTACCACGGTCTTTGAGCCGGCCCAGCTGAAGCGTCATGAACTGCGCCTTGGTGATCTCAGTCAGCATCTCGACCAATCGGGCCTGCTGAAGCTGGGTCTGCGCAATGGGCCGGTCGAACATGATCCGATTCTGGGCGTAGCTCACGGCTTCCTCGTAACAGGCCATTGCCGCACCGATACCGCCCCAGGCAATCCCGTATCGAGCCTGCGTGAGGCACATGAGGGGGCTCTTGACCCCGGACGACTTGGGAAGGAGGGCGGACCCCGGGACCTTCACGTCTTCCAGGATCAACTCGCTCGTGTCCGACGCACGCAACGAGAGCTTGCCTTTCTGGTCTCGAGCGCTGAAGCCGGGAGTATCTGTGGGAACGATGAACCCACGGATGGACGATGCATCGGCGATGTCCCCCGTCTTGGCCCAGACGATGGCCACACTGGCCCGGGAACCATTGGTGATCCACATCTTGGTGCCGTTCAGCACCCAGCCGCCATCGGCCTCACGGGCGGTCGTAATCAGCCCGCCCGGGTTCGACCCGTAATCGGGCTCGGTCAAGCCAAAGCAGCCGACGTCCTCGCCGCTGGCCAGCCGCGGTAACCAATGGTCCTTCTGTTCGTCCGAGCCGAATTGGTGAATCGGGTACATGACCAACGCGCCTTGCACCGACGCGAAGGAACGCACACCGCTGTCGCCGCGCTCGAGTTCCTGCATGATGAGGCCATAGGCCACATTGTTGAGCCCGGCGCACCCATACCGCTCCGGCAGGTTGGCGCCAAAGAAGCCGAGTTCGGCCATCTGTGGAACCAACGCCTCGGGGAATTCCCCTTTGATGTATGCGTCCGCGATCACGGGCATGAGGTGCTCGTCGACCCAGGTGCGCACCGTGTCGCGAACCGCCCGCTCCTCCTCGGACAGAAGCGAGTCCATATCGTAGAAATCGACTCCAGAAAACCGATTGGTCATGATGTACTGCCTCAGGAAGTTGGTAACGACTTATGTGGTGTCTCCATCGGTCAGTTGTCCTTCCCAACCTCCGGCACCAGGCTCCGCACATAGTGCTGCACGGCTACGGCCCCTGCTTCATCGAGATTGGGAAAGCCGGGCATGCCCTTGTCTTGCCTCGACCCGCGGAGGACTACGTCCAGGTAAGCCTCCTTCGACAACAAAATGGGCGAAGCACGCAGATCCGGTGCGGTGCCTCCCGACACCCCGGCCGGCCCATGACAGCGCCAGCATAGTCGCACGTACGACTCCTGGCCCTCCGTCACGAGTGCCGCATCCACCCTGAAGTCCTTACTGACGAGCGGCTTGGGGAAGCCGGGCGGGGCCTGAGCCGGCAGCTCCACGGCACCATCCAGAGCGAAGGTAACGAGGCGACGCATCTGCGCCCGGTAGGCCCAACCGTCTTGTGCGCTCAGCGAGCCGAGCATGGCCGCGCCGGCACCACCCCAGCCGACGAGAATCGCCACGTACTGACGATCCCCGACCGAGTAGGTAATCGGAGGTGCCGAGATCCCGAGCCCGAGGTCGGAAGTCCAGAGCACCTCGCCGTCGGTTGCGCGGTGCGCCACGAACCGGCCGTTCCCCTGGCCCTGGAACACCAAGTTCCCCGCCGTGGTGAGGGTGCCTGCGTTCCACAGGCCGGGCTTTGGCGCCTCCCACACCACGCGCTGGGCGACGGGATCCCATGCCTTGAGCGAGCTGGTCCCCGCCTCGGGGGGAACGTCGGTGATCAGCGGGTCCACACCGGCGTCGAAGCGCCAATTGGGGCTCTCCCAGTTCTTGATGTCCACCGTCTTGTCGCTGTACCCGCCGGCGAACTCCATGGCCGGGATGTACACGAGCCCGGTTCCCGGATTGTACGACATGGCATGCCAACTGTGGCCGCCCACGGCACTGGGCGAGACGACTGCGTCCCCATCTTCGTACCGTGCGCCCGCTACCTCGATCGGACGGCCGGTCGAGTCGATCCCGGTCGCCCACGTCACCTTTACGAACGGCTCGGCGGACAAGAGCTTCCCGTTCTCGCGGTTGAGCACGTAGAAGAAACCGTTCTTCGGCGCGTGCAACGCCGCCTTCACCGGCCGACCATCGATGGTCAGATCGGCCAGCACGATGTCCATGTTGGAGTTGTAGTCCCAGGTCTCGCCCGGCACGGTCTGGTAGTGCCAGCGGTACTCGCCGGTCGTGGCGTCGAGTGCGACCACGGAGCACAGGAACAGGTTATCGCCACCACCGGGGCTGCGGATCTTGCGGTTCCACGGCGCGCCGTTGCCAGTGCCAAAGATCAGTTGATCGAAGTCGGGATCGTAGGTAATTGCGTGCCATACGGTGCCGCCGCCGCCGAAGCGCCACCATTCGCCGGTCCAGGTAGCAGCCGCCATCTTCATGGCCTCGTTCTCGAACCCGTCCGCGGGGTTTCCGGGCACGGTGTACCAGCGCCACACTCGTTCCCCCGACTCGGCGTCGTACGCGTCGAGGTAGCCGCGGATCGGCCCGTCCTCCGTCCCGCCATTGCCGATCACCACAAGTCCACGGAATGCCTTCGGCGCCCCAGTGATGTAGAGCGGCAGGGCAGGATCGACCGTCATCGTACTCCAGACTTCCTTGCCCGTCCCGGCGTCCACGGCGATCAAACGCCCGTCGACCGTCGCGACGTACACCTTGCCTTTCCAGAACGCGACCCCGCGGCTCGCGCCCGACATTACGCGGAGCCGGTTGCCTGCGTGTTTCGTTACCTCGGGGTCGAACTCCCACAGGAGCTTGCCGGTCGCCGCATCCACCGCTCGGAGCACGTTGTAGCTGCCCTCGAAGTACATCACGCCGTCTACCACGAGGGGTGTTCCATACAACGTGCGGTCGTTTGGCAGATCCATGTACCAGGCCACACCGAGCCTGCTGACATTAGAGTCGTTGACCTGGCTGAGCGGACTGTGGCGCTGTTCGTGATACGTGCGGCCGAACGCGAGCCAGTCGTGACCCTCTGTGAGGTCTGCGAGGGCCGCATCATCAACGACCCGCCCTGACGGCTCGCCCGAGCACGCGCCAAGACCAAGGCACAGAACCATCTGAAGAGTCCTTGCTTGCATTGAAACGCTCCAGTTGAGGTAATTCTGAGGAAGCATGGTTCAAATCGGAGAATCAGGATCGACGGCTCACATGCCGTTCGGCGGCGGGACGGATTCCGACGTCTCGGGCCTTCGCGCGGAAGGTACGGCCGTGATCGACCCGGTGGCCACGTTCCGCCTGCCACTGATGAACCATTTCGTGAAGCAGCGTGTGGGTCACCTCGTTCCAGCCATCGGCGCGGAGATGGCGCCGGCTGATGGTGATCTCCGTGGCACGGCCTGTCCCTTTGCTGATGGCAATGTCGCCGAGGCGGCGACGCATGCGACTCGACAGTCTCAGCGCAACGGAACCAAGCTCCCCGCCGAAATACCGATCGTTGAGCTCACGGTGGAGCTCCTCCAGCCGCCGCACGATTGCCTCGTCCCGTGGCCGCGGCCGGTACGGCCGCCGATCGCGGGACGGCGCGTGGAGTTCGACCGGAAATGTCAGGAGCTCACGCCGCGCCGCGGCACGCACCTCGCGCCGCACCCGCGGCGTGACAAACCGAATGATGGCGCGCAGCACGCGATCGGAGGCGAAGGCGTAGCCGCGGTGGACCCGGAGGACGCCGGTCGGGGTAAGGCTCACCAGCACCGTGCGGTTGGTGTGGGCGCTGATCTTGGACGGAGTCTTCCAGCCGAGCGCCGCCAGCCGCTCGGCCAGCACTTCATCGGGAGGAAGGGCCAAACTCGTCATCCTGCGCGGCTCTCGGCGGCCGAAGGCGGAGCCACGGGGGAACGCGTGGCAAACGAGTGCGTGTCGGAAAAGCGAAACGTGCCTGCGCCGGATTCCCACCGCGCGAACTGCACATGCACGGCTTGGTGGTCCACCTTGATCACATTGAACACCGATGGCCTGCCACCCCGCATGCGGGTGCTCAATGTGCCGGTCGTGCTGATGGTGAGGCCGCCGTCCAACTGATCCGCCCCTTCTTGGTGATCGTGGCCGCACAAGACCAGATCGGCGCCGGTGGCCACGAGCCGCCGATGCGCCTCGGGCCAGCGGGCGAGACCCATACGCTCGGAGAGTTGCCCGCGCATGATGTTGTGATGCAGGACGATCACCTTGAAGACGTCGTTGCCGGCCTGGGCGAAGAGTTTGGCGACCCGGTCTGTCTCGGACTTTGGCAGGTGGCCCTTGACCGCGAGGTCCCTCAAGTTCGGCGTGAGCGAACCCACCGCGACGCCATAGGCCGTGAGCGCACCGGCCAAGAATAGGCCGGGCAGATCGAGGGTCGGAGTCAACTCCTCGCCGAAATACTGCCGGTACTTTTCATACTTGGCGCGGGAGCCGGCAATACCAAAAGGGCTCCGCCACCAGGTCACGTCGTGATTGCCAGGCACCACCAAGGTCGGGGCCGTGTCCCGAAATTGCCGCACCAGTGCGCGAGCCCGCTGGAATTCCCCGTGACGGGCCCGCTGGGTCAGGTCGCCGGAGAAGGCGATCGCGTCGGGCTCGATGGTGGGTACCAGCGACTCGAGCGCCTCGATCTGCGCCAGATCGGCCACGCCGCCAAAGTGGAGATCGGAGAGGTGGACGATGGTGAGGTCCCTTACCACCGGGCCCTCACCTGATAGCTCAGCGTCGCCTCACCGTTGGCCGGAACCGGCACCCGGAATCGGGTAACGGTGGAGGATACTTTCTCGGCCGGCACGGAACTCTCGAGCATCGACCATTCCCCGAAGCGTTCCTCCAACACGTCGACGGTCACGGCTTGGTCGGTCGCGTTGGCCAACGTCACTTCGTAGTCCGCCGTCGCAACCGTGTAGCGGCCCTGCCTGACCGTGGTGTAGCTGGTCTGGACCCGCTTGGCCGTGATATCAAATGCGAGTCCCGCCGACACCGACACGTCGCGGCCGGCCGGAGTGTGATCGACGTTGGCCTCGCCAACCAGCTGCAGTCGTCCGCCTTCATCGGCCTTATAGAGTCGGATCACGCCACCGGGGAGCGGCGTGTCGCCGAACTCGCTGCCGCTCTTCCGTTCGATCCTATATCGCACCTCGACCGGTGACTGGGGCTCCTCGCCGGTCTGTACCAGAGGGCCACGATAGGGCAGAAATCCGCGCACCACGTAGCGTCGCTCGTACCCTGTCGTCGCGGGCTCGAACAGCGCCCTCGATATCTCGATTCCCGGCGCCAAGTTCAGTGTTCCGGGCAGGGTGTAGAGATGGAACTCTCCCACCCGCTCTTCGGTGGCAATGGTCATTTCCTCGACCCGGAATGCCTGAGCGTAGCCCAGGCTACGTTGCTGATCCCGCGGAGCCTGGGCGCGGCCAACCGAGCCCGCCAGCAGCTGGACCGACGCGCCTTCGACATTCAGTCGGTCGACTGCAACCACGGCCGACCCCTGCACTCGAGCCGCCTTGGTGCCAAGGATCACTTGGTAGCTGGCCTGCCACGATCCGCCCGATGTGAAGTAGCCCAGATCGAACCCCTCTCTGGCACGCCGGCTCTCGACGCTCAGGGACACGACCGGATCGACCACCACCAAGTCGCGGGGAAACTGGGGCGTCCCCGGCATGCTGAACGTCACCGTGCCGTCCGGCATTTCGTAGCGCTCGGGATCGACCGCCAGCACCTTGGCGCTCACCGTGTCGGTTGGGCTCCCCCGGCGGAACGTGAGACGCCGTCCAATGGAACGCCGGAGCACGCTCTGCATGTCGGTCGCCCCGTCGTAGCTCGCGGCGGTGATCGTCACCAGCGAATCACGCGAGAACACCGTCGCAAGATCGAGCGCACCCACTTCGATGCGGTGCGTGGACGGGCCACGCGGCACTCGGACGGGAATTGATCGGCGCACCAGCACGCGGCCATCGTTGTAAATGGTGAGGCTCGGCGCCTGGGCTGCGACCGGCATGGCCAAGGCACCGGCACCGATGAGGGCGGCAAGCAATCTCATTTGAAGGCCTCGAATGCAACACGGGAGATGATGCGATACATGATGATGTACGTCGCCGCCACCGCGATCACGCCGTAGATCTGGGGCAGCGCGGACGCGCCTCCGCGCGGAACCCGCACCCACACATAGACAGCCATGAGCAAGGTCGCCACGAGGGCTCCACGGCGGGCGAGCCTATTGGCCCGCGCTTGGATCTCGTCGCGGCAGAAGACGCAGACGTCACCCAACACGGCGCTCGCATCCTTGCGGCCGCACTTGGGGCACGGAATCTCAGGCAACCCACTTGGCGACGGCATCGCCGAACTCCTTGGTTGTGGCGGTACCGCCCAGGTCGCGGGTGCGGATGCCGTCCTCGACCAGGGTCCGTTGGATCGAGCGGCGGATTCGGTCGCCGGCGTCCTTCTCGCCGAGGTGGTCGAGCATCATGGCGGCGGCCAGCATCTGGGCGGCCGGGTTGGCGACGCCTTTCCCCGCGATGTCGGGCGCGCTGCCGTGCACCGCCTCGAAGATCGCGGCGTTAGTCCCGATGTTGGCACCCGGGGCCAGGCCCAGGCCGCCGACCAGGCCGGAGGCCAGGTCGCTCAGGATGTCGCCGAACATGTTGGTGGTCACGATCACATCGAACTGCTCAGGGCGGAGCACCATCTGCATGGCGGTGTTGTCGATGATCAGATCGTTGACCTCGACCCGCCCAGCATAGTCTTTCGCGATGTCGCGGCCGACGTCGAGGAAGAGACCGCTCACCATCTTGAGGATGTTGGCCTTGTGAACGATGGTGACCAACTTTCGGCCTGTCTTGACGGCATACTCGAAGGTGTAGCGCAGAACCCGCTCGCATCCTTCGCGCGTGAGGATGGCGATCGATTCCGCAACGGCCCGGGGGTCATCGCCCACCTGCACATAGTGCTCCACCCCAACGTAGAGCCCCTCGAGGTTCTCCCGTACCAAGACCAGGTCGATGTGGTCGAACCGGCCACCCGGGAGCACGCTCTTGGTGGGCCGCACATTGGCGAACAGTTTGAATTCTTTCCGGAGAGCCACGTTGACCGAGCGGAATCCCGTGCCTACGGGCGTCGTGAGCGGGCCCTTGAGTGCTACCCGGTGCCGGTGAATGCTCTCGAGCATGGCATCGGGTATCGGAGTGCCCATGGTCTCGAGCGCCGCAATGCCGGCAATCTGCTCGTCCCACGCGAAGGGCACGCCGGTCGCCTGCAGCACCTTGATGGTCTGGGCCGTGATCTCCGGCCCGATCCCATCCCCGGGAATCAAGGTGACGGTGTAGGTCACGGCTCCATCCCCCGAATCGGTAGCATGGCATCCATGGCCGCTTCGAGCGCCGCGACCGGTGTGCCGGCCCGGGCGTGTGCAATGGTGCGCCACAAGATCTGGCCCGATCGCGCGTCGACCAGCACGATACTCAGCTCGGCCCGGACCGCACCCGGCTCGGGTTGTTTGAACATGAGAGCCGCGGGGACGAGCGCGTGCCGCCCGCCGGAGATCGCCACGAGCGTCCGCAAGTGCGAGCGGAACGGATCGGGAATGACCTCGAGCTTGGGGGCACGCATCACGGCCTGCCCCATCTTGTCGGGATCGGTGACGACGCCCGGGGAACGGCGGGCGATGGCGCGCAGGTCGGGCGGGAGTTTCCAGTCCACTTCCGGCGACCTGGCCGTGAGCTTCTCGCCCACGATCGAATCGGCCCAGTTCAGGAGCACGGTCCGGTTGCGGAACAACTCACCGCTCGAGAGGGTCGAGTCGGCCACAATCAGGGTCAGGGGCAGGACAACGATGGATTGCCCGGCGAGCGACTCGGTCGAGAGCCCAATGGTCGGCGGGAGGGAGTCGGCCGGCGCCGGTGTCGTTTCGGAGCGTTGCCCGCCGCCGCAACCGACGGCCACGAGGAGCGCTGGGTAGAGAAATTTCTGGTTCACGGGTCCCCGGCAGCTGAATGAGGTGGGCCGGCCCCAAGGTGGACCAGCGTAACTTATGAAGTTACAACATGTTCGTTCGGGGCAGCAGGGCTCTCGCCACCGCAATGCGCGGCGGCCCGGAACCTAATCTCGGCGGGGGCGGATTCAAGATAAGGCGCCGCTGGTTGCCGGCATCCGGGGACACCGAGAGAAAAGGGAGTCATGCCGGTCCACGACGAGCGCCCCACCAAGTAAGAACGAGCGGCTGTCTCAGCCGCCCGCTCATTAGACCTAAGCCAATGGCGGAGCCTACCCCAGCGACATCCCACCGTCCACCACCAGCGTCTGGCCGGTGATGTGCCGCGCTTCCTCGGAGCAGAGGAACGCGATCACCCGGGCGATGTCCTCGGGGTCGGCCAGGCGGCCGAGCACGGATTTCTTCTGGGAGCGCTCGACCACGTCCGAGGGCAAGAACTCCATTCGCTCGGTGCGGATGAAGCCGGGCGCCACCGCGTTCACGTTGACGTTGGCCGATCCGAGATCGACGGCCGCGGCGCGGGTCAGCCCCTCCACCGCCGCCTTGCTCGCGGCGTAGTTGGCCACACCAAACCCCGGACGCCCCGCCGTGTGCGCGCTCACGCTCACGACCTTGCCGTAGCGCTGCACTCGGAAGTGCGGTGCCACGGCACGAATACAGTTGAAGGCGCCGGTGACGTTGGTGTCGAGCACCTCCGACCAGGCGCGCTCGGTCAACCGCCAGAGCGCCCCATCGACTGCGATGCCGGCGTTATTGACCAGGTAATGGAGTCCGCCCAACCGGGCGATGGTCTCATTGACGAAGTGTTCGACCGCCATACGGTCGCGCACGTCGCAGCGACAGGCGTAGACCTCGACCCCCATGCCCGAGAGCGACGTCTCGGTGAGCAGGGCCTGCTCGGTGACATCGCGGCCCGGGAGATCGACAAAGCAGAACGCCACCTTTGCACCACGGCGGCCGAGTTCCATCGCGATCGAGCGGCCGAGGCCGGTAGCACCGCCGGTGACGATGGCCACTTTGCCGCGGTAGCCTTCCGCGATGGGCTGAGGCTGGGGTTCCTCGAGCGCGGCCTCGCCGGTGTGTTCCCAGGCCGGTGAGGTGTTGTACTTCTCGGAAAAGGACATGTGAAGGACCAACCTACCGGCCGCACCGGCCGGCGGCAAGCCGGGCCGTGCGGGCGGCCCTCAGCCTTCCAGCCCCATCCCCCAGGCGGCCAGGGAAATGGGCAGGCCGCCGTAACTGAGGAGTTCGTCGTGGAATGCACGCGGCGAGTACCGGGCGGCGCCGGTACGCTGGCGGTAGGCGGCCCGGAGCTGCTGGATCTCCCGGCGCCCCACCGCGTAGCACAGCTGGTAGGTGGGCCACGCGCAGTAGCGGCGCACCTCCCGTTCCGCGCTCACGCGGTCGATGGGCAGGTGCTCAACCAGGTAGGTAACCGCCTCGTCCGGTGTCATGCCGCGAGTGTGGAGGCCGACGTCGAGGATGACCCTGATGGCCCGCCACAGGAGATGGACCTGCTGGAACAGCCGCTCCTCGGGGGTACGATAGAACCCTTCCTCGCCCATCATTTCCTCGCAATAGAGGGCCCAGCCCTCCACCATGATGGGCGTCCAGCAGAACCGGCGAACCGAGGATTCGAGCGAGTGGGCGGTCAACAACTGCAGGTGGTGGCCCGGATAGCCCTCATGGACCGTGGTGGCGGTCAGCTCGTGAACGCAGTGCTCGCGTAGCATGCGGTCCACCGTTTCGGGCGATCCGCCGCCGTTGGGCACTGTGACGAAGAAGTATCCGGTCCGGCCGGCCATGAGCTGGCCCGGCGGTTGATATGCCGCGAAGGGCACGATGGGCACCATGAAGGGTGGCGTCCGTACCAGCTCGAGTGCACCCGCCGGTACCGTGGCCAAGTCCCGGTCGCGCACGAAGGTCAGCGCACGATCCAAGGACGCTTGATACGCACCGAGCAGCCCGTCCGCTCCGGGGTGGTCCTCCCGCAACCGGCTCACCAGGTCACGCCAGGGTACTGACGCGTCGATGGCGCGCGCCTGTCGTTCGATTTCCGCCGTGACTTCTTCCTCGAGGCGGAGTCCGTAGCGCCACAACTCGGGTGCGGTGTTCCGGAGGGCGTGCTCGTGATGAAGCCGCCGGTCGAACTGTTCCTCTCCGACCGCAAAGAACAGAAGATCAGGGTGAGCCTGCAGCTCAGTCTCGAGCGCCAAGCCAAATCGGGCCACTCGCTCATCCGCGTCGGCGGCCGCCGACGCGAGGTCGTCCGCCAAGGCCGGGACCGACCCACTCAAGGTCTCCGCCGCGGTTCGGAGTAACAGCCGCGCTCCGGGTATCGTCTGAGTGGCGGACTCGACAAAGACCGATGGGGGCTCGCACAGCGTCTCTTGGGCCGCATCGAGAAACTGGGGCACCTCACGGAGCCGAGCCAGCACTGCGCGCGCGCGATGGTCGACACTCGACTCTGCCCGAACCAGGAGTGTGTAGATGGCGGAACAAAGATGAGACAGCCAGAACTGCGGGTTGCGCACGTGGGGCTGTTCGTGCTGCAAGCGGGAGATCAGGACGCGGATGTCGCCGAGCAGTGCCGTCCGGTCGATTTCGTCCTGGAGCGACTCGACTTCGAGATCCTCGACTGCGCCCGCCATGGCACGAAACGCAGCCAGATGCCGGCCGATGGATTCGACATCGAAAGCGCCGAGGCGGCTATCGTGATCCGTTGTGCCCGCCGCGGTCGCGGACGCCGGGTCGTAGTGCCACCGCAGATCGAGGTACGACCGGCAGAGCGCCTCAGTTGCTGGCGGCATCGATTGCCTTCTCGCCGTGGGCTCGGGCCACGAGACGGTGGCATTCCTCCTCACTGAGGAGCCGGTCGGCCCGCTTGGCCGCCTGGAAGAGGGCGTCACAGGCGGCTTGGTCGGCGGGGTCGTAGCCATGATCCTTGAGCCAGACCTTCACATTCGACAGGCCCGACACGGCGGAGATCTCAATCCGCTGCTTGAGGCCGAACACGCCGGCCGGAATCGACGAATAGACCCGGTCCACCAGCCACGTGTCGCCCTTTTCCATGGCCTTCATGATGGCGGAGGCATGGACGCCGGTGGCGGTGCGGAACGCATCCTCCCCGACGACCGGGTAATTGGCCGGGATGGGAACGCCGGTGGCCTCCGAGACGACCTGACAGTACTCGAGGAGTTTGGACAGGTCGCCATCGTGCGCGCCGAGGAGGTAGAGATTGACGATGAGCAGGTCCATCTCGGCGTTCCCGACCCGCTCCCCGATACCGAGCGCCGTGGCATGGACGCGGTCGGCGCCGGCCTCGATCGCGGCCAGGCAGTTGGCGATGCCGAGGCCTCGGTCGCGATGGCCGTGCCAATCGATCTTCACCGCTTCACCCGTGGGGGCAATGATCTCGTCCCGCGCGTAGCGGACCAGGTGCCGCACCCCGTTGGGCGAGGCGTGGCCGGTGGTATCGGACAGGCAAATACGACGCGCACCGCAGCGAATGGCCGCCTGGTAGAGCGTCTTGATCGTCTCCGGCTGGGCCCGCGTCGTGTCTTCGGTCACATACATGACCCTGAGCCCATGGGACACCGCGAAGGTCACCGCCTCTTCGGTGGCCCGGAGCATCTTCTCGATGGTCCAATTCTCGGCGTACTGCCGGATGGCGGAGGACCCGATGAAGGTTGCTGCCTCGATCGACAAGCCGACTTCTTGGGATACGTTGACGATCGGCTCGATGTCCGCCACCACGGTGCGGGCGGCACAGTTGGGGTCGATGGGAAGCTTGGCGTCGACGATTTCCCGGGCCAGCGCCCGCACCTGCTCCACCACTCGCGGGCCCGCGCCCGGCAGGCCGATGTCGGCGGCCCGGATGCCCAGATCGGCCATGAGATGAAGCAGCCGCAGCTTGGCGGCCATGGGTGGGTCGATGACCGAGGGGCTCTGGAGCCCGTCGCGAAGTGATTCGTCGTTGAGCACGAAGGACGCGCTCCGATAGTCGAAGGCGCCGCCCAGGCTGTTCCAATCGTAGATGAGGTCGTTCTGGTCCATGGCTGTACGTTCACCGCAAAACGGAGGTAGGTCAAGCTAGAGGGCCGGCGGCTCCCGATGCCCACGAACGAGCGAATCGGCCGCAATGCTGACGGACCCGGTGACTCCTTCGACCACCGCGCGGTCACCGATCATGGACGCCTCGAGCGTGGCGCCACGCAGGCGGGCGTCGCGGCCGATAATGGTATTGGCGATGGTGCTGCCGTGGATCCGGGTACCAGCCTCCACGCTGACGTTCGGCCCGATGACACTCCGCTCGATCACGACGCCCTCTTCGATGTAGACCGGATCGATAACTGTGACCCCGGGAAACTCACCCCGGCGAGCACCACCCGCGCTCAGAAGTGTCGCGTTGGTCTCGAGGAGGGTCTCGAGTTTACCGCAATCGTACCAGCCGCCCACTGCCGCCGTCCGGATCTTCTTGCCCCGCTCGATCATCCACTGGAACGCGTCGGTAAGGAAGTACTCGCCCAGATTGGGTGCGGCGGCGAGGGTGTGATCGATGCCCTGCCACAGGCTTTCGACATCGTGGATGTAGTAGAGCCCGATGTTGGCCAGCTTCGAGATCGGCTCGGACGGCTTCTCCACGATCCGGGTCATATACCCCTCCGCATCGGTTACCACCACCCCGAACCGCTGGTAGTCCTCGACCTCCTTGGCCCAGATGATCCCATCGGCCTTGGTCCGATTGATTACCGTCAGATCCGCATCGAACACCGTGTCCACAAAGATGATGAGCATGGGACCACTGATGAACGGTCGCGCCAGGTTGACGGCGCCCGCAGTCCCATCCTGGACCCGCTGCTCTACGAACCGGGCGGGGATGCCGTAGCGCTCGGTCGCGTAGCGCTCCACCTCTTCCTTGAGGTGGCCGGTAATGAAAATCAGCTCGGACACATCGAGGCCCTCGAGCCGGTCCATGACCCAATCCATCACGGGCCGGCCCGCGACCTTGAGAAGCGGCTTGGGCACGTGGTAGGTGTGAGGGCGGAGACGAGTGCCCTTGCCGGCGAGCGGGATGACGACTTGCATCAGGGAATCCTTCCGTAGCGGTCTTCCAGGCGGACCAGGTCGTCCAATTCCGGGGTCGACGCTTCCAGGACGTCGCTGTCTTCGACCGCCTCGATCTGGTGAATCAGACCAGGCGGAATGTGGACACTCTCACCGGCTTTGAAGGAACGGGTCACGGTGTCGTCTCCCTCGCGGATGCGCAACAGCAGCTCACCCGAGAGCACGTACATGGTCTCGTCCTTCTCATTATGGTATTGCAGGCTCAGGATATGGCCGGCCCGGACATGCAGGATCTTCCCGACGTACCGGTCGGTCTGTGCCCAAATCAGCTCGTAGCCCCATGGTTTATCGACCCGGTATGGCAGCTCGGCCATCAATCCTCCAGTGGCAAGAGTATAAAGGCTGATGGCAATGCTACACAGGCTCGGACGCAGACCCCGCAGCCTACGCAGCCCTCCGCCCGGATCACCGGGTGGCCGTTCTCATCCATCACCAGCGCCTCTTCTCCGACGGGACAGGCATCGGCACAGACCCGGCAGGGCGACCCACGATAGGTAATGCACCGGTTGGGATACAGCTCCAACGTGCCGAGCTTGAAACCATCCCAGCCATGCTCGGGCACCGTCAGCGCCTCGGTCGGACAGGCCCGGGCACAGGGCATGTCCGGGCAGACGATGCAGGCTTCCCGATACACGTCGATGTGCGGGGTTCCGGCCGCCAACCCGCCGTGGGTGCCCACCTTGATGATAGCCTTCGGCGGGCACACGTCGATGCAATCGCCGCAGCGGGTGCAGGCGGCCAGGAACCCCACCTCGGGCAGGGCGCCGGGAGGCCGCACGTAGCGGCGCCCGACGACCCGGCCTTCCGCCTGGTCCATGAGTCGTTCGACCCAATCGCCGATCGCGTCACGGAAGAAATCGCGCCGGGTGCCGGGCTTGAACTTCATGGGCCGGCTTTCGAGCGGTACGGGCGGTGCGGTGTGTTCACGTGGGATTCCGGAGGGTATGGGCAAGCATGACCATTCGCTGCTCGTTGGTGCCGAAGGCCTGGGCATCGAAACATATGCTGCCCCGGGAGCCCCGGGCGAGGGGCGTCCCCGTGGTATCCTGGCGGCAGTCCAGGCATATTCCCTGCTAAGCGTCCCAAACGTGGAGTGGTCGGATGCGAATCCAGGTGGTTGTGACAGCCTTGATCTTGGCGTGGCCGGGGAGCCTCGTGGCGCAACGTGCGGCGGATTCCGCAGGCATAACCCAGGCGGCGCTCGACTATATCGAAGGGTGGTACGAGGGCAATGCGGAACGAATGACCCGGGCAGTTCACCCCGACTTGGTGAAACGCATCGTGGCGGAACAGGACGGCGTGAGCCACATCCAGGGGATGACAGCCGAGCAGCTGATCGGCTATACGGCGGGGGGCGGCGGGCGCCAGACCCCGGCGGAGAAGCGGCGGACGGAGGTGACGATCCTCGACATCTTCGGCAATGCCGCGAGTGTGCGGGTCGACGCCGATTCGTGGATCGATTATCTACAGATTGGCAAGGTGGACGGGGAGTGGAAGATCCTGAATGTGCTGTGGGAGCTTCGCCCCGAGGTCAAGGCCAAGATGAAGGACCAGCAAAAGAAGCCACAACAGTAAGCGTCAGAATTCTGAGTATCCTGAGCCCCCTTAAGGAGATTCACATATGGGTAAGATCAAGTTTCTCGCCGCGTGTGCCGTCATGGTGGTGGCCAGCGCCGCTCAGCTGAGCGGCCAGATTCGTGTCGGTGGGCAAATCAACTTTGCCGACGACTTCGACTTCGGCTTGGGCCCCCGCATCGTGGTCGCCGACCCCGCACTCGGCGAGTTCCGATTCATCGGAACCTTCGACTTGTACTTTCCCGATGACAGAGCGGGCGTCGACATCGATTACTGGGAAATCAACGGCAATGTCGTCTACGATTTCGCTATTCAAAGTGCTCCGACGCTCGTGCCCTACGTCGGTGCCGGACTCAACATCGCCCATGCATCGGGTGGCGTTGGCAACCTCGGTGCGTCGGACACCAACCTCGGAGTGAACCTGCTCGGTGGAATGGAGTTTAAGACCGGCCGGCTTCGCCCCTTCGTCGAGTTGCGGGTGGAGCTCGAGGGCGGCGAGCAATTCGTGGTGACCGGGGGACTGCTCTTCTAGCGTCGAGTCGGGCACGGTCCAGCCGTGAGTCAGCAACGCGCGATGGTGGATGAACCACCATCGCGCGTTGTGCACACGGAATCAATACCAAGCATCAAGACGAACGCCACGTACGAGCGAGCGGATGTACTCCTTGTGCTGACCGGGACGCAGGGTCTTGTCCTCGCCATCCCCACCCCAACCCCCCTCGAGAATCGAGGTATCGACAAACCAGCGCCCAAGCGGAGTTTGGGACTTGAGCCACATCCGGCCAGAGAACCCCAGCCGATAGAGCACTCGATTCCAGCGCTCGACAGCGGGTAGCGCGAGCTCGGTCTGATCTGTCGCCAGCTCATAGCCGAGTTCCTGCAGGGTCGGCCCTACCAACGCTTCGAGTGCGCGAAGCACATCCACTGGAGATGACCTCCACCGCTCGACAGGATTGAAGGTGGGGCCACCGGGTCCGATACCGAACGATGTATTCGGCCTGGCAACCGACCCGATCGCGCAGCGCTGAATCCGATCGTAGTCCATAGGGTGGTCAATGAACTCGCCGATGCGGGCTAACGCCTTTGCAGTATCACGTACAAGGTCCTCGAAAGGGACCTCGAGATAATCGACTCCTGCAGCCTTGCCCCCTGCCTTACCCGCCCGCACCGTCCATTCCCAATACACCGCCGCGGGCACGTGATGCCGATTTCGATCCCAGTGATATGGCCTGATCCAATTCTGTTGGGCCAGCGACAGTGCCACATCCCGACCGTCTCGAACCATGTGAACGAAGCGGGCGTCGGGAAAGGCCGTCTTGATGGCATCCATGTAGAAAGCGTTGGTCGGGGTGCACTCCGCCCAGCGGGAGGCTCCTTGTTCAGCCGCAATGCTCTCCATCAGGATGCGCTGGAAATCACCGGCGGATCTGCAGCCTTCCAGAACCTTGGTCCTAAGATCGTCCGCATCCAGACCTGACCGAAAAAAGAGCTCTCCTGCTAGCCATTTCGATAAGAAGAGCGCCCGATCCGAGCGACGGCGCAGCCCTCCGAAACGCGGCCCGATGACGTCGAATACCCGTGATTCGGTGCGGTAGATGGCAAAGTCGCCGGAAGAAAGGAGAAGATGGTACAGCCACGTCGTGCCCGAGCGCGGGCTTCCGACTATGAAGACCGGGGGGCGAGAAGACATTGGGTCCCTCAGCATGAGACGCTGGGAATAGCGTGTTTGAGAATCACCATGAGGCTTCATCGATGGAGGGCACAACCATTCCATTTGCTGAGGCCACTTGCGCCTGGCAGAGATCGGGTCTGAAGGGCATTGGCTCTGAGGACTTGCCGCACTGCGAATGGGTATGTTAACAAGTAATGCAACGGGCGATGGCCCGCCAGCGGGTGATTCGTCGATCGGCACCTATCGGGCAGTCCGTTCTGGGCGATGACCATGGTGAATGGTTGGGCCCACGCCGACCAGGACAGTCTTGGAACGGAGGAGATCATGACGTCTCAGCAGCCAGATTACTATGTGTGGCCGTCATGGCCGGTGCCTTGACCGCGTGCGGCAGGGGAGAGCGCGAGGACACGGCCCCGGACGGGGCGATGCTTCTGTACGACAATCTCGGTTCGCTCCATCACGAAATCACGACTGACGTTGCCGCCACGCAACGCTACTTCGACCAGGGCATGCGGCTCCTCTACGCATTCAACCACGCCGAGGCCGCACATTCCTTCGAGGAAGCCGAGCGGCTCGACCCTGCCTGCGCCATGTGCGCGTGGGGCGTTGCCCTCGCCAACAGTCCCAACATCAACCAGCCATTGGACTCGGCGCGGGGCGCCGTCGGGTACAAGGCCATCCAACGTGCCGCGGAGCGAGCCGCCAACGCGACCCCGAGGGAACAGGTGTACATATCGGCCATGGCGCGGCGCTTTTCCCCGGATCCGCTGAGAGATCGTGCGGCCCTCGACTCCGCCTACGCCATGGCGATGCGCGAAGTGGCCGATGCGCTATCCCGAGGACCAGGACGCCCAGGTGCTGTATGCCGACGCGTTGATGAACTTGAGCCCATGGAACTACTGGGCCGCGGATGGCGCCCCGCGTCCTGGGACGGACCAGATCGTATCTCGACTGGAAGGTGTCATGGCGGTCAATCCGGATCATCCCGGCGCCTGCCATCTGTTCATCCACGCCGAAGAGGCCCATGACCCGACGCGCGCCGTAGCGTGTGCGGAACGGTTGGCCGAGTTGATGCCTGGCGCCGGCCATATCGTGCACATGCCCGGCCACATCTACATCCGGGTTGGCCGCTACCAGGACGCCGTCGAAGCCAACAAGCACGCGGTGCACGCCGACGAGTCGTACATGGAGGGGCCGCTCGTCACCAGGCGTGGCATTTACCCGCAGGGATACTACCCGCACAACTACCACTTCATGAGCTTCGCCGCCTCCATGGCGGGGCAAAGTGAAACGGCCATCTACGCCGCTCGGAAAGTGGCGGAGACGGTGGGGCCCGATGTGGCCCGGGAGATCGAGTGGTTGGAGGCGATCACCCCGCTCGTGCCCTGGACCCTGGTGACCTTTGGGCAGTGGGACCAGGTGTTGGCCGAGCCGCTCCCTCCGGCCGACCTTCGCTTTACCACGGGGCAGACCTACTACGCCCGTGGTGTAGCCCATGCCGCCAAGGGACAATGGGCCGAGGCCCGGGAGGCACTGGATTCGGTGACCGCAATCGCGAAGGGCTTCCCGGCAGGCGACAACAAGACCGCACTCGAGATCGCGCAGCACGCCCTGGCAGGTGAGATCGCCATGCGCCGCGACCGGCTGGACGAAGCCGTGCGGCACTTTCAATCCGCAGTCGATCTGGAGAGCGGGCTCACCTACAACGAGCCGCCCACCTGGTATTACCCCATGCGCCATTCGTTGGGCAAGGCGCTCCTCGCGGCCGGGTTGGCGCCGGAGGCTCAACGGGCCTATGAAGAAGACTTGGAGCGGTTCCCGGAGAACGGCTGGTCGCTGTTCGGCCTGGCGGCGGCGCTCGACATGCAGGGGAAGACGGACGAGGCGGCGGCCGTCCGGGCCAGGTTGGAGAAGGCCTGGCGGGGTGCTGACGTCACGTTGACCGCGTCACGGTTCTAGCAGATTCCGGATTCCCGAATGCAAGAAGGCGGGTGGTGTTCCACCCGCCTTCTTCGACTCCACCCCCGGCTCCTGATCCCGAGGTCACCCAAGGTGCTCGAGCACGCAGGCCGGTACGACGCGTCGCGGTGCACGGTCTCCGGCGAGAATGCCCGAGCAGTGCTCAAGCACTTCCGGTGAACAAGTCGATCTGCGGCGGCGCAAGCGGCAGGCCCATCGCCAGCAACACGGCATCCACCCAGCCCTCGCGGTCATCGGGATCGAGCCGATGGCACTCGACCCCGAAGACGTGGAGCAGCTCGTCGATGACTGCGTCGATGTCCCGCTGGAACGTCCCGCTCACATCCCGCATCCCGTCGAACGACGGCGCCTCGACCACGGGAACCTTGAACAGCCCGCTGTAGCTCGCCATCCAGTGGCCGGTCAGCAGATCGTACTCCGGCCGCCGACCCACCCTGTGCACCAGGTAGGCGTAGTTGTCCAGCACCGAGCGGTCGCAGATGACGGCCTCATACTGTGCGGCCGATGCGATCTCCTCGGCGATCTGGGTGTGGATGATCCACGCCTGCGCCTCGAGTGTGGTGTCCTGATTGATGGGCAGGGGGCAGCTGCGGACGACTTCCTTGACGATATCCACGCCAAAGTCGAGACGCTTGAGCCGCGCCGCGAGGTCGAAGCAGAGCGTCGTCTTGCCGACGCCATGCGAGCCGATGAAGGCGATCTTCACGTGAGGATCCTCCGCTCGCACAAAGATGCCGCGCGTGGGGCGGGTTGGCTAGGACAACCACCGACCGGCCAAACATGGGATCCGACACGACTCGTCGCATCGGAACCGGCTGCACCACCCGGACATCCAACCCTCCCTGACGACCGCGGGCGTCACCAGATCAAGTCTCGGAGTTCTCGTCGTCGCCCGTCACGCGGTTGGGGTCCTCGATCGTGCCACCGGGTGCGAGTGATGCGTAACGGATGCCGTGCTTGCCGCCATGCTTGACACGGTACATCACGTTGTCGGCCGCAGTGATGAGCGCATCGGCCGTCTTGGGCGCTTCCATGCACGTGACCACGCCAATGCTGAAGGTCACCGGCCACCCATGAAGCTCCATCGCTCGACCCAGTGCCTCGCCCAGCTTGGCAAACACCGCTTCGGCGCCGGCGCGATCGGTCTCCGGCAGGAGAACGGCGAATTCGTCACCACCTAAGCGGGCCAAACTATCCAAGCGCCGCAGTGCGTGCGATACGCTATCGGCCACAACGCGGAGCAGCTCGTCTCCGCGGGCATGGCCCTGCTGGTCATTCACGGTCTTGAAGTTGTCGACATCGACATAGGCCAGGCTGAGCGCCCGGGGACGGCGCTGCACGCGGACCAGTTCGAGATCCAGCGTTTCCAGAAAGGCCCGGCTGTTGAGCGCCCCGGTCAGGAAGTCGGTCCGCGACAAGGCGCGTTCGCGCTCCAGGGCGTCCTTGAGCTTGGTCACCAGGATGGTGACCACCAGGAAGAAGCTGAGCCGGGTGGCGGAGTTCCAGTACGGGATGAGCGGGCTGGTGAACGCCTCGCCGGCCAGGATATTCGCCACTTGCCAGGTCACGGCACTGGCGACCGAGACGGTAATGCCCCAAGCAATTCCCGCGAACCATGCCACGAAAAGGACAGGGAGCAAATAGAACAACGCGAAGGAGATCTCGAACCCCGTCGCGTTATCGATGATGCCGAGCCCGATGGCGAGGACAACGCCCAGGAGGAGCACGGTGGTCTTGCTGAGGCGGCCAACGAACTCGGCAACTCGTCCAAGAGGCTGAATCACGGCTCGATCACCCCAGGCTCCCTGGTAAGCATCTATGGAGCCTGCGTCTTAGAGGGGTCTGGCCGGCGGCGCGTGGTCACCAGCTGATGCAGAACGGTTATGCCGATGGTCAGGGCGGTGAGGGGCACCACTAAATAGAGCACCACTGAACGATAGGAGGTTTCTGCCGCCGGATGTGAAGCCCCCACGATGAGATATCCGGTATAGAGCAGGTACAACCCGAAGAAGAGCAGGCCCTCCAGACGGGCAATGCGGCCGCCGGTAAAGAAGATCGGCAGGCACGCGGCCGCGACCGCCAGCATCACCGGGAGATGGAGCTGAAGCGTTTCGGCTGAGACCGTGAGGTCTCGTGCGGCCAGCGCGCTGAGCCCGAGCACCGCGAGCACATTGAAGATGTTGCTCCCTATCACATTGCCGACCGCAATATCCCGCTCCCCTTTGAGCGCCGCCACGATCGACGTGGCCACCTCCGGCAGCGACGTGCCTGCGGCGACGATGGTGAGGCCGATGACGAGATCGCCGACCCCCATCGAGGCCGCGAGGGCCACTGCGCCATCGACCATCCAGCGTGAGCCCAAGACCAGCATGGCAAGGCCGGCCACGATCAGGAGCATGTGGAGGGCGACCGGGCGCACGCCCCGGATGGTCGTGCCGAACTCTGCCGTATACTCGGCCGCGACCGACGGATCGTCGGCGCGGCCCTTCAAGACGGCCAAACGCAGTGTACGCAAGAAGCCGGCAAAGAGGATGGCACCCTCCGGCCGGCTGATGCGCCCGTCGGCTCCTACGATCAAGAGGAGGACAGACGTCGCAATCATGATCGGGACTTCAACCCGGACCAGCCGTTGGGACACGACAAGCGGCGTGATCATCGCCGAGATACCGAGTATGAACAAAACGTTGAAGATGTTGCTCCCGACCACATTGCCGAGCGCAATGTCAGATCCGGCCGGGCCAGAGAGCGCGGCCCGAACGCTGACCGCAAGCTCCGGGGCGCTGGTGCCGAAGGCCACCACCGTCAGGCCGATGACGAGCGACGAAATGCCCACCGACCGCCCCAGGCGCACGGCGCCGCGCACCAAGGCCTCGGCGCCGCCGACCAACAGCACCAATCCCAGAAAGAACTGCAACACGGCCATGTGGCTCGGTACTACCTCAGGAATCGCGGTGGACTGTCTCCGGGGCGAACGCCGGCAGGCATACCGCCACATACTCCGCGCCACCGGGCTCCGGGCACGAATACCGCACCCATTCGCCGGGATGGGTCACCACGGCCTGCCCCGCCCGCACATCGAGAGTCCCGCCCTCGTGGTCCACGCGCACGAGACCCTGAAGCACGACAGTGATCTCCTCAAACTCCGGCCGTTGACCGGGTTCCTCCCATCCCTCGGGTGCCACCATCCGAGCCACGCTCGCCTTCACGTGACCGGTGTTGACGCGGCCGGCATATTCCTCGATCCGCTTCGGTTTGTTGCCGGCGGCCTCGATGATGGTCGGACCGGCGATGAGCGTGGGCATGGGCCCTCCGGATACCGCGGGGAGACGGCGGCCGCGAAGGCCGTGCCTAGGGCTGATGAGGAATGAGGTACGACAGCCGAGAGCACAGCTCGGACTGGGTCACGCCGGCCAGGTCGGGCGAGACACTCTCGAGCAGCACGTGAAGCGCCCGGCTCCCATAGGACAGGAGCTTTCGTCGGTCGGCCATTTCATCGAGCGTACTCACCATGGTGCGGCGGCGGACCCGGAGATTTTCCATCCGCCGGTCGCACGTCATCCCGGCAAACCTGCTCTCGCAATCTTTCGCCAATGCGGCGAGCCGCGTCCGGATCTGGTGAGGATCGCGGGTGCCAAGGTCGACGATTCCTTCAACAAAGCTGATCCTCCGCTTTGCGCCGCCCACCGGCGTGAACAGATCCAAGAATGCCAAATCCGATTCGTCCGGCTCGGCCTCCATTCGGTGCGACGCACTCAAGGCACCGAGCATGGCGCTCGAGCTGGGTTTCCCGACCCATGAGGCGGTAGTCGACTTGGTACGGCCGCCGCCCGGTTGATCGGGAGGCTTGCAGTAGATCAATTGCCCAGATTGGTCGAAGGGAATCTCGAATGCATCGCCGTCCACCGTGACCGACAAATGCGTCTCGGTCATTTCGAACCCGGTGGCGCGGAGCTGTTTTGGGACGCCAACCAGGTCGGTGGCTGCGAAGATCGCGGTCCGAAGCCCGGCCTCGCCGAGGAGGTCGGCCGCGGCTTTCAATTGATCGCGGTTCGGCGCAGCCAGCCAGATCTCCGGGGCCGGGTAATTCGCCTTGATCCGCGCCTCGGCGGGGGCGAGCTGAAGCACCGCAGCCGCCTTCATGGCGTTGACCTCGGTGTGCGGCGGATTGGAAACCACGAGTGAGTAGTCCATCGGCTCCTTCCGGTACGGCGATCGTCCACCGATCACATGGAAACTGGGGATCCTCGACGGCACTCAAACTTAGCTATACGCCCGCTGGATTCCATGGGCGGATAGCTTGCTAGGCACAAGATCGCGCGTCTATGCGGGGCCCCCGGTATCGGCACACCCACTAGTAGGTCAAACGGGACGAATTCCACGTCGCGGGCATGGCTGCAGCTCCAGAAAGCGGCTCATGGCCGAACTCCTCCACGTGTCCGCTATTCGTTCGCCAGCATCGTGGGCTGTGCGTAGGGCCGGGCCCCCGTGAATTCCTTCGGTACCACCTTCCGCTTGCCGCTCCACTCGTCGATCGTGATGCGATAGACCGACGTACGGTCGAGTTCCTCAGAGGTGATTGCCTGATAGTCTTTGCCCGGCACGAGGTCCGGACAGTACTTGTCGAGCAGCGCCTGGAGTGCCCTGCCTGCCTCCTCATGGTCGGCCACAATCGCCGCGCGCCCGAAGATCACCACCGAGGCATATTCGGCACTGAATTCGAGCGCGGTATCCGCCGGCAGGAGCCGGCCCAGTTCGTACACCGTGAACGCGACCCGCTCATCGCGCTCCACGTTGTCCCGGGTCTCCCCGGCGCGCGCGGTATGGGCATAGATGGCCTGGGCATCCTCGTCATACACGAAGAGGTTGGAATTCACGAACGGCTGTCCATCCCGCACGGTCGCGAGCACACCCACGCCGGCCGAGTGGAGCATGGCCTTGATCCAGGCTTCGTCCGAGACGCTCCGGTCGGCGCGACGGGCATTGCGGAGGGGGATCCGCTGTCTGGTCATCGAATTTCGCCGGTTAAAGTTCGTTCGACGGTGGATCCATCACCATGGGCGGCCCGACCTCTCCGACATGCCGAGCCAAGTACCCGGCGGCATCGGGTACCTCGCCGGATAGAAACGTCGAGATGTACGCGTCGCGCTCGGCCCAGATCACTTCGAGGTCCCACACACAGAACGACTCGCCGCCTGCGGCCGGGCGCCAGCCCTTCCCGTCGTCAACTGACCGGGCGAACACGCGCGTGGGGAGTTCGTTCTCCCGATCCCACCAGCTCACCACGGTGTAGTCGATGCCTTGCCCGTGGTGCGCAATCACGAAGCCGACGCCGGGCCGGCCCTCATCACTCGCCGGTGCTGGTAGCGACGAGCGCACGAGGGCGAGACCGCCATCGAATTCGGTCCAATCGACGTCCGACCCGTCAAACGAGATCGAATACAGCTTGAGTCGCCAGCTGTCGAGGCCGAGGACCTGGTGAAACCTGGTTACGCGTGGGTTGTAGGCCTTCATGGTCGTGAGGTCGGAGTGTCGTTCCCGCGCTGGGGTCGTCGGGTGTGTAGTGCATTGCGTCGGCTGCCCGTCCATGATCAGCAAACCGATTCCTCAACTAGTCTCTGGGCCGCCCACCATATGTACCGAGGTTCGGCACCGGTTGTCCAGTTGGTCGTTTTGGAGCGCGCGCTGACGTGCGTTTGACGCCCCTCCACCGGCGGATTACGCAAGAAACGCCAGGAGCGCGCCCCCAAACTCCGGATGGCTCGAGAACCGCTCATGCACCGCCGCCGCATAGTAGTCCCTGAGCTCGGGAGAATGCCCGTAGGAACGCTCGTTCTGGAAGACTGCGAGTGCATTGTCCAACCACTTCTCGTCTGGTGTGATGTCGAGGAACTGCGCCATACTCCGCAACATCGGCTTCGAAAACTCGTGGGCGAAGACGCAGAGAAAGCGGTCAGGGCGGCGGTCCTGCCACTCGAGGAACCAGCGGAACTCATCTAGGATGGCCAGTACGACGCGCTCGATAGGCGCCCGGGCATCGAGCCCGCGGAACCGGGATACATGTCCTGTCTTCAGATTCGATGCGGCGCAGTCGAGCGGATGCCTGACCGGCAGCAGGAACCGGAGTGCTGCGTTCTCTTGCACCAACCGAGCGAGGTCGAGCTGATGTTCGCGCACGTGATGTGCGACCGCCAAGGACTCCTTCCAAAACAACGAGTGGATCACGTCCTTCCTGAGATTCTCGCCGTACTCGGCGCGGTACATGTCACGCAGCACGGGACTGTTCACAAAGGCATGAGACAGGGTGATCGACCCGCCGTAGTCGCCCCGTTGTCCGGCACACGAGATCTGGATGGCATACCGGGTGAATGCCTCGAAGGTTGCCTGGTCGGGGTACCGGAGGAAATCGAGCCGACGACGATTGAGAATGCGCGAGCCGGCGTGGTTCAGGACCTGGCAATGCGGGTGGAGCGCCAGGATGGCGGCGGTAATGGTCGTGAGGTTCCGGTAGGGACCCAATGCCACACAGACCGTGCGCAACTCTCGCGTGTCGACTTGGCGCGAGCGAATGAGGTCCAGCTCCGATTGGACAGCTCGCCGAAGGCGCTTCAACCGCTTGACGCGCGGTTGTCCACCAGTCACCCCGTATCTCCGCTCATCCCGTTCGCCGTCCGCTCCAGGTACTCGTGGCCCTTCCAAGTCAATCGAATGGGCCGGGGCCTGATCCGGCCGTCGTCGCTGATACCGTGGGTACTGGCCGTGATCATGCCGGCTTCGTGGAGCAGCAGGACGTGGTAGCCGATTGTGTCTTCACCGTACCCCTCGAACTGGAGGTCGATGGGGAAATCGCTGAAGTCGTAGGGCGCCGCCTCGATCGCCTCGAGAATGCGTGCCAGCAAGACCGGATCTCGCTTCATTCGGATCTTTCCTTCCTTCACCAACCAGGAGCGTTACAGCGGGGTGGATGAGGCACCTGGATTATGAGTGAGGAGTCTCGATGTCGCCAGATCGGTGGCCCAGACTGTCCCCGACCGTGACACTGACGATGGGTGCCACCAAGCACGAGCGGGGTCTCATCTGGACTCCGCTCTCGTCACCTACCGACTGCTTCGCACCTGCCTTGTGCGGCCCCCCGAGCCATTGCCCCGGAGCATTGCCACTCACCGTGTCTCACATGCCGCTTTCCTTGCCATCAGCGCCCACATCGTCCGGCGGATCGAGCTTCCGGAGGCGGTGATAAATGAACACTGGGTAGCCCAGGAAGGGACGCGAAGGACTATCGCGATCGATCACGAGGGAGTTGGCTGCGTAATACCGAGCAAGACGGCGGCGTGATTGATACAAGGTGTCACCGATCCACCCAGGAATCCGAGTGCCGGTGAGGGAGTAGAGCCATGTATTGAGAATGGCGCGCACCGCGTAGACCCGGTATTTCCATGATGGCGCTACGAAAAGGTAGCGAAGGTAGTAGCCTGCACCGTGGTAGACCACGTCCATCCGACCGGACGGCCTGAGCACGCGCGCGCACTCGCTGATTGCTACCTGCTCATCCGTGTAGGGGATAACGACCTTGCAGATCATTCCATCGACACTCTCCTCCTCCAAAGGGAGGCTCTCCGCCTTGGCCTGATGGACCACCAACCCCTGAGCACGAAGAGCCGCCACCTTTTCGGGGTCAGCCTCGACGCCTATGGCGCGGCACCCATTCGAGACGAGCTCGGCGAGTTGTTTGCCACTGCCGCACCCCACATCCACCACCACGTCACCGGGAGGAAAGTCTGTATAGGAATAGCCGGCGAGATCAAAGGCGGCCCAGAAGTCAATCTCGGATGCACCCACTATGAACGAGTCCTTCTACGAAGAGCGAGTTCCGGCCTCAACTACTTGCTCAACAGTTGCCGCCTCAGCATGGTCATCCGCCGCTTCACCGAGCCGTCGTAGAATCGAGTGCCCACCCGCACGATCGTGCCGCCCAGGATGCCCGGGGTCGAGATGGTAACGGGCAATGACTTCCTTGCCCATCACCTGTTCGAGCGCGGTCTGAATGGCCTCCTGAAGCTTCGGGTCGGGCTCGCGCGCCAGGGTAACGTCGGCACGCACCCGGTTGAACGCCACATCCACCAAGGCGAGATACTTCTGCGCCATTTCGCTGAACAGGAGCTGTCGGCCGCGTTTCACCACGGCCTGGAGGAACAGTACGAATTCCCGCGGGGCCTCCGGCAGCGCTGCGGCCAGGAGGCGTGCCTTTTCGGTCTTGGTAACCCGTGGCGACGCGAACACCATGTGCACCTGGGGTGAGGCCCCCACCGCCCCGGCAACCGCGGAAAGGAGGTCGGCATACTCCTCCAGCCGGCCGCTTTCCTGCGCCAGCTGGAACAGCGCCTCCGCGTAATTCTCCGCGATGGTTTCCTTGCTCACGTCCGTGACCCCGGGGTCCGCATCGTTGCCATCGACGCCAAGTATTTCTCCACGAGATGCCGGTCGGTCTCAGCGCTCATGCGCTCCTCGATCAGCTTGGACGCAGCCGCAAGGGAAAGGTCGACCGCCTCACGCCGGAGCTGGACGATGGCCTTGTCGCGCTCCGCGCTGATCTCCCGGCGGGCCCGCTCGAGCAGCGCGTCCTGCTCCTTCTTCGTACGCTCCACGGCCAGGCTGCGCTCCCGATCGGCGGCCTGCTTGGCATCGCCGATCATCTGCTGCGCCGAGCCACGGGCCTCGGCCAACAACCGCTGATTCTCTTCCGCCAACTGCTGGGCCTTGAGGTTGGCCTCTTCGGCCTTGGTGAGGTACGCCTGGATCGACCGTTCCCGCTCTTCCGTGGCCCGGACGATCGATGGCCACGCGTAGCGCTTGAGCAGGAAGAACAGCGTGATGAACACGGCCCAGGTCCAGAAGAAGATGCCGAAATTCACCTCGAACGGGGAGGCCGGCGCACCGGCCTCCTCCGCCAGGAGCAGCAACGTCAACATGCCCGTCTCCATCCGCGGCCTAGCCGAGGAAGTTGAAGAGCAGGGCGAACACGAGGGCGATGATCGTGGCTCCCTCGAGCAGCACCGCGATGAGCAGCGCCGCGCCCCGGATCTCGCCGGCGGCCTCCGGCTGCCGCGCGATGGCCTCGGCCGCCTGGCCACCGATGCGTCCCAGACCGATCCCGGCCCCGATGATGGCGAGCCCAAGCGACAAGGCCGCACCGAAGAGCGCGTAGGTGTTCCGAGCGGCGTCGACCGTCGCCTGAGCCTGCGACAGCTCTTGCACTGCGAGCAACAAGTCCGTCATGTGGATGTCCTCATTGGTTCACGGGAGATTCGTCCTGTGTCGCGCCCCCTCGGCTGGAACCCGCTTCTCCCGGAGCGAGTCCCGCCTGGTGCCCGCCAACGGCCCGGAGGCCAGCGAGCTTTCCCGACCCCCAGGCCGGGTACGTACGATAGAGACGACGCTGAGCGCGCGGGCCGCCTCCTCCTACTATGCCATCAGTGCTCGTGCTGCATGAGGCCGATGAAGACGGCGCTCAGGAGCGCGAACACATACGCCTGCAAGAAGGCGACAATCAACTCCAACATCATGATCCCCACCACCAAGGCCGCGGTGAGAATGCCGATGCCCCAGTTCCAGACCGCGAGGTCGCCGAAGAGGAAGATGATGCCGAATAGGGACAGGATCACGAAGTGGCCGGCGGTCATGTTGCCGAACAATCGCACCGCCAACGCAAAGGGCTTGACCAGCTTCCCCAGGATTTCGATCGGTGCCATCGCCACGGTCAGCACCGCCCCGCCTACCCCGCCCACACCGGGCATCTTCGGGAAAATGGTCCGCAGGTAGCCGCCGGGTCCGAGTTTCATGAACCCGCCGATCTCCACCACGAAGAACACCAGGATCGCCAGCGCCCCGGTCACCGCCAGGTTCCCGGTCGGGGTGGACCCCCACGGCAACAGGCCCATCAGATTGGAATACAGAATGAAGAAGAACAACGCCATGATCAGCGGGGCGAACTTGGCCCCGTCGTGGCCGATGTTGGCGATGGCGATTTCATTGCGTACGAAGAGGACGAAGGCCTCGACCGCGTTGGCAAAGCCGCGCGGTGCCTTTTCGCCCGCCCGCTGCCGCTCGAGCTGGCGGCCGGCGAGTTTCATGGTGAGGAAGACCAACGCCGCCGCCACGATCATGAAGAAGACGTGCTTGGTCGGCGACAGATTGACCGTCCACGACCCAAGATGGATGTCCGGCCAGCGCGGCAGGTGAATGGTGAACAACGGCTCGAAATCGACCGTCCACGCGTCGGCCGTATGGTGAAGGAGGACTTCCCCGATGTCGAGTTCGTGCGCTTCCTGGATCATCGAAACAGGCGTGTCTCCGTAAACAAGAGCGGTACCAGCACCCCGAGAAACCCTACTGCCGACGGCAGCGGCAGGAACAGGTCCTGCCGGGCCCAGACCGCGACGCCAAAGAGCACGATGCCTCCGACCCGAAGCGCCATACCATAGCCCCAGCGCCGGAGCAGGTCCTTGAAGGGCCCGGCAACTGCGGGCCGCGCCAGGGCGTGCGCCGCGACTTGGATTGCGGTCGCAAGGAGCCCGAACGCGATCGAGCCGACCAGCGCCCCCGACCCCCACAGCGCGGCCGCGAGGCCGCTTGCAACGGCGGTGAGCGCGAGTCCGAGTGCCGCGACCTTCACGGCTTGCCGCCCCGCTTGCGCTTGCGCGCCAGGCGGTCCTTCTCGTACTCCGCCTCGCCGGCCTTGAGCCTCCGATACACAGTGAGGAAGCTCAGGGTCGCCCCCCCCAACGTTCCCACGATGGTAAAGAGCGGCATGAGGCCGAGCCAGCGATCCAGCCAAAACCCGGCCGCCATGAACAAAATGGTCCCGCCGGCGAAGGTCATGCCGAGGGAGACGTACTTGTATCCCTCGCCGATTTCCCGGCCGGGACCGGATTCTGGCTCCATACAGCCGCGGAATCTAGAAGTTTGTGAAATATTTCGCAAGCAACATCGGGGGCAGAATTCGCGGTATTTGGTGTTTCATATAGAAACGTCTCTTCGGGCACATCACCCAATGCCAGGCCTCCGCCCAAGACCTCGGCCCAGCCACACCGTCCTGTGGCGTCGACCCAAGAGCCCGACTACTCTCCTACAAGGATCACGTACGACCGACTCCCGACTCCCAACTCCCTTGCCCATGACCTCCACTCGCGCACCCACCTCCGACGACGTCCAGCAACTCGAGCGCCTCGGCACAGCCGTCAAGCAGCTCCGCGCCATGGTTGCCCAGCGGATCGTGGGTCAAGAGGACGTGGTGGACGGCATCGTGGCGGCACTCCTGGCTGGAGGACACGCACTCCTGATCGGGGTGCCCGGCCTGGCCAAGACCCTCATGGTCTCGACCGTGGCCTCGGCGCTGGACCTGAGCTTCCACCGGATCCAGTTCACCCCCGACCTCATGCCGAGCGACATCACGGGCACCGAGATCATCGAGGAAGACCTGAGTTCAGGCAAGCGCAGTTTCCGGTTCGTCCACGGCCCCGTGTTTGCCAACGTGGTGCTGGCCGACGAGATCAACCGGACCCCTCCCAAGACGCAGGCGGCACTGCTCCAGGCCATGCAGGAGCACGAGGTGACAGCCGGCGGAACCACCTACCACCTGCCCGAGCCGTTCTTCGTGCTGGCGACCCAGAACCCCATCGAGCAGGAAGGCACCTACCCACTACCGGAGGCGCAACTCGACCGCTTCATGTTCGAGCTCCGGGTTGGCTATCCATCGAAGCAGGAGGAAGAGGCCATCGTCGAGCAGACCACCGGCAGTAGGGCGGTGTCGATCGAGCCCGTGCTCGACGCCGACACGCTGGTGGCCATGCAGGGCCTGGTGCGGCGAATCCCGGTCTCTCGCGAGCTCATCCGCTCGGCCGTGACCCTGGCCCGAATCACCAGGCCCGGCGACGCGGAGGCGCCGGCTGTGGTCAAGGAGTACGTCGAATGGGGCGCGGGGCCGCGCGCCTCCCAGTATCTCATCCTGGGCGCCAAGGCCCGGGCCGCGATGGACGGACGGCCCATGGCCGATCTGGACGACGTGCGTGACGTGGCCGGCTCGGTGCTGCGCCACCGGGTGGTGACCAATTTCGCGGCTGAGGCGGCGGGCCGGAGCAGCGGTGACGTGGTGAGGGAGCTGGTGGACGGAAAGCACTGGATGGGTTAGTGGCGTGATATTGTATCGATAGTGACGTAATGATGTCGTTATCTCGGGATCCCGGCTCGGTGTGGGACAGGCTTTCGTCAATGCGCTACTCAGGTTGGGGCGCTCCCCTTAAGGTCAAGTGGCATTGCTTCAACCCATTGACTCGTAACAAGATCGAGGCGACCCTTCCGCCGATCCGCCGACCGTGATTCATTCGAGACCCGTTCAGGGATCCCCATGCCATTGCTGATTCGCGCCATCACGCTCCTGCTCGTCCCGGCGGCCCTCGCCGCACAGGGCATTCCTGCCGCCGAATACGCGGCCCGGCGCGACTCGCTCGCGGCCCGGCTCGACAGCGGGGTCGTGGTGGCGTTCGGCGCGCCCGAGCCGACCGCGATTGCCCGACCTGCGCAGCTACCGGCGTTCCGCTACCTCACCGGCTTCCTGGAGCCGGACGCCGCCCTGGTGCTGGTGATGCGCGGCGGGCGCGCGAGCGGCATCCTCTACACCCAGGCTCGCGATCCCCGCCGCGCCCTGTACGACGGCATTCCACCCGACTCGGCTACCGTAGCGCGGGAAACCGGGCTGGCCGCCCGCTCGATCGCGGCGCTGGCGACGGCGCTCGATTCGCTCGCCGGCACGGGGCTGCCGTTCTACACCCTGCGCGATTTCAGCGGCGCCGACCACGCCGGGAGCGACTCGCTCACGCGCGGGGCGAGCTTCATGCGCGCATTCGCCGGCGCTCACCCTGGTATCGAGCTGCGAGACGCCCACCCGGTGGTGGACAGCCTGCGCGCCCGGAAGAGCCCGGCCGAGCTGGCACTCCTTCGGCGCGCCATCGATCTGACCGTCGCCGCGCAGCGGGAGGCGATGCGCACGGTGCAGCCGGGGATGTGGGAGTACGAGATCGAGGCGCTGTTCACATCGGCGTTCCGGCGCAGCGGCGGCGATGGGCCGTCGTTCGGATCCATCATCGGCTCGGGTCCCAACTCGACGCAGTACCACTACGGGACCAACAACCGCCGGATGCTGGCCGGTGAGGTAGTGGTGATTGACGTCGGCGCCGCCTGGGCCGGCTACGCCGCCGACGTCACCCGCACCATCCCGGTGAGCGGCCGGTTCACGGCCGACCAGCGCGCCGTCTACCAGATCGTCCGGGAGGCGCAGGCCGCCGCCGAGCGGGTCGCGGGCCCTGGCGCCGCTTACCAGGCCTGGCGCGACTCGGCGCGGGCCGTCGTGGCTCGCGGTGTGGCGCGGCTGGGGCTCACCGAAGGCGTGGAGGCGACGTTCGATCCACCATGGGCCGACCAGTGTAGGCAGGAGCCGGTGCGCTGCACCCAGGCGTTTCTCTATATGGCGCATGGGCTGGGGCACGGCGTCGGGCTGGAAGTGCACGATCCGCCGCAGGCGTGGCGCAGCGCCGGCACCTTCGCGCCCGGCGACGTTGTCACCATCGAGCCGGGGGTCTACGTGAGCACGCGGCTGCTCGACATCCTTCCCGACACGCCGAAGAACCGCGCCATGATCGCGAGGGTACGCGCCGCCGTGCGGCGGTATGACAACATCGGCATCCGGATCGAGGACGACTACGCGATCACCGCCACGGGCGTCGAATGGTTGAGCCGCGCGCCCCGGGAGATCGCCGAGGTCGAAGCCGCGATGGTCCACCGGGGCCGATAGCACCCCGCGTCGGTCCACCTGGCCGCTGCAGGAACCTCTGACTTTCTCCAGCAGCTTTTTCAGAAGAGAGCGATTCGGGCACAGGAGGCCATTCGTGCTAGTGCAGCACAATCGGAAGGTTCGACGGTCACCCTACATCGCTCTTGGGGCGTTGCGTCGCCGCGTGCTCGGATTGGGCATGGGGTTGCTCCTGGCCGCGGCGCCGCAGTCCATCCAGGCGCAGACTCCCCGCGTTGCCGCGGCACCGGGATATGGCAAGCTCGCCGAGGTTGTGGCCTCGAGCCGGGCCCTCATCGACTCGCTCATGCGGGCGCGGAATCTGCCCGGACTATCGATCGCGGTGTCGGTGGACGGCGAGGTGGTGTGGTCCGAAGGGTTCGGCTACGCCAACATCGAGCAGGGCACCATGGTGACGCCGACCACGAAGTTCCGTATCGGCAGCATTTCCAAGCCGCTGACGGCCGCGGCGCTGGCGCTGCTCTACGAACAGGGTCTCCTCGACCTGGACGCGCCGATACAACGGTACGTGCCGTCGTTCCCAGACAAGGCGAAGGGTGTCATCACGAGCCGGCTCCTGGCCGGTCACCTTGCCGGAGTGCGCCACTACGGAAATGACGCTGAATTCCTGAGCAGCAGGCGCTACACCACGGTCCTCGAGGGCCTGGAAATATTCAAAGACGACACGCTCCTGGCTCCACCGGGCACGAAGTATTCGTACTCGAGCTATGGGTGGAACCTGCTGAGCGCCGTTGCGGAGGGTGCGTCGGGCGAGCAGTTCCTGGCCTACATGCAGGAACATGTATTCCGCCCACTGGGCCTGAGACACACGGTCGCCGACTATACGGATAGCATCATCACGGGCCGCAGTGGATTCTACGAGCACGCGGCGGACAGCAGCTTGATCAACGCACCCTATGTCGACAACAGCTACAAATGGGCCGGCGGTGGCTTCCTATCCACGCCGGAGGATTTGCTCCGCTTTGCCGACGCGCACCTGCGCACCGGCTTCTTGAAGCCCGAAACGGTGAAGCTCTGGTGGACCTCCCAGCGGAACGCGGCGGGCGAAGACGTTTCGTACGGCATGGGATGGGCGGTCGGCGAGCTGAACCAGAGGCGACTCATCTCGCACGGCGGCGGCTCGGTGGGAGGGAACAGCTGGCTCGCCATCCTTCCCGATGCCAAGGTGATGCTCGCGGTGGCCGCGAATATCGGCGGTGCGGGGTACGGGACCGTGCCGCGCCGCATCCTCGAGATGTTTGCAGCAGGACGTTAGCGTTCCGGCAGGAATACAAGAGCCCGGCCTCTCACGAGGCCGGGCCTTTGCGTTCCACTCGATCCGATCGATCTAGGTCGTGGCGCCGATAAAGACCACCGTCGGCTCGACCCCGCATCCATTGAGCGTGACCTGGACCGCCGCCGCCCCCTGCTGGGACGATGCGGCAGCGCGGAGCACGCCTGCCACCACGTCGCCACCGAACCCGCAGCTTGCGTCATACGTCAACGGCACCGGGGTGTTGAGCACCAGGCTGAAGAACCCATCGGGTGCCACCACCTGGAAATTCCCGCTCAAGCCGAGCGTCCCGTTGGGAAGCGGACCGTCAAACACGATGCCGGATGGTGTTTCCGCTGTGAAGGACACACTGTGCGCCGCATCGAGGCTCACACTCTGCCCACCGGCTTCGACGCCGAGCGAGAAGTCTTCGTCCAGGGTGAGCAGGCTCGTGGAGCCACGCAGCGAGCGGGTACCATCCTGCGTGAGGACGAGGGTCTCCGAACTGCTCGCGCTGGTGAACGCGAAGCGGAGGGTGTTGATGTCGAGGTCGAACCCGATCGTCGCCGAGGCCGGGTCGGACACGCGCACTGACCCGGTGACGACACCGGTCCCGGTCTGATCCGTCGTGGTGCAGAACTGCGGATCGAACGTGAACAGCGCGTTATCAGGCACGCCGTCCTGATCGGTGTCGATCGGAGGATCGGGCGTGAACGAGGGGCAGCCGTCCAGGGCGAAGTTCGAGAGACTCAAGGTCGGCGCCGGAGAGAGCATCCGGCCCGCCGCGAGCGACACGCCCCCGAAGCCGCTGAAGTCGAATGCCTCGATGGTCAGGCCCTGGAGCGATGTCTCCACCAGGCCCACGGTCAGGTCGGCTATGGCCGGGGCGTTCTGTTCGTTGAGCGCCACCTGGTTCGGGGCGAGCTTGTCCTCGCTATTACAGGCCCCAAGGCCCACGGTCAGCAAGGCGGCCAGGGCCCAACGGCCTGCCGTGGCGATTTGCGTGCAGTTCATCTGGTCTCCTCCGGATTTCGAATTCCGGCCCGCGAGGCCCCTGCCTCGGGACACATCGTCTAACTCATTAGGAAAGAAAGAGTTGTTGTTTCTCTCCGGTCTCTCCCTCCCCCTGCCCTTTCCCTCACCCGATCGCCAGGGGCAACAGTCGTGCCGGAGGCGCCATGATGTGAGCAGCGTCACAAAAGGCCGGAGCCCCCAGCCGTGTCGGCTGGGGGCTCCGGGAATCCTCGAGCCCGAAAGGGTGCGCTGGCCGCTAGTGCTTGTGCTCTCCTTCATGCTTCATCGCCTTGGGCCCGCTGATCGGCATCATGATGTGGGCATACGGTGTGCCCTTCCACATGACCCACGGGCCGCCGCTGTTGGGGTCGGTCGGCAAGGCATCCAGCGTCTTGGGATCTGGCGTTATCACCATCACGTGAGGACCGCTCTGCACCCAGTCCTTCCCTTCCGGCGGCTTCTCGGCATAGGGGTCGGTGTTGCTCGCATCCCAGCCGCCCCTCAGCATGTAGGCGAGGCCCACGGTGGTGACGCCGGTGACGGGCTTCTTGTTCATCCAGGCGTCGGCCCACTTGAGCCACTGGTCATCCAGGCACATGGGTGTCACACCCGGCTGGTTGGGCACGTCGGGGAAACAGGTCCAGCCGTTCGACCCCTCCCGCAGGACGGTGCCGTCCCAATCGACCACGGCGGCGTCCGTCGCCAGTTCAGCCGGCCCGGCGGTCAGGGCCTCGGCAATTTTTTCCTTCGGGGTCATCGCCGCCTCTTCCTGGGCACTGGCACTGATCGTGTGTCCGACCACGGCCAAACCAAGTAAGGCGACCAGGGGGATGGTCCGCATCGCTTCCTCCGGTTGGTAGGGAATCAGAGCAAACTAGTGCGCGGTGCAGAGACGAGCAACAACTCGACAAATTGAGACTCGCGGCACGTCGATGCGTTTAGCCTCCTGGGTATGGCTCCAGACCCGGCCTCGAACCCTGACCGCTGTGCAGCACCTCCGCAATCCCAACACCCCCACTCGCGGAGGCAACAAAATTCAACACTTGGCGTTGAATATCTCAATGGCCCTTGGGCCTGATTTTCTGGCAACAACCGGCTTCCGGCTCCAGAGCGGGATTTTCACGTAGACAATCTCAACGGTCGGGCGCCTCTTTCCCTGATCCAGCGGACTCCGCTCGAACCGCTATCTCGCTCTCCAGCAATCACTTACACACGTCACCGCTCGGCATTGAACTGCGGCCCTGGGCTTGCCATAGGGACCATGTGGAGTTCATGGGCTGGCGGGCCCTGTCTGGACCAGGGCGCCACAATTCATCGGAGTGCCACATGAATCGCAGGGATCTGCTGAGGACCATGTGTGTCGCCGGCGGCTCCGCGGTGCTCGCGCGAGGGAACACCCTCGAAGCCGAGGAGGCCGACATTGCCCGCGGGGCGGGGCAGTCGATGGGTGTGCTGGTGGACACGACCAAGTGCCTGGGCTGCCGCATGTGTGAGTTTGCCTGCGCCGAGGCGAACGGGCTCCCCGAGCCGGAGAAGGAGATCGACCGCGCGGTGGAGCGGAAGACCTCGCCGACCCACTTGACGGTGAACAACCGCTACGAAACGGAGAAGGGCCCGGTCTCGGTGAAGCGGCAGTGCATGCACTGCCTGCAGCCGGCCTGCACTGCCGCCTGCCTGACGAAGGCGATGCACAAGACCCCCACCGGGGCCGTGGCGTGGGATGGGAAGAAGTGCATGGGATGCCGGTTCTGCATGGTTTCCTGCCCCTTCGACGTGCCGAAGTTCGAATACGACAGCGCCAACCCCAAGATCACCAAGTGCGTCATGTGTGTTGACCGGCTGGCGAAAGGTGAAAAGCCGGCATGTGTGCAGGGCTGCCCGGTCGGTGCGCTCACCTTCGGGCGGCGAGAGGACCTGCTCGAGGAGGGGCGTCGGCGAATCTACACAGAGCCCGACAAGTACGTGCCGCATATCTACGGCGAGCACGAAGCAGGCGGGACCTCGTGGCTCTACCTCGCGAAGGTCCCGTTCGAACAGATCGGCTTCAAGACCGATGTCGGCGACACGGCGTTCCCGACCTACACGCGCGAGTTCCTCTACGCGGTGCCGCTGGCGCTGACCTTGGTGCCGCCGTTCCTTCTGGCCCTGAACCGGGCCACCAACGGCGGGCACGAGGATGAACCACTGCCGGACGATGCGGAGAGCGAGGTCGAGCCATGGGAACGCTGAGCATGCCGGTTCCATCGACCGAGACGAGGGTTCCGCGGCTTCGCGCGGTTCATTCGTCACGAGCTCAAGCCGAAGGGAAAGATTCTCACCCCGTTCAACGTGATCACCGGCATGATCGTGGCGACGGGGGCGGTGCTGCTTGCGATACGGTTCATCTACGGTCTCGGATCCATCACCAATCTGTCCCAGGATGTCCCCTGGGGGCTCTGGATCGGATTCGACGTGGTGACCGGGGTCGCGTTCGCGGGCGGCGCCTACGTGGTCACCTTCATGGTCTATATCCTCGGACAGAAGAAGTACCATCCGATCGTCCGGGTCACGGTGCTCAACGGGTTCCTGGCGTACGTCTTCTACGCCGGAGCGCTGCTGCTCGACCTCGGGCGGCCGTGGAACGTGATCAACCCGATCATCGGCAATTCGTTCGGGGTGAGCTCGGTCCTGTTCCTGGTCGCGTGGCACTTCCTGTTGTACATGATCGCCGAGGCCATCGAGTTCTCGCCGGCGGTAGCGGAATGGCTGGGGTGGGGGCGGGTCCGTGCGGTGCTCAAGGGTATGACGATCGGAGCGGTGATCTTCGGAATCACCCTCTCGATCCTGCACCAGTCGGGTTTGGGCGCGCTCTACCTCATGGCCAAGACCAAGATCCACCCGCTCTGGTGGTCGGAGTTCATCCCGATCCTGTTCCTGGTATCGAGCATCTTCGCAGGCTTGTCGATGGTGATCTTCGAAGGCACCCTCACGCACAAGATCTTCCATCAGCGGGTTGGACGGGTTCTCCGTGCAACCCACGACGACATTGTGCTCGGGTTGGCCCGGATCTGTGGCGGGACCATGTTCGTGTATCTGTTCCTGCAACTCTTGATCTTCGTGCACGAGCAACGATGGGCCTATGTGGCGTCCGGGTGGGGCGCATGGTATCTGCTGGAGTTGGGCGGATTCGTCATGGTGCCGGCCGCCCTCTTCATCATCGCGTTCCGCGATCGCAACCTCCGCATGACGCGGGTCGCAGCCGCCATGACGCTCATCGGCATCATCTTGAACCGGCTCAATGTCTCGGTCATCGCGTTTCGATGGGATGCGGCCGTACGGTATGTCCCGAGTTGGATGGAGATCGTGGTGACGATGGCCGTCATCAGCGTCGAGCTCTGGGTCTTCCGCTGGGTCATCAATCGTATGCCGGTACTCGATTTCGGGAACCACACCGACCATGCAGAAGCGCGCGAGCGCCGCGCTGCAGTCGCGGCCGAGTCGTAGGGGGAGATGGACATGCAAACCGACCTATTCGCCACCAAGGGCGCTGAGTACTTGATCGTCATCGCCTATCTACTCATCCTGGTCGGCTTCTGGCGCCTGGTGGCGGGACCGACCGCCTCGAGGGCCACCGTCGCCCTGCTGCGACGGGTATCGCCGCGACCCCAAATCCCACGGGTGGTCGGCTGGTTCCGGGTGCCCGACGGGTATGCCTTCCACCAGGGCCACACCTGGGCGATCGAGGAACCCGAGGGCGCGGGCAGGGGGCTGATGCGGGTCGGGATGGACGATTTCTCCCAGAAGTTCCTGGGCAAGCCGGGCGCATTCCACCTGCCCAAGGTGGGCGACCGCCTGAAGCAGGGCGAGCGCGGCTGGACGGTGGAGGTCGAATCTAAATCGATTCCGATGGTATCCCCGGTCGAGGGCCGCGTGGTCGCCGTCAATCCGGGCGTGCTCGAGTCGCCGGAGTTGGTGCAGTCGGACCCGTACCAGCAGGGCTGGCTCTTGAAGCTGGAAGTCGACAACCCCAAGGCCGCCCGTAACAACCTCCTGTCCGGGCGCCTGGCTCGGGTGTGGAACCGGGACACGGTGGACCGGCTGCAGCACATGCAGGCGGGGGAGCTCGGGCTTTTACTGCCCGACGGCGGCGTGCCGGTGGACGGCTTCGTCAGAGTGCTGTCACCGGAAGGGTGGGAGGAACTCGCGGGCGAGTTCTTCCTGACGAACTAGACCGACAGCTAGGGCAATCAAGACGAAGCCAGGTGCCTCTCGGTGAGAGGCGCCTGGCTTCGCATTGCGTCGGCCCTAAACCAGGAGCTATCAACCAGCTCGAGACGCTCACTGATTGAGGCGGGGTAGGCCGCTGGCGACCCCGGAGCTACGTTACGGGCCCCGCACTCGAAGGAAAAGCTGTGGAATCACGCCGGGATCAGTTCGAGCTACGAATCGACATCGAGCCCGCCGATATCGACGAGCTGGGCCACGTCAACAATGTGGTCTATCTGCGGTGGGTGCAGGACGTCGCCGTCGCCCACTGGCGGGCTCAGGCCCCGGCCGCGGACCAGGCCAAGGTGGCCTGGGTGGTGGTGCGCCACGAGATCGACTACAAGCGCGCCGCCGTGCTGGGCGACCAGATCATCGCCCGGACCTGGGTTGGTCCGGCCTCGCAGCTTACGTTCGAACGGAACACCGAACTACTCCGCGCCTCCGACCGGAAGGTGCTCGCCCGGGCGCGGACCCTCTGGTGCCCGATCGATGCGACCACCGGCAAGCCGACCGAGGTCAGCCCCGGGGTGCGCGCCGGCTTCTCGGTCGACGGCTCGCGACCACCGAGCTGACCGGATTTGCCGGTCATCTTCCGCAACCCGGGCCCACGCTCTATACTCCCCCTGCCAACTCGAACACCGGGGTCATTCATGGTACGGAAATCTGAAGCTGGTCGGTTCGATCGTTGTACTCGGCCTCGCCGCGGCCTGTCAGCCGCAGCAAGCCGCCATGCCTACCGTCGACGCCGCGGCCGTGCGGACGGCGATCGAAGGCGAGAACGTCAAGTGGACCCAGGCCTATCTCGCGAAGGACGCCACGACGCTCGCCGGCCTCTACACCGAGGATGCCATTCTAGCGGTGCCGAATACGCCGCGTGTGATCGGCAGGGAGGCCATCGCCTCCGCCTATGCAGCGGTCTTCACCCAGACATCCCCCACGACCAACGACGTCACCATCGACCGTCTGGAAGTTGCCCAATCCGGCGACTTCGCCTATGTGGTCGGGACGTACGGGGGCACCTGGACCATGGCGGATGGCAGCTCGATGGCGGACACCGGCAAGTACACCGCCGTATTCAAGAACGTGAACGGCCAATGGATGCTCGCCGTCGACGGCTGGAGCAGCGACATGCCGGCGGGAGGGATGTAGTTCTCCGCATTGGCGATTCGACAAGGGCCCCGTTGCGAAGCAGCGGGGCCCTTGTCATTCCGCGGCGGGGTCACGGGCTAATTCTCGCCCAGCGCTCCGAGCAATCCCTCGACGAGCTGCTCCAGGTGCTGGAACGCGGGCTTGATACGGCCCGGCATGACGCGGACCGGCGGGGGGCAGCGAAACAGGCGGTTGCGATACGCCGAGAGCAGGAGCAGCTGGGCCTGACCCTCGGGCGAGAGCGTGACACCGATCGTTTCCTGCGCGGCAGCCCTCGAGCGGCGGCAGGAGAAGCGCCGGTCTTCCCAGCCCCGGTGCAGTCCGGGGCTCACGCACTCGAGTTCCTCGCCGCTCAACAGGTCGATGACGTCGTTGAACTGCAGGACCTTGGGGACGCTGATGCCGTCGCGGTGCGGATCCACTTCCGGCGTCGGCAGGTTGAGCTGGAGACCGATCGTGGCTGGGAACGTGTCCTTGATCGGTTGGAGCAGTTGGACCACGAGGATCTCCGCCGCGTGGAGCCCCAGATCGAGCGACTCCGAGAGCGCCACCAGATCGCCCTCGGAGGCGGCGTGCGCCTCCAGGGCACCCTTCCACAATCGTCGGGCCTCGTCCTCCGGCCCGAGTTCGATGACAGCGGCCAGCTGGGTCATTCGTCTCGCCTCTCACGAGTTTCCGGCGCAACCGATTCGAATGCACTGTGGAAGCCTTCTCCTACCGTCACCGGAACGTGGCACTGCCGGCAGCGCCAGCGCTCGGGATGGCTGGTGCGGATCTCTTCGCGGGCACCCGGTCCGTCATGGCAGGCGACGCAGTTCTCCCGCATGAGTATCCGATGCGGGATGGTCGGCGGCGCTCCGGGTGTCGCCCGCCCACCGTTCACGTACGGGTCCTGCTCGACCCCCTCGAAGCGGCTGGCTACGAACAGACGGTCGGTCGCGGCGAACACGTGGCATTGGCGGCAGCGTGTGGTGCCGCCGGCCTGTTCGGTGTCGACGTGTGGTGAGGCAGGCGCAAACCCGACGCCCGCCACCGACTGGCCTGCCGCATTGTGACAGGCTTCGCAGCGCATGCCGAAGGAGGCGTGCGGAATGGTCGGCGGGGCCCCGTCGTAGGCCCGCCGCTCGACGCGTACGTCGGCCGTGGACTTGGTCGCCCCAGCTCTGCCGGGAACGGGAACCTGATCTCCACCGCACCCGGCTGCCGCAATCAGGGCCGCCGCGAGCGCCAGGGAATTCAGACGCGTTCGATGCGTACCGCGCATTTCTTGAAGTCCGGTTCCTTGCTGATGTTGTCCATCGCGTCGAGGGTCGACCAGGTTGATCAGCCGGTTCTCGTCGAAGAACGGCACGAACACCGATCCCGCGCGGCGGCTTGCCGCGACCGTCGATCACCACCGGCAGCTCCAGGCTCGCCTCGCCGGCTCACGACGCGGACAGTGGTCACCCGACGTTACGCCCAGGCGCTGGGCATCGGCGCGGTTGAACTCGACGTACGCCTTCCGGCACGGCCTGGTGCAGCTGCTTCACGCGCCGAGTCATCGACCCGGTGTGCCAGTGCTCCAGTACGCGCCCGGTGCAGAGCCAGAAGGGATACTCTTCGTCCGGCGACTCCGCCGGCGGGTGCCAGGGCCGGAGCCAGAACGCAGCGCGCTCGCCGTAGCCCTTGGCCTTGTAGAAGTGGACGCCGCGCGTCTTCTTGACGTACGGGTCGTAGCCCGCGGCGTAGCGATAGCGGGTCTCGTTGCCGTCCACTACCGGCCAGAGCAGGCCGCGAGTCTCCTTGAGCTGAGCGTAGCGAGGCCAGGTCCTTGCCGACGCCCAGCGTGAAGCGGCGGTACTCCTCGTACATCGGCTCGTGCCAGTCGTCGTCCGGCCAGGGGAACAGGTGCCCCATCCCCATCCGCTTCGCGACCTGGATGATCTGCCACGCGTCCTCGCGCGCCTCGCCGGGCGGATCGACCATCTTGTCCCAGTGCTGGGTGCGCCGCTCGGAGTTGCCGAACACGCCCTCGCGCTCGACCCACGCCGCGGATGGAAGGATCAGGTCGGCCGCCGCGGTGGACGGCGTCGGGTAGATGTCGCTCACGACCATGAACCGTCCGTCGCCCGGCTTGCGCTCGATGCGGTTCAGGTTGGGGATGCTGACCCAGGGGTTGGTGGTCTGGATCCACATGCACTTTGACGTCGCCGCGCATGAGCGCGCGGAACATGTCCATCGTGTGGTAGCCCGGCTGGGCCGGTATCGTCCCCGGCGGGAGGCCCCAGATCTTCTCGGCCTTGGCCCGATGCTCCGGGTTCGTCACCACCATGTCGGCCGGGAGCCGGTTGCGCGAGCGTGCCGACCTCGCGGCCGGTGCCGCAGGCGCGACGGTTGCCCGGTCAGGCTGAACGGGTTGGCGCCGGGCCGGCCGATCTTGCCGGTCATGAGGTGCAGATCGGTGATCAGGTTGTTCATCCAGGTGCCGCGGCTGTGCTGGTTGACGCCCATGCACCAGAGCGCTCACCGTCCCGCGGCCGGGGTCGCCGTACATCTCGGCCAGCGCCTCGATCTGCTGCGACCGGCACGCCGGAGATCTCGCTCACCCGCGCCGGGCGTGTAGTCCGCGAGGAACGCTCCAGCTCGTCGAGCGACGAGTCGCGCGCCCTCGTCGCTGGAACGTGTAGCGCTCCCGGCCTGCATCGCCGTAGCAGCCGTAGCCGATATCCGTTCGAGCGTCCTCGATGCCGCGCTTGAAGACCAGGTTCTCCCGACGAAGGCGCGGTCGACCTTGCCGTCACGCACCAGCAGGTGGAGGATGCCGTTGGCGAGCGCCAGGTCGCTGCCCGGCACGAACTCGACGTACAGGTCGGCGTAGTCGGAGGTCGGTGTGCGCCGCGTGCCGATGTCGACGATGCGAACGCCGGGGTTGCTCGCGCTTGTTCGCGAGGATGCGGGAGAACAGCACCGGGTGCATCTCCGCCATGTTGTTGCCCCAGAGCACGAAGTCGTCGCCGGCCTCGAAGTCCTCGTAGCACCCCATCGGCTCGTCGCTCTGGAACTGGGTCATGAAGCCCATCACGGCCGATGGCCATGCAGAGGCGCGCGTTGGGCTCGAGGTTGTTGCTGCTCGATGCCCGCCCGGACCCACTTGGACGCGGCGTAGCCGTCGAAGACCGTCCACTGCCCCGAGCCGTAGCATGGCCACCGATCTCGGGACCGTGTTGCGTCGAGGGCCTCCCGGTACTTGGTGGCGATCAGGTCGAGCGCCTCGTCCCACGAGATCCGCTTCCAGCCTGCCGTCCGGTGCCGCAGCATCGGGTGCGTCGAGCCGGTCCTCGCCGTACAGCATGCGCCGGCAGGTGGTAGCCCTTGACGCACAGCAGCCCTCGGTTGACCGGGCTCGCCTCGTCGCCGCGGACGGCCGACCACGCGTCCGTCCTTCACGCCGACCTCGACGCCGCACCCGGTCCCGCAGTAGCGGCAGGGCGCCTTGTTCCAGGTCAGGTCGCCGTCGCACCGATGCTCGGCTCTGCCGCCAGGCGCTCGGCCTCCTCGCGGTCGGCGCACGAGAACGCGGCGACGCCCGCGGCCGAGCCGCCGAGCGTTCAGGAAGTTTCTGCGTTTCATCACGACGCCTACCTTCCGTGGATGCCTAGCTCCGCTGTCTCGCCGTACCGGCGCTCCATCTCCTGCCGGATTCGCTCGGCCTGGCTCTTCGGCGCCCTCGCTCGAACCAGGCGTGCTCCGGCCGCGCCAGGATCTCGTCGATCACCTGCTCGACCGCGCCGCGCCGGCGCGCCTTGCCGTCGGCGCGCGCGTGCTCGACGATCTCGCGCGCCTGCGGGATCAGCTCCATGTAGAAGCGCTCGGCGACCTCGTACATGCCGTGCCAGTGGGTGTAGTCCGGCGCCATCATCGAGGCGCCGTGGCGCGCGCGGCGGCCCTCGTGGTGCCACAGGTAGAACCAGGTCCACTCGATCTCCTCGTCGAACTCGGCGTCGTGCGTGAGCAGCCGTTGCTCGCGCAGCGCGCGCCATGATGCGCCTGGCCCGGCTTGGCGAACTTCTCGTTGTAGAGGATGACCAGGTCGTCGTACTGCTTGTAGAAGGCGTTGACGTAGTCGGGCGTGTGGCAGTGCGAGCAGACCTCCTTCATCCGGTTGCGCTTGTGCCTCGGCGGTGTCGGCGATCAGCGCGCGGCGCTTCTCCGGGTCGGTCTCGGTGACGATCGCGTGGTTGACGTCGGTGTCCATGACCAGGCTGACCGGCGGCCGGTTGGTCCAGGAGATGCGCTCGCCCGGATCGTGGGTGACCCGGCCGCCGTTGCGCATGTTGCCCGACATGTGGCAGGTCGCGCAGGTCGGCGCCGCGGCGTAGTCCTCGCCGAGCACCCAGTGCTTCGGCGTCGAGGTTCATCTCGTCCTTCAGGTCGCGGTAGGCGACGCCGTGCTTCGACTCCTCGTAGATCTCCTTCTGCGGGTGGTCGGGACCGAGGTGGCACTTGCCGCAGTTCTCCGGCTGGCGCGCGCGCCGCGGCGAGAAGTCGTGGCGGCTGTGGCAGGCGGAGCAGGAGCCGCGCGAGCCGTCGAGGTTGAGCCGGCCGATGCCGGTGTTGGGCCAGGTGCCGGCGTGCGAACAGCGGCCGGCCGTTCTCGTCCCGCACGATGCGCGCCGACCGCGTCGAGGTTGGTCGGCTTGCCGTTCTCGTCGGGCTGCAGGTCGTCGACGGTGATCATGCCGCCGTCGGTCGCCCGCAGCGCCGACCTTGCGAGCCGTGGCACTGCTGGCAGCCGGAGAAGGCGCTGGCGCATGCCGTTGACCGCTGTCGACGGCCTTGCCCGGCGTCGGCGAGTGCGGGTTGAACGGCATCGCGCGCGCCCTCGACGGTCTCGGCCAGGAAGTTGTCGAGCGAGGCGAGGATGTTGCCGGCCTTGGCGTGGTGGCTGCGCGCGAACTCGCGCCGCCTCGGTCGTGGCAGCGCGCGCAGTCGCGCGGCGTGACGACGGTCGCGATCTGCTGCGCCGTAGTGCTCGAAGGCGTCGGCGTCCTCGCGTCGGCCTGGTGGCACTCGACGCAGCCGACGCCCTTCTCGGCGTGCGGTGCTGCCCTTCCAGTGGTCGATGATGCCCGGGTTCGACCTGCGCGTGGCAGTCGACGCACTGCCTTCGAGGCCGCCGGCGACGGCGATCGTGCGGCGCGCTGAGCCCGGCCTCCTGCCGCCTTGCGCGCGATCTCCATCCACTGCACGAAGACCAGCGAGAGCGAGGAACAGGCCGCCGAGGCCGGCGATGATGATACCGTTTCGTCGATCGAGAGTCATGCCGATCATGGTCCCTCGCGAGCGCCGCTCAGTGCGCGACGACCGCTTCCCAGACGGTCAGGCCGATGATCGCCAGCACGCCGACGATGCCGATCCAGACGCTGGCTTCGCTGAACCGGTGTCGCTGCGCGGATCCAGGCGTCGATGAACGGCCAGGCGAACATCACGAAGACGATGAAGCCCATGCTCAGCACGGCGGCCGTGCCGGTGAACAGCTTCAGCCAGCGGAAGGCGACGTAGAAGAACCACTCCGGCTTGATCACCTCGGGCGTCGTCAGCGGATCGGCCGGCGGCCCCATCGTCGCCGGCAAGATCGTGGCCAGCGCGCTGAGCAGGATCATCAGGACGAGGCCGATGATCAGCTCGGTGTAGAGGTGGTCGGGGAAGAAGTTGAAGTGCTTGCGGCTCGTCCGTCGGCTTCGTCCTCGAACTGGAACTCGGTGACGCCCTGCAGCCGGATGATGCGCGATGTGCACGACGACCAGCAGGATCGATCGTCACCGGCAGCACCGCGCGCGTGCAGGATGAAGAAGCGCGACAGCGTGCGCTCGTTGTAGACGTCGCCCGCCGAGCAGCATCTGCTTCATGAACCCGCCGACGACCGGCACGGTGTCGGTGATGTTGGCGCCGACCGTCGCGCCCCAGAAGCTGAGCTGCTCGTAGACCAGGCTGTAGCCGGTGAAGCCGGTCATCAGCGTGCAGATCAGCAGGCACATGCCGACGATCCAGTTGATCTCGCGCGGCTTGCGGTAGGCGCCGGTGAAGAAGACGCGCATCTGGTGCAGGATCACCGCGGCGATCATCAGCGTCGCGCGCCCACTTGTGCACGCTGCGGATGTACCAGCCGAAGGCGACCTCGTCGGTGATGTAGCGCACCGACTCGTAGGCGGTCGTGCGGCGACGGCCTCGTAGTAGAAGGCCAGCAGGATGCCGGTGACGATCTGGACGATGAACAGGTAGGCCGGCGTGCCGCCGAGCGCGAACCACCAGCGCTTGAGGTGGTACGGGAACCGGCTCGTTGGTCAGCTCGCGAAGCTGCTCGCCCGAGACCGGCAGGCGATCGCCGAACCACCGGCCGACGGCGCTCATCGCGCTCGGGAAGCGCTCAGGCATTGTCGCCGTGTCCGTCTTCGGACGCGGCCGGCGAGACACGGATCGTGGCCCGGCCCGCTGATCGGCGTCCGCCTCGACGACACCGCGCCGTGTCGTTCGCCGCCGAACAGCGCGGCGGCGGGACCTCGATGTAGAGCAGGCCGCTCTCGACGCTCAGCGGCGTAGCGCGGCAGCGACTGGCCGGCCTCGCCCGGCGGCCCGCCGGTGGCCTTGCCGCTCGGGTCGAAGACCCCGTTGTGGCAGGGGCAGAAGAAGCGGTTGTTCTGCGCTTCCCAGTGCACCTGGCAGCCGAGGTGCGGGCAGGTGCTCGAGAGGGCGATGAAGTCGTCCGCATCGCCGGTTCGGCTCCGGCGGGTGATGTTGATCGTCTCCCCGGCCGGCGCCGCGATACCGGATTGCCTCGCCGACCTTGATCCCCGCCACCTCGGTCACGAACTGCCACATCACCTCGCCGACCGTAGCGGGATATAGGTAGCGGCCGGCGATCAAGCCGAAGGCGCCGTACCCGCCGATCAGGCCGGCGCCCATGGCGACGCTGGAAACGCTTTTCAGGAACTCGCGCCGGTCGGCGTTGTCGGAATCGGGTTGATCGCTGCGCAGCTCGTCGTCCGCCATCTGCGTCTGCCTCGTGCCTGAGTGGTGAGGTCACGAACGGTGTTGCTGGGACAAGGATCCGCCGCCTACTCCGGAGCCGGGGCGAAACCCGATCTGTTTAATAGGATAACAAGATGATCTTTAGATAAGATATTCCTGCCGCGCGTTTTGGCAACGGACGATGGGCCGCCGCGCACCCTCCAAGAGGTGTTACCCCGCCAAGCCCGGCAAGGCCAAGAGCGTCTTCCGCCTGAGGAACGTGTTCCCCGGGCCGAGCACCCAGTAGTCGGGCCAGACACGCCAGGTTACCCGGAGCCCCTGCACCGCTTCGCCCGCCGGCAGCACGAACGACAGCGTGCGGGTGTAACTCTGACCGGCCGCGAGCATCTGGGCGAAGGGAATGCCGCCGTCGGGCATCGGCGCAGGCGCATATTCGTGCCCGGCACGGTCCACCAATCGGATCCTGAGCAGCGAGGGATGTTCGGGCGCCTGCACGGCGTCGCTCCGCACCTGAATGGCGAGCGCGATTTGTCTTGATCCCGCCGGAGCAGGCGGCTCCGCCATGGTGGCCACGACGGCGACGTGCAAGTGGCAGTCGAAGCCGCAGAAGGACAACTCCTCGGACGGCGCCAGGACCTTGGTTGGTGTCAGCAGCGCCGGCAGCGCAATGCCGAGCCCGTAGAGCGTCACGACGACGCCGGCCAGGGCGAGCGCCCGCAGGGCGGTCGACCGGCGGCCCCTCAGGTAACCAAGAAGGGCGACCAGCAACGCGATCCCGACCAGCCCGAACGTGGCCAGCGTCGCGAGTGTACCGAGAAAATGGGCCAGCATCATAGTGTGCTCCAGAGCGTCCGTTGGATCAGGCCGCGGGGTGCGACAGCCCGCCGAAGCGGCGGTCGCGTTCGTGGTAGGCACGGATTGCCCCGGCGAGGGCCTGGGCATCGAAATCGGGCCAGTAGACCGGGGTGAACCAGAGCTCCGCGTAGGCGCATTCCCAGAGTAGGAAGTCGCTCAGCCGCTGCTCGCCGCCGGTGCGGATCAGGAGGTCGACCTCACGCCCGGCGTGGCCGGATTCGTCGGGGGCCAGGACGCGATGGAATTCCTCGCGCGTCCGGGCATTGCCCATGCGGCCGGACGCGGAGAGGATCGCATCACGCGCCGAGTAATCCACCGCGATCCGAAGCAGGAGCCGGGTGCCGTTGGCCGTGACCCGCTCCGCCTGTTCGATGGTGGCAACCAGGTCCTGCGGCAGCCGGTCGCGCCGCCCGATCACCCGAACCCGGACACCGGCCTCCGCCGCCCGCTCGGCGTCGCGCTGGAGGTATTGCCCCAAGAGTCCCATCAGCGCGGTCACCTCGTGGGCGGGACGGCGCCAGTTGTCGCTCGAGAAGGCGAACACCGTGAGGATGCCGACGCCCGCGTCCGGCGCGGCTCGGACGATCCGCCGGAGGGCCCGCACCCCGGCCGCGTGCCCCAGCGTGCGGGGCCAGCCGCGCCGAGCGGCCCAGCGCCCGTTGCCGTCCATGATGATGGCCACGTGGAGGCCGGCCTGCCATGGCTGAGTACTTTGCTTCATAAAGCGACATCCCAAAAAAAGAGAGAGGAGGTTATGCGTCCCGCATGGAGGCGATCAACGCTTCCATGTGTGACAGGTAGCGGTCCAGTGCCTTCCGGCCCCGTGCCGTGAGGCGGTATTCAGTCCGCGGCATGCGGTCGGCAAAAGACTTGTGGCAGGCGACGTAGCCCGCGTCTTCCAGCTTCCTCGCATGCACGCTCAGGTTCCCGTCGCTGGTGTCGAGCAACTCTTTCAATTCGTTGAACGACAGCACCTCGTTGACCGCGAGCGTGCTCACGATGGCAAGCCGCATGCGCTCGTGGATCAGCCGGTCGAGTTGGAGCGGCTCCTCAGCCGCTGCTCGGCCGCGCACGCTCCCCAACCGCGGAGCCGGATTCTTGGCTTGCTTTTGCCGGGCCGTCCGGGCCGCGTTCGACTTAGCCACCGTACCTCCGCGCGATGATGAGTCCGGCGGCCAGTCTGGGTCGCGCCGAAGCCCAGCGCCATCCAGAGATCGCCCAGGGCGGCGGGCGTGAGCAAGGCGGCCAGGCCGAACCCCATGATGACCAGCCCCATGAGCGGCACCACTCGGATCGAGAAGGCGCCACCCGTCACGACGCCGGTGCCGTAGAGCAGAAGCCAGCTGGCCGGAAGCAGGCCGTACTCCTGCCGAGCGGCGAGAGCCCAGGTGAGGACGAGCCCCACGAAGAGCGGCGGCGTAAAGCTCATCGCAAAGCGGCGGCCCGGCCGGGCCAGGAGCGGGGTCTTGCTGACCCGGGCCTTCCGGGCCAGGGCGTAGACCCCGATGCCCGTCGCGATCACCGCCTCCACCAACCAGACCTGGAGCCAGAGGCGCGGATCGGTTTGGCGCTGGGCCACCCAGGCGGCGCCGATGGCGGTGAGCCCCATGGCGACCCCGCCCCACCCCGGCACCGCCGTGAACGACGTGGCCCGCTCCATGGTGCTCCGGATGAACGACAGGTTGTCCATGGCCCGCCGGTGGAGGGCGGGCTCCTGGTCGGCCGGGGCGGCGGGCGCGGCCGTGGAGAGGGGGCGGGGGTTGACCGTCGACATGGGGTCCAAATTAGAGGTGACTGTGTGTCTTGTCAAGTTCTTTGTATCACAAAGCTACAGCCAAGTCCCGCGCGTACTCAGACAACCTGATACACCTGCCCCGTCTGCGCGCCTTCGACGCTCTTGGCATAGGCCAGCGCCGCCCGGGCCGCCGGCACCGGCTCGAACCCGCGGAAGAACGGGGCGTAGGCCTCCAGTGCCTCGGCGATGACTCCCGGGCTCACAGCATTGATCCGTTGGTCGCGCGACAGCTCGATGGCCGCCGCCCGGACAAAGGCGTTGACCGCTCCGTTGACCATCGAGGCCGACGTCCCCATACGGATGGGATCGCTATCGAGCACGCCCGTGGTGAGCGTGAACGAGCCGCCGTCGGCCAGGTACTCGCGCCCGATCAGGACCAGGTTCACCTGGCCCATGAGCTTGTCGTTGAGGCCGATCTCGTAGTCCGCGGCCGTCATCTCCTCGAACGGCGCGAACTTGACGGAGCCGGTGGCCGACACCAGCGCGGCGAACTGCCCGGCCTGCTCGAGCCCCGCGCGAATGGACGCCGGGTCGGTGATGTCCAGCACCACGTCACCCGACGTGCGTCCCGCTCCGATGATTTCGTGGCGCTGGCTCAGCTCCGCCACCACGGCACGACCGATGGTTCCCGATGCACCCACGACGAGAATTCGCATTACCCCTCCAACCTGCCGCGCAACATGAGTTTGATGGCAATGAACGGGGTCAAGAAGAGCACCACGTTCAGCACCTTCAACAGAAGCATCGACGAAAGCATCAGGTGATCGTATTCCGGCCGCGGAACGTCGATCATCGCGGCATACATCCGGTATATGGGATCTCCGGCCAACCAGAATGCGGCCCACACGACGAGCTGGGCCACGACCAGAAAGAGAAAGCATCGGAGCAGTATGCCGGCGATCGCGTCGAACAGGTGGATCGATTCTCTCGCGAGTACTGGTTTCATGATGTAGTCCCGTCCGGTGTTCTAGAGGTAGCGCGCAACGGCCATGGTGGCGACCGCGATAATAAGCAACCGCGCCACCCAGAGGGCGGCCGCAGCCGAGCGCTGGCGGAGCCGTTGAATCTCCGCCTGCATGGGCCCGCGCTCTTTCTCGGACGCCGATCCCAGCGCCGCCGTCATCCGGATGGCTCCGAGTGTCGCGGCGCGCACGCCGGTCACTCCGACGATGAGGGCGAGGATCGAGGCCACGCCGCCCACCGTGAGGCTCATCCCGAAAGGAGACCTGATCCAGCCCATGGCCATCCCGCCGGACAGGCGCCAGTAAAGGACCAGGCCGGTCAGAATGGTAAGGCCGGCGACGATGGGCATGACATCCAGGAACCGCCGCCGCACCAGTTCCCGCATGACCGGTGCCCCGTCGGCCCCGACCGCCCGGATGCTTGGCCCGAGGAAGAACACCAGGAAGAAGATGGTGCCAGCCCAGAACACCCCCAGCAGGATATGAAACATGCGCAAAATGAGCATGAACCGATCCACCGGGCCCTCCAGGGTGGGTAGTCACATCAGGGGAGACCTGCCACAAAACAACGCCTCGAGCGGGAAACCACAAGCGCCGCGCGCCCCCTCCGGTAGAGGCCCTGTGACAGGCTCCGTCCGGCATTTACGTATAGATAGGAGAGCCATTCACGTGAGGTCCCCCTGCCCTTGCACCAAGGAGTTTCCATGTCCACGCGTCATACTGGTTCCGCCGCCGGCACTCTCCTACTGCTTGGCGGGTTGGTGACCGCCTGCGGCAACGGTGGCCTCGAAGGTCGGTACTACAACTCGTCGACCGGTGAGTTTGCCCTCGAACTCCAGTCGGGCGGCAAGGTGGAGATGCAGGGGGCCGAGGGCGAGGGGCTGACCTACGAGGTCAAGGCCGATACCGTCTTCATCAAGGGCGGCCGAGGGCTCGCGGAGGGCATGTATTTCATCCGCCTCCCCAATGGCGACCTGAGCCTCGAGCCGCTGGGCACGCTCACCAAGAACCGGCCGGATTGACCCGCCGGCTCACGCGAGCCTCGATCGGACTTGGCAGGGCATGGCATGGGCCGCCGAACGCAGCGAGCGCATTCAGCGGGCCCATGCCATCCACTATTCGAGCGGAATCCGGTCCTTGTTCCGCTCCAACCAAACAGCGAAGGTCTGGAGTCCGGGATAGAGCTCGCGGGCAAGCTTCAGGTCGCGCGCGCCGCAGAACTCGGCTTCGAAGTCCCGCTTGTACTGGAACATGTTGCCGAGGTCGTCCGCACCGGGGAACCCGAACCCGCGGTAGACCTCGGGCGGCACGTCGTTGTAACGCACCTCCCGTCCCAGAGCCTTCGCCAGGGCCGCGGCCATCTGGGCGCCGGTTGGGAATTCACCCGCGATGCCCAGCGTCTTCCCGATGAACTCCCGACCGCGCGTGAAGATGCCGTAGGCGCAGCCGCCGATGTCGGCCGCGGCGATGCCCGGCAGCTTCTTATCGCCCATCGGGAACGTGATGGCCAGCTTCCCGTCGGGGCCCTTCTTCGGCCCCATGCCGAAGTGGATCAGGTTGTCCCAGTAGAAACTGGTGTGCAGGAACGTCGTCGGCACGCCGGCCTCGGTGAAGTAGTGGTTAGCCTCACCCTTGGCGTCGAAGTGCGGCACCTTGTACTTGCCCATCAGGGTGGGCATCCGGTCGTCGTCCAGCGGAACGCGGAGCCGCGTGTCCTCGAGGGTGGACCAGATGACGTGCTGGAGCCCGGCCTGCTTGGCCGCCTGGGCCATGTTCCGCGCCTGGGCCATCTCCTTCTCGGGCGAGAAGTGATCCCAGAAGAACGTGACGCAGAAGGCGCCGTAGGCGCCGGCGAACGCCCGCTCGAGGCTCGCGACGTCGTCCACGTCAGCCGCCACCACCTCGGCGCCCAGCGCCGCCAGCTCCTTGGCCTTGGCCGAATTCGGGTCTCGAGTAATCGCGCGCGCGGTGAAGCCGCCGTTCGGGTCGTTCAGGATGGCGCGGACCAGTCCGCCGCCCTGCGCCCCCGTGGCACCCACCACCGCGATGATCTTCTTATCCGCCATTGTACCTCTCCTATGTTTCGTGTCGTTATAGCAGTCTTTGATGCACTTCCTCCTACGGTTGCGCGCTCTCCACCCGCACCGTGTTCACGTCCACCATGAGCTCGGCCAGCCGTTCGGCGATGTCGTCCTGCATGGTCTCCTGATAGCGCCCACCCAGGTGCTTTGCCAGGAACTCGTTCCAGGGCAGCCGCCACGGCAATGCGGTTCTCCCGCCCCGCAAAGCCGTGGCCCTCGTCGGGAGCCAGCATGTAGCTGACCTCACGCCCCAAGTCACGGAGCGCCACCACGATCTGCTCGGATTCGCGCTTGTTGACCCTCGGGTCGTTAGCGCCCTGGATGATCAACAGCGGCGCCGTGATCTGTGCCGCCGAGAAGAGCGGCGACTGTGCGACCAGGCGGGCGTGGTCCTCGGGATCGTCCGGATTGCCGAGCCGGACGTCGAAGATGGCCTTGATCGGTTTCCAGTACGGCGGAATGGCGGCCAACAGGGTCAGGAGGTTCGACGGTCCCACGTAGGACGACGCCGGCGGCGTAGAGGTCCGGCGTGAACGTGACTCCGGCCAGTGTGGCGTAGCCGCCGTAGGATCCGCCGAAGATCCCGACGTGGTCGGGGTCGATGTGCTGCTCGGCGATCAGGTACCGGACGCCGTCGGTGATATCGTGCTGCATCGCCCCGGTGCCCCATTCGTTGTTCCCGGCATTAAGGAACGAGCTTCCCGTAGCCGGTCGAGCCGCGGAAGTTGGGCTGGAACACGGCATAGCCACGATTGGCCAGAAACTGGGCGTACGCATCGTAGCCCCACTGGTCGCGGGCCCAGGGACCGCCATGGGGAAAGACGACCATTGCCACCTTCTGACCCTCGACGTTCTTGGGGAGGGTGAGGTACCCGGGCACCTCGAGGCCGTCACGGGTCCGATAACGGATCGGCCGCATGGAGGCAAGCTGTTCGCTGGGAAGGTTGGGCCGCGAACTATAGAGGAACTCGACGCTCTCGTCCTGGCGGTTGTACAGGTAGGCCGAGCCTGGGTCGACGTCGCGTGAGACGTAGACGATCCACCGATCCTCGGCTTCGGTGGACGAGGTGAACGACAGCTCGCCTTCCGGGAGTTTCTCCCGGAGTACCTCCAGGTCGCGTTCCACTCGGGGGTTCTTGGGGTAGATACGCACCCGGTCACCTACGTACACGGTGGCGATCAGCTCGTCGGTGACGTCGGAGAATATCGCGTCCTCGAGATCGACCTGCTTCAACGGATCCGATTCGACGAATTCCTGTTCGCCGGTCGCTGGGTTGAACAACACCAGTCGCGTCAGGTCGACGTCGTCACCTTTGTTAGTGATCATGTACACCCGCTGACCATCCTTGTGGTAGCGCATTGGTCCACATGATTCTGCGTTGCTGCAGCGGTATACCTCGGTGAGCGCGTCGCCATCAACGCGAAAAACCACCGTGTTGCCGTCCTCGTCGATCTTGATGCCGAGGCGGACCTCACCCGCGAGGTCGGCCTGCCACCCGGCAATGCCCTCGTCGTTCTGGATGATCAACGTGACGCTCGCCACTGTTCAGGTCGACGCGATAGACGTCATGAAGCTGGGGATTGCGGTCGTTGAGCCCCACGAGGATCTGACCCGGCGTCCCTTCCGGTACCGCCACGATTCGAGCCTGAACGCCCTCGTACGGCGTCAAGTCGAGGGCTGGCGGCACCTGTGTCGCGGGCTCGGGTGCCACGCGAGGGTCAATGGCGTAGACATGGAGGTTCTCATCGCCGTCCTTGTCCTGCACGTACAGGAGGTAGCGGCTGTCCTGACTCCAGAAGTAGCCCCGTACCGGCCGAGTGGAGTCGGCGCTCATGGGCTTGGCCGCGTCGAACGGCTGGCCGACTGCCCTTGACCCAGATGTTCATCACCCCCCGGTACGGCTTGCGGAACGAAATGAACTCGCCGTTGGGTGAGATCTGAGCGCCGGAGATCTCGGGGTCACCGAAGAACACCTGCCGGTCGATGAGCGGTGGGAGCGGTCGAGGTAGCCGGCCTGCGCCTGAAGGGCCGAGGGGCGGCGATGGCCACGAGGCCGAGGATGAGCATGAGACGAGCGGATGCGCGACATGAGACCTCCAGGGCCGGACAAGGACAGGACAGGACCGGAATAGTTAGGATAGCGTATCCTCAGGCAGGACTAGGCGCTAGTACCGTGCAGCAGGCAGCTGATTCGCTGACCGCCGACTCCTTCCTACACACAACCCACACGCACTACGCACCAATCCCGCAGTGCTCACGTTCGGCGGGGGATGCTGAGAGCCACCGGCGCACCGAGCGCGGTATGCGCTCCACTCATCGCCGAATTTCATCGATGCGCTTCCGGCCCCTGGGTGGCTTCGAGGTCTCCGAGCTTCACCTCGTCGGGTCGGACAACCAGGTTCGGGAATCCTTCCGGCTGTCCCCTGCCTGAGGGGCCGCGGCCCTGCTTACTCGAGGGGTCCAGCGGAAGGCGGGGGAAACTCAGCCATCGCGGTCGCGCGCTTCAGTCTTCTCCCTCCTGCCGTTCCGCCTCGATCCAGCCTTCGATCTTCGTTCTTGAGCATGGACAGGGTCACGGTACCGTCCTCGATGACCCGGTCGTGAAACGCACGGACGTCGAATCGGTCGCCGAGGGCTAACTCCGCCTCTGCCCGTAGTTCCTGGATCAGCAGGCTTCCAGTCAAATACGCGGTGGCCTGCCCGGGCACCGCGATGTACCGGCTGACTTCGGATTCGACGCCTGCCTTGGACTCGGCCGTATTGGCCAGCATGTAGTCGACCGCATCCTGCCGGCTCCATCCGAGCGCGTGCATGCCGGGGTCAACGACCAGTCGTGCGGCCCGGAACGCTTCGTTCGACAGCATGCCGAGCCGGTCGATGTCGGCCGTGTAGAGCCCGGCCTCGTCGGCGAGCCGCTCCGCGTAGAGCGCCCACCCCTCGCCGAGTCCCGAACTGAAGAAGTACTTGAGGACGGGGTGGACGCCCGGGCCCTCGAGCCCCACGTACACCTGCATGTGATGCCCCGGATAGGTCTCGTGGAACGTCGTGGCCTCGAAGCCGCCGGCCCGGTTCAGATCTCGGGGGTCGTAGGTACCGAACTCGTACGTCCCCGGCGTGCTCCCGTCCGCCGCCCCGGCCGAATAGAAACCGCCGCCCGTAATCTTCATGAAATCCGGGTACGGCTTGAGGGCTACCTCCGCCTTGGGCACGAATCCGAACCACTCCGGCATGGCCGCCTTGGCCCGGTCCACGGCGTCTTGTGCGAACTGGACGATCTCTTCCTGCGTCTCGAAGCTGTACGCCGGATCGGCTTTCACCCGTCGCAGCAGGACCTGCAGATCGCCCGTCCCGAAGCTCCGTAGACCGATTTCGCGCATCTCGCTGTGGATCCGTTGTATTTCGCGCAAGCCGGTCTGGTGAATCTCCTCCGGGGTGAGCGGCAGTGTCGCGTGGAACAGGACCGACGCCAGGTAGCAGTCGCGGCCACCGGGATCCGACGTCACGCCGATCGCGTCACGGGCCGTCGCCAGGTACTCGTCGTTCAGGTAGTCCCGGTAGCGCTTTGCCGCAGGCACGATCGCATCCGAGATCGCGGACTTCAGATCGGCGGCGAACGCGGGGTCATCGTCTCGGGTGGCCGGCTCGTAGAACGGCGATTCTTCCGCAGGCACCGAGAGCAAGGCATCGATCTGGCCAATCACGACTTCGACATTGGAGCGTGGGGCGGTAAACCCCTCTGCCACGCCGACCCGCAGGTTGTCGATTTCGGTGTCGATGTAGCGCGCGACGTCGCGGGCCCGGGCGATGGTGGCCGCGCGTGCGGCAGCCGTGCCCACCGGCTGTTTGGCGAATACGCCGCCGAAGAAGTTCTGCCAGCCCGTCCACGTGGGACTGACATTCCACAGGTGGGTCCGGCACACTCGCCGGCCGATCGATGCCTGCAGCCGCTCCAATGAAAACGTGAACGGTACCGCGGCTTCCGTTCCGATCAAGGCACTCGGGTCGATCGCCTGCAGCCGGTCCACCCAGGCGTTCTCGCGGCCCTGCCACGCTTCGATGTTCGCGATCGTGTGGTCGCCCATGCGATCGAGCGGGGCCGGATAGCCGGTCTCGTAGGCATCTTCGGGATACTCGTCGTAGTACGCGGCGACGTATTCGTCGGCGATCGCGATTGCTTTCGCGACCTCACCGGATCCTGCGTCGGGGCGTTTGCAGCCGACGAATGCGCCCACCAATACTGCGACGATCATGGTCCGTCTCATACAACCTCCGAAGGGCAGCAGGGGAATGGGCTCAGAGCCACCGGCGCACGCGGGTGCGGTAGTGCAGCCACTCGTCGCCGAATCGCTCCGCCAGCATCCGCTCCTCGACCCGGATGAACCGCCGGTCCATCAGGACCGCGAATGCCGCGGCCGGCAGGAGCGCCGTCACCGACCCCAACAGAAGGGCGATCCCAAGGAGCATCGCGCTGAGCCCAAGGTACATCGGGTTTCGGCTGATCGAAAACGGGAACGTCGTGATGAGGGAGGACGACGGCTCGAACGGCTTGACCGTGGTCTGGTGGCGCTTGAATTCGCGATCGGCGACGACGTTCATGGCGATGCCCACCGCAAGGGGGATGGCACCATCAGGGCGAGTGGGAACTCCCAGTATCGGTGGATGGGCCACAGGACGTGGAGCAGCACCGCGGCGACCAGCGCCAGCAGGAAGTAGATCGGCGGCAGAATCTGCTTCATGCGACCCGCGTTTGGCTCACGCAACCGGAGAAAAAGTGTAGCACCAGTCAGCAGATTGCGTCGCCGGTCAGCTCGGCGAACGTCTGCACAGGCGCTGCCGTTAGTGTAAGGCTTCGGGTGACGCGCTGGCCGACGTGTGGCTTCATCGTTCTCTCAGGTCACTTTCTAAAAATCGACAATGGAAGCAAGGCTTACAAGATACTTCCCATACCCGTCGGGCAGTGGATCGCGGCACGCTCCGATCGCCGCGGTAGGCGATCCATCACTTGAGGTAGAAGTCGTAAGTGTGGCGGCTGGCGCCGCGGCATCGATGCCGTACCGTGCGGAGCGGTGGAAACTCGAAGCGCTGCATCCGTCGTAGGCTCTCACAATCCTCGGGGCGACAGGGCCGGCGGAACGCGATATCACTCCATCCAAGCACGAATACACCGCCCGGCCGCAGGCAATCCGCGGATGCGTCGAATGCCCGCGTGATCTCGGGCCTTTCGTTGAGGCCCCAGCCCAGCACGCCGTTACAGAGAACCACGTCCAGGCTGGCTGGGGCGAAATGCGCGCATACGTTTTCAAGCGAGTCGAGGATATTCCGCTTGGCGCCAAACTTGGTCCGGGCAGGGTTGGCCTCGATCGTCCAGTATTCCTTCGCTTCGAACAGCCGCTCGTAGTGTTGGGTGTACCAGGCACACCCAACGAACAAGATACGCGAGTAGTCATCACGCTGTGCGAAGTAGGGCAGGATCGTCTTTTCCAACACGCGACGGTCGTCCGCGTATTGGTACAGATTGACGCCGAGCAAGCCGGCCAGCTGACGCACTCCGCCACCGATCATGAACTGCGCTCTGTCGACGCCCAGGCGAGCCCTGAGGCCTCGGCCCCGAACATGAGAAGACCTAGATGATCCCATCGGACGGTCCGAGAAGCTTCGTCAACGGCCTGGCGACTCCCAATTGAAAGTCGATGGCGAACTCGTTCATTGGGATCCACCCTGCCGCCGCGCCGTCCACTCCGGGTGCAGGAGTCCCATGATGACCGAGTCCTGAATCTCGCCCCCCAAGTGATACCGCTCGCGCAGGAGCCCCTCCCGCACGAAGCCGAGCCGCTCGAGCAGCCGGAGTGATGGCTCGTTCCGCGGATCGACGTCGGCGCCGAGCCGGTGGAGCTTCATGTCGTCGAAGGCGTACTCGATGAGCCGCGCCACGGCCTCAGTGGCGTACCCTTTTCCCCACGCAGACTGGGCCAGCGCGAATCCAACATCGGCACGGCGATGCTCGCGCTCGATCCAGGCCAGGGTGACGGTGCCGATCACCCGATCGGTATCGGCCAGGGCGATACCCCATTGATAGAGATCGCCGCGCGCGAAGTAGTCGCGGATCTCGTGCAGGAGCGCCGTGGCAGCGGCCTTGTCGGCCAGCGGCGGGCTACTCCAGTACCGCATGACGGCGGGGTCAGCGAACACCTCATGGAGCGCATCGACGTCCCGCTCCTCCAGCCAGCGGAGCCGGAGCCGCTCGGTTTCGAGCGTGGGGAGACGAGCTGGCGAAGTCAGGCTTCGGTCTCGTCAGATTGAATGGGGCTCTTGAGCCGTTCCATGTGCTCCTCGATGGCCTTCGGGACCAGGAGGTCGTCCGCGATCTGGGCCACTTCCTCGGCCGCTCTCCAGGCCATTTCCAGATCCAGCAACTCCCCCGCGAGCGCCCGCCGCTCCTGCTCCTCATGCAGCGCCATCTCCAGCGCCAGCTTGGTGGGCTTGGGCAGCCGGCTGATGAGCCCCTGCTTCTTCTGCTTGACGCCGTCGCGGAGATCGCGCCGCTGCATGTCGAGCGGCACCCGTTCGAGGTAGCCCATCGGGTCGCCCACCGTCTCGATCAGGCCCACCGCGTCCGCCACGGTCTGCTTGGAGCCGGCCATGTAGTTCATCTTGGGCAGCATGAGGCCGGCGATGCGCATCGCCTCCGCGCCCGTCAGGATTTCCTCGCCTTTCTTGTACTTCAAGGCCAGGGTCCACTCCTCGGACGACGGATCGACCAGGAGCTTCGACTTGTCCATCTCGGTCTTGGTGACCTTGAGCTTCCGGCCATCCTCGGTGGTCACGTCGATCTTGATGTTCGAATTGATGATGGCCTGGGGCAGGCCGCCGAAGGCACCCACCGTGACTCCGGCCGCGGCGGCTCCCGCAAAGACCGCGACGCCCACCGCCACACCGGCCGTGGTCCACATAATGGCGCGCTTCCGCCGGCGGCCGAACTGGTCGCCGTAGCGCCAGGCGGCGAACTCGGGCCTGAGCGGCTCGCCGATCCGCACCAGCACCAGGCCTTCCTTGAGCTTGGCGAGGCCCACGTTGTCGGTGGACATGCGGAGCCGACACTCGCGGAACTGGCGCTCGCACTCCTCGATGGCCTCCCAGCGTTCCTCGAGCGGTGTCAGGTTCCAGCGTTCGCACTTCCGGCACACCACCCAGAGCCTTCCTTTGGCGCCGTCGAACGCCAGGCGCCGGCCCACCGGGAAGGGCTCGATGGCCTCGTTCTGCCCCAGCGGACGGTTACAGAAGATGCAGGTGGTGAACACGATCGTTCGCCCTCCACGAGTCGACGGCCACCCTCAGTGCGTTCCAGCCTGATACCGTGAATGCTGCCACGGGCCCCTTGTCACCATTTCTTGTGACTTTTCTCACGGAACCGTCAGACTGTTGTCGCTACTTGTAGTCTGGTGAAAGGTACGCTGATGCCGGACCATATGAAGAGATGGGAACTCACTCTCGACAACGCCGAGGAATGGTCATGCGAGACACGATGAAGCGCACGATTGCTTTGCCCGGCGCAGTTGATCGCCGCCGCAATGCTCGTCGCTCCGGTCGCACGCTCAGGACGCGGGGCTGGCCATCCACGTGGGCAGCATGGGTGTCGGGGTCGATGCCGCAGTGATGGTGCATTCCAAGGTGGGGCTTCGGGCCGGCGGTAACTTCTTTCCGTTCGACATCAACTTCAATTCGTCGGATATCGATTACAGTCTGGACTTGCCGTCACCCCAGTTCCTGCTCGTGGCCGATCTCTATCCGACGGGAAGCTTCCGGGTGAGCGGCGGCCTCATGATCTCGACCTCGAGCTTCGACTTGACCGGAGAGCTGGACGGCCCGGTGGACATCGGCGGCTCGACCTACACGCCGGCGGAGGTCGGCAACCTGACCGGCCTGCTCGAGACGCGCGACGTGTCGCCCTACATCGGGCTCGGCTTCGGCAATCCCGCCACCAGCCGCGTGGGGTTCTTCGTCGAGCTCGGCGTGGCATTCCATGGGAACCCGAAGGCCAGCGCCACGGCCGACGGTCCAATAGCCGCGGCGCCGGGCTTCCAGCAGGACCTCGACCGGGAGATCCAGGACATTACGGACGACGTCGAGAACTTCATCGTCTATCCGGTGCTGTCGATCGGCGTCTCGATCGGGCTCGGCCGCTAGGCCGCGTACCCTCGCGCCGCGGTGTTACTGCGCTTCGGTGCAGGTCGGGTCGGTGAACTGCACCACCGTGGCCGTGAGCGTGCCGAGCGGCACGTCGACCGGCTCCTTGCGACCCCCGGAAGTCGATCAGGGCGTCGCCTCCCAGGCTCCGGGCCTGGGCGCGGAGTGCCGCCAACCGCACTGCGGGTTCTCCCGTCATCGCTCGAGGTCACCTCCCCCAGTTCGTCGTAGGGACAGGCGGGGAGTTGTGGGCGTAGACCAGGATGGACCGCGGCGGGGCGGCTTCTGCTGGAGCGGCCTGCTCGGTGCCGGCGGAGCGGGCGTCGGCCTTGCAGCCCGCCAGAAGGAGCGCCGGGGCTGCTGCGAGCCCTAGCATCCACAATACAGCTCTCGATCGCATAGATACCTCCCCTTTCAGCACCCCCTCACGCCAAGCTACCGGCCTTTGCCGTGGCGGACAACGGCCAAACAACCCTCTCGGAGGTATCCCGGGAGGGTTCGATGATGCCTCGATTGTGGTTGGGGCTTTCTACGCCGCAGTGCTTCCTTCCTCGATCGCGGCCGGGTGCTCCCGGAACACCAGGTAGTCGGCCCGAAGCGAGGTGTAGCAGGTGCCGGTCTTGAGCCGGGCCACCCGCTTTTCGGCCATGTCGACCCGGCGGGTCCGGGTCCCTTCCCAGAGCGGCTCCACGTCGTACCACGCTCCGGTCTTCAGGTGGGGAAACCGATGACGCCATTCGGGCTTGATACGGGCCTGAAAGTTCGGCATGGGTCGTACTCCGCAGAATTGTGCAACTGCTTGCATGTCAATCGAGTTATGGGAATAGCGACCGTTCAAAGTACCACGCTGGCGCACCCGGGTTCCGTGAGCCGCGTCACGTTCGACGGGACGGGTTCACCCCCCGGCCGTACCGCCGCCCCCCAACACCCGGTTCAAGACTCCGGCCAACCGGATCCCGCCCTGCAGCAAGCGTTGCTCCATGACCGGTGTCATCGTGTTCGCGTAATCCCAGCCGAGGTTGGGTACCGAGTCCGCTCCCGCCGACCGAACCGGGGCATACACCTGGTCCAGCAGGGCACGCGATTCCGCGATCCAGTCCAGGTCGCGCGAGTGAGTCCACGCGACGATCTCCTCCGGCGAGGCGAAGTCGAGGAAATCGACGTACTCGGTATAGCTCAGACCCTGGTGCTCGAGCAGCAGGTAATCCCAGACGCCATGCAGGTTGGCGGGCGCGCCGAGCCAGCGGACCGCGATGTCGTTCCCGCCGCGATCGGAGCCGTAGCCCGCGTGGAGCGGCTGGTGGGCGTCGCCGATGAAGTGGACCAGAAACTTGAGCGCCATGGCTCGCTCCTCGCGCGAGCTGGTGGTGTCGCCAAGTACGCCTTCCTGGAACCGCATGGCCTGGATCAGGTCCTCGGGCGTGTCGGACTCGGGCCCGGCGTATGTCGCTCCAGCGGGAATGTTCACGTAGTGCCAGCTGGAGGTGTGCCGCCCCTCGGGGGTGCTGCGATACCAGTCCGCCCAGTTGGCGACGTATGCCAGAGGGTAGTGGCCGATGAGCTCGGCGATGCGGTAGCGGGTGACCGGGAGCAGATGGCGCTCGGCGATGGCTGCCACGATGCGGTGCCCGTTCATGCCCCACGTCGCTGCCGGCCGGTCGGCCGCCCCCACCGCAGGCGGCACGGCAGCGGCCCCCAGCAGGAACACCGATGGGATCAGGACCGAGGCAACATGAGTTGGTCGGAAGCGCATGGGCGTATCGACTCCGCGTTCATTCGTAGGAAGCATCACCAGACCGCGTGATCCGTTCAGGTTTATGGGTACCCTGACAATCTACCTGGCAGCACATTCGAATGCGGCGGCGCGGGCCGCCGCCGTGCTATCTTCCGCGCGATGCAATCCACGGCGCCTCTCGATGCCGGCCGACGCACCCACGTCATGCGGATGTACACGAGCCTTGGGGTCGGGGGTATCGAGCATCAGCTGCTCACCCTACTTCCCCACCTCAACACCGGCCGGTACCGGGTTTCGCTCTGCCTGCTCCGGCGGGCCGGCGAGCTGGCCGGAGAGCTGCGCAGCCGCGGGATCGAGGTCCATGTCCTCCCCCGGCTGCCGGGGAGGCTGAACCCAGTCGGCCTCGCCCGGCTCGGGCGGCTCTTCCGCAGGACGGGCACGCGGATCGTGCATGCGCACACTCGGCCGATCTACGTGCCGGCCACGGTGGCCGCGAGGCTGTTCCGGATTCCCGTCGTCATCGGCACCGTTCACAGCATGAACCGGGTCCATGGCCACGTGCGGATCCAGCAGGATAGGATCCTCGCGCGCTGGCGCGATGCCACCGTAGCCGTTTCCGAGGGGGTCCGCCGCAACTACTGCGAGACGGTCGGCGTGGATCCCTCGCGCGTCTCGGTCATCCACAACGGTGTGGACCTCTCGCGCTTCGCGGGGCCGTCCCCCGACCGCGGCGAGGTCCTCGGCCCGCTGGGCGCCCGCGCGGACGATCTCGTGATCGCATGCGTCGCGCGGCTCGTTTCCGCGAAGTCCCACGACATACTGTTTGAGGCGTTCGCCAAGGTCCTCGCCCGCGCTCCGCGAGCCACGCTTCTCCTCCTGGGCGACGGCGAGCTCGGCCCCTCCCTGCGCGCCGAAGCCGAGCGTCTCGGGATCGCGCCACGCGTGCTGTTCGCGGGGACGCGCTCCGATGTCCCGAGGATCCTGCGGGCGTCGGACGTTTCCGTGCTCGCCTCGAACCGCGAAGGGTTCTCGAACGTCGTCATCGAGAGCCTCGCGGCGGGGCTGCCGATGGTCGCGACCGATGTCGGAGGCAACGCCGAGGCGATCGAGGAGGGGCGCAGCGGCTTCCTCGTGCCGGTCGGAGACGCCGCGGCCCTCGCCGAGCGCCTCGCCACCCTCCTCACGGACGAGCCGCTCCGGGCGCGCATGGCCGCGGAGGCGCGCGCGCGCGCGGCGCGCTTCAGCCTCGCCGAGGCGGTCACGGCGACCGAGGCGCTGTACGACCGTCTCCTGCGCGCGCGAGGCATCGAGCCTCCCGCCGCCGCGAAGTAGCATGCCGACCCGGCCTGAGCGGCGGTTGGGTCCTAGAAGTTGTAGTTGAACCCCAGCATCGAGGTCGGCTCGAGCTTGGGCTGGCCCACGACGGCGTCCGCATCGCTGTAGGTAAAGTCCTGCCGTGGGTTCACCGCCGTGCCATCCGGGCTGTACGACGTGTCATGGCCGCTCAGCGTGCTCGACAGGAAGTAGTCGAGGCCCGTGGTGAGGACCAGGTCGACCCGCGGGCTCACGCTGAAGTAGCTCTCGACCCCACCGCCGAACCCCCAGTTGGTGCTCCGGATGTCGAAGTCCTCGTTGCCGCCGACGAACACGAAGTTGCCGGTGAAGTGGGCGTAGCGGAGGCCGCCGAACACGTGCGACCGTGGCAGCGACAACACGCTCATGGGGTACATCAGGTCGAGCTTGAAGCCCCAGGTCCGGCCGCTCTCCTTCGGGCGGCCGTTGGTGGCGTCGTTGATGAACACCTCTCGAGCGCCCAGGGCATCGCCGGGCCCGACCGAGGCATGCTCGATGCCGAGCCTGGCCTTGAGCTGGAAGCCGGGGGCGAATTCCGATATTATTCCTTGGACTTGAATCCCGAACCCGGAGTAGTAGCCCATTCCCGCGCCGAGCGAGTCTCGTGGGTATCCCGGCTGACGGTGGGGTGACTGTGCGGCAAGCGCCGGCATCGCACCTACGGCCAGCGCGAGCGAGCGCGTGGTGCTTCGGAGCATCGTGGGTTCCTCCTCCGACGAACCAACCGTTCATGGCGTCATGCGGACCGCATGTGCCGTACCTCAAACGTTAGACATTGCGTCGGACAAGACGAACGAACGGATCCGTTCGTAGGCCATAACATGTTGTCCACCGCTGCCGTTGGCGTGGACCATCATCTTGCCCGGGAGGGCGACATGAAACGCTTCCACTCACTTCAGGTCACCGCGTTGGCTCTCTTCGCTCTCGTGCTCGTATCGTGCAGCCGTTCACCAAAGCCCGCGGATACGGCTCGTGAGGGCAAAGGGCCTGCGGCCACGGCTGCCGAGCGGTCGCTGTACGAGCGCCTCGGTGGGAAAGACGCCATCAGCGCAGTCGTCGACGACTTCGTGGCCAACGTGGCCGCCGACGCGCGTATCAACGCCCGCTTCGCCAAGACCGACATCCCGCATCTCAAGCAGATGCTCGTCGATCAAGTCTGTCAGGCGACCGGCGGTCCGTGCACCTACACCGGCAGAAGCATGCGAGATGCCCACAGGGGCATGAACATTACCGAGGCAGAATTCAACGCGCTCGTGGAAGACCTGACGCGGAGCCTCGACAAGTTCACGGTGCCCGAGCGGGAGAAAACGGAGTTGCTCACGGCTCTCGGTGGGATGAAGGGAGACATCGTCGGGGAGTAGCGGGCAGTGTCGTGACCGAGAGACGCGTGGCCACACTGGTTGCCCGTGCAGAGATTGCGCCGGTTGCCCTGCACCGCCTCGACGGGGTGCAGGTCGAGTTCGTTACGGCAGCCCGGCCAGGATCGGTGTGACGGCGTGGACACGCGATTCTCGCCATATCATAGGCGTCCCAGTCGGCAAAGAAGCTCTACCTGATGGCGTGATGAAGCAGGTCCGCCCACACGAGAGACCACCCGTTGCCAAACCACTCAGGAAACGAGCGGGATTCGGATCGGCGCTTCACCGATCAGGAAGTCGCCCTCGTGCTGCAACGCGCGGCCGAGATCGAGGAGCGACGCTCCACGTCGGCGGCGGGGCGTGGCCTGACGCTCCGTGAGCTCCGCGACATCGCCAAGGAAGTGGGCTTGAGCCCGGACGTGATCGATGAGGCCGTGGCCGCGGTCCAGGCCGGTGTCCGCCGCCGTGGCGGATCGCTCCTCGGTGCCTCGTTATCCAACAAGGTGGTGCGGGGTGTGCCGGGCCGGCTCGACGAGGACGGCCTGCAGCGCCTCATTCGCGTGGTCGAGGACCGGGTCGAGGAGACCGGCACCGTGTCGGAGGCGCTCGGCACGGTGCGATGGACCAGCATCGCGCGGGGCCACAAGTTCGACCGCACCATGCAGGTGTCGCTCTCGGCCACGGACCAGGAGACCCAGATCCAGGTGGTGCAGCGCTACCCGTCGGGGTTGAGGGCCATTCTCCATGGGCTGCCCACGGCCTGGGGGGCCATGATCGGCGGCGCCATCGCGGCATCGGTCGCGGTGGTTCCGGTGGTGGGCATCGGCATCGGGCTGGGTGGGGCGGCGCTCGGGCTCGGCATCGGCCGCACCGTGTGGCAGACGCTGGCCCGGAAGAGCGCCAGAGAGGTCGAGCGCGTGGCGGGCGAGCTGGCCGAGGCAGCCAGGGAGATGGCGGAGAAGTAACCTCGGACTTGATGGCATCATGCCGCAGGATGGGCCAGCGTTGCTAGCGCTCCATCACCGCTGACCCTTGCTACCACTCTTCCCGTCAATCGGTCCGCTGGGTGATCTCGATCAGGTGATAGCCGAACTGGGTCTTGACCGGCCCCTGCACCTGGCCCACCGGGGCGCTGAACACCACCTGGTCGAACTCCTTGACCATCTGGCCCGGGCTGAACTGCCCCAGGTCGCCGCCCTTCTTGCCCGACGGACAGGTGGAGTGCTGCTTGGCGAGGGCCGCGAAGTCGCCGCCCGCTTCGATCTCGGTCTTGAGCTTGGTACACGCGTCTTCGCTGGGTACCAGAATGTGGCGGGCCGTGGCTTTGGCCATGGTGGTGCTCCTTTCGGGTGATCTATTCGGGTCGATGCGATTTCGCCCATGGGGGAGCCTGGCGTTGGTCAAACAGAGCGTCCGCATCGCCACGGCACTGCACTAGGTTGCCTCGGCACTGCGCCAGGGTAGTATGGCGCTGGCGCGAGGAGTTGCCGGGCGACGTCGACGCAGCTGCGAGGAGCGACCCAGCTCGGCGCCGGGCCAGTCCTCGAGCAGGTAGACCGTCGGCCGAGGCTCCCTACCTCACGCAGAGCAAGCGGTCCGCTGAGTGAGCTCGATCAGGTGATAGCCGAATCTGGCGTCTTGCTACCGGCCCTTGCGACCTGACCCACCGGGGCGCTGAACACCACCTGGTCGAACTCCTTGACCATCTGGCCCCGGGCTGAACTGGCCCCAGGTCGCCGCCCTTCTTGCCACGACGGGGCAGGTGGAGTGCTGCTTGGCGAGGGCCGCGAAGTCCGCCGCCCGCTTCGATCTCGGTCTTGAGCTTGGTGCACGCGTCTTCGCTGGGGACAAGACTGTGGCGGGCCGTAGCTTGGCCACGGCGGTGCTCCTTTCGGAGCGCATCAGCTCGGGTCGATGCGATTTCTTCAGGCGGAGATGGGTCGGGCAATATACCCCGCACCCCGGCACCCGGTCTCAATCTAACCGGTAACCCCACCGGGTCATTCGACAACCCGCCAAATCGGCTGCAACATTACAGAGTTCGCGGCCTCCGTAATCCAGGGCCGGGAACCGTGTTGAGACTTGGTTGAGGGCCCGGCTCCATCATGCGGCTGGCCCCACGCGAGAGGAGCGGGCCCGTGACCGTACCCCATACCCTGCACTGCCTCGGCCGGCCCGCGACTCATCGGGCCGGACGGGCGAGCCGGTGCGGTTCCGAACCCGGAAGCACCTGGCCCTCCTGGTGTACCTGGCGGTCGAGTACCGCGTGGCGCACCGGCGGGAACGGCTGGTGGAATTGCTCTGGCCCGCGGCAACCCCCGGGGAGGGCCGGCACTCGCTCTCCACCGCGCTGTCGGTCCTTCGCGCCAAGCTCGGCCGAGCGGCCATCAAGAGCAGTAGAGATCATGTGCAGCTGATCATGGCCGAACTCGAGCTCGATCTTCACCGCCTGACCGATGGCCAGCTGCTCGAGACCGATCTAATGCCGGCGCTCGAGGTGGGCGGGTTTCTCGAGGACTTCGACATTCCGGGTGCCACGGCATTCGCCCACTGGCGGGACCAGCAACGGGCAACCTGGCTGCCACAAATCCAAGCCGCGCTCAGGTTCCTAATCGATCGCTGCCGCCGCACCGGCGACTTCGCCCAGATCGAGCGCTACGCCGACCGGTTGTTGGCGCTGGATGATCTGAACGAGGAGGGCATGCGTGCCAAGATGGAGGCCCGGGCCTTTGCCGGCGACCGGCTGACCGCGCTCCGATTGTTCGAAGAATGGAAAGAGAAGCTCCACACCGAGCTCGACGCCGCACCGTCGACGCTCATCGAGGGCATGGCGATCCGGCTCCGCCGTCGCGGCTGGGAACGTGCCAACACCAAGGAAATCGCTCCGGTCCCGACCGACCAGTGGAAGGGCCGGCGGTTCATCGGACGCACGCACGAGTATGGCACCCTCTACGAGGCATGGGAATCAACGGTCGGTAGCTCACCACGTCACGCGTTCGTGGTGGGAGACTCAGGCATTGGCAAGAGCACCCTCGTCGACCGCCTCGCCACGGCAGCCGGCCTGTCTGGCGGCGTCTCGAGCCGGGTGCAATGCTACGATCTCGAACACGAGATTCCCTACGCGGCGCTCAGCAATCTGTTGCACGGGCTCATCGTGCTGCCTGGTGCGTCCGCGACAAGCCCCGACGCCCTGGCGGAAATCAGCCGCAGCGCACCCCGGGTGAGGGAGCATTTCCACTCGATTCCGACACCACAGGACAGCCAGGGAGAGAACTCCAGAATCCGACTGACAGACGCCGTGCAACAGCTGGTGTGTTCAGTAGCCGAGGAACAGCCGGTGATGCTGGTGGTAGACGACCTCCATCTGGCCGATGACGCGAGCATCTCGGTGATTCATCTCCTCATGCGGCAGATCGAGACGGACCGGGTGATGGTGCTGCTCACGGCACGCACCGGAGAGTTGGGCCGTTCGCCCAACGCGAGCCGGCTTCGGGAAGCCCAGACGCGATTGAACATGACGACGATCGAGCTGCCGCCGCTCTCGGACGAGGAGAGCGCGGAACTGGTCGAGAGCCTCATGGAGCCCGATGAATCACCGCCCAAGGGAGCCGTGCTCCAGGCACTCATCCGAGCGGGCGCCGGGTTCCCCATGGCGCTGGAGCTTCTGGTCAAGGATTGGAGAATCAACGGAGAGCGAAGCCTGGCCCTCTCGCTCGGGGCCATGACCGAGGAGCCGCTTGCCAACTTCGCCTCAGGCGACGCGTATCGACGGCTGCTGGACCGTCTGACGATGGGACTCGACCCGACGACGAGAAACGTGCTCAACCTCGCAGCCGTACTGGGGCCGCGGCTGAACGATCTCGAGATGTACACGCTGATGGACTTGAGCCTCGGCCAGACCATGAGCGCCATGTCGGAGTTGGCCAGAATTCGAATCCTCCGCGACGGCACCCACGGGCTCGAGTTCGTGAACGAGTTGATCCGGGCTCAGACCTACCTCACGATCCCCTCACCACTCAGGCGCACCATCCACGGCCGCATCGTGGATCGCTTACTGGAGCTGGGCGAGCGCGCGGCGGAGGCCGCGGGCCTGGAGATCGCGTGGCACTGTGTCAGAGCTGGCAGAGTAACAGAGGCGACGCCCTATCTGCTTCAGGGCGCCAAGTCGGCTATGCAACGAGGGGCGCCCTACGAGGCGGAGCGTGCCTTGGCCTCGGCCTTGGACCGGCTTGGAGGAACCGGAGCGGAGTGAGGCTGTCCTTCTCTTAGCCAAATCACTCAACGAGCAGGGAAGACTGAAGGATTCGCTGGAGCTGTTGGAAAGATGCCGCCCCTTAGTTTCCGAAGACCAGGAAGACGTCGCACGCATCCTGACGCTACATAACAAGCTTAGGGTTCTCCCTCGATCTGGGGATGATGAAGCAGTCGACCGAAGTGCGCTTATGGCAATCACGCGCACTTCCAACGACAGACAGTACAAGAGTGTTTGGAATAACGACTGCCTGCAGGATGCTCCCGGAAAACGAGACACCGGCAACCAGCCGAGAATTGCTAGATATCATGGACGAGATTCTCGAAGACAAGCTGGATCTAGAAGCCCGAGGGGCGTTGGCGCTTGCCAAAGGAAGGATCTTGTACAGACAGAAAGACCTAAGTGGGGCCAGACGAGAAGTTACAGATGCAGTGACACTTCTCACCAGCCAAGGGCTTGAAGGATCGATAGTTGCGTCACTGCAAGTCGCCTCGGCAATCCTTGCTACAGCAGCTGGTGAGTACGAACCAGCCCTGGCACACCTAAATATTGCTTGGCAGATCTCGACAAGGTTGGGCAACGACATCATCTGCAGCTCTGTAGCAAGTAACATCGCAATCTGCTGCAGCAGGCTAGGACAATTCTCCGAGCAAGCACTCTGGGGAAGGAAAAGCTTTCAGCATGCAACGACTGACGCATATTCCGCATCACGTAATGCTAAGTGCATCCGTACTAGCGCTTGCATATGCTCTTATGGAAAAGCCTTCACAATGCCTTGAGATACTCGAGGAAGGTGAGATTCTCCTTGCGTCATCTGAGGATCCCATCGTACACCAATCCTGGTGCCTCTACTGCGCCGACACCCTACAGTTACTAGGGAAGCACGAGGAAGCGGTCAAGAAAGCAAGAAAGGCAGGCGTGGGTTCGAGTGTCGATTTTTCACTAGCAACCATTGTGGGAAAATATGCTCGCTGGACTGCTATACTCGGTCACCAAGTCGACAGCATACAAGCAGGGAATATCCTCAATCAACTTATGATGCAGCGAGCATCTTACGACCGGCTTGATCAAGTCGAGATCTTAAATGCGAAGATATGGTTTGATTTCACGAATGGGTGCGGTTCAAACGTCGGTCGCGAATGGACCCAACGCGAATTGGGAACTATGCCGCCCGGTGTAGCCGTTCTTCTCCAGAGGCTTGGTATGTTGGACTTTACCGCAGGACAGATGTGAGGGGAGCTCCAGACCAACTCATCCCGAAAGAAAGGTCTCGCCGCCTGAGAGCCTGATCCGCCTGGATCGACCCGGTGTTGGCTGCATTGCGACCTGCTTGTTCTGGAACGTCGGTCGCCTCTGCGATGATCCGGCGGATGGCGACCGAGTTGGCCACGACGTCCACCAGCCGGGCGTCGAATTGGGTGCCCTTGCAGCGCTGGAGCTCGGCCATCACCACGTCTACCCCGAGCGCCTTCCGGTAGGGCCGGTCGGTGGTCATGGCATCGATGGTATCGCACACCATGATGATCCGGGCGCCGAGCGGGATATCCTCGCCGGCCAGGCCGTCGGGATAGCCGTCGCCGTCCCAGCGCTCGTGGTGGTTCCGGACCATCGCCTCGATCTTGCCGCGGAAGCTCGAGATGATGTGGACCAGCTCCGCGCCCTTGGCCGAGTGGGTCTGGAGCAGGGCAAACTCCGCCTCGGTCAGCTTCTCCGCCTTCCGGAGGAGCGGGGCGAACTCCTCATGGATCTTGCCCACGTCGTGGAGCAGCGCGGCCGACTCGATCTGCTCCAGCTCCTTCCCCGGCACGCCCAGCTCGGCCGCGATGGTGCGGCTCAGCCTGCTGACCCGGAGCGAGTGGCCGGAGGTGTAGGGATCACGCGCCTCGATGGCCTTGACCATCAGCTGGAGCAATTCCTGCCCGCTCTCTTGCAGCTGGCGGTACATACCGTAGACATGCCGCACTGCGATTATCGGGAGTATGACCACCAGCAAGCCGCCTGCTCCAAAGCCCACAGTTTGATCGAATCGTACGTACAGCCAGGCGATCAGCACTGCCATTACGCTGGCACCCATGTCGTAGCCCAAGACACCGCTAGTGATCAGGCGCCAGACTTCACGAAACGTACGGCCCGAACTCAAGGCAACGGCTGCGGTTACCGTGCTGTAGTTCAGCGCAAAATACGTTGCTGCAATTAAGAAGAAGAACCCCAAATCTCTCTGGACTAGCAGCGAGGACATGACCGCACCCGAGCCCAGGTAGGCTGGCGGAAGTCCCCCACCCAGAGTCTGGTAAAGCAACACCGCGAGTGCTATGGAGAGTGTTTGCTGAGAGACGTTGAAAACGACCTTGACTAGGCCAGTGCGCTTTCCGGACTCAGTTGCAAAGGTGGATATGGCGACTACGCACCCACCCCAAAAGGCCCCGAACAGAAGTGCAGACGCCATGTAAACGATGAATGATGTCGACCCTCTTACGCGCGACCTGAGACGAGTGGAGTACCCACCCAAGCAGCACGCTGACGATCGTGAACGCACTGAAGGCCCACCAACCCGGGAAATGCCAGACGTGAATACCACGCCGCTCCCATGACAAGACATGCTGCTAGGGCTACGACGCGTCACCAGAAGGTGCAGTCGGAAGTTGCGAGGCATGTGGCGATGAGATGGGAGGGGGACCCCGATCAGCTAAGGCCTAGTTCCAGACTACGCCCTCGGCCTTAGACAACATATCGGCAATGAAGTTCACTGCCGCGGCGAGCCAGCTGATACTCAGCATGAGCGTCACCTCCTTGGCGTTGAGTCACCGAAAGAAGGTGGCAAGCCTCGCTATGGCCTACCCGACGCTCCGCTCCTCAGTTGTCCGCTCACAACTCCGCTCGGTCCTACAACACGACCGGAGTCCCCTTCCGTCTTCTCCTTAAGTGCGAATTCCCTGAATGAGCTCTCCCGGGGCGCAGCGGCCGCCGCACCCGATCAAGCGGGCGAAACTCAACTCGCCCGGCGGATCGCGGTCCACCGGTTGGTGGCGTCGAGCACCGCAAAGACCGCGGCCCGCTCGGCGCTTTCCCTGATCTGCGCGGTGCCGGTCAGGAGCAGGCTCTCACGCCCGCCCAACCCCTGCACCGCCGCAAAGACAAATTGACAATCGAAACCCTCGACGATCTTGGCGCCGTCGAGCGCCACCGACGCTCCCTCGAGCAATCGATCCAACACCTCGATCGTGGCCCGCGCCGCCGCCTCGACCCGGCTCCGCGGCGTGTCGGAGCTCTCCGCGCCGGCCGACTCGCTCTTGCCGTTGCTCGACAGGCTGACCGTCAGGTTGATATGATGGGGTTTGGTGCTGGGCGCCACCGTCAGGTTCTCGAACAGGACCGCACGATGACGCGCCCGCATGGACACGGCGTCCTGGTCCAGCGTCTCGATGGGCCGGACGTCGGCCGTCTGCGCGATGGATATTTTCCGATGGTCGACCCGGAGGCCGAGCTGCGCCAGGAGCGCCGACTCGATATTCCGGACCACCTGCTTCGGCGCCAGGCCCGCCTGCGCCAGGATGTGGATCTCGCTGACTTCGCCAAGCGGGGTGGTGACCACCCGCGCCGAGAGCACGCCCTCGAGGCTGGTGAGCAGGTTCTCCGCACGGCGCACGCCCCAGGGATCGGGCGCATCGCCGCTCGCGAACCCGCCGCCCGCCTCGCTGAACCCCGACCGTCTGGAAGAACCAGAACCCGTCACAGGAACCCCGCCTTGCGTCATCATAAGTGAGCGCCGCTCGCAGCCTTCGGGTTGTGGTTGGCCACGAGATTCCGTCCCGCCGCCTTCGCCTGATACAGTGCCCGGTCCGCCGTCACCAACAAGTCGCCATCGACCGGACGGCCCGGATCGAATTCCGCAATCCCGATGCTCGCCGTCACCAGGCCCGAAGGATAACCCAGCCGGCGTCCTTCGCCCTCGATGCCGGCCCGGAGCGCCTCGGCCACCCGGCTCCCGCCGTGCAGATCGGTCCGGGTCAGGATGACCACGAACTCGTCGCCGCCGTAGCGGGCCGCCAAGTCCGACGCACGCACCGCCCCCCTCACCTCGCCCGCCACCGCACGCAAGACCTCGTTGCCGGCCTCGTGGCCGTACCGGTCGTTCAATTCCTTGAACCGATCGAGATCTATAAATAACACCGCGAAGCCTTCATTGCTTCGCTTGCTGCGCTCGATCTCGTACCCCAGCCGCTCCCGCAACACCTTGACCGTCGACAGCCCCGTCAACGGATCGGTGGCCGCCTCGCGCGTGGCCTCTTCCGCCCGGCGCTCCTGGTACGGCACGCACTGCCTGAGAGTGGCCCGCCCGTGCGCCGCCGCGACCGCGAAACGAGCGCAGGTATCGAACCCGCAGGCGCCGCAGTCCCAGGCCTTCCCGTTGGGCCCCGTGCCGATCGCCTCGAGAATGCTGGCGACGGCGCCGGCGTTCGAGTCCGGCACCCGGCTCTGGATGTCGAACACGGCACCCACGCTGGCCACCACCGCGTTGTCCACCACCGGCGACGGGCTCCGGGGCGGCTCCGTGCTCGCCACCACCGACCGCCGCCAGAACAGCTCCTCGCGCGGACCGGCCAACGGATGGTCCAGCGCTCCCTCCTGCGACAACAAGTCCACGAATCCCAGGTCCAGCCGGTCCACCGCCACGGCGCGGGCCAACGCCTTGATGGCCCAGAGGCCGCGCATCTTCAGGAACCGCCCGCCCTGCTTCGCCTCGTCGAGGAGTACCAGCGGGAGACCGCCCGCGGCACTCAAGTGCCGGCGCCGCTCCTCGGGGATCCGGTCGAAGTAATCGGGTTGGGCCAGGACGTTCACGCCGCGCAGCCGGAAGATGTGCTCCAGGTCGTCGAACGTGATCGCCGCCGCCAGATCGGGATCCGCAATCGGCGGGCTGACCCCCACGTAAACGATCTCAAGATTCGAGCCATAGCGGCCCTTCAGGTACCGTGCCTCGGCCACCGCGGGTATGGCAACCGGCGCCAGGTAGGGAATCAGCTCCGGGTACTCCCGTCGGATCGTCTCCACAACTACCGGGTCGGTGGACCGGATGATGGTGCCCCAGTTTTCCTCACGCCACAGCCTAAGGTATTCTGCCGCAACGAGTTCGTCGCCTATGACGCCGCGGTGGATGGTGCGGAACCCTGCAACGTAGCACGCATTCACCACCTGCTCCGGGGTGGCCGGATAGAAGTGTGCCGCGGCCTCGGGGCTCAGCATCACCACCCCGTCCCCGCGGGCCGCCACGGCCAGCGCCCGGCCGATTTCGCCGCTCACGTCGATGGCGTCGTGGGGGCAGGCCGGAACGCACCGGCCGCAGCGGATACAGGCCTCATCCACCACCTGGACCACCGGCCCGGCGATCGCCACGGCATCGGTCGGGCAGACCCGCACGCAGGCGAGGCAACCGACGCAGCTGTCAGCGTTTACCGTGAATTTCACGGATTGGGCATCGTGATGGGTCCAAGAGCAGGAGAAGTGCTAATATTGGGCTCCAAGGCTCCAGTGTCAAGAGAGATCGACCCTGCAAACCTTGGCACTACAGCAACTTAGCCAAGGTGATACGCTTTGATCTTGCGGTACAGGGTCCGTTCGCCTATTCCCAGGTCCTCCGCGGCCCTCCGGCGGTTCCCGTTGGCCTGCCTGAGGGCGGCCTCGATGGCGACTTTTTCGACTTCCGCCATGGTCATGCCGGGCCGATAGATCACCTCTTCGGCCCCGTCGGGCTCCACGGACAACACGTCGGCCACCAGGGCGTCATCGCCCAAATCGATGACCTGAACCCGCTCCGGGCGCTCGTCAATACGGCGTTGCAAGTCCCGGACCTGCATCCGTAACTCCATGATACTACGGAAGATGAACTCGAGTTCCTGGGCGCCGACCTCGCCGCCCGGAGGATGGACCCGAACCGGCAGGAGGGTGTTGGGTCCCTCGAGGATGTCGGGCGGGATGTCGGCGGCGCGGATTTCGGTGCCCGGGGCCAGCACCACCATGGACTCGACCAGGTTCCTGAGCTGGCGGACGTTGCCCGGCCAGTCGGCCGCCACCAGGCGCTGCATCGCCTCGGCGTGATGCCGCGGAAGTGCCGCTCGTGGGTTTTGCTCAGCTCCTTGATGAACCGGCGGACCAGGAGCGGGATGTCGCCGCGCCGCTCGCGCAACGGCGGCAGGTCGATGGTCAGGACGTTCAGGCGGTAGTAGAGGTCGTCGCGGAACTCGCCGAGCGACACCGAATCCTTCAAGCTCTTGTTGGTCGCGGCCACCACCCGCACATCGACCTTGATCGACTCGGTGCCGCCCAACCGGTAGAAGGTCCGGTTCTCGAGCACCCGCAGCAGCTTCACCTGAACGCTCGCCGGGATCTCGCCGATCTCGTCGAGGAAGATGGTGCCGTGGTGCGCCAGCTCGAAGCGGCCCAGCCGTCGCTCGGCGGCGCCGGTGAAGGCCCCCTTCTCGTGGCCGAACAGCTCGGACTCGAGCAACGTCTCCGGCAAGGCGGAGCAGTTCACCGCGATGAACGGCTTGCCGCGGCGCGGCGAGAGGTCGTGCATGGCCTTGGCCACCAGTTCCTTGCCGGATCCCGACTCGCCCAGGATCAGCACGGTGCTCGACACCGGCGCCATCTGCTCGATCTTGACCAGCACCTCCTGGATGGGCGGGCTCTCCCCGATGATGCCGGTGTGCTCCTGCAGCTCGCGGCGGTCGATGACCCGTCGCGCCGCGGCCACGACGTCGTCCACCCGGACCGGCTTGGTCATCACTTCGGTCATGCGCGGCCGGCCGGTTCGGTCCTGGCGCTGGGAGTCGGTCGGCTCCAACAGCGCCAGGGTCGAGATCTCTGCGTCGTGCGCCAAGGCGGCCAAGTGGGCCGTGCGCGGTTCGTACACCGCACCGGTCACGATGATGAGCGCGGGCGCCTCGCGCCGGACCACCTGGGCGGCGTTGTCGAGTGTGGAGAGCGTGGCCGTGCGGAAGCCCGCCGCTTCGAGTGCCGCGTTCAGCGGGACGGCCGTTTCGAGATCGTCCAGCGTCAAGAGGATCTTGGTTGCCATGGTCAGTGTTCCGTGCGGCGGTTCCGGACCAGGTCCACCGAGTGATCGATCAGCGGCTCGAGGACCTGAAGCCCGTCCTTCACGCCGTTGGGACTCCCGGGCAGGTTGACGATCAAGGTCTGGTTCCGAATACCGGCAACGCCGCGCGAAAGGACCGCGCGTGGGAACCGAGGGTAGGCGCTCAGGCGGAGAGCCTCCGCAATTCCGGGCGCCTCTTTTTCCAACACGCTCAGCGAGGCCTCGGGAGTCACGTCACGCGGCGTGAGCCCGGTGCCGCCCGTGGTCAGGATCACGTCGGCTTGGTCGGTGTCGGCCCATTCCGACAGGGTCGTCACGATCGGGAGCGTTTCGTCGGGCACGATCGAGCGCACCGTGACCTGGTAGCCTCGCGCACGTGCCCATGCCGCAATCGCGTCACCGGAGGTGTCCTCGCGGTTGCCACGGCTGCCGGCATCGGACACGGTGAGAATCGCGATGCGGATTGTCAGCTCACTTCCCCTTCTTGACCGACCCCTCGGTGTAGAACGGCCGCTTGACCACCGTCGCGGGAATGCGCGTGCCGCGGCACTCCACCTCGAACTCGGTGCCGGCCTTGGCCGCGGCTGCCGGCAGGTACGTGGTCCCGATGGGGATCCCCAGCGTCGGGCTCATGGCCCCGCTCCGGACGACGTCGACCCTGCGGTTCTGGTGATAGACCGGATAGCCGTGCCGGGGGATGGCTCTGCCGGCAAGCGTGAAGCAGACCAGCTTCCGCGTGACGCCGCGTTCCTTCTGCGACTTGAGCGCCTCGCGCCCGACGAACGGCGCACCCTTGTCCAGCTTCACGATCCAGCCGAGCGCGGCCTCGAGCGGAGTCACCGTGTCGTCGATGTCGCTGCCGTAGAGCGCGTACGCCACTTCGAGCCGCAGGGTGTCGCGCGCGCCGAGGCCGATAGGGGCGGCTTTACCCGGACCCACGAGCGCTCGCCAGATGGTCTCCGTGTCGCGGGCGCGGCAGTAGATCTCGAAGCCGTCCTCGCCGGTATACCCGGTGCGCGAGACGAAGCACTGACAGCCGGCGACGCTGATGGTATCGAAGTGGTAGTAGGCGATGCCGGACAGCGTCGTCTCAGTCTCCGCTTGGAGCACCGCTTCGGCCCGCGGCCCCTGCAGTGCCAGCAGCCCCACGTCATCCGAGATGTTCTTGAGCCGCACGTTGGCGCCGCCCTTGTGGCCCACGACGTAGTCCCAGTCCTTGGCGATGTTGGCGGCGTTCACCACCAGCATCAGCTTGTCGTCGAACCGGTAGACGGTGCAGTCGTCGACGAAGGTCCCTTCGGGCGTGAGCATGGCCGAGTATTGCACTTCGCCCGGTGCGAGTGCTGCGATATCGTTGCAGGTGATCCGGTTGACGAAGGCGTTCCGGTCGGGGCCGGTGACCTCGAACTCGCCCATGTGGGACACGTCGAAGATGCCGACGTCGGTGCGCACGCTGTGATGTTCCGCCATGATGCCGGTGTACTGCACCGGCATGGCGTACCCGGCAAACGGCACCATCTTGGCGCCGAGCGCGACGTGCGCCTGGTAGAGCGGGGTGTGCAGCAACGTTCCAGTATCCGCCATGCGTATCTCCGCTAGCCCATCAGGGTGCTCATGATGGCCTTCTGAACGTGGAGCCGGTTCTCGGCCTCGTCCCACACTTTCGATTGCGGCCCTTCGAACACCGCCTCGGTCACTTCTTCGCCGCGGTGGGCCGGCAGGCAGTGCAGGAAGATGGCGGACGGGTCGGCCAGGGCCATCAATTCTTCGTCCACCACATAGCCTCGGAACGAGATCTTCCTGGCTTCCGCTTCGCCTTCCTGCCCCATCGAGGCCCACACGTCGGTGGTGAGCACGTGGGCGCCTTCCGCCGCTTCATCGGGGTCCTCGGTGATGCTGACCGTGGTGCGCCGCTGGGCGTCCTCGAAGATGTGGTGATTCGGCTCGTAGCCTTCGGGGCAGGCGAGCCGGAGCTCGAAACCCAGGGCCGCGGCCGCGTTGAGCCAGCTGTTGGCCATGTTGTTCCCGTCGCCGATCCAGGCCACCACCTTGCCTTCCCAGCCGCCGAGTGCTTCCTGCACGGTCATGAGGTCGGCCATGACCTGGCACGGGTGGAGCAGGTCGGTGAGTCCGTTGATGACCGGCACCGAGGCGAAGCGGGCCAGCTCTTCGACGTCTTCCTGGGCGAAGGTGCGGATCATGAGGCCGTCGACGTAGCGTGACAGCACCCGCGCCGTGTCGCGGATGGGCTCGCCCCGGCCGAGCTGGATGTCGCGCGACGACAGGAACAGCGCGTGCCCGCCGAGTTGGGAGGCGCCCACCTCGAACGAGACCCGGGTTCGGGTGGAACTCTTGGCGAAGATCATTCCCAAGGTCTTGCCCGCCAACGGTTTCCCTCGCTCTTCGCCGCGTTTCATCCGGGCGGCCAGCTGGAGGACCTGATGGAGTTCTGCCTTGGTGAAGTCGGTGACGGCGAGGAAGTCGCGCTTCGACATGTTGAAAACCGCGTTGGAGCGAGGAAGACAGTCAAATTGGCAGGACAATTTTAGTCGGCTGCCGGGGGCGGGGGCAAGGCAACGGCGGATTCGGGACCGCCCCAACACCTGGTCGTCTGGGGCGAACGAGTGGGTCGGCGGCCACCCTGGCCGATTGGTGTGACGCAAGCACTATTGTCTTGGCACTGCCTCAAACCGGGTGTATACTGGCTCCCAGAGCCTCCAAATTCCCCTGACCCTACTCCCATCATGTCGAGTGTTCCCTCCCAACCGGAGGCCCAAGAGCGTGAAGCGGTGAAGATCTACAAGGCGCTCTTCGGCCGAGGCATTCCAGACAAACTGAAGCACCGGTTCATCGAAGCATCGAACTTGGATAGATCCACCCACGCCCACGGCCTGGAGCGGTACTATCGGATCATTGAGGGCGTCCGCGACCTCGAGGCCCTGGAGATCGCAGGCCGGTACACCCACAAGTTCCCGCTGTTGAGCCAGCGCTTCCAACTCATGGTCTTCTTGGCGGAGGCGCTTCCGGAGCATCGCTCAGACTTCATCAAGAAGCGCGGCAGCGTTATCCGTGGGGTGGGTGCGGTGATTGCTGGCGCGCTTCGCACCGGGTACAAATTCACGAAGGGAATGGTTCTTCTGAGGACTCGGCGTGTTTGAGGCCATCATCGTCGGCTCTGGTGCCTCCGGTGTCGCAGCTGCCATGGAGTTTGCCGAGTGCGGCATCACACCGCTCATGATAGATGTTGGACACCTTGCAGGTCACACACCAAGCGTTCCAGCCAACCTATATGAATATCGGGGACAGCACGACTGCTTCGATCTCATGATCGGCGATCGCTACGAGGGGCTGTCCAACATCTTGACCGACCGACAGGTTCCGGTCAAACTCACGGCTCCGTACTTGGAATATGTGACACGCGACGCCGAAGCACCTCTCTCCACTCGACCAAGCGGAGTTCAACGCCATCCAGAGCTTCTCGCTGGGCGGGCTCGCGAATGCCTGGGGAGCGGGGTTATACCGATTCACCGATGACGACCTCGAGGCGTTTCCCATCGCCAGCGGCGACCTGGATCCGTATTTCGACAAGTTGACGGCTGCGATTGGGATTGCCGGAACCGCGGACGATCTCACCCCGTTCCTGGGCTCGACCGAGCATCTTCAGCCACCGCACACACTCTCGCGAAACGTTGGTGCCCTTTATGAGCGATATCAGAGGAGAAGTCGGCGCCGGGCCGATTCGGTGCATATCGGCCGTGCTCGGGTTGGCATCCTGACGGAAGCGCACGACGGGCGACCGGCGTTCGCGTACGGCGGCACGGAATTCTTCCACGAGGACCGGTCGATTTACAGCCCGCGTCATACCCTCGACCGGCTCGTGGATGATGGCAAGGTGGTCCTCCATCGCGGGCTCCTCGTCGAATCCTGGACGGAGGATGAAACGGGGGTCCGGGTTTTCGCGCGCGACATCGCGACACAGGCGAGCACCACCTTTGAAACCCGCACACTGCTGCTCGCCGCGGGTGCGATCAATACATCCAAGATCGTGCTGCAATCGCACGATGATTACCACACCAGCCTTCCGCTCCTCGAGAACCCCGCACTCCAACTGCCGCTCGTCCTGCCCGAGGCCTTTGGACAGCCTCTCCAAACCGATGCGTTCGGCCTTGTCCAGCTGAATCTCATCTGGGATTCGCCGAGTTATGCGACGCGTCTTCAGGGAAGCATCATGGAAATTACCGCCCCTCGCCGAGGGGAGTTTTTCGCCAGCCTACCCTACGCAGCCCGAGACAACCTGGCGCTGATACGGCACTTGTTGCCTGCCATGATTGTCATGCAGTTGTTCTTCCCCGGCTCCAGCCAGGAGCAGGGGACACTTCAACTCCAGCGCAATGGGCGGCTGAGAATTACCGGTCATCCGAACACGCTCGATCTCACGAGGCTTCAATTCCTGCTTCGCTATTTACGAAAGCTGGGCGCCTGGAGCTTCCCCCGCCTGATCGTTCGGGTGCCCACCGGGCATGCCGTGCATTACGCCGGATCCCTTCCTATGCGAGCGGTACCCGCCCAGTATCAGTGCGATGCCACAGGACGGCTGCACGGGACTCTGAACGTCTATATTGCCGACTCTGCTTCATTTTCGGACCTCCCAGCAAAGAACATGTCCTTCGCCATGATGGCCAATGCGATGCGCATCGCCCATACTGTCGCCGCGCAGATACGACGGGCATGACAACAACGGTCATGATCACCGGCGCCGGCGGATTCATCGGACGCCATCTGGCAGGACGGCTGTCGGGTGAGGGATACCGCGTTGTCGGCATTTCCCGCAGCGGGGCCGCAGTAGAACACTGCGATGCGACCCATCGTGCTGCTCTCGGCGATTCGCTGATCCCAGTGATGCGACAGGAAGACGTGGATGCGGTCATTCACTGTGCCAATCATGCCGGCCCGAATGAGTTTGCAATCAACGTGGATGGGACACGCCGTTGGTTCGAGGAGGCCACCGCACATGGGGCTTCCCTGCAGATCCTCATGAGCAGTCTTTCGGCCAGAGAAGATGCGGCGACCGACTACGGTCGAGCGAAGCATGCGCTCGAAGAAACTTTCATTGCCGAGGGCGGCGTGGCGTTCCGGTTGGGCGTGGTCATAGGCAATGGCGGCATGTTCGGGCGGATCAAGCGCTCGCTGGCGAGGTCCCCGCTCGTACCGCTCCTCGACAACGGTCGCGGCCGTATCTACTTCCTCGGTATCGACTACCTCGCGAGTGTCGTTGAGGACTCCATCAAATCGGACGGCGATGGCCTTCGGGGCGGTGTATGGCGTCTTCAGCAACCCGATCCCTGTACGCTGCTCGAGTTGATGACCACAATCCGCGACCAGTACGGATTCACGTGTCGTTTCCTTCCGATTCCGTCATTGCCGATTCAGTGGGCGTTGTCGCTGAGTGAATACCTACCGCTGAAGTTGCCGATCACCAGCACCAACGTGAAGGGGCTACGGCAAAGCCGGTTTGAAGAATTCGAAACAGATTGTGCCCGGTTCGGCTATGCCGCGGTGAGCCTGGTGGAACTCGTCGCCAGGGCGGCCCGGGCCGAGGAAGACGCCCGGATAGAGGGCAGCGTGTAGGTTCGCTACCCCGGCCTAGGTCCCTGCAAGCGTGTGTGTAGCTAGAGGATATACCGCCGGAGATCGTCGTCTTCGACCACCTTGGCCAGCCGGTCGCGGACCCCGGCGCCGTCGAACACGATCTTCTTTTCGTTCCGCTCGGGCAACTCGAACAGGACGTCGTCCATCAGGGTGGCCATGACGGTCTGGAGCCGGCGGGCCCCGATGTTCTCCATCATGTCGTTGGCCCGGAACGCCACCCGGGCGATTTCCGCGATCCCGTCCGTGGTGAACTCGAGCGCGGCATCCTCGGCGGCGACCAGCGCCTGGTACTGCCTGGTCAGAGAGTTCTCGGGCTCGGTCATGATCCGGACGAAGTCCTGCTCGGTCAGCGGGTTGAGCTCCACCCGGATCGGGAACCTGCCCTGCAGCTCGGGAATCAGGTCGGACGGCTTGGCGGCGTGGAAGGCGCCGGCCGCGACGAAGAGGATGTGATCGGTGCGGACGTAGCCATACCGGGTCTGCACGGTCGATCCCTCGACGATCGGCAGCAGGTCTTGCTGTACGCCTTCGCGTGACACGTCGGGGCCGACTTGGCTCCGCTCCCCGACGATCTTGTCGATTTCGTCGATGAAGATGATGCCGTGGTTTTCCACCCGGTCGAGCGACTCGTTCACCACGTCGTCCATGTCCACCAGCTTCTTGAGCTCCTCGTCCACCAGGACCCGCCGCGCTTCGGGCACCTTCACCACCCGGCGCTTGGTGCGCTTGGGAAGCATGTCCTGGAGCATTTCGGACAGGTTCATCTCCTGCCCTTCCATGCCCTGGGGCGGCTGGAACAGGTCGAACATGAGCGGCCCTTGGGCCGCGACCTCGATTTCGACTTCCCGCTCGTCGAGCTGCCCCTCGGTGAGCAGCTTGCGCAGCTTCTCGCGGGAGCGGGTGCGCCGTTCCTCCTCGGGCGGCGGGCTGGACTGGCGTACGGTACCGGTCGGCCCCACGACGAACACCGCCTGCGCCCCGTCCGGAGCTGCCTGTTCTTTCGGGGGCGCGGGCGGCGCCGGCGGGAGGAGGATGTCGAGCAAACGCTCATCCGCGCGCTGCTCCGCCACCTCGTACACGTCGTCTTCCCGTTCGGTGCGGACCATGTTGATGGCGACATCGACCAGGTCGCGCACCATCGACTCCGCATCGCGGCCGACGTAGCCCACCTCGGTGAACTTCGACGCCTCGACCTTGATGAAGGGTGAGCCCGCCAACCGGGCAAGGCGCCGGGCGATCTCGGTCTTCCCCACCCCGGTGGGTCCGATCATGATGATGTTGTACGGCAGGATCTCGTCACGGATCTCTTCCGGTGTACGGGCGCGGCGCCATCGGTTCCGCACCGCGATGGCGATTGCGCGCTTGGCCGCTTCCTGGCCGATGATGTAGCGATCCAATTCCGCCACGATCTGCCGCGGCGGCAGATCCTCGAGCCAGGGTGTTCCGGTGGGGGCGTCAGGCACCGGCGCCGGCGTCTCCGGCTGGAGCGCGACGTCGCTCGTACCGGAGCCTCGGTTGGCCGCACTCATGGCGAATCGAGCTCCAGCACGGTGATGTTTCGATTGGTGTAGATGCAGATATCGGCCGCGATCTCGAGGGCGCGCTCGACGATGTCCCGAGCCGAGAGGCCGGGTTGCGACAGGAGCGCCCGCGCCGCTGCGACCGCGTAGTTGCCCCCGGAGCCCACGCCGAGGATTCCGTCATCCGGCTCGATCAACTCGCCGGCGCCGCTGATGAGATAGGTATGATTCTGATCGGCCACAACCAAGAGGGCCTCGAGCCGGCGGAGCACCCGGTCGCTCCGCCAATCCTTGGCCAGCTCCACGGAGGCCCTGGGAAGGTTCGACGGGTACCGGTCGAGCTTCTCTTCGAACTTCTCGTAGAGGGTAAAGGCGTCGGCCACCGATCCGGCAAACCCAGCCAGGATCCGGCCGCCCTTGAGCGTTCGGACCTTGACCGAGTTGGTCTTCATGACGGTGTCGCCGAAGCTCACCTGACCGTCGCCACCCAAGGCCACCTTACCGTCTTTGCGCACCGATAGGATGGTGGTGCCGTGGAACTGGGACATCCGAGAATCCTCCAACCGTGCACTAGGCCCGCGGATGGGCCTGGTGATAGACCTTCTTCAATCGCTCGACGCTGGTGTGCGTGTAGACCTGGGTCGTCGACAGCGAGGCGTGGCCCAGGAGCTCCTGCACCGCGCGGAGGTCCGCCCCCGCGTCGAGCAAGTGAGTCGCGAACGAGTGCCTGAGCGAATGCACTCGCAGGCCGTCCGCGCCGATTGCCTGAAACATGCCACGCATGGCACGCTGAACGCTCCGAGGCGCGAGACGCTTCCCGAGCCGGCTCACGAACACCGCCTGGCGCTGGGAGCCCTTGCGGGCCACCACCTCCTCGCGTACGGCAAGATAACGGCGCAGCGCGGCCACCGCTTTCGACCCGACCGGCAGAATCCGCTCCTTCCGGCCCTTGCCGAGCACCTTCACCTGGTCCGACAGCAGGTCGACGTCTTTGAGATTCAAGCCGGTCAACTCCGCAAGGCGCATGCCCGTCGAATAGAACAGCTCGAGCATCGCCAAGTCGCGGAGCGGGATGAAGTCATCGTCCGCCGCGCGCGCCTCGGCCAATGCGAACAGCTGGTCGAGTTGGCCGCGCCGGGCATACGACGGCAACCGCCGGTCTTGTTTCGGCACCCGCGCCCCGCGCGTCACGTTGACCGCGAGGCCGTGCTGGGTCTGGAGAAACCGATAGAGGCTCCGGACGGCTGACAGCGACCGCGCCGCCGATCGCTTGCCCAGCCCGCGCCGCTGCTCGTCTGCCAGAAACCCCCGCAGCCCCAGACGATCGACCGTGGCCCAGGTCCACTTCCCACCGTAGTGATGGCCGCAGAACTCGGTGAACCGGTCCAGGTCGCGCCCGTACGCCGTGACGGTGTGCGGGGAGTGCTGGCGCTCCTTCTCGAGAAAGGCCAGGTACTCGGCCACGTCCGGGTGCCTTACCACGAGTCCTTCCATGCGGCGAGATCGGCCTGCGCCCGCGTCACCAGCAGGGCCCTCTTGTCCGCCTTCTTCACGCGGTGCGGCAGCGGGTCGACCAGGCCGAAGTTGGCATTCATGGGCTGGAAGTGGCCGGGATCGGCATCGCGCAGGTAGCGGTAGAGTCCGCCCAACATGGTAGTGGTTGGGGGCAGCACCGAAGCTTTTCCATCGAGCCGCCGTGCCAAGTTGATGCCCGCCAGGAGGCCGGTGCCGAGCGACTCGGTATAGCCTTCGACCCCGGTGAGCTGGCCGGCGAAGAATATGCGATCGTCGTCCTTGGCCGTGAGGGCGGGGCTCAGCACCGCAGGGCTCTGGAGATACGAGTTCCGATGAATGCTGCCGAAGCGGAAGTATTCCGCCTGCGCCAGCCCGGGAATCATGCCGAACACGCGCCGTTGCTCCGGAATCCGGAGCCTGGTCTGGAACCCGACCAGGTTCCACATCTGGCCGGCGGCATCCTCCCGCCGAAGCTGCACTACCGCGAACGGCTCCCGGCCGGTGGCCGGATCGGGCAGGCCGACCGGCTTGAGCGGGCCGAAGCGAAGGGTTTCCCGCCCGCGCCGGGCCATCTCCTCAACGGGAAGGCAGCCTTCGAAGTAGGGAACCTGGTCGAACTCGTGGGCGGTGAATTGATCGGCCTGTCCCAGGGCGTCGATGAATGCGCCGTACCCCTCCGCATCCATCGGCGCGTTCAGGTAGTCGTCGCCGTTGCCCTTGCCATAGCGAGACATGCGATACAGCCTGGCGTGATCGAGCGACTCGGCGGAGACGATGGGCGCGATCGCATCGTAGAACGCGAGCGCGTTCGTTCCCAAGCGCTCGGCGATGGCGCCGGCCAACGCTTCGGACGTGAGCGGCCCGGTGGCGACCACTCCAGGAGCCGGAATGTGGGTCACTTCCTCGCGGACCACCGAAATCTTCGGATGCGACAGGACTCGCTCTTCGACCGCCCGGGCAAACAGCGTGCGATCGACCGCGAGCGCCGAGCCACCGGGGACGCGGGCCGAGTCGGCGCAGTCGAGCAGAAGACTGCCGAGGAATCGCAACTCCCACTTCAACAGGCCGTGGGCGTTTTCGAGTTCGACCGATTTGAATGTGTTACTACAGACCAGCTCGGCGAGACGGTCCGTCTGGTGGGCCGGTGTCTTCACGCGCGGCCGCATTTCGTACAGGGTCACGTCGATGCCACGCTCGGCAAGGGCCCAAGCGGCTTCGCAGCCCGCGAGCCCCCCGCCGACCACCGTTGCCATCACCCCTCGGCCACCTCCTCCGGCTCCAGCACCAACATGTCGTGACCGCACTTCATGCAGATGAGCCGATCGCCATGCGTCTTGCTCACCTTCCGTTCCATGCCGACCCACTGGCATTCGGGGCATTGCTCCGTGGTGGGCCGGTTCCAGGTGGAGAAGTCGCAGTCAGGATACCGCATGCACCCGTAGAACGACCGTCCCCGCTTGGTGCGCCGCTCCGTGAGATCGCCCTCGAGGCATTTCGGACACTTGATCCCGAGTGGAATGGACCGGGTGCCCTTACACTTCGGGTACGTCGTACACGCGAGGAATTCTCCGAACCGGCCCGTCTTGATAACCATCGGCGACCCGCACAGATGGCATTTCTCGTCGGTCGGGCGATCGGGCACCTTGTCCTTCTTGAGGGGCTTGGTGAAGCGACAGTCGTCAGGATACTTGGTGCAGGCAATGAACGGGCCGAACCGCCCGGTCCGGAGCACGAGCGGCGAGCCACACGTGGGGCATTTCTCTTTGGCCAGGTCGCCCAACCCGTGTGTTTCCATGACCAGCTGATTGATGTCGACCGCTTCCAGCGCCTTGATGAAGGGGCGATAGAAATTTTCCAGGACCGTGTGCCAGTCCAGGTCGCCCTCTTCGACCTTGTCCAGCTCCAATTCCATCTCGCTGGTGAATTCCACGTTGAAGATCGCCGGGAATCGCGACACCATCACCTGCTCCACCGTCTCGCCCAGGTCGGTCGGGAAGAAACGCCGCTGCTGGATCTGGACATAATTGCGCGCAGCCAAGGTCGTGATGATGGAGCTGTAAGTGGAGGGACGGCCAATACCCAGCCGCTCTAACTCCTTGACCAAACTGGCCTCGGAGAATCTCGGCGGCGGCTGGGTAAAGTGCTGGTTGGGCGTGAGCTCCTTCACCGCTACCCGATCGCCCTTCTCGATGGTCGGCAGCGGGGGAAGATCGTCCATGGTCTTCCCCTCTTCCGCTTCGCGCCCTTCCATGTAGACGGCGTGGTATCCGTCGAAATGGAGCACCGAGCCGGTCGCCCGGAACAGGTACTTGCCAAGATCGAAGTCCACCACCGTCATGTCGTATTCCGCCGGCGGCATCTGTGACGCGACGAACCGCTGCCAGATCAACTGATACAACTTGAACTGATCGGCGCTCAGATAGGCCTTGAGATGATCGGGCCGCCGCCGGACATCGGTCGGGCGAATGGCCTCGTGCGCGTCTTGGACTTTGGCGTTCTTCTTGGCCGCGTAGGTGTTGGGTGCATCCGGCAGATACCGCTTGCCATACTGCGCCGTGATGAACTCCCGCACCTGCGCGATCGCGAGATCGGAAACCCGGGTGGAGTCGGTTCGCATATAGGTGATCAGTCCGGTGGGGCCTTCTTCACCGATCTCGATACCCTCATAGAGGTCCTGCGCGGCTCGCATGGAGCGGCGCGAGGAGAACCCGAGTTTCTTGGCGGCTTCCTGCTGGAGCGTGCTGGTGGTGAATGGTGCCGCCGGACGCTTGCGGCGCCGCTTCTTCTGCACGTCGGTCACCACGAACGGCAGCTGTCGGACGGCGTCTACCACCGCCGTCGCGTCGGCCTCGCTGTGCAATTGGGGCTTGTGGCCGTCGATCTTGTGGAGCGATGCCTCGAACGTTGCGCCGTCCTTGGCGCAGAGCGCTTCGATAGACCAGTACTCCTGGGGCTCGAATGCCCGGATGGCGCGCTCGCGCTCGACGATCAGCCGAAGCGCCACCGTCTGCACGCGGCCGGCCGACAATCCGGTCTTGATCGCCTTCCAGAGCAGCGGGCTGGCCTTGTATCCCACCAAGCGGTCCAAGATGCGCCGAGCCTGCTGGGCATTCACCTTCTTGTCGTCGATGGTGCCGGGCTCTGCCATGGCCTTATGCACGGCGTCGTGGGTGATCTCGTGAAACAGGACCCGCTGGACCGGCGCCTCCGTGGACAGTTGATCGGCCACGTGCCAGGCGATGGCCTCGCCCTCACGATCGGGGTCGGTGGCCAGATACACGACGCTCGCCTTCTTGGCCGCGCGCTTTATCTCGTTGAGGGTCTTGGCCTTTCCTTTTATAGTCACGTACTTCGGCTCGAACCCGGCCTCGACATCCACTCCCAGCTCGCGGGTCGGCAGGTCGCGGACGTGGCCCACCGTGGCCTTGACCGCGTAGCCGGAGCCCAGGTACTTGCCCACCGTACGGGCCTTGGTCGGTGACTCGACCACCACCAATGCATTACCCCCGCCCTTGGTCCGTGTGGCGGCTTTCCGGGTGGTCCGTTTCCGCTTGGCCTTGCCGGTTGCTGTCTGCCCGGATTCCGCGGCCGCCTTCCGCACACGCGGGCTCTTTCGCTTTCGGCTGGTCTTCTTCGCCTCGGTCATTCGCTCACTTTCGACGCTGTTTCCGCCCCGGACTTCCGGTCCGCGACCCGCCACAAGAAAGGGGTCGCCGGAGGAAGCCGCAAGGAGGGCTTCGCTAACTGTATGCTAAATAAGGGATTACCAGCCGGCCTTCTGGCGCGCCACCCCCAGGACCTCGGTGACCACGTCCTCGACCGTGGTGCGGTCGGTCGTAATGATATGATCGGCCTGGGCGTAGAACGGTTCCCGTTCCTCCAAGAGGGATCGCATTCGCTCGATCGGGTCCTGCGCCACCATGAGGGGGCGGGTCTCGATCGCACCGATGCGGTTGACCGCCGTGGTCACCATGGACTTGAGGTAGATGATCAAGCTTCGAGCACGGGCTTCCTCGAGTGCGCCCGGCTGTGCCGCCCAGCCACCGCCCGGGCTGATCACGCTCGCCGGTTCGGCCAGCGCCTCATGCATGGCCTCGGCTTCCATCTGCCGGAACCGCGCCTCGCCGAGCTCGTTGATCAGCTTTGCGACCGACATGCCGGAACGCCGCTCGATCCTTGCATCGAGGTCGACGAAATCGGTGCCCAATTCCTCGGCCACCTTTCCTCCGACCGTGGACTTGCCTGCTCCCGGGAGCCCGACCAATACGAGATGTCGTTTCATGTCGTTTCCACCTGTTTGGACGGCACTGACTCCCACACGGCCTGCCGGGCCCTGAGCTGGGTCAGGTAGCCGTCCACGTTCCGGCGCATCTCGCCCAGCGAATCGCCGCCGAACTTCTCACACATGGCGTCCCCGAGAACGAGCGCCACGAGGGCCTCGGCAATGACTCCCATTGCCGGGACCGCGGTGACGTCCGATCGCTCGACCTGGGCCTCGGCGGTGGCGCCGGTCTCGAGATCGACTGTCGGCAGGGCGCTCGCAAGGGTGGAGATCGGCTTCATCGCAACCCTCACCACGAGCGGCTCACCGGTCGTCATGCCGCCTTCCAAGCCTCCGGCGTGATTACTCTGCCGCCGAAGGTGTCCGGGCCCGCTCCCGGCTTCGCCGGGCGCTGCCGCGCGGCGGACGATGGGATCGTGGACCTCGGAACCCGGCCGGAGTGCGGCTTCGAAACCTAGCCCGATCGCGATCCCCTTGACCGCTGGGATCGACATGAGCGCCCCGGCGAGGCGGCCGTCCAGCTTCCGGTCCCAGCTCACGTGGCTGCCCAAGCCGACCGGCATTCCTCGAGCGACGACTTCGACTTCCCCGCCCAAGGTGTCGCCCTGGGCCTTGGCTTGGTCGATCCGTTCGATCATGGCCGCCTCGGCGGCCGGATCGAGGGTGCGGACCGGTGAGCGATCGGCGGCCTCTCCGAGGGGCCGCGGCAGCGCCGCGGGCGGAGTGGCCTGGACCCCCCCGAGCGACACGACGTGGCTGCCGATGTCGATGCCGAATTCGTCGAGCAGGCGGCGGGCGAGGGCACCGGCCGCGACCCGGGCGGCGGTCTCCCGAGCGCTGGCCCGCTCGAGGATGTCCCGCGCGTCGGACCGGTCGTACTTGAGCGCGCCCACCAGATCGGCGTGTCCCGGCCGTGGCCGACGGACGGCGCGACGCCGCGCTCCGGGAGTCGCCTCGGGCTCCATCACATCCTGCCAGTTGGTCCAATCCCGGTTGGCGATCAGCATGGCGACAGGAGATCCCAGGGTCTCGCCTGCGCGGATGCCGGCGAGCCACTCCACCGTGTCCTGCTCGATCTTCATCCGGCCGCCGCGGCCATGGCCTTGCATCCGCCGGGCCAGGTCGCGATTGACCCAGGAGGCGGATACGGGGAGTCCGGCTGGCAGTCCCTCGACGATGGTGACGAGGCCTCTGCCATGGGATTCACCGGCGGTATGGAACGTGAGTGTCACGCTATTGGGCTCCTGGCCTGTGTCCAGTCGAGGTGTGGTCCAGGAAAGATAAGAGCCCGACGCGCGGCCGGGCTCATATCTTCGGGCTTGGCTACTACGAATCCGTCACTCAAGGCGCCGGTTGAAGGCCGCCATCATCGATGATCCGGGGCGTCACCAGGATGATGAGATCCCGGCGGCGCTCTTGATCGGACGAGAAGGAGAACAGGCTCCCCACCAACGGCAGGCCTGAAAGCAACGGGATGCCGGAGCGGGTTCGCGTGATCTCAGTAATGGTCAGTCCCCCGATCACCGCCGTTTCGCCGTCATTCACCAGCAGCTGGCTCCGGGCGGACTGCTTCGGGAAGTTGAAGCCGAGGTCGGCGGCGGCCAAGGCCTGCACGGCCGAGCGCTCGGTCAGGAGTTCCATCAAGATCTGCCGGTTGTTGGTGACGTGCGGTGTTACCGTCAGCCGGATACCGGTTTCCTTGAGCTGGACGCTCGCGCGAGGCGGGACGCCGGCGCCGGTGGCCGAACTCACGTCGATGACGCGGATCGGGGTTTCCTCACCGACCAGGATGTCGGCTTCGCGGTTATCGAGCGTGCTGATGACCGGTTCGGCCTGGACGTCGGCCAGCTCGATCCGCTCGAGCGCGCTGAGGAAGGTGGTCAGGCTGAAGCCACCCACCGTGGTGCGCCACACCAGGTCGAGGGCCGAGCTCGGGATGGTGGCATCGGCATTGGAAATCGCCGCGACCGACGACCCGCCGATCACCACGGTATTCACGTCGAACGGCTCACCCGTGGCTGGATCGATCCGCTGCACCAGCTTGTTGAAGAAGACGTCGTTGTCACCGATGTCGTACTGCACGCCGAGCTGCTGGAGATCGCTGCGATCGACGAAGATGATCTTCGCTTGGATTGCGATCTGTGGCGTGCGAATGTCGAGCTGACTCACGAAGTCGGCGATCCCGCCGAGCCGGCTCCGGGTGTCGGTAATGATCAGGCTATTGGAGCCCGTGTCGGGCACCACGCTGCCGCGGTCCTTGGTCAGGATGCCCTCGATGCTCTTGGCTATCGAGGCGGCCTTGGCATAGTTCACCCGGACGAGCTGCGTCTGGAGCGGCTCGAGCGAGTCCAGCGCGGCGAGCGCCGCGGGCGAATCCACCCGAATGATGCCGCCTGGCATTTCTTGCGCGGAGAGACCCTGGGTCGCGAGGATCGCCTCGAACGCCTGGTCCCACGGTTGGTTCTTGATTTCCGCGGTGACTTCGCCGTCGACGTCCCTGCCCATGATGATGGTGCGTCCGCTGAACGCCGCGAACCCGGCCACCACGTCACCGATCGAGGCCTTGAACCAGGTCACGGTGATCCGCGGTTGCTGGGACTGCACGGGGGCGGCGGCCAGGGTCCGCTCCTCGGGCAGCTCCACCGACGGGCGGCGCGAGGCCGGCGTGGTGGCGCTGGGCGGCACCAGCTCCGCGGGGGCGGTCGCGGACCAGGCCAGGAAGGCCCGTTCCGAACCGAAGGACACCCGGATTTCGTCCTTGACGCGCGCGATCTCGTAGTCCTTCAGCTGATCGAACTCGAGAACGATGCGGACCACGTCGGGGCGGAACTGATTGTACCGGATGTTCCGGACACCGCCGCGATTGACCCCGTCGTACAGCGTCTGGACACCGGAGCGCAGCACTGCGCCCTGGACGTCCAACACGAGGCGCTCGGGAGAATGAAGGACGAAATCGTTGATCTCGACCTCGCCACGGATCGTCACGACGACTTCTGCGCGCCCCGGCGAGGACATGAGGCTTACACCCGTCACCTCGCCGTCTGGTTCATCGGCGGCGGCGAGCGCCGGAGAGACCGCGCCCGCGAGGGCGGCGACAGCAAGGACGTACCTGAGGAATCGGGTCATGGTGAAGCTTCCTCCCGCGTGGGCAAGGATAGAGTTTCCTGTCGCTCGAAGCCGAAGTCTTCGATAGTGAACGTGACATCACGCTGCCTGATTTGCCGGACGCGTGCCCGGCCGATCTCTTCACCGCGACGGACCTTGTAGGGGCGGCCCGTTGTCTTGTCTCGCAGCACGGCGACGCTATTGCTGGGCCGCTCGGCGTCGAGGTAGACACCGACGAGCTCGAGATCCGACAGCTCGGGGCCGAGGCGCGCCGTGTTGAGTAACGATTCGAACGGATCGCGACTCCCGCCGCCGTAGCTGAAGGTTTCCCGCGAGAGACTCGTTTCATCCAGCACCGGCTCGGTGTCCGCAACGGCTGCCAGGGCCGCTCGCGGCGTCGCCGCCTGAACGACGGTGGTCGTCGCGGGGGCATTTGCCCCGGCCGTGCTTGCCGCATCGCTCTGGCCGCAGGCCAGGAGCAGTCCGGACAGCAGGCCGAGGCTGAGGCTGACGCTCTTAGGTCCCACTGGCCACTCCTTCCGCTTCTGGCGGCTTGACGAACGTACGGATCTGGAACCGAGCCTGGAGGAGGGCGCCCGAGGTATCGCTGAGGGCCCGCGCCGCCTGCTGGTTCGCCGGTGCCAAGCTCACGTCGATCGGTACGATGATGCGCTGCAGCGACGCGACATCGGATAGGAATTCGCCGATCTCGTCGTACCGGCCAATGACGGCGATGTTGTACTTATGCGTGTCGAAGGGAATCGGGCCTGGCTCGACCGGCAACGGCACGACCTCGGAGAGATTCACGCCGCGGATCTTGGCCCGGGTCGACATATCGTCGAGCAGGTTGGGCACTTCGTTGCTTTCCGGCACCAGCCGCCGCAGCAGCACGAGGCTCGCGCGGTGCCGCTCGATTCTCTGTCTCAGGTCTTCCACCGTGCCCTTCGCCAGCTCGCGCTTGGCGCTGTCGGTCTGCGCCTCGAGCTGGGCGATGGTGTCTTCGATGGCGACGATCCGGACCTTGCGTTCCTTCATGCCGTTGACTCCCAGCGCGCTCAGCCCGGTCCCACTGTAAGCGATGTAGCCCACGATCACCGCCAACAGGATAATGAGAATTGGTGCGCTCTGCCGATTGCTCCCGAGTGCCATGGGATCACCTCACCGACTGACTGAGAGGAACGGTCTGGATGTAGGCCGAGTCGGCCCGGCTAAACGCCGCGCGAATCGCAAACGCGGTCACGGGACGGTCCTTGTCTACCACGGTCTGGGCCGAGACCGGCGCAACCTGATGGATCCAGGGCGAGGCCTCGAGCTGACGGAGAAACCGGGTATAGGCCTGGATATCGACGGTCTTCCCGTTGATCTGGAACTGCACCTGACGCGGCGTGATGCCGTCGTCGAGGGAGTCCGCCGCGGCGCCGGTGGTGGCGAGGGTCGACACATCGACCAGCCAGGTATAAGGCGGCAGGGCCTTGGTCACCTCGTCCAACAAGTGCGGCCAGACGTAGCGATCGCCGTCGACTTGGCGGATCACCCGGATCTGCGAGACCAGTGAGTCCCGAATCATTTCCTCGCGCCGCTTCTGGGCGATGATGTTCTGGAAGCGTCGGTTCTCCTCGCGCACCGACTCGAGGCGCGGCTCCAAGGTGCGGATGGTGGCCGCCGTGCTCACATAGGTCCAGCCCAGGTATCCGAGCACGCCGATGACCACGGCTGCCGCGGCCAAGAGGAGCGGGTCTTTCACACCGCTCGCCAGCCCGCGCAGCCCGGCGAAGGCACCGCCGAGTTGGATGCCGGCTCGTTTGCGCTTCTGGCCCGGACGAAGATTGATTTCAATCATAGCGAGTCAACTCGGGGTTCGAGGCTTACGCCGCTTTGCGGAGCGCGAGTCCAACCGGAAGCATCAGGAGCGGAGCGACCTCGTCGACGTTCATCGTGTCGAAGACGCCTTCCGCGACCCGCAGCCGTTCCAGCGGGTTGGCAAGCTGCACCGGCAACCGCAGTCGGTCTGCCAACACGCGGTTCAGGCCGGGGATACGGGCGCCGCCACCGGTGGTGTACAGCTGGCTGAGCCCGCCGGCCGAGCGGCTCGAGGATTGGAGAAAGGCCGCTGCCCGCTCGATCCCGACCGCCAACTCCTCGCCGCGGCTTTCCAGGAACGGATCCAGCATCTCGTTCCGATCGAAACCCTGCAACACTCGGTCGGCCTCCTCGGCCGTGATGCCCCGCTCCCGCTGCATGTCTTCGCGGAAGCGGCGGGTTCCCACGGGGATGTCCCGCGTGAGCACCGGCACGCCCGAGTCGAGAATGTTTACGTTGGTCGTTTCATGGCCGATGTTGACCAGCCCGACGACCCCGGACATCGCGTCGGGATAGTTGAGTTCGAACGCGTTGTGGAGGGCAAAGGCGTCGACGTCGATGATGGTCGGGGTCAACCCCACGTCGCCGAGGAGCGCCACCTTCGACTCCACCAGCTCGCGCTTGGCCGCCACCAACAACACCGTCATCTGCAAGCCTTCGCCATCGGGATCGAGGATTTGGAAGTCGAGTTCGACGTTGTCCATGTCGAACGGGACATGTTGCTCCGCCTCCCAGCGGATCATGTCCCGGGCCTCGGATTCCTTCATCCGATCCATGGTGACCTTCTTGATGATCACGTCGCGGCCGCCGACTGCGGTCACCACCGTCTTGGTCTTGATCCCGGCCGCCGCAAGCAGACCCTTGATGGCATCCGTCACGATACCGGTATCGACCACCTCTCCCTCGACGATCGCGTCATCGACCACGGAGGTGAACGCCACCTTGGTCAGCTCCGGCTCGCCGGAGCGGTGACTGATGGTGACCATCTTGATCAACCCGCTGCCGACATCGAGACCGACGGTTTGCTTCCGACCGAAGAGCGCCATAATCGCCTACAGAGGTGAAGGAGAGGACAGACAGGCAGCCATTGCTGCCGATCAGCCCTGGATCTGTCAAGCGATGACTCGCTTGAGGTGACCTACCGCAGTCCAGTGTGGCACATCATGTCGACGCCTGCGCTGCGGGAATCGGCGACCGTACTGGGGAGCCCGATCGAAGCGAAACCCCGTGAAATCGTCGGCCGGCTCGGTCCACGATCCCGGCGTCCCGGCCGGAAAAGTGCCGCAAGTTCGGCCGCAGCAATGAGTAGCGTTCAGCAACCCATGTGCCAGGGGTTGCATGGAGAACCCAACCCGTTTGGATACAACATATTAGGTTCTTTGGCCGATGCCAGGGCCGAGTTCCCCCCAACCGAACTCTAGGCAGGTTTCGCAAGCACTCTCTCGGGATGCAGCAGCGGCCCGGGAGCCGCCGAATCCCTTGATTTGTCGAGAGATCCGCCCTCGAGCGGGGAATAGCCGGGACCAGGGCTAGTTGAGGGGAAAGACCTGGGCCCACGGCCTCTCGGCCAGCGGGCGGGCAATGCCGGCCTGCCGGAGGGCCCGGGTGAGGGCGCACGAGGAGTACTGAATCAGGACCGTTACGCCAGTGTGGGACCGGATCACGCTGTCTCCTTGGGCCAGCACCGCCCCATGGAGGCTGGGGCTCACTTCCGCCTCGAACCGGCCCAGCGTTACAACCAACCCGTAGAACGCCGCCGAGCCCCGGATGGAGAAGTCTCCACGAACCAGCAGGATTCCCTGCCCCCGCCCGTTGGACAATTGAAAATCTCCCGGCGCGTAAATGATGGGGAAGTAGTTGAAGCAGTCGTCGAACCCCAGGCCGGTCAATGGTTCACCCCAGTTGAGCGGGTCGGCTCGATCGCAGGCGCCCGTGCCATTCAGGCTGGGGCTGGGGACGGCGCTCGCGCCCACGATCTTCTCCGCCATCGCGGCAAGCTCATCGAAGGACACGCCGCCAAAATCCGTGAACAGCGAGGACGTGACGGTGCTGTCCGGACTGAGAATCGGGAGCGCGGGCGGAGGTGGGGCGCCAACCAGGCAGGACACCCCGCCGCAATCGGTGCTGTCGATGACGCCGGCGGCCGAGCGGACCGCCGCCACTGTATCGACAACCCCAGGACACTCCCCACCCCACCCAACCGGATCCAGATCCACGCCCGACGCCACCGCCTGGCTGAAGAACTGCGACCCAGTACCGGTGACGAACGCCGCGCCCGGATTCACCGCCGGGATGCCCAACCGCGCCAACAACCCCACGGTGCGCTCGGCGAGGACACCTCCGTCCGCGTCGAGCCGCTGGCCCGTGGCCCGGACGAAGAACAAGTCGGGCGTCAGACGCGTGACGGTGGGCACATAGACTTGAAATGGGGCGAGCGCGACCGGAGGCAGTGTCGTGTCGGCCCCCGGCGCGAGAGTGTTGAAGGTGCCCGGGGCCCAGTTCGCCAGGACGTCGGTGGCGCCGGCTTCGGCTAGCTCGAACGACTGCTCCGCGAACATGGTGTTGAGCCCGGTGCGCTGCTCGAGGCGCCCGGCAAAGAACGTCCCGGCCACCAAGGCCCCGATGACCACCAAGGCGAACACGGCAATCGCCAGGGCGATGCCTCGTTCATCGGCCGCCACCGACGGGCGCGCGGATCGCGTTCTGATCATCACACCGCTATGGGATCGGCGCATTGCGCAAGCTCACGGTGGTCATCAGGCTGTCCTGCACGTAGCCCGTCGGGCCGGTCCCGGCGGGCCCGCGGATCAGCTGGTCAGTCACGCCCCGAATCGCAACCCGGAGAGTCCGGACCTGGAACCGATTGGACGTGGGGGTGCCGGCCACGTCGAAATAGTCGAGCTCGAATCCGTTTGCGGTGAGCGGTCCGAGCACCGGCTGAAGCGAAAGTTCACCACCACTCACCGACCGCGCGCCGAGCCAGAACTTGCCCCCTGAGGAATAGAGCCGGAGCTCCATCACTTCGAACGGCCGCACGGGCCCGCCCACGACGAGCGATCCGATCCCACCCGGCACCACCGATCCGAGATTCGCCACCCCCAAAGCGATGGCGGGGTCCGTGCCGCATGTGCTCGCGGAGTTGACGCTGGAAACCGCGAGCCGGACCCACACGTCGTCCGAGGAGATGCCCGGCGTGCGCTCGACAAAGAGGAACAGGCTGTCCCGACCCGGCACGATGGCGCGCAACCCGAAATACGGCGTGGCCGGAGCATTGGAGATGCGAATTTCGGACGCCGAGACCTGGCACGTGAATCCGAGCCCACGTGCCGCGCGGTAGATGATGCCGGAAGAGCCAAGCGAAAGGATGTCGGACCCGCCCCCGCCCACGCCGATCTCACGCAGCTCGGATGGCACGACCAGGATTCCGGTCCGCACATTGGACTGGAGATTGACCAGTTCCGATTGGCTCCGGGTAATACGCTGGGTATTGGCGAGGAAACCGTAAGTGACCCCTCCGATCATCCCGAGCATGACGAGGGAGACCAGGAGTTCGATGAGGGTTAGGCCCCGGGAGTTACGCACCATCAGAAACATCGGACCACCGTGAGCAATGTGTCGGTCACCGTCCCGCCGGCGCGAGCATAGGTTACGATGGCCAACACGGTCCGGCTGGTTCCCGCGGGTGGTACCACCCACGATTCCGTCATCCCGCGGGTGGTCACCGGCCCGCCGCTCGCAAAGGCCGGATCCAGACACGGGGGAGCCGTGGTTCGGCTCGTGGCCCGGAGAGTCTCGAGCCGCGACGCGGCAACCTGCACCGCGGCACCGGTGCGCTTCCCCTGCCCGATCATGCGGGTCACCAAGCTCGAGGAGCCCGCCAGGGCGATCACGCCGACCGACAGAATCACCAACGCAATCATGACCTCGACCAGGGTGAACCCTGAGCGGCTCGAAGTCATTGCGCGATAACCCTCCCGAATCCGCTGATTTCCACTGTGTCGGCCTCACTCTCCCGGGTCAGGGCGATGGTGGTGGTGCTGGTTCCCGCTCCCATGCCCAGTCCCCGCGCATCGAGCCAGAGCACCGAATCCGACGTAGCCACATCGACCCCGAACTGCGCATGTAAATCGACACCGCCAAGGGTGTCGGACACGCCGCCGCCGCGGTCGGCGGTGACGAAGGCGGTATTACCGCTGAAGCGTAACGCGGTTCGTCGGTTTCCCTGCACCGCCGTCGCCCGAGCCTGGGCGTAAAGTGTGACGACCGTGGTACGCGCCCCCCGAATGGAGTTGCCCCGGAGGCCTCGCCGCACCGAGGGGTATGCCATCAGGGCCAAGACGCCGATGATGACAAAGACCACCAGGAGCTCGAGCACGCTGTACCCGGTCCGATTCCTCACCCAGTCACTCCTTCAATTGATCGTGAGCCGCCCAGCGATCCGGCAGGCAAAGGAGACCCTCGGCCCCCGAAATTAGGGCCGGAGGGCCAGGGCATAGGTCAATTGTGCGGGAGGAATCGAAAGAACGCAACTCGGCGGCGCGGAGCCCTCCGGGAGGGCCCGGCCCAGGCGCTGGTCGGGCCTACTCCAGCCCGTAGCGGCGGAGTTTGTAGAACAGGGTCCGCAAACTCACGCCGAGGAGTTGGGCCGCCTCGCGCCGATTGCCGGAGGCGGCGGCCAGCGCGCGGCGGATGGCGTTTCGCTCGAAGGATTCGACTTGCGGCTTGAGCTTGAGGGTCGGGCCGATGACCCCTGCCTCGCTCATGGCCCCGCCGCCGCCAACGTCGCGACCAGGGCCCGTCAAGCCGAAGTCACCGCGATCCAGCCGACCAGTCGGGCTCAAGGCCGCCGCGCGTTCCACTTCGTGTCTGAGCTCGCGGACATTGCCAGGCCAGTGATAGGCCGTGAGGAGGGAAAGCGCCTGTGGGGTCAGGCTGATGGGCCGTCCCAGGCTTCCGGCCGCTTGCTGGGCAAAGTGCGCCAACAGTCCGGGTATGTCCTCGGGCCGCTCGCGCAGCGGCGGGAGCTTGATATGTGCCGCACGCAGCCGCTGATGGAGCTCGTCGAGGAATAGGCCCCGCTCGACCTCGGCAGCCAAGGCCTTGGTGCTGGTGCCGATCACCCGGGCATCGCGAGCGCGCGGGAAGTCGCCGTTGGCCCGTCCCGCCGCTGGATCGTCCATGGCGCTGAGCACGTGCTCTTGCAGGCGCAGCGGCAGGGCCGTGATTTCTTCGAAGAGTACCGTGCCCCCGGCCGCCCGCACGAAGATGCAGCAATTCGGTTGGCGGCCTGACGCCGAAGCCGGGGCATCCCCAAAGAACTCGGTCTCGAGCAACTGCTCCGGAATAGTGTCACACGGCACCCCAATGACGGGAGCGTGCTTGCGACAGGACATCCGGTGGATGGCTCGGGCGAGCGCTTCCTTTCCGGTACCGGTTTCCCCGGTGATCAGGACGGGCGCATCGTGTGCGGCCAGGGTCGCCGCCATGTCGAGCGCCGCGCGCATGGCCGCGCTTTCGGCTACGATCTCGCCGTTGAGCATGTGCGCGCCGAGTGATTCCCTGAGCGTTTGGACTTCACGACGCAACTGCTCGTGCTCCGCGGCGCGGCGGGCGACGAGCCGCAGCTCTTCGGGGCGGATCGGCACGGGAAGGACGCCATAGGCGCCCTCCCGCATGGCGGCCAGGCCGGCGTCATCTGTCCCGGGTCCGGCGAGGACAATGACGAGCCCGGCCCGGCCGGCTTCGCGGAACCGCTGGAGGAATTCGACCGCGTCCATGGTTGGCAAGTGGGCCGGCAAGAGCACGACGTGCGGCCGCTCGGATTGGGCCCGGGCCAGGCCGCGCCCGGCATCGGCCGCCGCATCGACGGTGAAGCCGGTGTCCTCGAGTGGTTGCCGGATCGCAGCAGTAAGCCCGGCGTCACCCCCCACGATGAGGGCGCGCAGGGCCCCTTCGGGACCGGTCTCGTCATTTGGATGACTGCCGAGCTGCATTGCCTATTACGCCAGGTAGATTGCGGAAATCATGCACCCCGACCAGCCTGGGCGACCCAGGAGTCGTCTTGGTCGAACCTCCAGCCTTCTGATGGGTGAGCCTGTAGCAATTGTTCTGCCATTTCTTGCATCCGGTGGCTCAGCTCGTCGAACTCCCGTGTGCCCAGGGGCTCGGCGCTCCCGGCTGACTGACCAGCCGCGGCCCGGTCGGCCAGCGATCGGAGCCGACCTAAGGGATCGAGCACCGCATGGCGCACCAGGTAGGCGCCAAAGCCGGAGAATACCGCGGTTCCGCCGGCCCAGAGCACGAGCATGGCGGCGAAGGCCCGGTCGGGGTCGAGCCGGCTCAGCATCAGCGTGGTCACGCCGACCACCATCATCGCAGCCGAGGCGAGGAAGACCAGGTTGAACAGGAGTTCGGTGTGGATGGAGCGCTGCTGACTGGGTGCGGGCATGTGCCGTCCTCCGATCGCGCCGTAAACAAGTGCCAAGAAAACGGGCGATCTCAGGGCTCTGGCCCCCGTCGCCCGGTTACACGCTCAAGCAACCCCCGGCCCTAGGGAGTGCACTTCACCTCTCCCTCGACCGTTGCCAAGTTGAACGGACCGCCGTTCCCGACGTAGATGTAGCAAATGACCGGCGTAAGGGCGTGGGTGGCCGTGGCGGCCCAGCCGGCATTGGTGACGTTGGCCAGCGCGAGGCTGATGTTCTGGCTCGGCTGGAAGTTGAACAACACCGGATCCGGCACGGGGCCGTTGTAGTAGGTGGCAGTCTCGAAGAAGACCGTCTCCTGCAGTGTGGCGATGTTGCGCAGGTCGGACTTCATGGCCGCGACGAACGTCTTGCCCTTGGAGTTGGCGAACTTGGGGATGGCGATCGCGGCAAGGAGCCCGATGATCACCACCACGATCAACAGCTCGATGAGCGTGAAGCCCCGCCGGCCTGCGCGTCGACCACGCTCAGCCGGAGCCGGCTGGGATCGCGTGTCGCGCTTGGGTTCAGTTTGGCAGACTCATCGGTGACTCCATTTCGACCGCCGGGACGATGTGAAAGGGGCGGCGGAACAACCCGCCGCCCGATTCAGTTCCACCTGCGTCCTAACTCAGGCAACCCTTAGTAACACTTCGGGGCGCCTTCAGTGTCCGTCACGGCCAGACCGGCGCCACCGGCATACGTGGCGGGATCGCCCACGAAGATGCCGCACACGTCGTTGGACGCGCTGGTAACGGCGGGATTGGTGATCGTCGCATTCCAACCAGCTGCGTCGACATAGTTCAGGTGTGAGCACGTTACCGGTGGTCGGCGAAAAGGCCACCGTACCGGCACCGGCCAGACCGTTGATCTGCGCCGGGCCGAAGTTGCCGGCGTAGTCGTTGTTGTCCGAGAAGAAGCCTTCATTCGCGGTCACCATATTCCGCAGATCCGACTTCATGGATGCAACAACGGCCTTCTCCTTCGTGTTCGCGAACTTCGGAATTGCGATCGCGGCCAGGATGCCGATGATCACGACGACGATCAGCAACTCGATCAGGGTGAATCCCTTGCGGTTCATGGTACTTCCTCCAGTTGAGATAACTTTCATCACCACGTTCGTAGGGTAGCCAAACCCATTGGGACCTATTCCCGCGATGGTAATGAGCAACGAGTGTGCCAGGGGTGGGTCTGAGGATCTAAGTCATTCTATGACAATGACTTAGAGTGTTATCGAGCAGGAAAATCCGGTGCGTTTTTTCGGGCGTTAACCCCGGATTTTGCAAGACAAGCGAGATCAGGGGGCCTGCGGACTGCGAGGGAAGGCCGAGCGCTATTCCAGGGCCAGCTCCGCCGCCTGCTCTTCGTAGCGGCTCAGCTTGCGGTAGAGGGTGGATGGATCGATGCCAAGAGCTTCGGCCGCGCGGGTCTTGTTGCCCCCCTCCGCCTGGAGCACGTACATGATGTAGGCCCGCTCGATCACGTCGAGCGTCGGATTGCGGAAGGACCGCTCCGCGACCAGCGGTTCCTTGCGGCGCCGGGTGATGCGCTCCGGCAAGGCGGTCGGCTCGATCAGGTTCCCGCGGGTCAGCACCACCGCGTGCTCCAGCGCGTTTTCGAGCTCACGAACATTACCCGGCCAGTCGTAGACCAGCATGGCATCGAGCGCGTCGGCAGACAGCGCCTTCGGCTCCCCGTCACCCTCGTTCGAAACCCGCTGAAGAAACCACTCGATCAAGAGCAGGAGGTCGTCACGCCGTTCGCGCAGCTGCGGAAGGTAAAGGGCGATCACGTTGAGCCGGTAGAACAGGTCGGAGCGGAAATTGCCGCGGCGCACTTCTTCTTCGAGATCGCGATTGGTCGCGGCGATGATCCGCACGTCCACCGGGATGGCCTCGGTGGCTCCCACAGGAATGACCTCGCGCTCCTGCAACACCCTGAGAAGCTTGATCTGAAGCGACGGGGGCATCTCGCCCACCTCGTCGAGGAAGAACGTCCCCCCGCGTGCCGCGGCGAAGAGTCCCTGCTTGTCGCGGACAGCCCCGGTGAACGATCCCTTGACGTGCCCGAACAACTCGCTCTCCAGCAGGTTCTCGGGCAGGGCTCCGCAGTTGATCGAGAGGAACGGCCCGTCGGCCCGAATCGAGAGATTGTGCAAGTAGCGGGCGACCACCTCCTTGCCGGTCCCGCTCTCGCCCTGAATCAAGACCGTGGAGTCGGTCGGCGCGATCTGTTCAGCCAGCTTGAGCACATCGATGAACCGCTTCGACTTGCCGATCGGGCGTGAGTGACTGCTCCGGTCGCGACGCTGGATTTCCTGTTTGAGCTGTTTGTTCTCGACCCGGACCTGGCGGAATTCGCAGGCCCGGCGGAGAATGGCCACCAACTCGTCGTTGGCAAACGGCTTCTGCAGGTAGTAGTAGGCTCCTTGATTGACGGCGCTGATGGCAGTCTGAAGCGATGCCTGAGCGGTCATCAGGATCACCGGCGTCATGGGATCCTGCTCGCGCGAGGCCTGGAGGACGTCGATGCCCGTGACCTGGGGCATGCGAACGTCCGACAGGATGAGGTCGTGCACTCCCGCGCGGATCTGGTCCAGTCCGGCCTTGCCACCTTGGGCGGTGACGACCTCGAAGCCTTCCTTCTTCAGGAGGATCCGGAGCGTGTCCAGAATTGCGGACTCGTCGTCGATCACCAACACGGACGGCTTTTGGCTCATGCAGCAGCGTCCTCCACATTGCGTTGTGCCGGAAGGAAAATAGTAAAGGTCGTCCCGACTCCGGCCTGGGTATCGACGAGCACCAACCCCCGGTGGGCCTCGACCGCCCGCTGGACGATGGCCAGCCCCAGCCCGGTGCCGCCTTTCCGGCCCGTCACGAACGGCTGGAAGATACGGTCGAGGACGGCCGAAGGGATCCCCGGTCCGTCGTCTTCCACCTGGATGCGGACCGGCTGCTCGATACCGCTCCCGATCGGCAGGTCCGCGGCATGACCGACGCCGAAGCTGACCCGGATGTGCACAGGACCCGTGGCGGCTTGCGCGGCATTCAGGAGGAGATTGGCCACGATCCGGTGCAGCAGGTCCTCGTCCGCTTGTACGAACGTCGGCTCGCCCTCGATGACGATCTTCGCGTCGCCGACATCGGGGTGGGCTTGGACCAACCGCGAAGCGGCCTCGATGACCGACCGCAGATCCACGTCCTGGGACTGCGCCACCCGTACCCTGGAGAAATCGAGAAACTCACTGAGCAGCCGCGTCAGCCGGTCGGTCTCCCGCACGATCAGATCGGCCAGCACCTGATCGTCCTCGTCGGCCTGGGCGGTCTTGGCCAGTTGCTCCACCGAGCTCCGAATGGAGGATAGCGGGTTCCGAATCTCATGGGCCAACGAGGCGCTCAGCGCCGCGACGGCTTCCAGTCGTTCGGCGCGGCGATGCAGCTCGTCGAGTCGCTTGGAGGCCGAGATATCCGTGAAGAGGGCCGTGACCGACTGGCCCGCGCCCGTCGCGCGCGCGAAGGTGGTCGTTGTGAGACCGATGGGAAACCTGCTCCCGTCCAGCCGCGTAATTGCCCCTTCGCCACGGCTCACCCTCTCACCGCTTCGCGCCCCCGCCTCGAGCGCGGCCCACAACTCGGCCGAGCGCTGTTTCAGGACATCGAGGAATGGTCGGCCCAACATCACCGCCGCATTCACCTGGAGCAATTGCTCCGCCATCGGGTTGATGAAAGCCAACCGCCCCGTGCTGTCCACCGTCAGAACGCCGGATCGGATGTTGTACAGAATTTCATCCGCTTCGAGCTTGATCCGGCGCAGCTCGCTCTCGAGGGACACCTGCTCGGCCCCGGCCTGCCGCAGCCGGGTACCGAGTGCCGAGATGATGGCGTATACCGCCAGAAACACGGCCACCTGACCCCACACGCCAAGATCGGGCATGCGCGGCGTGGGCCACATGACCTCCGCCAGGTAGAGCGACGAGGCCAGGAGAGCAACGAGGAATCCCGGTAGCGGAGGCATCAGCACGGCATAGGCCGCGATCAGAACGACGTAGAGCGCCGTTGCCGGGCTCTCGCCACCGCCCGAGGAATAGACCAGGGTGGCCACCAAGCCGAGGTCGACCAGCGCCTGGACGAAGAGGAAGAACAACCCCGGCTGAGCGCCTCGCACCCACACCAGCCACCAGGAGTACGCGGTGACGGTGAAGCCTATGAGCACCACGATGCTGACAAGAAACGACGCGTCCGGCGCGCGCGTCCAGAGCACGGCTGCGCTCAACAACGCGGCTACCGCGAGGACCATCCGGGCCGCGAAGAGCCAGGACATCATGGTCCGTTGGCTGGGCAGCGTCCGGCCTGTCCCGGCGGTGTGCGGGCCAGGAGACGCTGGCTCAGCCACCGGCGTGGATTGCTCAGGTGTCATGTACCCTCGGAGACAGGGAGCAGGCGCAAGGCAGTCCGCCGGTCACCCGGAGTGCATAATAGGAAGAGCGCGCCGCGGCAGGCAAGCGAGGCAAAGGCTACCACGCGGCCAATTGCCGCAGTACATCGGCGTCGAGACGATGCCCGCCGTCGAATGTGATGACATCATGCGGGATGCCGAAGGACGCAAATCTCGCGATCTCCTTCCTCAAAACGTCACCCTTCACATAGCTGTCCTTCGTTCCCACCACCACGGTGAACCGGATCTGGGCCAGTTGTTCCCTGGCACTCCTCATCTCGTCATCCGGCAACAGCGGACCTCCCCACAGCACGATCCGATCGGGCCGCACCTGACCGTGCGCCGCCCAGCGGCACACCGTGGCCGTTCCCTGGGAGAAGCCCAGGGCCGTCAGACGCAGCCCGTCCCGGCGCGTCTTGGCGAGGATATGACGGTAGAGTGTATCGAGGAAGCCCACGTAGTCCGCGATCTCATGGGTCCGGGCTTCACGGGTCATCCAGCTCGCGCCGACCGGTCCGCTCTGGCCCTGGAGGTAGAAACGCGACAGGCCTTCAGGAGCCACAATGAGCCGCCCGGGAGCCCTGAGCGGCTCGAATTCCATCACAAAGTTGGCCGCGAGCTGGCCATAGCCGTGGCACACCATCCAGCAGTCCCGGACGGATTCATCGAGCGTACCGAGGGTGGCGTAGCGAGCCGTGCGGGGAATCGGAAGGGTCCGCTCAGTCGGCATGCCCGGACTCCGGATTGGGGTGGACAGCACCTCCATCACCGCGCTTGGTCGCGCAGCCACATGGCAAAGATAGAGGGGTTGACCCGAAGTCTGGCGGCCGGCAGCTTCCCGGGCAGCGTTCACTCACTTGGAGCATGTGACATGCGTCGCCTCGTGGTCTTGGCATGCCTCGGCGTGGTGGCCGCCCCAGCGGCGGCCGCCCAATCAGCCGAATCGGACGTCATGACGGTCATCACCGGCCTGTTCGACGGCATGCGGGCCGGCGACAGCGCCGCCGTTCGTGCGGCCTTCGCCCCGGACGCCCGCCTCATGACGGCGTTCGAACGTGACGGCGTTCCGACACTCCGGGCCGGGTCCCTCGAGCAATTCATCGCCCTGGTCGGGAGCCCCCATGACGACATCTGGGACGAGCGGATCTGGGGGACCGACGTGCGGATCGACGGTCTGCTCGCGACCGTGTGGACCGACTACGCCTTCTACCTCGGCGAGAAATTCAGCCACTGCGGGGTCGACGCGTTCCAGCTGTTCCACGGCGCGGCAGGTTGGCAGATCGTGCACTTGATCGATACCCGACGCACCGAAGGCTGTACCAACGACGGATAATCGGCCGCGATCCGGATCGCGCCGGGCCGCGAACGGTGCTATCCTTGGTGCGACCCCATCCCCGAACGGACCGATGCCTCATACCATTCGCCGGGCGGTCATTGTCGCCCTCGTCGTAGGTTTCGTCCTGCTTCTCGCCATCCCCGGGGCGATTTCACTCTACGTAGACTGGCTCTGGTTCGAGGGGCTTCGATTCGAGCGCGTGTTCACGACGGAGCTGGTGACCCAGCTCGCGCTCTTTGCCGGTGCCGGGCTCGTCGTGTTCGGAGTGCTCTGGGCCAATCTCCGGCTGGCGCAACGGGGACTCGTGCCCGACCCCATCTTGGTCAAGTTCAATCCGAACGCCCCGCGTCTCAACGTGACGGCGTTGCTCGGGCGCTTGGCCATCCCGACTGCCCTGGTCCTCGCGTTCCTAACGGCCCTTCCCCTGACAGGGAATTGGCTGTCGGTGATGCAGTTCATTCATCGCACGCCGTTCGGAGTGGCCGACCCGATCTTCGGACGCGACATCGGCTACTATGTGTTCGTCTTGCCCTTGCTCAGCACCGGTTTGGGCTTGGTGCTGGCACTGCTCATCCTCAGCCTGGCCCTGAGCGTTCCGCTCTATTGGTTGAGGGGTGACGTCGTCATCAACGGTCGCCGTGTTCGCGTGGAGCCATCCGCCGGCCTACACCTCGGCATCCTCGTTGCCCTCGTCTTCCTGACACTCGGGATCCAAACCTGGTTCGTCCACATTCCCAGCCTCCTCTTCTCCACCACCGGCCCGCTGGTGGGCGCCAGCTATGCCGACCTCCACGCAAGCCTGCCTGCGCTGCGACTATCGGCAGTGATTGCCCTGCTGGCGGCGGGGTTCGTCCTGGTCGGCGCCATCCGTGGTACCGTGGCCTGGAACGCCACGCTGTCCCTCGCGGCGTATCTCCTCGTCGTGGTCGTGGGACAGGGCATCGTGCCCAGCGCCGTGCAGAAGCTGTTCGTCGATCCGACGGAGCTGACCCGGGAGACGCCCTATCTCGCCCACCATATCGAGGCGACTCGCCGCGCGTGGGAGCTGGACAGCGTGGAGACGCTCGACCTGCGCGGCGAAGCCCAACTCACCCGCGACGACATCGCGGCCAACGCTCCCACCATCGAGAACGTGCGCCTGTGGGATCGCGACCCACTGCTCCAGACCTTCGGACAGCTCCAGGAAATCCGCACGTATTACGACTTCATCTCGGTCGATGACGACCGGTACTGGATCGACGGGAAGTACCGGCAGGTCATGCTGTCGCCGCGCGAGCTGAATCCGGCATCGTTGCCGACCCGCACGTTCATCAACGAACATCTCGTCTTCACCCACGGCATGGGAGTTACCCTGGGGCCGGTGAACCAGGTGACGGAGGAGGGCCTGCCGGTCCTGTTCATTCAGGACCTGCCCCCGGCCTCGAAGGTGTCGCTCCAGGTCACTCGGCCGCAGATCTACTTTGGTGAGTTGTCCCAGCAGTACGTGTTCGTCAACACCCGCCGGGAGGAGTTCGACTACCCCTCCGGAGATGCCAACGTGTTCACGGCATATGAGGGAACGGCCGGGATCTCCATCGGAGGGCCGCTGCGCCGCGGGCTCCTGGCGTGGCATTTCCGGTCGATGAACATCCTTCTCTCGGGCGACCTCACGGCCGAGTCGCGCATCTTGTTTTATCGCAACATCGTCGACCGGACGCGCCGGGCCCTGCCCTTCCTCCGGCTCGACCACGACCCCTACGTCGTAGTCACCGACGCGGGCGAGCTCAAGTGGATCCTCGACGGCTACACGGCCACCAGCCGCTATCCCTACTCCCAGCGACTGGCCGACGGCACCAGCTACATGCGGAACAGCGTCAAGGTGGTGCTCGACGCCTACAACGGCGACGTGGTCGCGTACATCGCCGAGCCCGACGATCCGCTCATTCGAACCTACGACCGGATCTTCCCGGGCATCTTCAAGCCGCTCGCCGAGCTGCCGGCCGACCTCCGGGCCCACCTGCGCTATCCGGAGGATCTGTACGGGATACAGGCATCGCTGTACACCACCTACCACATGGACGAGGCCGAAACCTTCTATCACCGCGAGGACCAGTGGCAGATCCCGGCGATCGATCAGCGTGACCGGCCGGATCCATTCATGCGCCACATCGTGTTGCGCCTGCCGGAAGAAGACCAAGCCGAGTTCATCTTCATGACTCCATTCACCCCGCGCGGGAAGGACAATCTGGCCGCGTGGATGGTGGCGAGAAATGACGGCCCGCACTATGGGAAGCTCCGGGTGTACCAGTTCCCGCGGCAAAGCCTGGTGTTCGGCCCGCGTCAAATCGTCAATCGCATCAACCAAGACACCGAAGTGTCGCGCCAAACTTCGCTCTGGGACCAGCGGGGCTCGCAGGTCATTCGGGGCGAGCTCTTGGTGATTCCCATCGAGGAGTCGCTCATCTACGTCCAGCCGCTCTATCTGCGGGCGGAGGGGGGCCGCATTCCCGAGCTCAAGCGGGTCATCGTGGCCTACCAGAACCAAGTGGTGATGGAGGAGACGCTGGACCAGGCGCTGGCCATGCTGTTCGGCGCTCAGCGGCCGTCCACGGTCGGTCCGGCACCGGTGGCCGTTGCCGCCGCCGCCGCCGCCCCGGGCGCGACGACCGTTCAGGGGCTCACCGGCGGGGCCGCGGCCCTGATCCGCCAAGCGACCGACCACTACGCACGTGCCATGGAGGCCCAGCGGGCCGGAGATTGGACCGCCTACGGCGAGTCGATCCGTCGCCTCGGCGAGGTCCTCGACCAACTTCGGAGCGCTGCCGCTGGACCGTGAAGATCATCTCCTGGAACGTCAACTCCATTCGGACCCGGCTCGAACGGACCCTGGCGCTGCTCGAGCGCCACCGCCCCGACGTCCTCTGCCTCCAGGAGACCAAGGTCCGCGACGAGGACTTCCCGATCGACGAGTTCTCGGCGATCGGCTACCACGCCCAGATCTTCGGTCAGAAGACCTACAACGGCGTCGCCATCCTGAGCCGGTCCCTGGCCTCCGACGTGTGCCACGGCTTCCCCGGCGATCCCGCGGCTGACCAGGCGCGGGTGATCGGCGGCACGGTCGACGGGGTCCAGATCCTCAACCTCTATGTGATCAATGGGGAATCGGTCGAGAGCCCGAAATTCCAGCTCAAGCTCCAGTGGCTGGATGCCGTGCTCCGCTGGCTCGAGCAGGATTTCGACCCGGGCCGGCCGCTCCTTCTCGTGGGCGATTTCAACGTGACACCCGACGATCACGACGTCCACGACCCCGAGAAGTGGCGCGGGCGGGTGCATTGCAGCGACGCCGAACGAGACCGAATCCGGCAACTCGTTGCCTGGGGGCTGGTGGATGTGACCCGGCGGCACCACCCCGGCGGAGGGCCGCACACCTGGTGGGACTACCGCGGCGGCGCCTTCCATCGCGGCTGGGGGCTCCGCATCGACCTGGCGCTGGCGAGCGAGCCGGTGGCATCGCGCTGCCGGAGCGTCGAGATTGACCGGGACGAGCGCAAGCCGTCGAGCGGCGAGGGCAAGCCGAGCGATCACGCGCCGCTGATCGTCCACCTCAACTAGGCGCGGCTAGGCAACGTACACCGTCTTTACGTTGACGAATTCCCGTATCCCGAACATCCCCAGCTCGCGACCATACCCTGACTCCTTGACGCCTCCGAAGGGCAGCCGCGGATCGGACCGGACGAAGGCATTCACGAAACAGCACCCGGCTTCGAGGCGCGTCGTGGCGATCAGTTCGCCGCGCTCGATGTCCCGGGTGAAGACGGCCGCCCCGAGTCCGAACGCCGTGTCGTTCGCGACCATGATGGCTTCGTCCTCATCGGCCACCGGTATGATGGCGGCCACCGGGCCGAAGAGTTCCTCTTCGTAGGCCGGCATGCCCTTCGTGACGCTACTCAGCACCGTTGGCGGGTAGAACGCGCCCGGCGAGTCGGGAATCCTGCCACCCAGAAGCAGGCGGGCCCCGGCCGCGACACTCCGCTCCACCTGCCGGTGGAGTTCCTCGCGGAGATCATGGCGGGCGAGCGGACCGAGCTCCACCGATTCCTCGGTCGGGTCACCCATGGTCTTCGACGCCATGCCGGCAACCATCCGGCGTTCGAACTCCGCCAGGATGGCTCGCGGGACGATGAACCGTTTGGCCGCAATACAACTCTGGCCGGTGTTGATCAGACGGCCCGTCACGCATGTCTCCGCCGCGCGATCGAGATCGGCGTCTTCCAAGATCACGTAAGGATCACTGCCCCCGAGCTCGAGCACGGTCTTCTTGAGCATGGTTCCAGCTTCGCGCGCGACGGCACGGCCGGCGGGCGTGCTTCCGGTCAGGGTGACGCCCCGAACCGCCGGATGGCCGATCAAGCCGGCCACGTGGGTGCTTCCGATGAGCAGGGTGCGGAACAAATGGTCGGGGGCGCCGGCTTCCCGCCACAGGCGCTCGATGGCGAGGGCGCACCCGGGGACATTGCTCGCGTGCTTGAGCGCCATGCCGTTCCCCGCCATGAGTGCCGGGGCCGCGGCGCGGAACACCTGCCAGAATGGAAAGTTCCAGGGCATGACCGCCAAGACCACGCCGAGTGGTTGATAGGCCACGAAACTCCGGCGCGCGTCGGTCGCGATGTGCTCCGGAGCGAGGAAGTCAGGGCCCCGCTCCGCGTAGTACTCGCACACCCAGGCACACTTTTCCACTTCCGCCTTGCCCTGCGCGACCGGCTTGCCCATCTCAGCCGCCATCAGCCGGGCCAGGGGCACAGCCTCCCGGCGGAGGGCCTGCCCGGTCTTGGTCAGGAGCGCAGCGCGCTCGACCATGGCGCTCTCGCGCCAGGCCTGTTGGGCCCTGCCGATTTGGTCGAGGACGGCGGCCGCCGCCGCCGCGCTGAGCGCCGGGTAGGTTTCGAGGGTGTTCCCGGTCGTCGGGTCGATACTCGTGATGGTCATGATAGGGACCTCCTCCCGGGTCAAAACTAGTTTCGGACCTGAGGAGGGCGCCATCGATACCACGCTGGGGCGGTAGGAAGCCGGAGGTCTGGAAACCGATGGGGCCCGACCGCAAGCGGTCGGGCCCCATCGGCCAGCGGAGAGAACGGCGTGCTTACTGAATCGCGTTCATCATGTCGAAGATCGGGAGGTACATCGCCACAACCATGCCGCCGACGATGACGCCCAACACGACGATCATGATCGGCTCCATGAGGGACAGGAGCGCGCTGACCGCGACGTCTACTTCCTCGTCGTAGAAGTCGGCGATCTTCGCCAGCATTTCGTCCAAGCCGCCGGTCTGCTCGCCGACCGCGATCATGGAAATGACCATCGGCGGGAACACACTGGACTTCTCGAGCGGACCCGCGATGGTCTCACCACCCGCGATGGATTGCCGCGATTCCATGACGGCATTGTGGATCACCTGATTGCCGGCGGTCTTGGCCGTGATCTCCAGACCATCCAGAATCGACACGCCCGACGAGATGAGCGTCCCGAGCGTCCGGGTGAACCGCGAGACGGCGGACTTCCGCAGCATATCTCCCAGGACCGGAGAGGACAGAAGCAGCTGGTCGATGCGGAGCCGACCGCCATCGGTCCGGTAGTACGCCCGCATGGCGAACGTCAGGGCGATGAGGATGGCGATGGCCGCCCACCAGTAGCCCAGCAGTATGTCCGAGGCCCCGATCACGATCCGAGTCGGCAGCGGGAGCTCCATGCCCACCGAGGCGAACATGCTCTGGAACGTCGGAATCACGAAGATGAGCAGGATGGCGATGGCCGCCCCGGCCACCGTGAGGATCACGCCCGGATACACCAGGGCGCCCTTCACCTTGCGGATCAACGCGTCGTTCTTTTCGAGAAAGACGGCCAAGCGCAGGAGAATGGTGTCGAGAATACCGCCCGCTTCGCCGGCGGCCACCATGTTCACGTACAGGTCCGAGAACGCCTTGGGGTGCTTGCTCAAGGCATCGGCCAGCGTATTGCCGGCCTCGACGTCGTACACCACCGTGCGGGTGACATCCTTCAGCGACTTGTTCTCAGTCTGCTGCGCGAGAATGTTCAGCGACTGGACCAGCGGGAGGCCCGCGTTGATCATGGTGGCGAACTGACGCGTGAAGATGACCGTGTCGCGGGTGGTGATGCGCTTGGCGCCAAAACTCAGGTTGATCGACTTCGGGGCCTCACGCACACTCACCAGAATCATCCGATTCTTGCGGATGTGGTTGACGACGTCGTCCTTGGACGGCGCGTCGAGCTGTCCCTTCATGATCTGACCGCTACTGTTCTTCGCGGTGTATTCGTAGAGCGGCATGAGTTCTCTCCTCCGAAATGCTGACCTAGCGGCGCAGGGTGGCGCGCCGACCCTCGTCGATTGACTTGATGTCTTCTTCCTCAGGCGGTGTCATGCCGATCATGCGCATGAACTCCTTGGGGTCAGACGACACCCGTAAACACTCCTCGGGATTCACTCGGCGCGTCATCTGCAGCTGATAGAGCGAATCGTTCATCGTCTGCATTCCGTGCTTCTTGCCGGTCTGGAGCGCGGAGTAGATCTGGTGCACCTTGTCGTCCCGGATCAGCGCTCGGATCGCGGGCGTGGCCACCAGGATCTCGCACGCCATGCTGCGCCCCCGCCCGCTCGAGTTCTGGAGCAGGGTTTGGGTCACGACGCCCTCGAGCACGAAGGCGAGCTGGGCCCGGACCTGGGATTGCTGGCTCGACGGGAAGACGTCGATGATCCGGTTGATCGACTCCGCCGACGAGTTGGTATGGAGCGTCGCCAGGGCCAGGTGACCGGTTTCCGCGATGGTCAGCGCGGCCGAGATGGTCTCCAGGTCGCGCATCTCGCCCACCAGGATGATATCAGGGTCTTCCCGCAGCGCGTACTTGAGCGCGTTGGCGAAGCTCTTGGTGTCGGTGCCGACTTCCCGCTGGTTGACCAAGCACGACTGGTGGCGGTGGATGAACTCGATCGGATCCTCGACCGTGATGATATGCCCTTTGCGCTCCCGGTTGATCTTGTCGATCATGGCCGCGAGCGTGGTCGACTTGCCCGATCCGGTCGGCCCGGTCACCAGCACGAGGCCGCGGGGCCGCTCGGAGAGCTTGGCCACGACGGGCGGAAGCCCGAGCTCCTCGAAGGACTTCACCTGGAACGGGATCATCCGGATGACCATGCCCACGCACCCGCGCTGCTTGAAGCAGTTGCCGCGGAACCGGGCCAGGTTCTGGATCCCGAACGAGAAGTCGAGCTCGTCCTCGGTTTCGAAGCGCTTCTTCTGGTTTTCCGTCAGGACGGAGTACGCCAAATGAAGCGTGTCCTTCGCGGTCATCACCTCGGTGAACGAGGAATTGACGATATCGCCGTCAATCCGCAGCTTGGGACACTCGCCCACGGCGAGATGGAGGTCGGACGCTTCCTTCTCGATCATTTCTTCGAGTAACGTCCGGAGGTTGATGCTCATTCGGCTGTCTCCTTGACTACTTCTTCGAGGGTGGTCACGCCCTGTTTGATCTTCTCGAGGCCATCCATACGCAGTGTCAGCATCCCTTCAGCGACCGCCTGGTCCTTGAGATCCGCGGCTGACTCTCCCCGCAAGATCATGCGCCGGAGCTCGGGCGAAAGGGCCATGACCTCATAGAGGCCGGCGCGGCCCCGATACCCCGTGCCGCTGCACGTCTCACAGCCCACGCCCTTCATGAACTCGATCGCCGCGGCCTGGTCGTGATCGAGCCGGAGGGGAGCGAGCTCTTCATCCGTATACTGAGCATGGTCTCGACAGTCTTTGCAGATACGCCGGACCAGCCGCTGGGCGGCCACCAAATTGACCGCGCTCGCCACGTTGAAGGGCTCGATGCCCATGTCGATCATTCGGGTGATGGTGCTCGCGGCATCGTTGGTGTGAAGGGTCGAGAGCACCAGGTGTCCGGTCAGCGCGGCCTTGATGGCAATACTGCCCGTCTCCAAGTCCCGGATCTCACCGATCATGATGACGTTCGGGTCTTGACGGAGAAAGGCGCGGAGCGCCGCCGCGAAGGTCAGGCCGATCTCGGACCGCACCAGCACTTGGTTGATGCCCATCAGGTTGTATTCGACCGGATCTTCCGCCGTCATGATGTTGACTTCGGACTTGTTGATCTTCGAAAGCGCCGAGTACAGGGTTGTCGTTTTGCCCGATCCGGTGGGTCCCGTCACCAGCACCATGCCGTAGGGATTGGCGATGGCCGACATCAGATCCCGCTCCGCCTTCGGCGCAAAGCCGAAGGTGCTGAGATCGAGCGTCAGGTTGCCCTTGTCCAGAATACGCATCACGATCTTCTCCCCGAAGAGCACGGGGAGCGTCGAGACACGGAAGTCGATAACCCGCTTGCCGAACTTGAGCTTGAGCCGGCCGTCCTGCGGCACGCGGCGCTCGGCGATGTTGAGCTGCGACAGGATCTTGACTCGGGACGTGAGGGCCGCCTTCATGCGCAACGGCGGCTTCATCACCTCCAGCAAGGCCCCGTCGATGCGGTAGCGCACCCGGATCTCATGTTCGAACGGCTCGATGTGGATGTCGCTCGCGCCCCGCCTCACCGCGTCGATGAGCAGTCCATTGATGAGCCTGACCACCGGCGCGTCGTCGATCTGCGCCTGGGTCGCGACCTCGTCTTCCACCTCCTCCAGGACCTCGACATGCTCGGACTCGAGGGCCTGCAGGATCTCCTGGAGCTGCTGATCGGACGACTCGTAGTGACGCTCGATCAGCTTCCGCAGGATCTGCTCCCCGGCCAGAACCGGAAAGAGATCGTAGCGGGTAATGAACTTGAGGTCGTCGATCAGGCCGATATTGGTGGGGTCGGCCATGGCCACCGTCAGGGTGCGGCCCTCGCGCTTGAGCGGCAACACGACCTGCTTGGCGGCAATGTCGGCCGGGATGAGCTTGAGCACCGTCGGCTCAACCTCGAACCGGCTGAGATCGACCGCGGGCATCCGATAGAGCCGGGCCAGGATCTTGGTGACCTCATTCTCCTCCACCATGCCCAGCTTCACCACCACGTAGCTCAGGCGATGGCCCGAGGACTTCTGCTCGGCCAAAGCCTGCATCAGCTTCTCCCGGGTCAGTAACCCTTCCTGAAGCAGATACTGGGCGAATTGGTCGCGATCGGTCGCGGCAGTTGTCATCGGCGCACGGGTCTCGTGGTTCGTCGGTGAAGGTTCGAGGGGGTGGGAAAGCCCACTCCCCGGCCCATCCTCTTGCCGTCCGGATGGATAGAATCGTCTGAGCCGACCGGAGCCAGGATCGTGCCAGGGGTGAAAAGGGGGTGTGAGAGGCCGCACTGGAACAACGGGTAACCCCCTCAATTCCATGCCATTAGGGTACCCGCACCAGGGGACCCAGCCGAGCCAGCATCGCCGGCCCAATTCCACGGACCGAACCCAGCTGTTCGAGGGTCGCAAACGGGCCGTGCAGTTCGCGATACGCCACAATCTCGCGAGCCTTGATCCGCCCGATGCCGGGCAAGGCCTCGAGCTCAGCGGCGCTCGCATGGTTGATTGGCACCAGGGAGGCAGGCCCCGGCTCAGGCGCCGGCACCCCCAGGATGGACCCCGGCGCGGGCGCGCGGGTTGCGGCCAGCGGTGCCGAGAAGCTGACGTGGGGCTCGAGCTCCGCGAGGAGTGAAGGACCGATGCCCGGGACTCGGTCCAACCCGGCGAGACTGCGAAAGGGACCTGACCTGCTGCGTTCCGCCACGATCCGCTTGGCAAGCACGGGACCGATACCCGGCAGGCGGGCAAATTCCACGATGTCGGCGCGATCGGCGTCGATCCGCTCGCCCGGGGCGAGTGGACGGGCTACCCGCTCCGCCAGGGCGCGTTGGGCCTCGAGGGAACCGGGCCTGGAGGCGGAGCCGCCCGGTAGGAGCCGGATGGCCCCAGGGGCCTCCTCCGGCCGCCCCACGGCAAGTTTGGCCAGGTGACCCAACACGGCCAGGGTAAGCAGCACGACGACGAGGCGGCGCTCGGACAGGGCCATGCCCGAGGATACGCCGCCCACTGCCCGGGCCAGGTATCGTTTCCTCGGGGCCAGGTCCGAAGCGCCGCACCGGCCCTTTGACCGCCTAGCGTTCGCCCTTGCGGATCAGTTCCAGCACCACCTCGCCGACCACCTGGAGACTCGTCGCGCTGATCTTGTCGATGGTGTCGTCCACCGTATGCCAGTAGGGATAATCGAAATCGATGATGTTGATGGCACGAATGCCGGCCTGCTGGAGTGGCACGTGATCGTCATCGATCGTGTGCTTCGACGACCGGAGGAAGATCCCGCCGTGGCCGATATCACGGGCCGTCTCCCAGACGTATTCCACAATGTCAGGCGCGGCAATCAGGGAGTACCCTTCCTGATAGACATCCAGGTCACGGTCGCCCACCATGTCGAGCAGCACCGCGTACCGTGGCTTGGGCCCCGGCGGTTGGTTCGCGGCGTAGTACCTCGAGCCGATCAGCACGTCGACCTTCTCCGGGAACAAGCCGTAGTCCTCGCCGTCGACCAGAAGCAGGTCCACTCCGATGGCGGGCGGCGCGTCACCCAAGGCGTCGGCCACCGCAAGCAGCACCGCAACGCCCGACGCGCCGTCATTGGCCCCGGGCACCGGCCCCCGGGCGTCGCCGGCGGTTGGCCCGTCGCTCCTCGGCCGCGAGTCCCAGTGCGCCAGGAACAGGAGGCGGTCCTGGGCGGCGGGGTTGAACCGGGCGATGAAGTTCTGGAGCGGAAGAGCGTCGCCCGCGGCCGTGGTGTGGGTCCACCGCTGGACGATCAGCGTATCGGCTCGAGCCGTGAGCAGGCTGTCCAGCCACCGGCTGGCGGCCTCATGCCCTGGCGTGCCGGGAATTCGCGGCCCGAACGCGAGTTGGATTTCGGCATACCGCAGCGCCTGGGCTCCGTCGAACGGACGCGGCGGCGGCGATGCGGCGCATGCCGCGAACAACACACCCAGGGCCGCGCCGCGCACCGATTCGCGCCATGTCGTACGGCTCATCGCAAGTCTCTGGAGAAGAGGGAAAGCTGGAAGGAAAGGGTGAACTGGATCTGTGAGGTACGGCGGTTGAGGTGCTTGACGTCGTTGATCGTGTAGCTGAATTGGAAACCCGCGGTCAGGAGCTGCGAGATGTCGGTATTCACGTCGCCCCGGACCTCTTGGCGGCGCACATCGGACACGGTCGTGCACTCGCTCCCGCCCCTGAGCAAGAGACACTGCGTGCGGGAGAAATCCAAGGCAAACAGCGATGCCCGCACGAGCTTCCGACGCCGGCTGATGTTCTGAGGCAAGCGGAAGGAATAGCTGAGGGTCGCCGTGATGTTCCGATCGTCCGCTTCCGTCGTGTTGCCGCCGCTTCGCGACGTGCCATCGGTCTTGCCGTAGGCCACGTTCATGCTGAGCCCATTGCGGAACACCAGCTGCAGGTCGGGACTCAGTGACGACGAATTGTTGATGTTGATCGACGCATTGCCCCCAACCGTGCTCGGCTGCACGGTCGCGCCCTCGCGGCGGCGGTAGCTCGTGCCGATCCCGATGAGCGTCACCGGGCCGCTGCCGATCGATTGGGTCCATCGGATGTCGCCGTTCGGCCAGTCGCGCTGGCGGGAATTGGACTCCAGGAAATCTCCGCTCACCCGGGCAAACCGCGACGTTCTCGACAGCGAATACGACAGGCTGGCGGTCACCCCGAAGGGGAAGTTCCAGCCGGAGCTCACTGTCGTGATGAGGATTTCCGACGCCCCCAGCGCGGGCGTCTGCTCCTGGAGCAGGAAGTCCCCGAGCCCGCCCAGGCCGAGCTGGTAGGACAGACTCGGATCGAAGGCCGCGAGGTCGAAGGTCGAGTTGCGGATGCGGCGGAAGCTGACATCGATCGGCCTGAGGCGCGCGGTGGTGGTGGTGAGGCCGCTGCTGTCGCCGGCGATCAGCCGGACGAGCTGGTTCGGTTCGATCGCGATACCGATTTCCCGCTGCCGGGAGTTGTTGAGCGTTTGCGGCAACACGAAGGCGCCCGCCGTGTCTCCCTCCACCTGAACCGGCAGCCGGCTCGTCAGGCTCCGCGACAGAATGAACGAACTGGACGTCGAGAAGCGGGGACGGAGCCACGACGACACCTTGGGATTGAGACCCAGCGTCGTCGTGAGGGCGCGGTCGCGTTCCACGCCGACATCCAGGCCCAGGAACTGGCGGCGGGACTCGCCGGCGAGGCGACCGAGCGATGTCGAGTCCGAGTACTCGCGGAGGTCTCGGGTGCTGACCAGGTCGGCGCCGAGAACCAGCATGCCAAAGGGCTGCCAGGTGAGGCCGGCCGAGTTGCGCCACAAGTGGGTCAACGATTGCACCGTGGGAATGAGCCCGTCATCCGGACGCGTTACCGAGACCAGGTACGATGTACTGTTGGCTTCGTTGCGGGTCAGCTGACTGCGGAATCGAACATTGACCGGCGCCAAGGCGAATGTTGCGGTGCGGAGTCCCTTGCCCAGCTCGCTGTTCCGGAACCAGCCGGGCAGCGAGGCGACCAAGCCCCCAAGCGGAAGCCGCGAGCCACGCCGTTGCATGGACAGGTTGTAGGCAAGCGTTACCGAGGAAGACTTGGCCCTGGTCTCGGACAATTCGGTGCGGGACCGGCCGTTGGTGAACGAAGCGGCCACGGACACCGGGTCGACGAACCCGCGGGTGACCCAGCCGGTGCCGCGCTCGCGCCGGGCGAGGGACATGGTGTACGTGGCGGTCCACGACTCGGGCGTGCGGAGGCCGGGCAAGTCCGCGCCGCGGAGATCCGACCCGCTCAACAACTCGAGCCCCACGGTGTTGCGGATGTAGGTGACGGTCGCAGGAACCGCCAACCCCAACGACGCCGGCAGGAAGCGATCGAGCTGGACCCGCGACCCGATCTGCAGGCGGTTGGTGGTCCGGAAGGTGGGTTCCTGGCCGATTTGCCGGAACTGTCCGTCCTGGCGGATGAATCCCACGGAAAGATCGGCCACGTCGGCGGCCGACAGGCGCGCCTCGAGGGCCAGGGCCGTGCCGACCTCGGACACGGGTTCGGTCAGCCGGATGTCGTCGACCCAGAGTTCGACGCTCGACGACGCACCGCCTTGGGCCATTCGCAGCGCGCCGGCCGAGACCTCCTGCACCGCCGCCAGATTCGGCGGGTTGGTTCCCGGATCGAGCACGTGGACCAGATAGGGGCCGTCGCATGCCACGTACGCCGTCGAGTCGCCCAGGCCGCAGGTGCCCGCCCCGCTGGGCGCCTCGCCCTGCAGCCACCGCACCTCGATCTCGCTCCGGAGCCGCCGCCAGACCTCGAAGTCGACGGCCACCTCGGGTTCCCACGTGGTGGTGCGTGCGTCGGTCTGGTAGTAGTAGAAGTTGTTCTCGTCGCTGCCAAGCTTGATGAAGGCCTTGAGATCGCCGGTGTCCCATCCTTCACCGCGACCACGCATCCACACCCTGAGCTGCCGGTACTTGAGCATGCTCTGGGCACCCGACGGAAAGCGAAGGTACGCTTCCGCCCGCTCCCCCACGTCCACCACATCGGCCAAAATGCGGAGCGACTTCTCGTTGGCCTGTGTTCCTTGCGCCTCCTGCCCGGCATCCTTGCGGTTGGCACCCTGAATCACGCCGGGCGGCGGCTCGTACCCCAAATCCACGTCTTCGGTCGTCACCGTGGTCGCCACCACTTCCCCATCCGGCAGCCCGACGTTCCCGGCGATCCCGGGCACGGGCGCTTCGGAGCGCCGAATCCACGAGGCACCGGTAAACCGTCCCCGCGCAAGGGCGAATCGGGCGACGACATCGGGATCGACGCCGTTGTCCGGGGGGGCAATTGCCGTGATCCGGAGGTGCGGAATCAGCCGAATATTCGGCGTGCCGATCGTGGCTTCCGGGGTTCGGAGTGGGATTCTGAAGAGACTCCACTTGGACACCCGGCCCTGACTGTCGGACGAGGAAACCCCGTCGCGCACGAAATATTGACTCAGGTCGGTGGGCTCGATCACCCAGCGAAAGACGTTTTCGACGACCGTGGGCGAGTTGAAGTTGAGGAGGTCGTCGTTGTTCAGGTCTTCGGTATCGAGCAGGCCGTTCCCGTTGGTGCAGCGACTGCCGAGGTCGCCCCACGGGAATACCTCGACCGCCGTGGTCAACTGGCGCCGGCAGAGCGCCGGTCCGCCAATGGGGCCCGCCGGCGTCTCGAGGCTGGGCGGCCGGTCACCGAGAATGCCGATGTCGTCGATATCGGCATTGAAGATGCCGATGGACGAGCGCTCGGTGTCCAACGTCCCCACCCCGACGAATTGGCGGCCGGTATAGGTCGAGTCCGCTCCGTTCACCAGCAGGCTGTCCGGGGCGACGGCCAGGGCGTCTTCATCCACATTGCCCAAATCGACCACCAACTGCACGCCGGCGCTCTCGAGCGACTGCCCGCCTTCCCGGAACACCCAGACCTCCAAGAATTCCGACGTGGAGAGGTCGATGCCCGACGGGCTGAGCGCGGTCGACATGGATCGCCACCGGGGCCGGTTGGGCCGGGCCGGCAAGGTCCAGCGCGAGCTGTTGTCACGCTCGACGACCCCGCCGGCCGTGTCGGCGTGGAACGTCAGGTACATCACCGTCTCCTGCCGCTCGCCGCGCCCGATGATGACGATGTTGGTGTCAATGTCCTGCGGTCGTATTTCCACCACCTGGCCGTTTTGCAGCACCAGGTTCTGCCAGGTAAGCTGCACGGCGTCGGTGGAATCGAACCCGGCCTGGAACCCCGGGAGCGTAATGCCATCGGCGCGCTGTGGGACGCTGCCGAATTCCCACGCCGCCTCGCTCAGCGGAATGAGCCGACTCGCATCCGCCTCGAATTCCTCGAGGAAGGCCTCGCCGATGCGGTTTGCCACGGGCCGCGAGAAGGCGTACTCTGCGTTCAGGTCGAGTCTCGACGGCGCCGTCGTCTCCCGGCTGGTCAGACTATTGAGGAAACGGGTGATGCCCCGCGGCTCGAAGTGCAGGTCCGCCGTGACGCCGCCGATCAGATTGGCGGTCGGCTCGAATCCCAGGGGCGGACGGGTAAAGGCCGTATTCTCTTGCTGATACAGGCCCATGAGATTGATCGAGCCGCGCTGGCCCAGCGAGTAGCGGGTCGTGAGCCCCAGAATGGTGGTGGGCGCAATGGCGAAGATGCCCCGCTCCTCGAACCGGGCCACGAGCTGCGCTGTGCCCGAGCCGAACAACACGTCGGGGTTGAGGAAGGTGACCTGCCCCAGGTCATAGGAGATCGAATAGTCGACGTCCCGCTCGAGTCGGCGTCCACCATAAATCAGCGACTCGCTGCCCTCGCGAATCTGGAGCGCATTGAGGTTGAGCGTGGAGCGGTCCGCGCCGCCCGCCGCCTCATACTGGAGCCGGAACTGGAACTTGGAGGGTGGACCCTGTGTCCCGAGCACCAGGTACCCGGGCGTCCGGTAGAGCGAATCGGTCCGCTCCGCGGCGTTGAGCCTGGTCGAGTCCGCAAACGGGGCGAGGTGCGGGAAGATGATGTAGGACTCGCGGATCACCAGATCCGCGTTGGGGTCGCGGGTCCGGGGGAAGAGCCGATTGTCGATGTCGAACACGTCGGGGTCGGTCGGGATGGCGAGGCCCAACAGCGCCAGGTAGGTGTCCGGCGGGGCATTTTGCGGTCGTTCCGACCGATTGAGCGACAGATCGACCGTCAGGCTCGAGCGATCGAGGTCGGTCCCGGCAATGCGATAGACCTGCCGCATTTCGCGCCGGAAGATCTGTTCCTGCGGGCCGGTCTGCGGCCGGACGATCACCACCAGCGTGTCGAGGAACTCGCCGCCGGGACCGAGCCCGCGATCCCGCCGCGGCTGCGTGCCGAAGCGGATGCCCGAACGGGTCACATAACTGATGGCGAGGTAGTCGTTATCGGTGCTCAGCTTGGTACCGAGCGCGAACCAGAGGCCGCTCGGGTCCAGGTAGTAATCGGTGCCCTGGAGCAAGAGCTCCCAGCGCGCGCCGACACCCTCCGAGGTTCCCGGCACGGTCGCGAAGGCGTTGATGCCGGCCAAGTTCTCGTCGATCCCGATCTTACCCGCACGCGGCCGATAGCGGTACACCAGCACGTCCTCGGGAGCCACGTCATCAGACACGGGAACTTGGGCCAGGTTCAGGATGTCGATGGCCGGATAGCCCGGCAACGCAACAGGATCGACCACCCAGTAGAACCGCCCGGCCTCGAAATCCTTGTCCCGCTGCTGCCGGTCCTGCGGCTGGCTGGTGGTGGCCCCGATGGTATAGACCCGCTCGCCCACCACACTGCCCTTCTGGGTTGCGGCAAGGGTCTGGACCTGTACCGGCCCCACCTCGAACAACGCGTTGACGCCGAAATTGTTGGACGGAATGGCTGCCGTGATGAACCGCGAGGGCGGGGGCCGGAACGTCACCGTGCCGACATCCACCCGCTGGACGATCTCGTCCTGCAGGCCCTGGTAGTACACCTGGATGTTGTTGTTGGCGTTGAACTCGCGCTGGGAATCGTAGTCGACATCGACGTGGATGCGCCGACCGATCAGCCCGCCCGCGAGAATCGAGAATTCGTTGTCGATGCGCGGGGCCTTGAAGCCGCCACGGCAGCCCGAATTCGGATCGAGCAAGGCGGCGCTGGTGCACCGTTCGTTGCGGAGCCGGTCGGTCCGGATCTCGAGCCGGGCCTGGCCTTCGAGGTCGAGGTCGGCATACTTCTGGGAGAGTCCGAGGATTCCACGTTGCTCGGTGGGCTCTAGAGCCGGTTCCTTCGAGGGTATCGCAGTCCGGCGGCGGTAGATCGCCAGTAGACGGAGCTGGGTCCGCCGCGCCCGGCGCGCCCGCTCGAACCGATCGGCCAGGGCGCTGTCCCACGCTGCGACGGCACTGCCTGGCGGCGCCCCGAGCCACCGGGCCCGGAAGGCCGGCGGCTCGACCAACCGAAGCGACGACGTGTCGAATCGAAGCCGGAGCCGGACGGTCGTCGAATCGGCCTGCCCGAAAACGGCGCCCGGTGCGAGCACCAGGCCGAGCAGGAGGAGAACACGGCGCACCACGCGATTCGGTTTCAGTAGATTAGATTGGTTGGAAGCGGCATTGGACAATATAACCGTCAATCCAAATCGTTACAACTCAGTGAGTTAGCGCTTGCGACTCCTGCATCGCTACATCCTGGCGCAGCTGATGGCCCCGTTCATCTTCGCCCTCGGCGCGCTGACCAGCATCATGCTGCTCAACCAGGTTGCCCGCCGCTTCGGCCGGCTGGTCGGCAAGGGGCTGCCCTGGTCCGTCATCATCGAGGTGTTCGCGCTCAGCATTCCGTTCATCGTCGCGATGACCTTGCCGATGGCGATCCTGCTCGCCGTGCTCTACACCTTTACCCATCTCGCGGCCGATAACGAGATCACCGCCATGCGGGCCAGCGGCGTCAGCGTGGGCCAGCTCCTCCGGCCCGTGGTGTTGACCGGGGTGCTGCTTGCAGCCGGCAACTTCGTGCTGGTCGATCAGTACCTCCCGCGGACCAATGCGAAACTCCGGAGCCTGCTCATCGACATCAGCCGGAAGAAGCCGACGCTCGACCTGCGCGAGCAGGCCATCAACGAGATTCCACCCTCCCGGCTCTTCCTCAGGGCGAGCCGGATCGACGCGACCAGCGGCCGGCTTCGCGACGTCACCATCTTCGACATGAGCGCTCAGGACGGTCGGCGGGTGATCTATGCCGATAGCGGTCATATGGCCTTCGCCCAGAACCAGACCGACCTCTTGCTTCGGCTCCACAGCGGTGAAATCCACGAGTTCAAGAATGCCGACCCGCACGACTTCCAGCTCACGGCCTTCCTGACAAATAACATCCTGGTCCGCAATGTGGCCAACGAGCTCGAGCGCGGCACCGTCGAGGCAGTCCGGGGCGACCGGGAAATGTCCACCTGCGAAATGCGCTCGGTGGTAGCAGAGGCCGAGCGTGAGCGGGACGCGGCCGAGGGCGAGCGACGGCGGGTGCTGCGCCAGGACCTCCGCAGCCTGCTCGTGCTGCCCCCGGCCGGGCCCGCCGCCGAAGTTCCCTTCAAGGAGGTCCGATGCGGAAGGTGGCCCTCGCTGCTCCGGTGGCTAGTCCCAGAGACGGCCCAGGCCCAGGACACCACACACGCCCGCCGCCTGCTCCAGCAGCTCCGCGAGAAGCAGGGGAGGACCGCCCCGGGGCGGGAAGTGGACCGGCTCGAGCTTGCCCCGCCGCCGGAGCTCCCCGACGGCCGCGTCCCCGAGGGCGGAGTGACGCAATTCCGCCCCCGCCGGCTCCCGATCGCGTCCTGGAGTGAGATCTCGATGTCCCGCGACCTGGTCCAGGTGGCGGCGCGCAAGGCCAATCGCTATCGGGTCGAGATCCATAAGAAGTGGGCCATCAGCATGGCCTGCCTCGTGTTCGTATTGGTAGGGGTCCCGCTGGCGCTCCGATTCCCTCGAGGAGGGATGGGCCTGGTAATCGGCGGGGGCCTGTTCGTCTTCGGCGTCTACTACATAGGTCTGACTGCGGGCGAGAGCCTGGGCGACATTGGCCGCGTATCGCCGGTCGTTGCCATGTGGGCCCCGAATCTGGTGTTGCTGGTCGGGGGGGTCCTGGGCCTCCTCTGGGCCCGTCGGGCCTCTGGCTCCACCCGCGGCGGCGACCTCGGGGACCTCTGGGAGACCGTGCGGGGCGTCTGGCGCCGGCGGCCCGCGCGATGATGCGGCCGCTCAGAACCCTCGATGGGTACGTGGCGCGCACGTGGCTCCGCATCTTTGCGCTCACGGCCATAGGCTTGCCGCTCGTGTCCATTCTCATCAGCCTGACCGACGACCTGCGAAAGCTGCTCGACCGCGGGCTCACGTGGGGCGAGATCCTGATCAGTTACGTCTACTCACTCCCGGAGAACATCTTCCTGGTCATGCCGGCCGCGGTGCTCTTCGCGTCCGTGTTCACCGTGGGTGCCATGGGCCGCCATTCGGAGATCACGGCCGCCAAGGCGAGCGGCGTCAGCTTCCATCGCCTCGCGTTGCCCATCTTCGTGTGCGGCGTCCTGGCGACCTTCCTCGCCATCTTCATCGGCGAAGTGTCGCCGGGAGCCACGGCCAAGCAGCTCGCGATCCAGAAGAAGGACGAAGTGCGCCCCACCACGGTGCGATACGACTTCGTGTACCGCGCCGACCAGGGCTGGGTCTATACCGTGCGCGCCCTCGATACCAGGAACCGCCGGCTGCTGGACGTGGTGTTCGAGCGTCAGGGGTCCGGGGAGGATTATCCCGCCCTGGTGATCGCCGCCGACAGCGCCTCCTATGTCGATTCGCTGGGGAGTTGGCGGCTCTGGAACGGAACCAGCCGGATAGTGGTAGACGGGGCGCGAAACGCGGCCTTCTCCTATGCCAGCATGCGGCTCCGGGCCCTGACCCAGACACCGACCGATCTGATGGCCGAACCCAAGGCGCCCGAGGAGATGCGCTACGCCGAACTGGGGCGATACATCGACGCCCTCAGGCGCTCGGGCAATGACGTCAACAAGCTCATGGGGGAGCAGGCGCTCAAGCTGGCCCTGCCGGCCACGTGTCTGGTGATCGCGCTGTTCGGGGCACCGCTGGCGATCACGTCGGCCCGTTCGGGCATGGCCTTTGGCATTGCGGTGAGCCTGGCCACCACCATCGTGTACCTCTTGATGATCCAGATCTCGCAGGCGGTCGGGGCCAGCGGCCTGATGCACCCCGTGGCGGCCGCGTGGTTCCCCAACGGGGTCTTCTTCCTGGCCGGAATCGTCCTGCTCTGGCGGGCGCGCACGTAGGGTCTCAGCAGGACAGACGCAGAAGCACGACGGCCCCGGGAATCATCCCGGGGCCGCCGTGTCACTACTGGAGCGGAGGGGGGCTAGTACGTCAGCTTGGCCCCGAACTGCATCCGCCACCGTGAAAGGTTGTCCTGCACCCGCTCGAAATTGGGCAGGGAGAGGCTGTAGATACCACGGTCGTTCACCGGGTCATAGCCCTCGAGCTCCACGATTTCCTCGCCGGAGAAGACGCCGGTCTGCTTGGTCAGGCCCCAGTCCCCGTCGATGAAGTTCAAGATGTTGAAGATGTCCCACGCCAGCTCCAGCTTCGCTCCCCGGTAGGTCGGGAGGTGGATCGCGAGCCGGGTGTTGATGAAGTTGGCCCACGGGTTCCGGCAGCTGTTCCGCTTGTTCAGCTGACCGCGCTGCTCGCGCAGGCAGGGCTCCATCAGGATCAGATCTTCCAGGTCCTGGTAGTTCTCGCCCGCGGCAAGCGTAATGTCGCTGGCATCCCGCGGCACGTAGAACTCGTCGTTGAGCTGGCGGCCGGCGCCGATGCCGTCGGCGTTGACGTCGCCGTCGACGATGTAGCCGTACGGCGAGCCCGACACACCCACATAGATCAACGAGAAGTCGGCCTGGACGGGCCAGGACTCGGGCAGCGGAATGTCCGCCGAGCCGCTGAGCGTCAGCTTGTGACGGCGTTCGAACACCGACGTGGTGCGGTTCCGCTTGTCGAGCGTTCCGTCCAGTACGGCGAACCCGTACTGCGAGCTCGCGGTGCTCGAGGTCAGGTCGAACAGGTTTTCCGCGTCGGTAAAGGTGTAGCCGGCATTGAACGAGAGGCCGTTGGCGAACCGCTTCTGGAGCTGAGCGGTGATCTGATACGACCGATCCTCCTTCATGTCGGTGTTGAGCGCGCCTGGATTCTGCCCGAACAGCACGTTGCTGGCGACGGTGGGATCAATGAGATCCTCAACCCAGTTCTGGCCAACGAGAGTGGGGGCGCCGTACAGCACCCGGCCGGCCTCGCCGGCGAGGACGTCGCCGGTCGGACCCGCCAGATTCTCATCGGTGTAGTACAGCGTATTTCGGGCCATGGTGTAAAGCAGGTCCAGGGTGCCGACCATGCCCCAGGGCAGCTGCTGGTCCAACCCGAGGGCCAGCTTCCAGTTCTGCTGGAACTTGAAGTCGGGATCGAACGCGTTGATCTGCGGAACTCCCGCAGACACTCCACCGCCGCCGGGGCAGACGTCCAGTACGGTCGTTGGGTCGTCGTTGTAGGCCGCGGTCAGTGCCGGGTCAGGGCCGAAGCAGTCGAGGTTAGCCTGCTCAACCCCGCTGTTGCTGAAGGCGTTGGAGAGCCACACATAGGCCGGGCGGCCGGCAAAGAGGCCGACGCCGCCGCGGACGACGGTGGTATTGTCGCCCTTTACGTCGAAGTTGAAGCCGACCCGTGGAGACCAGAGGATGTTACCGCTCGGGAAGTCGGTGGTATTGACCCCGATCGCGCTGGCCGCCAAGGCCGGATTGGCATTGGGCTCGTCCGGGAAAATCGGCACGTCCATCCGGATGCCACCGGTAATGGTGAGGTTTGGCGTCGGCGCCCACCGATCTTGGACATACACGCCCAGCTGGATGACCTTCCAGCTCGCTTCTGGCCCATTCGGAACCAGTGCAATGGCGCGGTCGTACTTGGACGGAATGCCCGCCTCGAAGTCGTCGATGTTATCGAACGACCATTGGCCGAGCGACTGCGGGAAGAACACGTTCCGGAACTTGATGTGCTCGTTGTGGGTCCCGATGGTGACCCGGTGCGCCTGCCCCAGGTCGAAGGTGAAGTTGTCGGTCAGCTCCCAGACATCCTGATCCAGCGCGTTGGCATGGCTGAATCGTTCGGCCCCCGTCACCAAGTCTGCGGTGCCGGACGTAACCTCCACCGTCGGGAAGGTAGTAAAGGGCTCGCGGACGTCGCGGAGTCTTTGGTAACCGACTATGAGCTCGTTCGAGAATCGGTCATTGATGACCGAATTCAAGTTCGCCCGGATACTGTGGTTGTTGAACTTTTGGTTGTAGCTATGACCCGACAGGCCGTAGTCGTCGTTGGTCCTGCGAAGGATGGTGCCCTCTCCTGCCGTCACATAGTTGTACGTGAGTGCGAGCCGGCTGTTGTTGGCGACTTGCCAGTCGACCTTGCCGAGGAACAGATCATTGGGCTGATTGGAGACATAGGGCCCCGCCGTCCCGCCATCGAGTCCCTGCGAGGCGAGCTTGGCCTGCATCCGGGTGACGTCGCTGGCCAGCGCGCCGGCCTCGGCCAGGGTCACCCCGTCGAACGGCGTCGAGCGGTCCTGAATGTCGGCCGAGATGAAGAAGTGGGCCTTGTCGCGAATGATCGGGCCGCTGAAGGTGCCGCCGAATTGGGTGACCGAGAAGTCGGAGACCGTGTCTCCCACCTGGGTGTCGCCGACCAGACGAATGCCGAGGTCTCTGCTCGACTGACGGTAGCCGAACATCGAGAAGTGATAATCGTTGTCACCGGACTTGGTGATGGCGTTGATCAGATCCGCCGGTGAAGTTGCCCTGCCGCAGGTCGAACGGCGCGATCAAGACCTGGAACTCCTTAACCGCCTCAACCGATACCGCTCGGCTCTGCACCTGGCCGCCGGGCGCGCCGGTCGAGCCCAGACCGAAGAGGTCGTTGTTGACCCCGCCGTCGACCTGGAGTTCGTTCAACCGGTTGTTCTGCCCGCCGACCGACGTGCCCACGACTTGGGGCGCCGTCTGAATCAAGGAGGTGAAGTCCCGGCCCAGGAGCGGAAGTCGAGCGATGGCCGAGTCGGAGATCGTCGTCGCGGGACCGGTCCGGGCACTGTTGATCAGCGGATTGACCGCGGCCGAGACCGCCAGTTCTTCCAGCTCGACCGGAGAGGTCGAGAGCTCGAAGTTGGCCTCGTAACGCTGGCCGAGGTTCAGCATGATCCCGGTCCTCCGGGAAGGCTGGAACCCGATGCCGCGCGCTTCGATGGTGAAGGGACCGCCGGTCGCCACGTTCTCGAGGAAGTAGCGCCCGCTGCTCCGGGTCACTGCTTGCCAGCGCCCGCCGGTGGACGTGTTGAGCACGGTGACGATCGCGCCTTCGACGGGTGCTCCACCCGTCTGCGTGATCGTCCCCACGATGGCGGCGCTGGTGACACCCTGCGCTTCGAGCGAGCCCGCAAACAGCGCGACCGCGCCCAGACTCAGGAGTGCCAGCCTGACCTTACGAATCCAAGAACTCATGTGCACACCCTTGGTTGGAGGTTGGTTGATGAGGAAGAAGCCCGGTCGGACGAAATGCGACATTCGACTGCTGACATCGAGCCGCGCCATCGGGGTCTTCCAACTCATTGTAGCACAACAGTTTACAGAAGGGCCACAGACGGATAGGCCCCAGGCCCCTGAGGCCCGGGTACGGGGGTGCGGCCCATCCCCACGAGTCCATGTCGCACTAGTATACCACCCCGTCATATGAGGTCAAGGACGGGTTTCGGAGCCGTTACAGGCCAGTTGGGGCCCGATAACGGCCACTCCCGAGAGCCCACGATTGCCGGCCACAAGTCCCCATTCTCACAGCACGAAGCCGAACACCACGAACAGCACCAACGCCCCCGTCGCCGTTATCAGGGCATAGGGCAACTGGGTCCGCACGTGGTCGATATGGTCGGTGGCCGAGGCCATGGAGGCCACGATGGTGGTGTCGGATATAGGCGAGCAATGGTCGCCGAAGATCCCGCCGCCCAGGGCCGCCGCCAGGGTCAGGCTCGGCGGCAGGCCCAGGATGGCGATCATGGGAATCACGATCGGAATCATGATGGCGAACGTGCCCCACGAGGTTCCCGTGGCGAAGGCGATGAAGCAGGCCAAGAGAAAGATAGTGGCCGGCACCAGACCTGGATGGAGCGCCGCCTGGGCCGCCTGGGCCACGAACACCCCCGTCCCGAGGGCCCGGGTCGTGATGCCGATCGCGAAGGCCAAGGCCAGCACGATCACCAGCGGAGTCAGGCCCTGGATGCCCTTGATGGCGCTCTCGGTGATCTCGCCGGTGGTCATGATCCCCTGAACCCGGTAGATGACCGCGGCGAGCAGGAGTCCGGTGATCACGCCCCAGAGCACCGCCCGCGATCCGCTCCCCTGCATGATGTTCCCGTCCCCGGTCAGCCAGAGCACTACCGGCACCATGGCCACCATGGTGACGATCGGAACGACCATGTTGAGGGCCCGCTCCGGCGCTCCCGGCTTCTTCTGGGTCATGGCGACATCGGTCGCGATCATCGGCGTCGCCCCGTCGCGCAGCAGCTTGCCTTCCTCCCGTACCCGGCGTTCCGCCTCCCGCATGGGCCCGATGTTCCAGCCGGTCAGCACCACGATCAACGCGAGCACAATGGCCAGGATGGCGTAGAAGTTGAGCGGCAGCGCCGCCACCAGGAGCGACACCGGGTTCTCGACCCCTTGGGCGATGAGCAGCCCGATGACGTAGGCGCCCCATGCGTTGAGCGGGATCAAAATGCACTTGGGCGAGCAGGTGGCGTCGATGATGTAGGCCAGCTTCTCCCGCGACATCCGGCACTTGTCGAACAAGGGCCGCGCCACCGAGCCCGCCACCAACAGCCCGAAGTTCGACTCGAGAAACACCGCCATGCTGACCAGCACGGTCATGATCCCCACCGACCGGGGCGACTTGGCCAGGCCCTTCCGTTCGACCCAGCGCGATGAAGCCTTCCATGCCGCCGGACAGCTGGGTGAAGATGATCATCGCCCCGATGAGGGCACTGAACAGGAGTGTGCGCGCGTTGTCGGGATCGGTCACGGCAGTCACGAACACGTCGACCGACTGGATCAGGCCGGCGAGCGGATTCCAGCCGTTCATGATGGTCCAGCCGAGCAGGATGTAGAGGCCGAGCGACAGATAGACCTGCTTGGTCTTGATGGCGAGGCCGATGGCGACGATGGGCGGAAGGATCGACAGCCAGCCGATGGTTTCCATAGGGTCGCTCGGCGTCACAATCGGGAAGAGAGTCGCGGCCGATCAGGCGAACGCGGCCGCTCGGCGTGGCAAGACCGGTCAATATGGCGTCCGGACGATAGGCTTGACAAGGTCGGGCCGGGCGCCGTTTCTTGATCCGGCCGGTGCAAGGTTGTGGGCTGCCGGCCCGAAACGACCAGATAGCCAATAGCCGACGGCGACCAATGACATCCTACACTCTCCTTCGACGAACCGCCTACACCGCGGTCGCTCTGTCGTTCGCGTTGATCGTGCTCGGCGGCATCGTCCGGATCACCGGATCCGGCATGGGCTGTGGGGAGCACTGGCCCAAGTGCAACGGCGAGTGGTTCCCGCCGCTCGACCTGCCCACGTTCATCGAGATCTTCCACCGCTGGGTGGCGGTACTGGTGAGCGTCGCGGTGTTGGCCACGGGGGTGGTGGCGTGGCGCCGGCACCGGCACGAGCCGCGGTTGCTCATGCCGGCCACGCTCGGCGTCGTGCTCCTGATCAGCCAGGTCCTGCTCGGCGCCGTGACCGTCAAGCTCGAGCTGCCGCCCATGGTGGTGATCGTGCACTTCGTGAACGCACTCTTGCTCTTGACGTCCGTGTTGGTGACGGCCCTTCGGGCAAGCCCGGCGGGCACATTACCGCCGCCCGCTGACCGCCACCCGCTCCATCGTCTGGCCTGGGCCACGGCACTTGTGGGCTTTGCCGCGGTCATTCTGGGCGCTTACGTGGCCAACCTGAACGCCGGCCCCGCCTGCCTCGGCTTCCCGCTCTGCCGGGGCGGCATCCTGCCGCCGCCGGACCCGCTGGCCCATGTGCACCTGACCCATCGGATCGTGGCCTACGCCTTCGTCGTTCTGCTCGTGGTGCTGGTCGGACGGGCCCGGAAAGGCACGGAAGCCGAGTCGCGGAGCTTCAGGCTGAGCGCCGCCCTGGCCCTGGTGCTTGCCGTCGTCCAGATCGGTATTGCCGCGGCCATGGTGCTCACGTTGCTATCCCCGGCCCTCCGGGGGCTCCACGTTATGGTCGGAGCGGCGGTGTGGACCGCTTTGGTGGTTGTGATCCATCATTCCGGCAGGACCGCCGCGCCAGCCGCTTGAAATCGGGGCGGGACCGCCGTGCGCGCGGGCTTCGCTCGCGCGTCTCCATGTAGTCCGCACAGCCCTGGGATGCTGTTCCAGGATCGGAATTCGGGCGGTATCTTCAAAGGGCACACCAACCAAGTCCTCACTCCAGCTCGAGCGCCGGTATGTTCCGTGTGAAGCTCCTTGCCGCTGCGCTCATCTTCTCTTGCACGCTGTCCGGTGCGGTGACGATCCGGTAACGCCTCAACCGGGGGCCGAGTATCGCCGGGCACTGGTCGCGGCAAACGGCGTCAACACGATCAGTGCAGTGGTGACGATTACCGCGCTCAGGTCGGACAGCGCCGCCGTCAGGGCATGGCGTCAAGGCGAGGCGCCGGTCACCACGCCGGCCGTCGCCTTCGGCGCCGATTCGATCGTCACCGTGCCCGTGCTCGGGTTGCATGCGTCCTCGTCGTACTCACTCGAAGCCATTGTGTACGACGGTGGCGAGGTCATCGTGGGCGACACATTGCCCTTCACCGACGGGAACCCTTCCGGCCTGGATCCCACAGGTGGGGGCTCAAGGCACTGACACGACCCCGGGGTTTGTGCTCCTGGCTCGTTTCCTGACGGACCGGTCGTGGTCGACAACAGGGCTCGTGTGGTCTGGTACCTTTCACTCCGTCAATGGCGTCCTCAATTCCGTCCAGGCTCACGCCAGCGCCCATTACACCCTGATGAGCGCTCACCGTTCCCGTGCGGCGATTCCTGGTGCTCGACCCGTTGGCACCGAGCGTCGATCAGCTGCAGTGCGTCGGGTGGGACGACCCGGTTTCATGATCATCGTCGTCCTCGCGGCTGGCGACTTCTGGATTCTGTGCGACGAGGAGCGGGTGATGGACCTCTCCTCGTGGGCGGAGTGAGCAACGCGAACGTGATGGGGACGGTGGTTCAGCACATCAGCTCCAACCGGCGCACGTGCTTGTTCGAGTGGAAGGCCCTGGATCACTTCCAGATCACGGATCTGCCCGCCGCCGAGCGTACGGGACCGAACGTCAACTTCACCCATGGGAACGGCATCGAGTTCGACTCAGGACGGAAACTTGCTGCTTTCATTCCGTAGCCTGGATGAGATCACCAAGGTGGACGTCGCAACCGGCCAGGTCATTTGGCGTTTGGGCGGCCTGGCCAACCAATTCACCTTCCTCAACGACCCTCAAGGGGGCTTCGATGGTCAGCACGGGGTGCGCCGGGCGGGGCCGGGCGAGATTCAGTTACTGGATAACCGCCCGAGTCCTCCAAGCCGCCTGGTGCGCTATCGGCTGGATGAGAATGCCATGACGGCCGACCTGGTCTGGGAGTTCGTCGACTCGCCGACCACGTGGAGCCGTGTGGGCGGAAGCACGCAGTTTTATCCGGGCGGGAAGGGGCTGGTGTCCTTCGGCACCGCCGGCCGGGTGGTGGAGGTGAGCCCACAGGGGACGCCGGTCTGGGAGCTCACGGGGCTCGACGGGACCTACGTGTTTCGGGCCCAGCGGATATCTTCGCTCTATTCCCCTGGAGTTGATCCAACACGGTAGCACTTGCGAGCGCATATCGCGAGACTATCCAGACCGAAAGAACGCGCCCCCCGTTACACAACAACGAGGGGCGCGTTCCGTATTACCTACTAGTTACTGAGGTGCACCTATTGGACCGCGAACGTAATCGCCATCAGCCCGGGCTCGGTCCCCGCGTAGAGGTTCACCACCATGTAGTACGTTCCCGGGGCGAATGTACCGGTACACACCTCAGGCTGGCTGCCTGTAGCACACGCTGTCGTTCCGAACAGTCCGCCCGCGATTGTCCTCGTAGACAAAATCGAGGTCCGCCGCATTATCCCAGTCTTGGTTAAAGGTGATCGTCGAAGTTGCGGCAACATCGAAGCGGTAGATGCGGTCTGGGCTGCCCAGAACCGGGTCACTGCCGAGGAACGGGCCGGCATCGAAGAACCTCACAGACGCACCCGACCCTGGCGCTGGCAGCGTGACCGGCGTCGGTGCGGTCGCGAACTGGTCGGTGCCTGCTAAGGATGGCGTGAAGCTCCCGTTGCCAACTGTCAAGCCGGAGCTGGTAGGCAAATCGAGCAAAAACTGCGGTGCGGCCGTGGCAATGACGCCCGAAATGGTGAACGTTCCTGAGAAGCCAGGCGCGGGAACCACATCAATCCACGTTCCTGCTGGATCCACCGCGGCGAAGAAGACGCCACTCACGTCAGATGCCGCATCGAACTGGAAGCCCGCACCGGCGGTCACCCGAATGACTTGGGCGCCAGGGGGGGTAGCATTGGAGAAAGTAACCGGAACGTTCGAAATCACGGGTGACGTCATGACTGCCGTACTGAACAGGCTCAGTGGGAATTGCGGCAGCCGCTCATGGATGACGTTCGTCACGGTCACGGTCGTGTCGGTATTCGGGGCCACCAGGAGGAACAGCTGCGTGCTGTCCGCCGAGAGCCCGGTGATCACAGGTGCCGCGGCACCAGGGAAGGTGACCGTGGACGACGTCTGAAAGACGTACCCGGTTGGCGCCGTGACAGTCACGGATTGCCCCAGAGTTGGGGTCGTGGTACTGAACGGATCTCCGAGATCGGCCGGGGCGACGTCGTTGATAACCTCGTCGACGCTGTTCACCGTGAACACGAAACTCGGGTCGAAATTCACTTGTACGTTGGTGATAGTTGCCTGACCGCTGGTTGACGGCCCCGGCAACACCAGCATGAAGGCACCGGCTGGATCGATACTCACGAGAACTGGAGCAGGGCCACCAGCGAAGCTGACAGTCGAACTGTCGGTGAAATGCGTACCCGGCGCCGCCGTAATCGTGAGCGTGTCCCCAAGTGGAGGCGTGAGGTTGGAGATTCCGACTGCCAGATTCGCCGCAGGCAGGACCCGGACCGGGATATCAACCGTCACCCCTCCGCCGCTCGCGGTGAGGGTCGTTGACACGAAGGCGGTCCCGGTGACCTCGAACCGCGCTCGCGTCCACGGCGACGGCCGGACCGCATTGCCGGCGGCATCGTAGATGTTGTTGAACGCGGTGTCCTCGACCACGGTCACGCCTGCGTTGTTCGACGTCATGGCGAAGTCCGTCACCCCCAGCGCGTTCTCTTGCGCGTCCACGACTTCGATCTGCACCAGACTCGGTCTCGCCCTGATTGACAAAGAGTGTCGTTGGGGTTGCATTGACCTTGACCGCGTCTCCGCGGAGATCGCCCTGCGGATCTCCCTTACAGGCCCATGCGCCCACTCCGATGGCGAGAACAGCCAAACCACGCATAGTACGATTCATACTCATCCCCTCGTTCATGATCGAATGTTCCGATCCGCGTAAGACACAAGCTTCAGTGAGCGTTCAGAAATCCGGATTGAGCCGCCCCCGGCTCAGGAAGTCGATCCCGAGATACCGGCTGATGTCGACGACTCCTTCCTCCGTCAAAATATCGAGCCAATCACCGCGCGAGACTTCGGTCAAGTCGTCGGTGTAGAGCAGTTGATAGTTCCCGAGTCCCGTCCGGTCCGCGAAGATGTAATACCGGCCCTTGCCGCGTTGGTACTGCCAGACCGTATAGGGGGGAGCCTTCCCCGACCGCGTGCGCGACAGGCTGTCGGCCGGCGTGCCGTACTTCGCGAACACACGCCCCCGGTCCGTGCGCCATCCTTCCCGGCCCCGGCGTCCCGGCTCGGTGTAGTGCTGATTGGCGTAGTCGATCGCCGCATAAAACTGTTCACGGGCCTCGTTCTTGTCGGTTCCATTCGTCGGGTCCCGTCGCTGCCAGAACTCGGCCAGAAACCTTCGCTTGGCCGTGAGCGAGAGGTCCTTGTAGACCTTGAGATTGTCCTTGGACTCCGCGGTGTAGTCCAGCGGTTCCGCCGCGGCATCCAACTCCGCCTCACTCATGGTTGCGAAATATCCTTCGTCCCCCACCCGGTCGCCCGCCCGCTTGATCGAGTCCGCCACCAGCGCGGCATGCAGCCCCTGCATCCGGAACGGGCGGGTCCGCTCGACTGCCTGATCTGCCAGAGTCAGGGAGACGCGCATCTGATACGCTCCCTCGGGCAGGCCCGCCAGGTCCATCTGGCCCTTCAACACCCCGCCCCCGGCAGGCACGCCGACCACGGTCGGCGGTGTTCTCACCACCACCTGTCCGTCCTGGGACAGGATGGCCACCGCCATGGTCCCGCTGGCTTCCTGCTCGGCATAGGCCTCCAACAAGTAATAGGCCTTGGTCCTGAGCGGCGTGAGAATCAACTCCTCCGCCGGCGTCACGATGGTGGTGCCGAACTGAATCTGCCCGGCGCCCGGCATGCTGTCCGCCTCGGTCGCCAACCGCATCTCGGGCGCCAACAGGAGATCCGAGGCGACCGGGTTGGCCGCAAACGCTTCGATGGTCTTCGTACTGACGAAGCGCCGTCCCGTTACCGAATCGGTGACCGCCACTTCCAGCTGGTAGCGTCCCGCGGCCAGCGGGAATTCCAAGACCTCCAACGCTTGCGCGCCCGCCATGCCGACTGCTACCGGAGCGCGCCCGCTCCACGATTCCTCGTGAAGGGTGAGGCCCGCGGTATCGGCAATGCGGACCGCCACCTGATAGCTCACGTGCATTCCCGGGCTCGCGGCGGTCGGCTCGAGGAGCGCATACGGAATCGCGACAAACGCCTTGCACCGGGTTTGCTGGAACTCCGCTCGATAAAACCGAACCAGCTGAATCTCAGGGCCGGCCTGTGCCTCGATCGTCCCAGCCGCCGCTGGCAGCATGCCGAACCCGGCACCGATAACTGCCGCCAGTGCAAGACGGCGCTTCACCATGTATACCTGCCTTGAAATCCCGGTCGGGGGGTCCGAGAACCCCCCGCCGAGGTTCCGATAGTCCTTACCAACCAACACTCAGGGTGAAGAAGTTCGTCGGCCCGAGCACGCCCATGTACTTGTAGGCGTAGTCGAAGCCAACCTTGAACTGCCCCGCCCCGTACCAGAGGCCACCGCCGAACGCGAGACCGCCGAGGTTCTCCTCGTCGGACAACGCGGTCACCAGGGTCGCCGGCTCCAGATTCCGGTCGCCGGTGTAGCTGTAACTACCGCGCACCGCCGCCCCGAACCCGGTTTCGCCGATCTGGTCGAGCGCCCACTCGAAGCCGCCGACAGCGCCGGCCCGATTGTTGGTGGGCTGATTGAAGTCGCCCAGGATCGTCACCCGGTTGTTGGTCCCGGCGATCAGGTCGTACGCCAACCCGACCCGGAAGATCGTCGGAAGCGGGAATGCCTTGGTCCGCAACCGAGCATCCGCGGGCAGGCTCGGGACCGGCTGCTCACCCGGCAGTGGATCCCGGGGGGAGCCCGTATTCAGGGCGTCACCCGAGTACGACAGGTTGGTGCCGAGGTTGGCCAGGGTAAAGGAGAAGCGCACCGGGTGATTGGCCAACATCGCGTGGAAGTTCGTGCCGAAGTCGACCGCGAACGCCGAGCCACTGGCGTCGCCCAGCTGGTCGAACACGAACTTGGCGGTGATACCGGCGCTGAACCGGTCCGAGAAGTTCTCCGCGTAGGTGATGCCGGCGAAGGTCTCGTTCACCGAGTAGACCGAGCCGGTCCCTTCCGGTTGGGCCGCCGTATACACCGGCTGGTTGTCGAACCCGAAGGTACCCAGCTGGAAGCCGACGGCCCGCGCGCCACCCGAGAAGGGGAACGCGATACCGCCCCAGCTGTACTTGGTCTCCGCCACGTAGTCATAGGTGCTGAACATCGCCGACGGCCGGTCCAGCAGTGCCACACCGGCCGGATTGTAGTACAGGGCACTCACGTCCTCGGCCAAGGCCGAAAACGCTCCACCCAGGGCCGTACCGCGCGCACCCGCTCCGAGGAGCAGGAACTCTGCCGCCGTCGACCCATAGGGCGTGTTGTCCTGGTTGACCTGATCGGACTGCGCCGTCAACGCGACGGGCAGGCCCGCGACCAGCGTCGCTACCAGGGCCAACCGGTGGAGGGTTGTGTGCATCATAGATCTCGACTCTCCGTGTTGGGAGGGACGGGCCGAAGCCCGCCCCCCACCCAAAGGGCTACTGGGCAAAGTTGACGACGGTCATCCGGCCGACCCGTCGTGCGTCGCCGGATTCGATATGATAGAAATACACGCCGCTGGCGACCACCTGGTTGTTCCGATTCCGGACGTTCCAGTCTTCGAATCCGCCAAACTGCGTCGAGTTGTGCTCCAACAGGGCCACCAGCACCCCGCTCGACGAGTAGATCCGGATGATCGCCTTCTCCGGCAGGTTCACGAACTTGATGACCTTCGATACCGTCGTGGTCTCGAACTCGTTGGTGACGTAGTACGGGTCCGGCACGGTGTGCACCCGTGACAGGTCGTTCACCGACGACGGGTTCACCTTGTTGACGACGTCGAAGATGGCACGCAGTTCCACGCCGACGGCCGTCATCGGACGCACCACCGGAGTGTAGACCCACGGACCGATCGCATTGATAATGGCTCCGGTCGCGTCAGTCCCGTTCCCGCCGGTCAATGCGCCCACATAGTCGCGCAGAGTCCAGACGGTCCCCGCGGCCGGCACGTCCGTCGTCTCGAACAGGTAGAAGTTGCCGGGCATGTAGATCCCGAACCCCTGGGTGGTCTCCGAGGAGTAGTTCGCGGAACTCTCGAAACTGCTTCCGTTAACGCCCAGTCCCATCGGCCCGATGGTGGCCGTCTGCTGCAACTGGTACGGCGCCGGGGCCTGAGCACGTCGGTCACCGGCCGAAGCTGAGCGTCAGTGTATTCAGCGGATCGATACAGATGAAGTCTCCGATCGTCAGCGTGGCCGGGTCGGCGTCATAGCTCCCGCCGCCCGTCTGGCTCGCGATCGTGACGAAGCCCCAATTCCCCTGGGCTCTGGTCCCGAACGGAATCGGCACGTTGTGGGTCACGTCGATCACCGAGTCCACCGTGCCGCCGGCACCCCAGAACACCGACATGTCCGCCGACCGGTTGGCCCCGGAGAGGCCCCAAGTGATCGCCCGGTAGTGGAAGTTCTGGGTGGTGTAGTGCATCGGCTTGTATACCGACGTCACCCCGGGCAACGAGCCCGCGTTGGTGAAGTTCATCTGGTTACAGTTGTTCGGGCAGTAGCCCCCGGTCGGATTGGGGAACGTCTCATTGGCTCCGCCCCTCGGATCGCCTTCGTACCACCGCGGCCCGTCGTAGAAACTGCCCAACGAGGCTCATCCCACCGCCCGTATCCCCGAAGGCCGCACCGCGCGCAGTACCGTTCGTCTGATAGACGCCCGGCATCGTGATCGAGACCTGGCCTTGCAGCTTGTAGTCGGAGCTGCCGCCGTAGCGACTGGCCAACCCGTTATCGATGGACACGGCATCGAACGTCAGGGACTCGAACGTCTGACCGGTGCCGCTCAGTGCCTGACCGGCGGCCAGCGAGAAGATGACCGGCGGGGCCGACCCAGCAAGTCCGCTGTACCAATAGACGTTGGGTATTCCGGCGTCCACCGGGTTCCCCTGCTGGATCGAGTCCAGCCGGGCCGCGAAGTTCCCCGGCCTGCCGATGAGCGATTTGACGAAGTCACCGAACTTGATGCCCCAGCCGTCGGCAGGCTGCATCGGCCCGCTGAACGTTCCGGTGACCGGGTCGACGGTCGGCTCCGGAAGATCCGCACACGGGTTGTCCCGCCCGCGGGCCCGTACAGAAGCTCCACACCTCGACCGTATAACGCCGTCGACAAGACCGCCGTGTTCTCGTAATTCGACGCCGGCGCCCGCGGCACCACCGCCTTGGTGTTTCGGGCCGACTCCAGGTTGGAGGGACCCGACTGCCACGAGTTGATGTCGAACGCCGTCACCGAGTAGAAGTAACGGAAATTGCTGCGCACGGCGTTGTCGACGTATACGAACGGTACGCCGTTGTCCGACAACTGCGGGATAGCCAGCGCCGTTCCCGGTCATCGCCGTGTCCGCCACCAGCGCGATGGCCGTCCCGTCCGCCAGAGCCGCCCGCTCACCCAGCTTCACCTGGACGATCTCACCCACCAGCGGGATCGTGACGAACTCGATCCGCGGCAGGCCGGGCGTGAACGGCCCGAAGGCCACGGCGCAGCCTGACGTGATGGCAATTTCGGGGGCGCAGAGCGGGTCCGGATTGATCTGGCCCGCGTAGTCACTGATGCTAGTACCGGTGTAGTCGAACTGCGCAATCAGCTGGAGCTCGTTCGGCGCATCCACCCGGCCGCGATACACCCGGTACCCTTCCACGTCGAACTCCCGATAGTTGGGATCGTAGAGGGCGTTGGATCGGGTCGCTCGCCACCGAGAAGAACGGATCGCCGGCGGTTTCCGACGCCGTCGGCCGCCACAGCACAGTCACCTGGTTGTCGTTCGGCACCAGGAAGAAGTCCGGCGCATCCGGCGCGAACGGCAGCAGGAATTGGGCGTCGAAGATGGCCTGGGCCGTCAACGACTTACCCAGGAGCGAGCCGGGCACCACGAGGTACTCGTCCTGCGTCACCATCGCCGTCGGCGTTGCCGTCGTTGAAGCCGAGGTAGCCCGCGATGCTGTCCACGATCGGCACGCCCGGGCTGGCCATCAAAGCGGCGTTCCCGTGGATCGGGTCGTTGCCCACCACCTGCTGTCCCGGCGGCAGGTCGCCGCAGGGCCCGGCCACGCAGCCGCCCACGGCCACCGGGGCCGCGAAGATGTACGACACCACGATGGTCCCGAGCCCGCCCGGCGCAAGCGCCAAGGGAGTCGAGGACTGGTAGAACCGCATGTCGAAGTGCCGCGAGTTGTTCAGGTAGCAGATTCTGCTCAGGGTCGGATCGCCCGAGTTACAGGGCTCGTCACCCGCGGCCACGCTGATCTGACCCGACAGGTAGCGGTACAGCTGGGTGGTGTTCTGCGGGTCGCCGAACTGGCCACCGTTCTCGGTGTTGCTGTACAGCTGAATCGCCCCGGCACCGGTCGGGCTCTTCAGGTACTTGACCCCGACGAACCCGCTGCCGGCAAAGAACGGCTTGGAGAAGATGGCCGGATCGAAGGTCCAGCCGGCGAACCGGTCGAACTCGCCGTCGTAGGTGGTGCCCAACGCGAACGGGAGGATGACCCCCGCCCAGTTGGTGCCCGCCGAGGCGACGTCCATGTCCGTGCCGAACGCGGCGAACAACGGATCGACCGTGTACCCGCCGGTGGGCAAGGTGATTCCGCCCGCGGCATTGTTGCGCGAGTGGAATTCCTGAGCGCTTTCCACCAGGATGTCGACCATCGAGGGCCGGATGCCCTGGGCCTCGTAGTCGCTCCGGTTGAGCGAGCTCACGTTATAGAAGGTGTAGACGTAGTAGAGCAGGTCTTCGTTCCCGGAGGGGAAGTTCCAGCCCAGCCCCCGGGTCTCGACGACCACGCCCAGCGGGTGCGGCCGCCCGGCGGAGAATGACGGATCGCCGTCCCAGGACATGAACCAGATGTCGCCCTGCGAGGCCGAGACCCGGCCCTGGAGCAGACTCTGGAACACGTCCGCCTGCGGGTCGGGCGCCGACGGCACCCGGGCCGCGTGGTTCGGGTCGGCGTTCACCTCCGCGAAGTCGGCGGGGTTGTTCAAGTTGTAGATCGGCCGGACCTCGAGGCCGTGCTGGGTGGTGCCCTTCGGATCGAAGAAGAACGCACCCGTGGTGTCGCCGGCCCAGGGGCCGCCGTCGGCGCCGATGATCCCGGCCAGCTGGAGGCCCGTATTGAAGACGTACTGGTCGGCCGTCCCCTTGGGCCAGAACCCGCCGCCGATGGTCGACGAGTTGGTCGAGTCAACGCAGATCTGCCCGTCGCTGCTCAGACCGCAGTAGATCCGGTTGATGGTCATCGCGCCCAGGCTCCGCGCGAACAGGCGGAACCCCCGCTTGGCGTTAGCTCCCGGCTCCGGCACCGCCGACGCCGTGGTCGGCGCTACCGCCGCCAGCACGAACGCCAGGAGTGTGGCCAGCAGGGCGCTGCGCGAACGAAATGTTGAATGCATGGCGTCCTCTCTCAAATGAAACATGTACGACGGCACGGCGGGTGACCTCCGGAGACTGCGCTCCAGAGGCCGCCCGACCTGCCGCCATCCCTTAGAAGTTCAGTTCAAAGCCCAACCGGAGACGACGCGGCGTCCCGGTGAAAGGTGCAGAGTCCGCCGTTGCCGCCAGACAAGTAGGCGCATCCGACGCAGCGCGCTGTTCGGCCAACGTGAAGACCCCGTCGCCGTTTCCGTAGCGCTGCTCGGCACGGATGATGTAGATGCAGTTCGGCGCGTTCGGCTCGCCGCCCTGGTTGGTCCAGTTGCCGCACATGCCGGTCTGATTGGGCGTCCCGGTGCCGAACGACATGTCCATCAGCCCGGACGCATCGTCGTACACGCCGTTCCTGATCGCTTCGTTCGCCCACTGCGAGCTGTCCACTCTCCAGACCCGCTCCTCGTTCTGCCGCACTGCGCACGTCGTTGGTGGCGGCAAACACCTGGGTGATGTTCTCCAGGTTGAGGATGTTCCGGGCATCCGCGTACAGCGTCACGTCGACACCGCGGAGCTGGAAGCCCTTGGTGAGCCGGAGGTCGAACTGCTTGAAGCGTCGGCAACCGGGCGCCGTTCTGGTCGCCCTCGAACTCCCGCGAGCAGACCGCACCCGAGAGGACGGCTTCGTTGCCGCTCTCCGGCGGGCAGCGGGTGAAGGCCGTGCCGCTGGCCAGCCGGAACGTCGCGAACAGGCCGACGTTCTTCAGGATCGCCGCCGATGGCCGTGCCTTCCTTCCAATCGTTCGGGAAGGTCAGCGCGAACGACCCGGCCAGGTTGTGCGGCCGGCTCGAGTTGAGCGGCAGAATCGCCTGCGGCGGCGGCTGGTTGCCGCCGGTCACCTGCTGCACGATCCGCGAACCGAAGTTGATGTAGGTCCGCGGGTCGCTGCCGGTGGCCTTCGCATCCTGGAAGGTGTACGCCACCGAGCCGTTGAACATGTTCCCGAACCGCCGGTCGAGCCGGAGGTCGATGCCCTTGGTGTTGCCGAAGTCGGCGTTGGTCATCAAGCGGATGTCCTGCGTGATGTTCTTGGCCGGGTCCGTCAGCCGGACCAGCCGGCCCGCGGCGTTCGAGATGTTGTCCTTGTTGTACGCCGCGATGTCCAGCACCATGTCGTCGTTGAACGAGTGACGGATGCCGAACTCGAACGTGATGGTCCGGCCGAAGTCGAGGTCGGCGCCATACACGTGGTTGGTGTTGGTGATCGCGAGATCGGTGTTGGTCCCGCCCAGGATCAGACCGAAGTCCGGCGTCTGCACCTGGTGAGCGTACGACAGCCGGAAGTTGGTCCGCTCGGTCACCGGGAAGGCGACCTGGATGTGCGGGCTCAGGTAGTTGTGGCTCTCGTCCTTCCGGAAGATGGTCAGCTCACGCCCGTCGGACGCGGTGCCCTGATAGGTGCTGGTCCGCGGGAAGTAGACATACTCGTTGAAGGTCTCGCTGTTCGGATCCAAATCCAGCAGATACGGCCGCTCGGCCTTGCTGTCGTAGTAGTCGTACCGCAGCCCGCCGACGAGCACCACGTCGCCCAGGTCCAGACGATCCTCGATGAAGGCGTTCCACCGGACCGGCTCCCCGTTGAACACTTCGGAGAAGGCCTGGCTAGTCAGCTTGTGCGAGTAGACGAACATGTCGTACTTGGTGTACTCGCCGCCGAGCTTGATCCGGTTGTAGCGGTCGAGCTGCCAGTCGAGGTTGGCCTTCGCCGATGTAGCGGTCTTCCTTGAACATCTGGAGCCGGCCGTTCGGGCCGCCGCCTTCGGAGACGCCCAGGCGCCCCTCGGCGTTGTTCCGGTAGTTGTCGATCTCGTTGTACTGGTCGCGCTCCTCGAGATTGAACGGACTCCGCCGCGAACCGATGGTGTTGTCGCGGTAGTTCTCGATCAGCTGGTCGTTGAGCGGGAAGTTGTCGAAATCGAACAGGAACTCGTACGGCTTGATGTAGAACCCGCCGAACGGCTGATAGCTGGCCGCGCTCAGCCTCGCGGGTGAGCGGCGAGAAGATCTGCCGGTCCGTCTGATACGAGCCGAAGACCTCGAGCGCCAAGGCCCGCTCGGCCGACTTGGACAGGTTCTGGGTCCAGTTGACCGTCAGGTTCCGGTTCCAGTTCCGCGTCGCGAAGGCGTCGGCGGGATTGGACTGGTCGAAGTCGTTCCGGTTCTGGTCTTGCGTCGCCAGCCCGTCACCGAGATCCGCGAACCGCCGGCGAAGCTGTAGTTGAGCTTACCGCTCAGCTTCTAGTTGGTCGCCCCGGTGCCCGGCCGCCGGATGCCCTTGGCATCGTAGCCGTAGTTGCTGGCGATGCCCGCATTGGTGCTGTTGGCAAAGTCATCGCCCTTGCCGGTGTAGACCGCGTACCGCTCGACATCCACGAACGTGGTGTCGGCGCCAGCCGAGGTGCTCGACGGCACCGCCACGGTGGTGTCGACCCCGGCCCGGACGAAGATCGGGAACTGGTCGCGATCCATCCCACCGGTGAATGACCGATGCCCTTCGAGTTGGCCCCCAAGAAGAAGGTCAGCCCACCCGCGATCGGACCGGCCGAGGTGCCGGTGACGAAGTTCTGGCCGGGCATCGTGCAGCCGAACATCTCGTCGGTATCGTACCCGAGCGAGCCGGTGAAGGCCGGCCCACCGGTCCGGGTCGAGATCGAGATGACGCCGGACTGGGCGTTGCCGAACTCGGCCGAGGACGAGCCGGTGGTGATCGAGGCCTCCTCGAAGGCGTTGGTGGCCACGAGGCCGGTCCCGGCGTTACCGCTGCCCATGCACGAAACCGGTGCCGCGGTTGCCGGCCGTGGTCGGCACGCCGTCGATGTAGATGGCGGCCTCGTCGTCCCGGCCGCCGCGGATCGACAGCGTCCCGCCGCCCTGGCTCGCCACCACGCCGGCTTGAAGCGCCAGCGCGTTCTGGATGCGGTCCACCGGCAGTTTGTCGCCGAAGTCGCCGCCGAGACGCTGCTTGGTGGTGACCTCGTCACGCGGCACCAGCGGTTGCGTCGCCGCCGTCACCGTCAACTCCTCGACCTGGAACGGTGTCGCCTCCAGCACGATGTCCTGGGTAACCGTCTGGCCGCCCAGGACTCGCAAGGTGGTCACCTGGGTCGACTTGTAGCCGATGAAGCCGGCCTGCAAGGTGTACGTGCTCGCGGGAACGTTGTTGATGAAGTAGTAGCCTTGAGGCGTTGTCTGGGCTTGGAACGTCGTGCCCACGATAAATACCTGCGCATTCGCGATAGGTGCGCCTGCCTGATCTCGCACCCTGCCTTCGAGTTTCCCAGTCGTGCCCTGCGCCAGGAGGGTCGAGGCCCCCAGCAGGGTCAGGACTGTCACGAGCGCGCTCGCGCGGGCCCGTCGGACGAAGGCGCTCACACAACGTTGGGTCATGGAAACGTCCTCCTACAAAGTGAAACGCGACAATCCACCTAAGAGCTTAACGAAGCCAAACGCGTGCATCACCCTTCCGACGCGTGCCGTCTTGGGGATGCGACTGCGCTGCCCAGCGAAAACTGCGTGTGCTAGTAGAGAGCTCTAAACAACTCGTTTTTCGTATTCCTCGGAAACGCCGACCGCGGCCCGACCGACGCAGGCAATATTACGCGCGCCTTGGCCGCTGTCAAGGAACCGTCACGGAACTGTAACCAGTTGAAACGATTCAACATGAACCCGCGACCGCTCGATTCCCGACCGGTTCGGCCACCAGCCTGGGACTGGGCGGACGCGCCAGTATAACCCGAGACTCGAGGGCTTGGTAAGCCCCTCAGGGCGCCGGGTTATGAGCTCCACCTGGGGCCTGGCCGGAGTCACGACCGGGCCCGTAAGTGCCCAGTACATATTGATTTCGCTCCGCATGCCGACGTCGCCAGGCAGGTAGATTCCCGGTTCGATCGAAAAGCCCACCCCCGGCATGAGAAGGCGGTCGTCCAGCGTTTCGTAGCTGTCCAGGTGGGGACCTGATCCGTGGAGCTCCCGGTCGATCGAGTGGCCGGTCCGGTGGACGAAGGCCTCGCCGAAGCCCGCCGCCTCGATGACGGCGCGAGCGGCCTGGTCCACCTGGTAGCCGGCCAGCGGCCGGCCCGCTGCCGCCGCGTTCATCACGGCCGCGATGCCCTGATCTCGGGCCTCCCGCACCGTGTTCCAGATTCCGCTTGATCCGCTCCGGCGGACTGGCCCCCGCGTAGCCCATCCAGGTCTGGTCGGCGGACACGGCGCTCTTGCTCCGGCCGCCCCAGAGGTCGAGCAGCACCACGTCGCCGCTCCCGGAGGGTCGCGATCTTCCCCGCGACGGGCTCGTGGAGCAGGGATTGGCGCCGTTGGCCCCGAAGCCGACGATCGGTAGGGTGTCGAGCTCGAGTCCCCCCGCCTCCATGGCCCGGATGACCTCCGCCTGCATGGCCGACTCGGTCAGCCCTTCATTAATAGAGGAAATCGCTCTTCTGATCGCATCCTGCGCAACCCGGGCCAGTACCTCCGCGGCGAAGGTGTGGTCCTCGACCTCCGATGGCTGCCAGCGGGCGGCGAACCGGGTCACCAGCGGGGCCGACGAGACCACGGTCCCTCCCAGCTTGGTGATCAGTTGAACCACGCCGTGGGGGACCCGGTCCAGATAGGGAACGGCGTCCTCGGTGCTCACCTCCATCGCGATGGTGCGCCCCGCCACCAGCGGCTCGAGTGCCCGGTGCAGCTCTTCCCAGCGGGCATAGGGCACGACCTTGCCCGGAAATCCCGCCACCGGTTGAAGCTCGATCTTATGGGCCACCGCCACGAACTCCCCGGCGGCCGGCAGCAACACGAACAGCCGCCGTGTCGCCATGCCGCCGGATATCCCCAGCACTCGGTTGGTGACGGGATTGATGCCGTGGAAATCGAAAAGGAGCCAGGCGTCGGCGCCGATCTCCCGCAGCGTGTCGGCCAACTCGGCCCGGTCGAGCGTAACTGGACTCATGTGGTTTCCTCAGCCGCAAGGCTCCGCCAGCGACACGCCGGGTCGCCACGGCCGCAGCAGTGGTCGTGGACCAAGGCCCCCTCAAACCCGGTGAGGAACCTCAGCAATTCGTGCAGCGCCGCACCGTAGAAGGTGCAGGCACGTCCTCCGAAGCCGACGGCCGGGGACGTGTCGGCCACCATTTCCGCCTCCGCTCGGCCGGCGCCGATGGTGAGCCGGGCGCCGAAGATGCGCCGCGAGAGTTTGGCGGCTCCTCGCGAGCCGAGCCAAGCCCTGACCGCCCGCGGGGTGGCCCGGCTGAGCACCCGGAAGGGCAGGCCGGCCGAGCGAGCGGCGTGCCGCGCGGCCCGCCGGCCGGCGTCGGCCAGCACCAGGTCGGCGTTCTCGGCCCGCCGGTCCACCAGCCGGAACACCGACGCCACCTCCTCGAACGGCACCCGCGCATCCCGGCGCGCCAGCCCTTGGTACCGCTCGATCTGGCTGGCGACCGTGGAGCTCAAACCCAGCCGCTGCGTGCGGGTCTCGTGGTTCGCCGCATCGACACCGTCTGCCACCGGACGGTCGAGACTGGCGCATGGCCTCGAGCAGGCTGAGCGGGAAACACGGCATGCGCCGAATGGTTGGCAAACGACCGGCCGAGTGGTCACAGGTGCAGAACTTAGCGCTGCCCGGGCCGGCCGGGCCAGGCCGCACGACGCTCTGCGGTGCGCGCGCTCCAAGGGGGACATTCCACGCATGACTCCGCCCGCCGAACTCACCGCCTCCTTCGAGGCCGAGGTCGCTTCCTCACCTCGACACGCTGTACCGGGTGGCGCTGCGGTTGGCGGGCGACCACCATCGGGCGGAGGACCTGGTGCAGGACACGATGCTGAAGGCCTTCCGCGCCTGGCACAGCTACCGCCAGGGAACCAACGCGCGCGCCTGGCTGTTGACGATATTGCGAAACACGTTCATCAACGAGTACCGCAAAGCAAGCCCGGGCAGCCCACGCCGGTCGACTTCGAGGCCGCCGACCCCATGGCCATCTACCGGGCGGTCGCGGGGACCGACCCCGAAGGCAGCTTCTTCTCCCACATCATCGACGACCAGGTGTGGGCCGCCATCGACGCGCTCCCCGAGGAATTCGGGGAGGTGGTTGTCTTGAGCGACGTGGAGGAGCTGCCGTATGGGGAAATCGCCGGCCTGCTGGGTATACCGGTTGGAACAGTGAAATCGCGACTCCATCGCGCGAGGCGCGTGCTGCAACAGGCGCTCTACCAGCACGCCGTCGAGATGGATACATCCCCGGCGCCCGGGAGGATGCGCGACGCCGGATATGGATTGCCGAAGCGCGGCGGAGGTGCTCCACGAATATCTCCGCCACGAATCGACACCCGAGATCGCAGAGCAGGTCCGGGCGCATATCGAGAAGTGCCGACACTGTCTCGATTCCGTGCACTTCGAGCAGAATTACTTGGCCCTGTTGGAAGCGAAGGCCAAGGCGCAGTGCTGCCCGGACCAGGTCCGCGAGCGCATCCTCGCCACCCTCCGGAGCGCGGCCCAGGGCGGGGAACCGTAGCACCTGGACTTGGATCCTGCGGTCCTCGTCCGAGCGAGCGGACCATCCATCAGTGCGGTATGCCTACCATTGTCGAGAAGGGATGGCGGTGGTTTTCAAACGACTTGGTCAGTTTCTGCGCCATCGGCATCGCAGCCTCCGTCGGCTGGGCGGTGTGGCTTTGGTGAGCCTGTCACTGCTCGCGCTTCTGGGCTGTGGCGCACACGACCGCGTCCCCACCGGCCCAGGTACCGCCTCGCCCACGCCGGGCGGACGCGGAACCCGCACCGGCGACACTCAGCTCCTGATCGGCACCTGGGAAAACATCCAGCTCATCGCCGTTGTGGGTGACATCATCCGGGTCACCACCACCTGGGAGTTCCGGGCTGATGCAACGTGCCGCCACACCACCGTCCGATTGTCCCTCGCCGAGGGCGTGCCCCTCACCCAAGTTCGCGACTGCCGCTACCAAGTGCCGGGATCCGTGGTTCGCGTGACGCATGACGGCGCGCCCGAGAGTATCGACTTCGACTTCTCGCTCGCCAACTTCTCCCCCGATCGGCTCGGTCGGCGGCTTCGAGTTCGAGCGGCTTCATGATCGGCCGACCCAATCCACCATGTCGCGCGCGCCTCTCAAAGTTGACGTGCTCGTGGTTGGCGCGGGCCCGCGGGTCGGCCGACGGCCACGTGGCTGGCCGAAGCCGGGCGGCGCGTCGTGCTCATCGACCGGGCGCGGTTCCCGCGTGACAAGCCCTGTGCCGAGTACATGAGTCCGGAAACGCGGCGGGGGGCTGGATCGCTTGGGAGTGTTAGGCGAACTCGAAGCCGCGGGTGGACGCCCGGTTCACGGCACGACCGGGTGGGCCCGTACGGGCGCGATTGAGCGGCGTTCGCCGAGGCATACCCCCGGCCTTTTCGCAACACTGGGCTGCGATCAGCCGCCGCATCTCGGACGACCGCCTGATCCGCGCGCCGCGGCAGCGGGTGCGGCGGTGCACGAGGACACCAGCATGGTCGAGTTGCTGCACATGGGGACGGCGGTATCGGCGCCATGGTGCGGAAGGCCGGAGGCGAGCCGCAGCGGATCGACGCCCGGCTTACCGTCGGAGCGGACGGGCTCTGTTCCGTCGTGGCACGACGAATCGGGAAGCGGCGCTTCGGGCGCCGCGTCGCCTTGCCTTCGTAGCCGATGTGGCCGGCGTTCGCGACATGGCCCAGGCGGCGGAGATGCACGTTGGCCGAGCGGGGTACGCGGCCTCATCGATCGGCGTCGATCTCACCGACGTGGCGCTGGTTCTGCCCCAGCACTGTGCCCGGGCGGCTGGTGGCCGAGTGCGCGAATTCTTTTTCAGGCGCTCGAGCAGGCTCCCGGCACTCCGGGCGCTCGAGCCGGACCGGCTGGCGCGTGACGTCTTGTCACGGGGCCGTTCAGCGCCTGCTCGCCGCGCGGGCGGCCGATGGGGCGACGCCGGTGGGCGATGCCGCTGATTTCTTCGATCCGTTCACCGGCGAGGGAATCTGCGCCGCGCTCCATGGCGCGCGGCTCGCCGTCGAGACGGCACGGAGGCCGACTCGGCCCGGCGTCGCGCAGGCGGCCGACCTCGAGCCCTACACCCGCGCGCGTGCCGCGGCGTTTCGCGGCAAGTGGGCGATCGAACGACTGATCGGGCATGGTATGGCCGCGCCGCGCCTGTTCGACCGGGCAGTCGCGCGTATCGGCCGGCGGCCGCCCATGGCGCACACCATGATCGGCGTCACCGGAAACTTCGTACCGCCGCGCGCCGTCCTCGATCCTTGGTACCTCACCCGAATGGTGGTCTAGCTCATGAGCGAGGTCGATCCGTCCCAGTTCCGCCAGCTTCTGGGCCGCTTCCCAACCGGCGTCGCGGTCGTGACGGCAAATGCCGGCGATGGAACGCCGGCCGGCATGACCGTGAACTCGCTCACGTCGGTGTCGCTGGTGCCACCACTCGTCTCCATCTGCGTGGATACCACCGCCGACATGCACCAGGTGCTGCACCAGACGGACCACTTCGTACTCAACCTGCTTGCTGCCGACCAGGAAATGATCTCCCGCCGGTTCGCGGGGCAGGACGCGAACCGGTTCGAAGGCATCGGCTATCGGCTGAACGAGCACGGCCTGGTCGTGCTCGACGGCGTCATCGCCCATCTCGAGTGCGAGCGTCATGCGACATTCGAGGCCGGCGATCACACCATCTTCGTCGCGCGGGTCACCGATGGCACGACGGCATCCGGCCGGCCACTGTTGTACTACCGGGGCGGCGACACCGCATTGTCCGACCAGCGATAATTGCTCCTGTGCGCGCAGCCAGCGGGACCGAACTGCTCGACGATCCATCAGCGGACCCCGCCATGGTTCGCACCAATCTCGAAGACCTCGCGCGAGCCAATCGGTGGTTCGGGCGGCTGGGCGGCGGTGCGCTTCGGCTTGGCCACGACGTCGTGACCGCGTGGCGGGATCGCAGGTCTCACTGCTCGACGTGGGGCCGGGGGCCGCCTACGTACAGCCGGCCGCTCGACGCTGGGCAGAGCGCCGTGGGGATTACCATCATCCCGATCGCCGTGGAGCAGAACCGCGCCGTGGCCCGGTTTGCCCACGCGCGAGGCCTGCCGGTCGCATGCGCCAGGGGCGGAACGATCCCGCTGGCCGCCGACTCGGTGGACCTGGTCTTGGTGAGCCAAGTGGCCCATCATCTCGAGCCGGATGCCGTGGTGGAGCTGCTTAGGGAATGTGACCGGGTGGCCCGGCACGCAGTGGTCGTTGCCGACCTCCGCCGGTGCGTCCCGAACGCGAGGATAGCGACCGGGCGGGCGTCATGATGGGCACAGCGCTGGGGGGCATCGCGTTTGCCGAGGCGCAGCATCATCAATACGTCGAGCACGGCCTGCGCGGGGTGGATTCCGCCCTGGCGCTCACGGTCTTTGCCGCGGGCCGGCAGCTGCAACCTCGCCATCGAGTTCGGGATCACCGACCATGCCCACCAACGGGATGAGCTGCGCCTCGGGCACCATGGCGATCGGCGACGGCTTACCGCGCCATCTCCCGGGGTGACGCCGACGTGATGCTGGCGGGCGGTGCTGAGGCGCCGCTGGCGCCGCTCTGCTTCGGGTCCTTTCGCCATCATCCGTGCCATGTCCACCCGCAACGACGATCCCCACCACCGCCGCCGACCGTTCGACCGGTCGCGATGGCTTCGTGATGGCGGAGGGGGGCCGCGACTCTCGTCCTGGAAGCGTGGGATCGTGCGGAAGCGAGGGCGCCCCGCATCCTTGCCGAGGTGTGCGGCTTCGGTCCTCACCGTCGATGCCCGCCGGCATGACCACTACCACGGCCGGATCGGCTACGAGCCCGCCCCAGCGATGCGCCTGTGCCTGGCCGGAGCCGGAGTCCAGCGGCGTGGAGTCGGCTCTGGTCGACGCCCATCGGCTCGAGCACGCCACTCAACGACTACCACCGAGAGCGGCGCGATCGAGCAGGTGTTCGGCGCCCCACGTGCCGCAGCCTGCACGTAGAGCGGCACCAAGGGCTCCGGTAGTGCGCTTGGGGCGAGCGGGGCTATCGAGACCGCCATTTGCGCGCTCGCGAGCAGCGCCGGCTCGCTGCCGCCCACCGTCGATCTCGAGACGGTCGGCGCCAGGTGCGACCTGGCGTTCGTCCCATCGGCGGGCCTGGAGGCGACACGAATATGCTCGCCGACTCGTTCGGGTTCGGTGGCATCAACGCCGCCCTCTTGCTGCGCCACGCCGGGTAGCGCCCTGACCAGGATACCTTCGCTCCCAGTGATCGTCCTCTAGATTCGGCGCCCGACCATCACTGCCTGATTGCCCGTTTCCATTGCGAGGAAAGCACATGTCCCAGATCGTTCGCAAGCTTGTTGACGGCCGAAGCCGTGGGCACGTTCGAAATATGTCGTGTTCGTCGCCGCGTCCGCCATTGTCGCCGAGAAGTTCCCCACCGCCAACTACGGGCTCCTCGGAAATGGGATCGCCTACGCCTTGGTCTATGCCATCATGGTGACGGCCACGATGAACATCTCGGCGGGCGTCTCAATCCGGCTGTAACATTCTGGGTGTGGGTCAGCCGGCGTATCTCCGCGCGCGACGCGGGGCTGTATCTCGTAGCCCAGCTCGGCGGCGCCGTGCTCGCCGGGCTCATGATGAAGCTGATCTTTCCCACGAACATGGCCCCACGTGGTGTCTGCGCGAGCACCCGGTCATCGCGAACCATGTTCACGCTGGGAACCGCCATCACCCTGGAAGCGGTCGTAGACCTTTCTCTTGGTGTCGGCGGTGTTCGGCACAGTCGTGTCGTCGGACGCCGCCAAGGTAGGCAGGCTTCACCATCAGGTTGGTCGTACTCTTCGCGGTCGTTGGTCAGCAGGCCGTTCCGCCGGAGCCGCCCTCGATCCAGCGCGGGCCTTGGCCCCGCGGTCGTTGTCGTTGCCGCCGTCGGTTCGTTCAGATCGCGCTCTCGGTGGGTCCGCTCTTGGGGGCGCTGGCCGCCGGGTTGCTCTGGAGCACGGTCCTCCTGCCCAAGCGCCCGGAGGGGTCACGGCCGGAGGCCGGATCGAGGCTAGTCGTCCTCGGATTTGAGCATCGAGCCGGCCCGGCGCGAGAGCGAATCGTTGTCCCACATAGACCACCACGGTGATCACGTAGGCCGCGATGATGTAGCCGGCGTTGTCGGGGTGATAGGCATCGGTGCCCTCCCGCGCGCTCTGTGCGGCCACCGCGCGAGCCAGACCGTAACGGTGGTCACAAATCCGATATAGAGCAGGTAAGGTGGCCGACGCGAGAGCAGGGTCGCCAGCATCGGGTCAGCCGACGATAGTTTGCCGGCTTGGCCAGGATCGGTGCGGGGTGGGAGCGTGCGGGAGAGGTGCACGCTCAGGTGAGGACGGCACCAGGACGAGTCCGGGGATCCCCACAACCGCGCTCAATCATGCCGCTCCGAGGGATCGCTCAGACGCGGCCCGCAGCAACGGATAGCCAAGGAACAACAGGAGATCGTCAGCGTCAGGGTCAGCCGGGCGTCCGAGGTTGACGAGGTGCCCACACCGGCTTGCCCCGACGGGGCCCGTCGTGCATGACCAGGCTGAAAGCCAGGCCCATCTGGCCGAGGATGCGGCGAGAGGTCGACCCGGGGGTTGTAGGCCGACAGGGAGAGTGCGCTGACGATGCCGAGGGATGAGACGCCATGAGCGCGGCCCAGGCGGCCGGCGCATGGACATAGAAGTCTTCTGGGCCGGCCCCCTGCGGCCCCTTGATCGGCGTGTACTGAGGCCCGCCGTACACGCCCAACCGCGATCGAGGGCAAATGGCGGTCAGGGCGAATCCCAGCGGATGATCCGCGGGCGCTGGGGAGTTCCGAGGCCATTCGTCCACCAAAGCGGGGAATACCATCACACAGAGCGTCACAAACACCACATCGTACACGGCGAGTAACTGAGCCACCCCAGCATTCACTCAACGGGACGCCGCTGAGGAGCCGGGTCGTAACCTGGACCGCGCCGATCAGCGGGGATCGATGAACGGGAGCAGGAGGACGGGAACATCAGCTCCGCAAACCGCGTCTTGACGACCATCGCGCTGAAGATGGTGCCGACCGCGACGAACCCGATGCTGGCCAGGGCCATGACGCCAAGCAGGCCGCCGAGGGAGTCCCAGATGTCGACATTGAAGAACAGGACGAAGAGCGGCAGCGTCGACCGACTCCACCGCCGCGACAAACGCCAGGTTCGCCAGAAACTGCCGACGTAGATCACCCGCGCGATATCGGCGCCAGGAGCAGCCCGCTGATGCTGGCGTTCTCGCGCTCCAGATTGATGCTCGGTCGAGCGCGATCACGGCCGCGAAGGCGATGCGTGATCCAGAGGACACTCGGCGCTGACACGGTGACGAACCAGGGACGCGTCGCGCGCAAATTGAAGACCACCAGGACCAACGCGGCGAAACCAGCGACGGAGGAGCGCCGTCTTGCTGCGGAGCTCGATCCGCAGATCCTGGCTCGATCAACCCCGCGAGCCGAAGCCAGCTAACCACGCAACAGCTCCCCGTACCCGGCAGGAAATCGGACAGCTCAGGTGGGCACGGCTCGTAGAGCGCCAGCGACCACAAGAAGACCCCGATGTGAACGCCAGCTCCCACACTTCGGCCAGCTGGTAGTCACCAGCACGATAGCCCGGCCGCGCTCTAGCTCTCCCGCCACACCCGCGGAACAACTCGGCACCCACCACATCGAGTCCCGTGAAAGGCTCATCGAGCAGCACGATGCTCGGATCGTGCAGCAGCGAGCGGGCGATGGCGACGCGCTGGACGGTGCCGCGGCTCAGCTGACGCAGCGGATCGAGCGCCCTGCCGAAGACTTCCAGCGCCTCGAGCGCCGCAAGCGCCCGCGGCTGGATCGGACAGCCCATAGAGCCGGGCCGCAAACATGAGATTCTCAGCGGCGTCAGATCGTCGGAGCAGCGTCTGGTGGGACAGGAGACCGATGGGCCGGCGGGTCTCGGGCTCGTGCGAGCGACGGATTACCCATGATCTCGACCGTACCCGCTGTCGGTGCATGAGTCCGGCCAGAATACGCAGCAGGGTGCTCTTGCCCGCGCCGTTCGGCCGAATACCACCAGGGCCTCGCCCTGGTGGATAGCCAGATCGAGGCCGCGGAGCACCCTCAGGCTCCCGAATGCCCGCTCGATTCCCTTCCCTCCAACACCGGAAGGTCAGTGCCGCCCGACAACGGCGTCTCGGTCGCCGCGGATTGGGCCGGCAGGTCGGGAGTCAGTGACGATGATGGCAACTGGGATCCGTCGGTTGGGGCGGCGGGGGGGGTCGTTCCGCGCAGGACGATGGAAGCACAGGGCGGCACGGCGCGGCCCGCGTGTCGATGGCGGCCGGTCCCGGGCCTCGGATGAGGCGGGGAAACGGCTGGGCCAGAAGATACTCTGAGGGGTGTGAACTGAGAAGAGCACCGGCGCCAGGCTCAGGCCGGTTTCGTTCCCGAGACCTCGAACAGGTCGTCCAGCTTGGTGAGGGTCAGCAAGAACCTCAGCTCGTCGCTCGCGCCTTCGAGCGCAACGATCTGGCGATGCTCGGCCGCATGCCGCTGAATGAGCATGAGCGCGCCGAGCCCCGCGGAATCGACATGGGCCGTGGGCGCCAGGTCGATGACCAGACGCCCGCGACCCTCCGGCAGGGTGTCCAGCAGGTCGATCGCCGCGCGACGGAATTCGTGGCGCGTGTCCAGCCCGAGAGTCTCCGGGGCGGCGATTCTGCGAGGCACGGCGTTGTTGCTACTACTCAAGCTCGAGGTCTCCTCCGAGGAATCATTGGGCCAGGCCGACCGACTGGGCGAGGCTACCCCCGTGCAGGGCCAGAGCGGTGCCAATGCCCGAAACTACTTGTCCTACATGATGTTACAGTCATCGCTGACACCCAAATCCGGCTATTCTACCCCGCGAACCGCGGTGGGCTACGGGATTCTGCAAAGCACCTTCTTGCACACCGGGTGACCGCCCTCACAGGCTGCGACTTCACAAAGGCAACAACCGCGAGTAACATCTGCCGAATGAACACACAAATCTCGACACTCCTATCGGAGCAGCGCCGCTTCACGCCACCGCCATCGTTCGCGGCCCAGGCAAACGCCACCGAGACGATATATGACGAGGCCGCCCAGGATCGTGAAGCTTACTGGGCCAACCAGGCCCGCACGCTCGATTGGATCGAGCCGTGGACCCAGGTGCTCGACTGGCAGCCGCCACATGCCCGTTGGTTCGTGGATGGCAAGCTGAATGCCGCCGTCAATTGCGTCGACCGCCACCTCACGGGACCGCGTCGGAACAAGGCCGCCCTCATCTGGGAGGGGGAGCCGGGTGACCGGCGGGTCCTGACGTACTGGGACTTGGCACGCCAAGTCAATCAGTGCGCCAATGCCCTGAAGAACCTGGGAGTCAAACGCGGCGACCGAGTCGCCATCTATCTCCCGATGATTCCTGAAGCCGCCATCGCAATGCTCGCGTGCGCCCGGATCGGCGCCGTTCACTCCGTGGTCTTCGGTGGCTTCTCCGCCGACTCGTTGCGCGACCGGATCATCGACGCCCAGGCTGTGGCCTTGATCACGGCCGACGGCGGCTACCGCCGGGGGCAGGTGCTGCCGCTCAAACGGGTCGCCGACGAAGCGGTGGCCGATTGCCCGTCGATTCGCCACGTGGTGGTCGTACGACGCCGCCCCGGCGGCGCGGGCGACGAGGCCTGGGCCAACATGCAGGAAGGCCGCGATCACTGGTGGCATCGCATCGTTGACACCGCCGCCGCCACCTGCCCGCCCGAGCCGATGGACGCGGAGGATCTCCTGTTCATCCTGTACACCTCGGGCACGACGGGAAAGCCCAAGGGCATCGTCCACACCACCGGCGGATACCTCACCCAGGCCGTCGCCACGACGAAGTACGTCTTCGACTTGAAGGAAGACGACGTCTTCTGGTGCACCGCCGACGTGGGCTGGATCACCGGACACTCCTATATCGTGTACGGCCCGCTGGCCAACGGCGCAACGATCGTGATGTACGAAGGGGCTCCGGACTGGCCCGATCGCGATCGGCTATGGGAAATCGTGGAACGCTACGGCGTCACCATCTTCTACACCGCGCCCACGGCCATTCGCGCATTCATGAAGTGGGGGCCGAGCTTCCCCAGCCGCCGGAACCTCTCGACCCTGCGCCTCCTCGGCACCGTGGGAGAGCCGATCAATCCCGAGGCATGGATGTGGTACCACGAGCACATCGGCGCGGGACGCTGCCCGTGGTGGACACGTGGTGGCAAACTGAGACGGGCGGCATCATGATCACCCCGCTGCCGGGAACCACCACGACGAAGCCGGGCTCCGCCACCATTCCCTTCCCGGGCATCACGGCTGAATTGGTGGACGCCTCCGGCGAGCCGATGGATCGCGGCGGGGGCTTCCTGACCCTGACACAGCCATGGCCCGGGATGCTGCGCACCATCTACGGCGACGACGAGCGCTACCGTGAGACGTACTGGAGCCGTTTCCCGGGACGGTACTTCGCCGGCGACGGCGCCAAGGTGGACGAGGACGGCTATTGGTGGATCCTGGGCCGGGTGGACGACGTCTTGAACGTCGCCGGCCACCGCATCGGGACCATGGAAATCGAGAGCGCTCTGGTGGACTTCCCCGCCGTGGCGGAGGCTGCGGTGGTGGGCAAAGCCCACGAACTCAAAGGCCAGGCCATCGCGGCCTTCGTGACGCTGAAGGAGGGGCACAAGCCGACCCTCGATCTCAAAGACGACCTCAAGGAGCACGTCGCGAAGAAGATCGGCGCGATCGCGCGCCCCGACGACATCATCTTTGCCGCCGATCTTCCCAAGACCCGGAGCGGCAAGATCATGCGCCGGTTGCTGCGCGACGTGGCCGAGGGACGGGCCTTGGGAGATACCACCACCCTGGCAGACCCGAAGGTCGTCAGTACGCTGCAGCAGAAATACGAGGCCGACGAGGGATAGGCCGGCTCGGAGCCGAGTGCTCTACAGTCGCACCTGCGCGCCCAGCTCGACCACGCGATTGGGTGGGATCCCGAAGAACGCCGTGGCGCTCTGCGCGTTCCGGGACATCACGATGAAGAGGACCTTCCGCCACAGGGCGAACTTGCTGGTGCCCGAGCGCAGGAGCGTTTCCCGCCCCAGGTAGTAGGTCGTTTCCATCGGCTTGACCATGAAGCCCACATCTTTGAGTTGCTCCAGGATCGCCGGCACGTCGGGCGTCTCCATGAACCCATAGCGCGCGACCACCTGGAAGAACCCCTCCCCCAGTTCCTCGAATTCCCAGCGCTCCTCGGCGGGCACCGTGGGGAACTCCTCCGACGCGACGGAGAACATCACCACCCGCTCGTGGAGCACCTTGTTGTGTTTGAGATGGTGGAGCAGCACCGACGGAGCGCCGCCGGGGTCCGGGGTCATGAACACGGCCACCCCGGGCACGCGCTGCGGCTTCCGTTCCTTGATGTCGTGCAGGAACAGCTCCATCGGCAGCGTGGACTGCCGCTTGATCCCCGCCAGGATGGCCCGGCCCCGCTTCCACGTGGTCATCACGGTGAAGACCAGGGCGGCGACGAGGAGCGGAAACCAGCCGCCATCGGGAATCTTGATCAAGTTGGCAAACAGAAACGAGAGATCCACCGCGAGGATCGGCACGGCCACCAGCGCAACCTTCAGCCCAGCTCCAATGCCACCGTTCCCGCGCGACCGCGCTGAACAGGAGCGTCGTGACGGTCATCGTCCCGGTGATGGCCACACCGTACGTGCCCGCCAGGTTCGACGCGGACCGGAACCCGAGCACCAACCCGAAGCACGCGAAGCCGATGAGCCAGTTGACCTCGGGGATGTAGATCTGACCGGCTTCCGTATGCGAGGTGTGGATGATGGTGACCCGAGGCGTGTAGCCCAACTGGAGTGCCTGCCGGGTGAGGGAGAACGAGCCGGAAATGAGCGCCTGCGAGGCAACGACCGCGGCGCCGGTGGCAATGACGACCATGGGATAGAGCGCCCAGGACGGGACCAACTCGTAGAACGGGTTCCGGATCGCCTCAGGATTGCTGATCAGGAGCCCGCCCTGGCCGAAGTAGTTCAACACCAACGCAGGCAAGACAACTGCGAGCCACGCGAGCCGGATGGGTCGCTTGCCGAAGTGCCCCATGTCGGCATACAGGGCCTCGCCACCGGTGACCACCAGCACCACGACGGCCAGAATGAAGATGCCCTGAAAGCCGTGACGGGCGAAGAAGGCGACGGCGTGATACGGATTCACCGCTTGGATGACGCTGGGCTCCCGCAGAATGCCGGACACCCCGAGCGCGGCGATGCAGGAGAACCAGACGAGGGTGAACGGCCCGAAGATGGCCCCGACGCCGGCGGTGCCCCACTTTTGAACCCAAAACAGCGCGAACAGAATCACCAAGGAGAGCGGCACAATCAACGGCTCGAATGCGGGCGTCGCGATGCTGAGGCCCTCGACCGCGCCTAGGACCGAGATCGCGGGCGTGATGACCCCATCACCATACAGGAGGGCGGACCCGAAGAGGCCGATCCCGACCAGGAGCAACCGGCGTTTGGTAGTTGCCCGGGCTGGCCTGAGCAGGGTGAGCAGGGCGAGTACCCCGCCTTCGCCGCGGTTGTCGGCCCGCATCATCAGCGAGAGGTACTTGTAGGTAATGAGGAAATTGAGCGACCAAAATATCAGCGACAGCACGCCGAGCACGTTGTCTTTGGAGAGCGGGACGCCAAGCGGGCCATCAAACGCTTCCTTCATGGCGTAGAGCGGGCTGGTCCCGATGTCGCCGTACACCACCCCGACCGCTCCGATGGCGAGGGCTGCCAGGGCTTTCCCGCTGGGAGGCTTACCGTCCAGGGTCATCGGCCGTCGACCTCAGGCCGCGCCTGGCGCGGCCTGCCGAGAGACTCGGCGCCGGTCGAGGACAGCCACCACGACCACGGCAGCAACGATCACCGCCGACGCCACGCACCACCGGCAGATGGCGTGGATGATGAACAGCTCGAGATAGGTGAGATAGATGGCGAACAGGAGCCCCACGCCTGATGCCGCGATCAGCATCGCACTGACGCCGCGGCTCTCGCTCCACCGTGGTTGGAGTCCGGCCAGAGATAGGACGAGCAGCGCAGCATAGCCCGCCAGTCCGATCAGCGCCACGTCGACGCCGAAGAACGTGCTCCAGCGGCTGAGCTGAACGGTCTCACATCCCCCGGCGCCGCACGCCAGGCTGCCGATCTTTCCGAGTTTGTACAGGTACAGGTAGGCCGAGACGAACACTCCGCTCAAGCTGAGGAGTGCCGCGGCCATCCGGTATTTCACGGCGCCGTTGGTGCTGAGAGGCTGTCGACGAGAACCTTCAGGCGATCGTAGGACACCGCGGCCGCGGTGGCCGGCCGGCCGTTCACGAAGAACGTCGGCGTCGAATTCACGCCAAGCCTGACACCGCTCTCCACGCTCGCCTGGATCCGGCCGGCATACTTGGCCGAACGCATGCAGTCATCATACGCCCCCATGTCCAACCCGAGGCGCTCGGCGTAGGAGCGGAATTCCTTGGCCGCATTCCTGGCTTCCGACCACTCGGCCTGGCCCTCGAAGACGGCGTGATGTTGCTCCCAATACCGGCCCTGGTCATCGGCGCAGGCGGTGGAATGCGCGGCGGTGCGCGCGGCTGGGTGCTGCTCCAGCGGGAAATCCCGAAAGCGCCAGCGAACCTGGCCGCCGTCGATCAGGCGCTCCTTGACCGTGGGGAACTGGATGAGCGCGAATCCCTGGCAGTACGGACATTGATAGTCCGAGTACTCGATGACCTCCACCGGGGCCGATGGAGAGCCGAGGACGTAACCAGCAAAGCCGGCGGTGTCGGCGGGGGTGACGACGACGTTGGCGGGAATGCCGACCTCGGCCGGACGCCGCACCATGTACACCAGAATGCCGGCTCCGATGATCGCGGCCCCTCCCAACGTCAGGTAAAAATTCCTCATTCTGGCTCCTTTCGCCGCCACGGTTCGTCGTCATCGCGCTCGTCGTCAAGCGGCGCTGCTTCTGCCCGACGAGCCTCCTCGACGATCCGGCGACTCTCGGCCACTTCCGGGGTGTCATAGGTCGACCGGACTTCGTAATGGAACAGCTCGCTCCGTGCCTCGCCAAAGAGCCGCATCAGCTCAGGCACGCCGGTCAGCAACCGTCCCTCCCGGTCCAATCGGTGGATCCGGTCTGCGATGCGTCGTAGGAGATCGACCAACCGGTTTCGCCGGTCCTCTCCATAGGTCTCGTCATGGTTCGCCATACGTCGCGCGTCTCGCCTCCACTGCGCGCCGGGGGAGCCGGCGGCAGGCGGTCAAATCTAATGGACTCGAGCCCATCACAAAGCGACGGCCCCGATTGCACCAATCGGCCGGCACCTCTATATTCTCAGCGCGGCTATCAGTAATCCGTGAAACGAGTTACCCAGTTGCCAAGGACGGTGCATGACCAACAAGACGTCTGAGTCGTTTTCGCCGACGCCGGCTTCGTTCGACCACGCTCGCGATGAACTGTACAGCCACATCCTGCGGTGCGGTGTGCTGGAGGCCACGGAAGAGCATCGGAAGGAGTGGTTCGACGACACCCTTCAATATCTCGCCGAACGCTACGAGGAGCTCACCGACGAGCAGGTGCACATGCTCCGCACGTTGGGCGAACGCTACTGCCAGCCTGTGGTGCAACGTAACGAAGCCACCGTCGGGTCCCCAAACGACTGAACGCGACGCGCGTCGCGTCGATTGTGCACACCCGCGGCGTGGGCCGTTGTCGGCTCAGCCGCCCGGCGCGTACTGCCCCCTGATGCGACGCCACCGGTAGCTTGCCGATAGTCTGAGCCCGCCCCCGACACCCACCTCGAACGCCCAGCCAGATCCCGAACCCGGTCGCGCTTCGAGCCCCAGAACCAGGACCACGAACCCCTCCGTTTCGGGCCCGCCGGTGACGGCGATTCCGCCACCCCCGTATGCCCCGACGCCGCGACGCGCGCGCGGCGTGAGCAGGAACTGCCAGAGCAACTCGCCGCGCCACGCGAAGGCATCGTCCGACACGCCCGCACCGACGAGGGCCGCGACCCGGGCCCGGGATGACGGTCGCACGGCACCGTAGAGCCCGCCCACCCACACCGCCGGATCGGCCGCGAGCAGGGTCGTGTGGACCCCGATCTCTCTGACACGTTGCGCGTGAAGGGCGGGCGCCTGGCCCGCTCCGAGCAGCGCGACGGCGACGCTACGCCACAACCACGCGCGACGCAATCGCGATATCCGGCGCGAGGGAATGCACGACGGAGCAGTACTTCTCCAAGGACAACGTGACGGCCCGTTCAGCCTTGGTCTGGTCCAACCCATCGCCCGCGATGTGATACACCAGGGTCACCGCCGTGTAACGTCGCGGTTCTTCCTCCCTCCGAGTCCCTTCCACTTCGACCCGGAGCGACTGGAGCATCACCCGCATCTTCTTCAGGATGAGCACGATGTCCGCCCCGCTGCAGGACGCCACGGCGAGCAGCAGTAGCAGCATCGGACCGGGGGCCTCCGCATTCTCACCATCGATCGCGACCCAGGGGCGCCCGGGTTCCCCACCTTCGAATCGCAGATCGCCTCGCCACTCCAACGCCACGTGTTTCACCGAAGGCTTCACCGCATCCTCGCTAAAGTCGTCGGCCCGCGACCGGCGCCGCACGGTAGTAGTCCCAGATCGAATAGGCCGCCACCAGGGTGGTCAGCCAGGCGAGCGGTCTCAGGATGGGCCACTCGCCCAGAAAGGCGAACAGGGTCAGGACCTGGGCGGCGGTGACGGCCTTCCCGCTCCACCGGGCAGGGATGGCCGTCGGCCGATGGGCCGCCAACGTCCGAACGAACATCACGGTGGCCACGATGTCCCGCAGCAGCACACCGACGATCTCATACCACGCGAGCGCGCCGGAAAACGCGACCACTCCGAAGGCCGCGGCCATGAAGAGCTTGTCCGCCACCGGATCGAGCACCAGACCCAGCCGCGACCCGCCCACGTGCCGGGCCAGGTAGCCGTCGAGCAAGTCGCTGAGCGACGCCACGGCCACAATGACCGCCCGCCACACCGGGTTCCCGATCAGTACGAATGCCACCGCCAGCGGCAACCGGATGACCGTGAGCACATCGGCCGCGGTGAAGCGCCACGTCGCTTGCTGCCCCCGAGGCGCAGGACTACCTTCGGTCATCGCTCACTCATGGGTGTACCGATCCCGATGCACCTCGACATTCTCCGCACTACCTCCATCTTCTCCGCCCTCGATGACGGTGAATTGGCACGCGTCGCCGAAACGTGCCAGGAACAAACATATCGAACCGGCCAGAAGATCTTCACAGAAGGGGAGGCCGGTGATCGGCTGTTCATGGTTGCCTCCGGCAAAGTCCGGATCAGCCGAATGATCCCCGGATCGGGCGAAGAGGCGCTGGCCGTGCTCCAGCCGGGAGCGTGCTTTGGAGAGATGGCGGTGTTCGACCGGTCGACCCGGTCGACCGACGCGATCGCCGAGACCGACTGCACGCTCATCACCATTTCCCGCACCGACTTCGAGACCCTGCTCGACTTCAATCGCGACCTTGCCGTCAAGGTGCTGCGGTCGGTGGTGCGCCTGCTGAGCACCCGACTGCGTCAGACCAACGACAACCTGCGCGCCTTCCTCGCCATGTCCATGTTCTAGCGGTGAGCAACACCTTCCGTCAACTATGCGTGGAGCTCGAGGGCATTCCCGGAGCGACACTCGGTGACCAAGGCGGGCTTTCCGGAGTCGTGATTGCGGCGGCCGCGGCCATCGGACTGTCGCCCTATGGAGCCCCGTTCGCGCGGTCGGGACCGCGCGGAACGGTGGTGGCCGTGCTGTGCCACGGGGGACACGTGGTACTCCACGCGCTCCCGGACCAGAGTATGTGTCTGGTCGATATCGTCGCCGGCGGAACGCAGCAGATCGAACGCGGCGTCGACGTCATCGCCAAACGGCTGGGAGCCACCAGCCGGCGCTCCGCCGGCGAGCGGCGCTAACGCCCGCCGACTCCCCGCACGAGTCCGATCGCGAGACGGCCAGGGTCTAGAAACGACGCGGCCAGGGCACGGATGTCTTCCGCGCCAACCGCCCGATAGTCGGGCGCAGGGTCCCCAAGCTCTTCGAGTCCCTCGCCCGAGAGCCAGGCATCTCGGATTTCCGCCACCACGCCCGCCCCAATCTGGCGCCGCACCTCGGCCTGCCCGGTCACGTAGTTGATCGCCTGATCCAGCTCCGCTTCGCCCACCAGCTCGCGGCGGAAGACCTCGAGTTCGTCGAGCATCGCCTGGCGAGCTTCCTCCTCCCGCTCGGGAGAGGTCGCGATGTACCCTGCCAATGCCCCGGTGTTTCGACGGAGCCAAGGCGTCGCCACCACGGTGTACGCCAACGAGCGCCGCTCCCGCAGTGCTTCGAACAGCCGCCCGCCCAAACCACTGGCCACGGCAGCCCAGACCTCGGCCACATGGCGCTGCCTGTCTGGGCGCGACGGCCCGGGGAACAAGAAGGCCAACGCCGACTGGGCCTTGTCGCGCTCCGAGGTGCGCTCCACAGGTCCATCGTGCACGGCCCAGGGTCCCTCGAGCCCATCACCCGGACGCACGGCACCCGGCCAAGCGTCGAAGATGGCTGCCAGCTGGCCCAGCGCCCGCTCCGGCTCGAAATCGCCCACCGCAACCACGAGCAGCCGAGTCCGTCCGAGCCAGTCGCGGTGCCACGACGCGACGTCCGCGCCCGCGAGCGCCTCCACGGTCGTGGGAAGGCCCAGTGACGGGAGGCCATAGCCCCTATCGGAGAAGGCACCCCGGAAGGCGAGTTGAAATGGATAGCGAAACATGTCGTCCGATACCTGCCGCGACTCGGCGAGCAGGACGGTGCGCTCCTCCTCGACCGCCGCCGGCGCGAAACTCGGCTCCGACAGCGTCCGGCGGAGCAAGAGCGCGGCGGGCGCCAGATGGTCGACGAGCACGGAGGTATCGAGTCCACTCCAATCGCTCGAGACCCGCGGCACAACCGCCCCGCCAAGGCGCTCGAAGGCGAACGCCAAACCGGCTGCATCCATTCCTCCGGCACCTCGGACCACCGAGCGGAGGGCCAAGGCGCCCAGGCCGGCTGCTTCGGGCGGATCGAACGCGTGGCGAAGCGCGTACACCCCAACCGTGGCGAGCGGCGCTCCCGGTTTGCGGCGGACCAACACATCCACTCCCGGAAGTGCCGCGTGATACACCGCGTGACGAACTTCGGGCTCGACCACCACCGCGGCCGGAGCCTCGAGGTCGAGGCTGGGCGGACTCGTAATCGGCTGAATCGTGACGTCAGTGAACAGTTGCTCGAGCTCGTCGGCCTGCAGCTCCAGGGTGGCCTCGCTCGGCACCTGCGCCAAGACCGCGAGCTGCGCGGGTCGAAGGTAGCGGGCCGCCACCTCCCGCACCTCATCGGCGGTTACCCCGACGAGCCGGGCATACTGATCATCCAGTACATCCACGTCGCGCAGCGCCTCGGCACCGGCAAGCGCCGAGGCGCGGCCCTCCATGGGCTCGAACCCACGGGCCCACCGCATCAGGACCAGGCGGCGCGCCCGTTCGAGGTCGGCCTCGCTCACGCGCTCCTGGCCCAGGCGGCGGACCGCCTGGGCAATCTGGTCGAGCGTGGGCGCCACATCCTCCGGACGCAGCTCTGCACCAATGGTGAACATGCCAAGTTCGGTGGGGGCGAAGTGTCCCGCCGACACCGACGTCACGAGTCCCCGCTCGCGGAGGGTGCGATACAGCCAGCTGCCCCGTCCGTCCGTCAACACCGCCGCCGCGACGTCGAGTGCGGCAGCGTCCGGATCGAGCGGCGGCACGCCCGGCCACCCGCAGAGCAGTTGTGCAAGCGTGATATCCCCGCGCAACGTCTCGACGCGAAGCCCGGAGTGGGGCGGCTCGTCGGGAGACGGCTCGAGCGACACCGTTCGGGACGGCCACGCCGCATAGTGCTCGCGGGCCAGGTCGAGCGCCTCGGCCTCGTCGATGTCGCCGACGATGCTCAGGATGGTGCGCGACGGAACGTAGCGCGACGTGTAGTAGGCCCATACGTCGGCCCGGGTCAGGCGGGAAAGCTGCTCCTCGGTGCCGATCCTCCACCGCCGGATCCGGTGCCGGTCGAACATCAGGGCGTGGAGTTTTTCGCGCGCAACCGCGGCCGGTGTGTCGAGCTTTCGCTTGGCCTCTTCGATGATGACCCGAAGTTCGCGCGTCAATTCGCCTTCATCGATGAGGGCATGCTGCAGCGCGTCCGCCTGGACCCGGAGCCCGGTGGCCAGCGACCGAGCCGGGAGCACCGCATAGTAGATGGTGAAGTCGTAGGAGGTCCCGGCATTGAGGTACCCGCCGGCCGCTTTGGTTTGCCGGGCAATCTCTCCGACGCCGCGCGACGGCGTCCCCTTGAAGAACATGTGCTCCAGCACATGGGAGATTCCCACCCACTCGTCGGGCTCATCGAAGAATCCCGCTTTCACGTGTGTGACGATGCCAACCACTGGGGCCGACGGATCGCGCTGCACCACGACGGTGAGGCCGTTCGGCAGCACCTCTCGGCGTACCCCGGCGGTCCAGGTGGCGGGCGTCGAGGCGACACTCATATCGGGCTCGGGAGCATGACGGTGGGAATCACGATTCGGACGGGCGGGAGAACGGTGCCGGGACGGCGCCTCACCGAATGATGCGCAGCACGCCGGCCCGGGCGCTCCCGCGGATGAACGCCTCGGCATCGGTCAACGGGATCACGACACCGGTCTCGGCGCGCCCGCGCCTGGCCACGCTTGCCATGAACTCGCCCATCGAGGCGGCGGCCAGGTCCCCATCCGAGGATTTCATCTGCACCAGGATCTCGTCCCACGTGCCCTTGAACAGGTGACCAGCCAAGGTGGCCACGATGTGGGAGTCTCCCGGACTGCCGCGGCGCAGCATGCTCTGGGGGTCCGTCACCAACGCCCCGAAGAGCTCGAGCTGGTGGGGGTTGCGAATCGAGCCGTCGGGCTGCTGCGATTCGAGCTCCGCCAGCAGGATGTCGACGTCCTCGCGTTCCCCGGCAACGTCGGCGAGGTGCTCGAGCCACGGCCGGAGCGAAGGATCGTCGTCCGTCAACCGACGACAGGTCTTCTTCAGGTCGATGGTCCGCCACAGGGACAGTTCGTCATAATGATCGTCCGGAACCGTTTGCTCGAAATGATGCAGCGCGGCGTCCGACTCGCCGCGATCGTACAGCAGATTGGCGAGATAGATCCGGGCCTCCGCATGGTGCGATTCGAGTGCCAGGGCTCGCCGCAGCCAGAAGAAGGCGGCACCTTCCCGCCCGAGCCGGTGCGACACATAGCCAACGCACGCCGACGCATCCGCCGAGTCGGGGTGGGCCGTCACCCCATACTCGAAGTACCGAAGGGCCTGGGCCACCAACCCGTCGCGAAACAGCGCCCGCCCAATCTGCAGCATCAGGTCGTGATCGTCACGGAAGCCCAACTCGAGCACCCGCTCGAAATGCTCCAACGCGTCGGTGCGCTGCCCCAGCTGGAGCAACACCTCGCCGTAGCCGGCCAGGGCGTCCTCGTGATCGGGATCGAGCGCCAGGGAGCGTCGGAAGCTCTGCCGCGCCCACGCATATTCCTCGCGCACGAGATACGCGTAGGACATCCCAACATGGAGTTCGGTGGCGTGCGGATAGAGCCCGGTGCCTTCCTTGAGAAGACCTAGGGCATCGTCATAGCGTCCTTCGTTGTACAGTCGGTGGGCCAGTTCATCGTATTCGTCGGAGCTCATGAAGCGAGCCGACATCGGCAGGGCCTCCGTGGTGGTGTTTGCAAAGGTAGGAGCATCCGAAGAGACGAGCAAGAGAGTGGGGCAAGGCTGGGAGTGGGGCGTAAGGGATGAGGAGTGAGGAGTGAGGAGTGAGGAGTAAGGAGTGAGGAGTGGGAGCCTGATGTGAGCCGTTTGGCACCCGCTGCCCCAGGGCTTCGAGCGCACGCCGAGATGCCGTCAACCACGTCGAATGATCGGGTGGTCCGAGACCGGGGGACTGCTGTCCCGTTCACGAACTGGCGGGACGCTTGGCTAGTCCGACTCCATGTACGGATATCGATAATCCGTGGGCGGATCGAAGGTCTCCTTGATGGTCTGGGGCGAAATCCACCGCAGCAGATTGAATGTCGAACCGGCCTTGTCGTTGGTGCCGCTCGCCCGGCCGCCGCCGAATGGCTGCTGGCCAACGACGGCGCCGGTCGGCTTGTCGTTGACGTAGAAGTTGCCGGCGGCGAAGCGGAGCGCCCGGCTGGCCTCGAGGACGGCTCCCCGATCCTGGGCAAAGATGGCGCCGGTGAGGGCGTACGGGCTGGTCCGGTCTGTCAGGGCAAGCGTGTCCGCCCACGCGGCATCGGGATAGACGTACACCGTCAGCACCGGACCGAACATCTCCTCACACATGGCCACATTGGCGGGGTCGTCGACCCGGAGCAGCGTCGGCTGGATGAAGTAGCCCTCGCTGTCGTCGGATCCGCCGCCCGCTACGACCTCGACCTTCGGGTCTTGCTTGGCGGCCGCGATGTACTTGGTGATGCTGGTGAACGCCTTCCGGTCGATCACCGCACCCATGAAGGTTCGGAAATCGGCCACGTCGCCCATCCGGATGTCCGCGATCATATCGGTGACTCGTTCGCGCACGGCCGGCCAGATCGACTTCGGGATGTATGCCCGCGAGGCGGCACTGCATTTCTGGCCCTGGTATTCATAGGCCCCGCGCACCATCGCCACGGCGAGCGCGTCGACATCCGCACTCGCATGTGCCACGATGAAATCCTTCCCTCCGGTCTCACCGACCAGCCGGGGATAGCTCGCGTAATCCGAGAGATGCTCCGACACGGTGCGCCACAGCATCCGAAAGACGCCGGTCGAACCGGTGAAGTGGATGCCGGCCAGATGGCGATGCGCGAGCACCTGCTTCGTGATCGCCCCGGAATTCCCGGACACAAAGTTGATGACGCCGGGCGGCAGCCCGGCCTCTTCCAGAATTTTGAACAGGTAATAGTTGCTCAGCGTCGCGGTCCGCGCCGGCTTCCAGAACACCACGTTGCCGAGAATGGCAGGGGCCGTGGGGAGATTGCCGCTGATGGAAGTGAAATTGAACGGCGTGATGGCGTATACGAACCCTTCCAGCGGGCGATAGTCCATCCGATTCCACACCCCGGGGCCCGACGCCGGCTGGGCTTCGAGCAGTCGTTCGGCGAAATACACGTTGAACCGCAGGAAGTCGATCATCTCGCAGGCGCTGTCGATCTCCGCCTGATGGGACGTCTTGCTCTGGCCCAACATCGTCGCCGCGTTGACAGTCTGCCGCCACGGACCGGCCAACAACTCGGCCGCCTTGAGAAAGACCGCCGCCCGGTCCGAGAACGACCACCGTGCCCACTCGCGTTGCGCCTCCACGGCGCTGCTGATCGCGGACGCGATGGTTGCCTCGTCCGCTTCGTGCACCTTGGCGAGCACGTGACGGAGATTGTGCGGCGCGACGACGTCCCGGGTGGTGCTCGAACGCACCTCGCGGCCCGCCACGACGCATGGGAGGTCAGCCTGCTCGGCACTCATCCGGGCGAGTACCGCCGTGAGGTCGGCACGCTCGGGTGTGCCCGGCGCATACGAAAGGACCGGCTCGTTGTGCGGAGCTGGGATATTGGGAAAGACGCTCATGGTCGAACCGCTTGCGGTGCGGGTGGATGATGCGGGGTTTCAGACTGGGGGGAGATTAGACGCTTTCGATCCGACTGGCAACAGGCTTCGGATTACTGTGCGCGGTCATCCACCATCAGGCCTCGTAAGCTCGGCGGCAGGACGCCTGGCCCGCCTACGACCGGCCGCTCGAGCGGGGTGAGATTCGCCCCCTCCAAGATGGCGCGCCCCTCGTCCGAGACGATGAACGCGACGAAGGCCGCCGCCACGTCGGGGTGGGGTGCGTCTCGCGGGATGGTGAGCGCATACGCGATCGGGGCGCCTCGAAACTCCAGTGAGTCACGCCCGGCCAAGGTCGCGCCGGGTAGACGGACCGTCGCGCTCTTGTACCAGTCCGCCAGCGTAGGGTCGCCCAGCGTCACCTCGGGGGGCAAGGCCACGAAAGGCAACCCGTGCAGCTGAGCCAGCGACGTGTAGGTCCACGCGTAATCCAGCTCGCCGAGCTGAACGAGGGCAATGAGATCGGCGCTCATGCCCCGCATGTACCGCGAATCGGCCGCGGCGTTCAGCAGCCGCCCGAGTCCGGGCTCCTGGTAGTGACGCTCCGCGAGTTGGAACGCCATGAGTGTGCGGTAGCCCGCCGGATCCAAAGCCGGATCGGCAAATCCCCACCGCACACCCGGACGCTGGAGCACCCGGTACCAGTGCTGGCCGGATATCTCGGCTGCCCCCGCCGATTCCTTCGAATACACCAGCGTCAAGGAGTTGGTCGCGAAGGCGGCGTACCAGGTCGCGAAGCGGGGAACGAGCAGTTCGGGAATGACGTTATAGTCGGCGACGGCGAGAACGTCGGGGATCTTCCCCAATTCGGTGAGTTTCCTGGCCGCAGCCAGGCTCCCTGAATTCTCCTGCGCCGGCTTCACGCCTGGATGCAGGCCCGCGAACGCGCTCAGCAACCGGTTGAACGGCACGGCCAGGCTGCCTGCGTTGTACACCACGAGCGGCCCCGACACCGGCTCCTGGGCGGCGAGGGGAACGCCACCGAGCAGCGCCACGAGCGTGAGCCCGAGCCTGCGCAACCAGCGGCGCGGCAGACTTGCGCGGTTCAGAATTCGACCTGCCACGCGACGGTCAAGCCCGCTGGCCCGGCGGTGACGCCGGGCGGCCGGATTCCGAATACCCGCCAATGCCCGTTCGCGACCTTGGCGGAAAAAATGCCGAGCACGGCGCCGGCGGCGACGTCACTCAACCAGTGTTTGTGGTCGTTGACGCGGGACCACGCGACCAATCCTGCCCCGCTGTAGAGTACGGCGGTGGCCCACGGCCGCCGGATCTCGTCCGACAGCGATGTGGCGATGCCGAACGCCACCGACGTGTGACCCGATGGGAAGGCGTTCGCACCACTGAAGGGATGAAAGCTGGTGGCACTGGTGCCGTTGAGCGGCCGATCCCGCCCGGTCGCCAGCTTGCCCACCTGGGTCAGGCCGCCGGCGATCGCCAGCGTCAGCGCGAGGCGACCCCCCGCCCTGGTCACTCGCGTGTCGCCGGAGATGAGCCCGGCCGCGACGGTGCCCCCCACGAGGCTGAGGTACACCGCCGGCTCACCAAACGCTCGGACACCTGCCAGGTCGTCCAGGGTCGCGGTTCGGTTGTCCTGCACGAAGTCAGACACCGGGTCGTCTACCACCATCAACAGCACCGCCCCGCCGAGCACCAGCACCGGCTGCCACCAGCGGATCGTCGCCGAAGGCTCGGGCAGCCGCTCTGCCTGCGCCCGCAGACCAGCGGGCTGGGCCACGGTCCCCAGCGTCAAGGCCAAACAGAGCCAGGCCGCAGGGAACGGAGTGGATGTCGGGTGTTGCCGCATGCGGACCCTTGGTAGATGCCGATCTATACGATACAATTGGAGCATTCTCCTAGCCAATGGCGTCAAACCGGGCACCGACAGATGAAGCGCGGACTCACAATCTTAATGGCAGTGGCACTCCTCGGCGGTTGCCGAAGCTACGACCGCTACACTCCGCTGGTCGATCAGGACGGGCTCATCCCCGCCGACCGGTTTGCCCTCTACGGCCACGAGCAGGCCCAGGTGATCGCCATCGGACGGGAGTTCGGCTCGGCGCTCGCGACCAAGTCCGCCGAAGGATTCGCGGAGCAGACTGCCGCCGCCGTCGCGTACGCGACCTCCTTACCGGACGTCGTGGCTGTCCAGGCGGATACGATCGGTCATCTGCTGACCGTGACCTTCCGCAGCGGATGGCGCACCGCGGTCCTTCCCATTGCGGATGGCAAACGCGGCAGCGAAACCGAAGGCCTGCCGCCCAACGCGCGCCAATGAGTGCGACACCCGGGCCCTCTGCATGACCCAGGTCCTGCAGGTCACGACCACGCTCGACGATCGTGCCGCGGCCGAACGGCTCGCCGGCGTTCTGGTCCAAGAGCGGCTCGCGGCGTGCGCCCAGGTCGCGGGCCCCATCACCAGTACCTATTGGTGGAACGGGGAAGTAATCACGGCCACCGAATGGTATTGCCACATCAAGACCACGAAGGACCGCTTTCCGGCCCTTCGTGAACGCATCGTGGCGCTCCACCCAGCCTCGGTACCCGAGCTGATCGCGCTGCCCGTATTCGGAGGGCACGCGGAGTATCTCCAATGGGTAGAGACTGAAGTTCGCGCCGACGCGGCCAAATAGGCGCTGCCGGATCAGGCCCGCTCACTCTTTCTCGAAGGTGGGACGCCCATGACCTCCTCACCCGAGCCACAGGCCTCCGCTTCTTGGTGGGAAGACTTCCTCGAGATTTTCGTGAGCCCGAGCAAAGTGTTCGCCCGGCGGGAGAAGTCGAACTTCCTTTTACCCCTCGTCGTTCTCACCGTGCTCATTACGGTGGTGTTCTTGGGAACGCGGGGTGCGATTCAGCCAGCCTACCAGGCTGATGGGGCGCGACGCATGGCCGCAGCTCTGGAAGCGAACCCACAGCTCACAGCCGAGGCGCTCGAGGGTGGGGCCCGCACCATGGAGCGGTTCGTCGCCGGTCATCGTGTTCGTCGCGATCGCCAGTCACGGTGCTCCTGACCGGCCTCTTGCTGTGGATCGCGGGCAAGTTCGTAGGCGCCAAACAGGCGCTGGGCGCGGCCATGGTTGTCGCCACGTTCGCCAACTTCCCCAAACTGATCCAATCCCTCGTGTACGGCATCCAAGGGCTCGTGCTCCCGGTTGAGTCGCTCGACAGTATGTCCCGCCTGAGCATCGGCCCCGCCCGGTTCCTCGACCCTGCCATCGGCGTCCCCAATGACGCTCGCGTTGACCATGCGGGTGGACGTGTTCATCATCTGGATCACCGTGCTGCTGGCCATCGGTCTCAAGGTGACGGGACGGGTCACCATGGCCGCCGCAGCCGCCGCGGCCGCCATGGTCTACGTGGTTGGTGCGTTCCCCACCATCTTGGGCGCGCTACGCGCCGGATAGGAGAAGCCTGGACCATGAGCACCGGGAAGATCGCAACGATCGTCGCCATCGTGGCATTCGTCGTCCTGCTGCTCTGGTCGACCCTGTCGGCTCAGCGGGTGGAGTGCGAGATCTGCGTCGAATTCCAGGGCAGACGAAACTGCGCCACCGCGTCGGCTGCCACCGAGGATGAAGCCGCGCGCTCGGCCCAGACGACCGCGTGCGGCACGCTAGCCGGGGGCATGGCGGAAACGATATTCTGCGGCAACGCAACCCCTACGAGCCGCCGCTGCGCACGGCGCTAGCCAAGGCCCCAGGCAACATCTCAGTGCGTCCCGGCGCGGCTGCCGGCCGTCAGGGCCTCCATCACTGGTCGGTCGGCTAACCCGACGTGCCGCCCGATTTCCCGTCCGTCTCGGAAGGCCATGAGCGTCGGGATCCCCCGGATTTCGAAGCGCTGTGTGAGTGCGGGATTGGCGTCGGTATCGACCTTGACCACGAGCACCCGCCCCTTCGAGGCCAAGGCAAAATCGTCGAGCGTGGAAGCCATCATCCGGCAAGGGCCACACCAATCCGCGTAGAAATCCACCAGCACCGGAATGCCGGTGCCCTGAATGACCCGGTCAAAATCCACATTCGTGATCTTGAGAGGACGGTCCAACCGCATCGGAGTGGCGCAGTCACCACACTTGGGCAGGTCGGCCACCCGGGCGGCATCGACCCGATTCAGCTTGCCGCAGAATTGGCACTTGGCAATGAGAAACTGAGCCGCTGTTTCGGCCATGACAGAGGGCTCCTCGTTGGTGTGTCGTAATGGACACAGTGTCACGGGGCGTGGGTCTGAAATGAGACAGGCCGCCACGTCGGCCAGGCAGTCCGGTCGGGGCTCGTTGGCGGGTCTCCTAGCTACCCCGTTCAAGAATAACCAGTTGCGGAAGTGGGACCCGGCCTTGAGCACCCCGGTCTGGGGCGGGGAACCTCTGGCACCCAGGTTGCGTATTAGTTGGTGGGAACGGGGTGGTTCGGGATCAGAGAAGGGAGAGCCCAATGAGCGACGTCACCATTCGAGAGATGGAACAGGACGAGGAGTTTGCGGCCTGGTTGTCCGATCTCTTACAGGAGGAGGCGCTCACGACCGGGTCCGATTCGCTCGCGGAGGCCAAGTACCTCGCCCTCACCAACGACATCGGCGACTGGGTCGGTGGGCTGAGCTACACCCTCCGAGGGGGCGTGGCTCACCTCACGGAGATTGCCGTGGCCCCGACGGAACGGCACCAGGGACACGCCCACATGATGTTGGCGGCGTTTGAGTTCCACGCTCAAGAAAATGACGCCCACCTGGCTGAATTCTGGACCGACGATCAGCGCTCGGAAGCGCTTCTCGCGGCCCTGGGATGGCGCGTTATTCTGCGGCGCCCCAACTACATCGCGGGCCAGACCTGGGCGCTCATGGAGAAGTCCCTCGACGAGGACCCGGAGGAGTAATACCCCGGCTAGAATAGTGACGGAGGCGGCCGCGGCCGCCTCCGTTCGTTTTGTGGCCACGCCCCTGCCGCGGCCGCGGCATTCCATTAGCTTGAAGCCACGCACCAGACCACCCGCAGCAGCCAGAGGGCATGATGGGTTTGACCGATAGCGCCCGCCGCCTCGTCGCCAAGTTCGAGGTCCTGCAGGATCTCGAGACGAAGGTACGCGAGCTGATGGCGGAGCACGAGGCGAAGCGCCAACTGTGGTTTCCCTCCGAGTTGCTCGGGCCCGACGAGGGCGAGTCCCGCGAAGAGCACACCAAGGAGCTGCGGCGGCGCGCGGCGGGCATTCCCGATGCGGCGCGAACGGCCATCGCGCTCAACCTGCTGACCGAAGAAGGCCTGCCGCATTTCCACCGCATGCTGGCCGTCTATCTGGGCGACGACAGTTTCTGGCGTACGTGGAATAACCTCTGGACGGCAGAGGAAGATCGGCACGGGGTGGTGCTGCACGATTACGTCCGCGAATCACACCTGCTGGACCAGCGCGGCCTCGACAAACTCCAGTTCGAGTATCTGCGGAGCGGGTTCCACCCGGAATGGGATCGCGATCCCTACCGGGTGTTTGCCTACACCAGCCTCCAAGAACGAGCCACCCAGCACTCGCATAGCGAGGTCGGAAAGCAAGTGGAGGAGTACGAGCCACGGCTGGCCAACGTGCTCCGGCTCGTGGCGGGAGAAGAGGCGCGCCACTACAGCTTCTACCGCACGATCTTCAGCGAGATCCTGGCCCGTGATCCGAATGAGGCGCTCCACTCGGCATCGCTGATCCTGCCGTCGCTCCAAATGCCCGGCGTGAACATGCCTGGGTTCAGCAAGTTCGCCGACGTCGTGCGGCGCGCCGGGATCTATGGCCCGCGTGATTATCTCCGCATCGCCCAGGAGCAGATCCGCCTCTGGAAGATCGATGGCCTGACCGGACTCAACGAGCTGGGCCGGAAGGCGCAGGAAAAGATCATGGCGATCCCCGAGCGGCTCACGCGTGTGGCCGACCATATCGAGCTCCGGAGCGACTCGAAGACCTTCAGTTTCGAGGTGGTGTTCAATCGTGAGTTTGCGGTTCCCTGACCCGCTGAGGCTCCCGGCACTCGCCCTCGCCGTGGCAGCCTTCGGGTGCGGCGGTGGAGAGAGCGCACCCCCCGCCGGGAGGGCGGCGTCCGGGGCGCCCACCGTGACCAAGCAAGTGACCAGAGATGCCCAGGCACTCGGTCAGGAAATCTTCGAGCTGACGGACCGGACCATGGATTACGTCGGGTCACACCGCGGCCGCCTCCCCACATCACTCCGCGAACTCGGTATCGACAGCCTCACGCCGGCGACCGCGCGCTACCTCATCATTCGAGACAAGATCCCGGTCATCACCGTCGAGTACCGACGGCCCGACGGACATCAGCTCGCCGCATGCTCTGGCACCCACGAAGTCCTCGAGCAATCGCTCATTCATGGTGAGTTCACCCTTACGTGCCGGTGGCCCTCCGGAGCAGAGGACACGCTGCGCGTGAGCCGGGAGGTTGGCCGCTGAGTATCCTCGTGATCGCCCGGGCATTGGTAGCCCTGGCGCTTGCCTATGCCTCCGCCGTTGCCATCACCGACTGGGCCATCCGCACCAAGCGGCTGAGCCCCATCGGCGGCTGGCAGCGCTTGATGCGGCGCATCAGCGAACCGGTCATCCTCCCGCTCGAGCGCCGAGTGATTCGCGCTGGAGGCAATCCCAAGGACGCGCCGTTCTGGCTGTTCGGCCTGGTGGTGGTCGGGGGCCTCGTGCTCCTGGGGCTGATCAGCTGGGCCGGACGGCCACTCCATCGCTATGCCCGGATGTTCGCTGCGGGCCCCGGCGGTTGGATGCTGGCACTGGTCGAGATTACGTACACGGTGCTCACCGTGGCCCTCTTCATCCGGGTGATCGGCAGCTGGATCGGGGCCGGAGAGTTCGGCGGAGTGATGCGGCCGGTACGCAAGCTCACCGACTGGATCGTCGAGCCCATCCAGCGGGTTCTGCCGCCGTTCGGCATGTTCGACTTGAGTCCCCTCGCCGCCTGGCTCCTGATTCTGTTGGCCCGGACGCTCATGGTGGCCATCATCACGCCGCTCCTGCCCCATTGAACCCACTCAGCGCCACCCCGGGCGGCGTCTCCATCCGGGTCCACATTCAGCCCCGTGCCTCACGAACCGAAGTCCTTGGCCTTCATGGCGACGCCATCAAGATCCGCCTGGCCGCGGCCCCGGTGGATGGGGCCGCCAACGACGCCTTGATCCGACTGCTGGCCTCGCTGCTCGGCGTCCCCCGGTCGGCCGTCACGGTCACGAGCGGGCGGTCGGGACGACGCAAGATGGTCAGCGTGGCCGGGGTGACCCCGTCCCAGGTTGCAGAGGCCCTGGGCCTCGAACTCTGACCGGCCGGCGGTGGGCTTTGATTTCGAGGCCCAGGCGATGTAGACTGTACGATACAATCGAGTCGTCCGTGGTGATTTGCGCAGCTTGCGGCCACGCTAAACAAACCGCTAAAACGCCCGGCCCGGAGCGCTTTAGCTTCGGGTTCTTGCATTGTAGGAGACGCCGTTGATCAAGTCGTCCGAACCAGTTTCACTCCCGGCCGGGGCCCGCGCTGAGGCGCGGACGAAGCGCCTTGCCCAACTCGCGCCGCTGCTCGAACGGCGGATCCTGGTGCTCGACGGTGCCATGGGCACCATGATCCAGCGCCTCGGCCTCACGGAGGAGGGGTTTCGGGGCGAGCGTTTCGCCCAATTCCCGCACGACCTCAAGGGCAATAACGACCTGCTCTGCCTGACCCAGCCTGCGCTCATCCGGGAGATCCACCAGGCGTATCTCGTGGCGGGGGCGGACATCATCGAGACGAATTCCTTCAACGCCAACGCGATGTCGCTGGCGGACTACCATCTGGAGGATCTGGTCTTCGAGGTGAACAGTGCCGCGGCCCGGCTGGCCCGCGAGGCCGCCGATACGGTGGAGAATCAGACCGGAAGCCCGCGCTACGTGGCCGGCGCGCTCGGCCCGACCAACCGAACCGCCTCGATCTCGCCGGACGTCAACGACCCGGGGTTCCGCAACGTCACGTTCGACCAACTGGTCACCACCTACGTCGACGCCGTGGCCGGGTTGCTCGAGGGCGGGGCCGATCTGCTCTTGGTCGAGACCATCTTCGACACCCTGAACGCCAAGGCGGCGCTGTTCGCCATCGAGCAGTACTTCGACACGCAGAACGTACGCGTTCCGGTCATGATCTCAGGCACGATCACCGACGCGAGCGGCCGCACCCTGTCGGGCCAGACAGTCGAAGCGTTCTGGAATTCCGTGGCGCACGCCCGCCCCATCAGCGTGGGGCTCAACTGCGCACTTGGCGCTCGCGACTTGCGCCAGTACGTCCAGGACTTGAGCCGAGTGACGCCGGCTTTCGTCTCGACCCACCCAAACGCCGGCTTGCCGAACGAATTCGGGCAGTATGACGAGGGGCCGGATTTCATGGCCGGCATTCTCCGGGAGTTTGCCGAGAGCGGTTTGGTGAACATCATCGGAGGCTGTTGCGGCACGACCCCCGACCACATCCGCGCCATCGCGGCCGCCGTGGCCGGCCTGCCACCCAGGCCCCGCCCCACGATCCCCCGCCGGCTCCGCACCAGCGGCCTCGAGCCGCTGACCATCGGGCCGGATACCCTGTTCGTGAACATCGGCGAGCGCACCAACGTGACCGGCTCACGGCGCTTTGCCCGCCTGATCAAGGACGGGCAGTTCGACCAGGCGCTGAGGGTGGCGCGGGAGCAGGTGGCCAACGGGGCCCAACTGATCGACGTGAACATGGACGAGGCCATGCTCGACTCGGAGCAGACCATGGCCACTTTCCTGCGGTTGATCGCCTCGGAGCCCGACATCAGTCGCGTGCCGGTGGTGCTCGACTCCTCCAAGTGGTCGGTCATCGAGTCGGGGCTCAAGTGTCTCCAGGGTAAGGGAGTGGTGAACTCGATCAGCATGAAGGAGGGCGAACAGGAGTTCCTCCGCCAGGCCAAACTGGTACGGCGCTACGGGGCCGCGGTCATCGTCATGGCATTCGACGAACAGGGCCAGGCCGATTCCGCCGATCGCAAGGTCGACATCTGTACCCGAGCCTACCGGCTGCTCACCGAGCAAGCAGGCTTCCCGCCCGAAGACATCATCTTCGACCCGAACATCTTCGCCATCGCCACCGGCATCGCGGACCACGACAACTACGCCGTGGATTTCATCGATGCCACGCGTCGCATCAAGGCGGCATTGCCGCACGCTTCCATAAGCGGCGGGGTCAGCAACGTGTCGTTCTCATTCCGGGGCAACGAAGGCGTCCGCGAGGCCATGCACTCGGTGTTCCTGTACCACGCCGTCAAGGCCGGCATGGACATGGGGATCGTCAACGCGGGTCAGCTGACGATCTACGACGACATCCCGCCGGACCTATTGGAACGGGTGGAAGACGTGGTGCTGAATCGCCGGCCGGACGCGACGGAACGGCTGGTGGCCGTCGCCGACACGGTCGAGGGCCACGAGGCGGCGACGGCGCACGACCTCTCGTGGCGCGAGGCACCGGTGGGGGAGCGCCTGGCGCACGCCCTGGTGGAAGGCATCACCGAGTACATCATCGAGGACACCGAAGAGGCGCGGCAGGAGGCCACCCGGCCGATCGAGGTGATCGAAGGCCCGCTCATGACCGGGATGAACGTGGTGGGCGACTTGTTCGGGGCCGGCAAGATGTTCCTACCGCAGGTGGTGAAGAGTGCCAGGGTCATGAAACAGGCCGTGGCCCACCTGGTTCCGTACATCGAGGCGGGGAAAGACGCCACGTCCAGCGCCAAGGGCCGCATCCTCATGGCCACGGTCAAGGGCGACGTCCACGACATCGGCAAGAACATCGTCGGCGTCGTGCTCCAGTGTAACAACTACGAGGTCATCGACCTCGGCGTCATGGTGCCATGCGCCAAGATCCTGGAGACCGCAAAGCGGGAACAGGTCGACGTGATCGGCTTGAGCGGGTTGATCACGCCGTCGCTCGAGGAGATGACCTTCGTGGCCGGTGAAATGAGACGCAGCGGTCTTACGATCCCCTTGCTCATTGGTGGGGCTACGACGTCCCGGGTGCATACCGCGGTCAAGATCGAGCCCGAGTACCCGGGTCCAGTGGTGCACGTGCACGACGCCTCTCGGGCGGTCGGGGTCGTGAGCAAACTGTTGAGCCGCGACCTCAAGGCCGGCTTCGCGGCCGACGTCAAGCAGGAGTACGAGGATCTTCGAAACCAACGGACAGCGCAGCAGAGCACGCGGCCTCTCTTGCCGATCGCGGGCGCCCGGGCCAATCGCGCCGCCATCGATTGGGCGGGCACGAACCCGCCGGTGCCAACCTTCACCGGCGTTCGGGCCATCGAGGAGTACCCCTTGAACGATCTGGTCGACCGGATCGATTGGGGACCGTTCTTCAAGGTGTGGGAACTGGCTGGCTCCTACCCCGCCATCCTGAACGATCCGGTCGTTGGGGTTGCAGCCACGGCGCTGTTCGACGACGCCAAGCGCATGCTGGCCGATCTCGTCGAGCACGAGCGGCTCGTTGCCAAGGCGGTGTTCGGCTTCTTCCCCGCGAACAGCGCCGGCGATGACATCGAAGTCTACGCCGATGAATCCCGTCAAACAGCACTGGCGGTGATCCACTCACTCCGCCAACAGATGGCCAAGACGTCCGGCGGGCCCAACCTGGCCCTCGCCGATTTCGTGGCACCGAAGGAGTCGGGCCTTCGCGACTACGTCGGCATGTTTGCGGTGACGGCCGGGACCGGAGTGGAGGCGCTAGCCGCGGACTTCGAATCGCGCCACGACGACTACAATAGCATCATGGTGAAGGCCCTGGCCGATCGTTTGGCGGAGGCGCTGGCCGAACGGTTGCACGAGCGGGTGCGCACCGAATTCTGGGCCTACGCGCCCAACGAGTCGCTCGACAACAAAGAGTTGCTGCGCGAAACGTACCAAGGCATCCGCCCCGCGCCGGGCTACCCGGCATGCCCCGATCACACCGAGAAGCGCACCCTGTTCGACCTCCTCGAGGCAGAGCATCGAATCGGCGTACGCCTGACCGAGAGCTACGCCATGCTGCCCGCCGCCGCGGTGGCCGGATACTACTTCTGGCATCCGGCGTCGCAGTATTTCGGAGTCGGCAAGATCGGCCGGGACCAAGTGGAGGACTATGCCGACCGGAAAGGTATGGCCGTGACGGAAGTCGAGCGCTGGCTCGCCCCCAACCTGGCGTATGCCCCCGGTCGCACCGAGGAGGAGCCCAATGCCACGCCTACGTGAGCTGCTCGACGACGGCCGCGTCCATGTGATGGACGGCGCCATGGGTACCGAGCTCTACAACCGGGGGTTCTTCGTCAACGTGTGCTACGACGAGCTGAACCTCACCGAGCCCGACCTGGTCCGCGAGGTACACGAAGCCTACGTCGCCGCCGGAGCCGAGATCATCGAGACCAATACCTTCGGGGCCAACCCGGTCAAGCTGTCGAGCTTCGGGTTGGAGGAGCGTACCGAAGAAGTCAATCGCGCCGCGGTGCTGATCGCGCGCGCGGCGGTTCGCGGACGGGCCAGCGTGGTCGGCGCCATCGGCCCACTCGGCATCCGAATCGAGCCCTGGGGCCCGACGTCCCGGGAAGAGGCCCGTGCCTTCTTTGCCCGTCAGGTGCGCGGGCTGCTCGAGGGCGAGGTCGACGGTTTTCTGCTCGAGACCTTCAGCGATCTCGATGAACTCCACGAGGCCCTGCACGCAGTCCGTGACGCGAGTGAGCTGCCGGTGATTGCGCAGGTCACCATAGGAGTCGACGAGAACACCACGTTCGGCACGTCGGTCGAGACCGTCGCTACCCGGCTCACCGAGTGGGGCGTCGAGGTCATTGGGCTCAATTGCTCCGTAGGCCCGGCCGTCATGCTCGATGCCATCGAACGGATGGCCGAGGTAACCGACCGGCCGCTCTCGGCCCAGCCTAACGCCGGGCTGCCTCGTGCCGTGGGCGATCGGCGCATGTATCTGGCCAGTCCGGAGTACATGGCCCAATACGCCAAACGCATGATTCAGGCGGGTGCCCGCTTCGTCGGGGGATGTTGCGGCACGACCCCGGAGCACATCAGGAAGATTGCGGGCCACGTCGCGAGCCTCCAACCACGGCTCACCACCGTGTCCACCCCCACCGCGGAGCACGCGGCGCATCGGGTGGAGCCGGTCCCGCTCGCCAGTCGATCGGCCTGGGGCCGGAAGATTGCCACGGGCGAGTTCGTGACCAGCGCCGAGATCCTGCCACCCAAGGGATGGGACCCCGCTCCCATGCTCGAGGCCTGCCGGTCACTCGCCGCATGCGGCGTCGACGCATTGAACGTGGTCGACACCCCGCGGGCGCAGAGCCGCATGGGGGCGCTGCCTGCCGCGCTCATCATCCAGAGCAAGCTCGGACTCGAAACGGTGCTCCACTACACCTGCCGCGACCGCAACATGCTTGGCATGCTGAGCGATCTGCTCGGCGCGGCCGCTGGCGGCCTCCACAACCTGCTGCTCATCACCGGCGACCCGCCGACCATGGGGCCCTACCCCGACTCCACGGGCGTGTTCGACATCGACAGCATCGGACTCACCAACGTGGCGCACCGGCTGAACCAGGGGCTCGACCCGGGCGGCAACCCCATCGGTGCGCCGACCGAGTTTGTCGTGGGGGTTGCGCTCAACCAGAGCGCGTCGGACCTGGAGCGGGAAGTAAGCCGCTACGCATGGAAGGTCGATGCCGGCGCGGAATTCGCGGTCACCCAGCCGGTGTTCGAGCCGGACGAACTCGAGGCGTTCCTCGAGCGCATCGCCGACCGGGCCATTCCCATCATTGCCGGTATCTGGCCGCTCACGTCGCTTCGGAGCGCGGAGTTCCTGGAGAACGAGGTGCCCGGGGTCCATGTGCCGGCGCCGCTCATCGACCGGATGCGGGCGGCGCAGGAACGGGGTCCCGAGTCGGCCCGGGCGGAAGGTGTCGCGATCGCCTGCGAGGTGTTCGAGCGGGTTCGCGGATTGGTGCAGGGCGTCCACGTGAGCGCACCGTTCGGCCGGGTCGAGCCGGCCCAGGCGGTGCTCGAGCGGATCAGCGCTCCAGCGTCTCCATAATGCGGCGGTAGCCCCGGTCCACACCGCCGAAGCCCAAATTGCTCACGTAGACCTTGGTTGCGCCCAGCTCGCGCAGCCCGCGGATGGTGCGCACGCACATCTCCTCGGCCGTGACCCCGGCCTCGAACTCGCGCGTCACCGCTTCGGCGGGCACCGGCAAAAACGTAGAGAGCCGCGCCAGGGTCTTCGGGTTGGCGCTGCGATAGGCGAAGACGCCGAACACTCCCGGCAACTGCAAACCCCGTTGTGAAGCCCGGTTCAAGAACCGCTCCACCACCCCCAGCTGATGATGTGACACGATCTGGGTGAGGAAGAAGTCGGCGGCGAAGCTTTCCTCGAGCAGGAAATCGACCTGCTCGTCGGGGTCGCGATGGGGATTGGACCATCCGCCGAGTCGGAGGCCGGGAACCCGCTCGCGCAGCACCTGCCGGAGCGCCGAGGCGTGCGGCACGCAGCGCGGAGGCCCGGCGGTCCGGTCGCCCCCGACCACGGTGAGCGCCTGGAATCCGAACGAGGCGGCCCGGGTCGCGTGCAGCACGCAGTAGTCGAGCGAGTGCTTGCACGTCAGGAACGGGACCACGATCCCGGGATCGACGTCCGTTGCCAGGTTCGCCGTCAGGTGCGCCAGGTTCTCCTCCTCGGACTGCCCCACCGCATTGTCCGTGAGGAAGATCAGCGTGTCCTGCCGAGCCAGCCGCTGGATGGAGTGGTACATGTCGATCCAGACGTCCATGCTCTCGGCGTAGGACATCCCGCTCCGCGGCGGGCGGAGCTCGACCGCGACCAGGGGGCGATCGTCCCGGAGGCGGTCGAGGAATCGAGACTGGGGTGGCACAGGGGCCTGGGGCATCGCCATAACCTAATATGCCCGAGCGAGATGACCCCCGGGTAATTGAACCCGCTCAACGGAACGGGTATTATCACGCCTCAGACTCGAATCTCCAGGACCACGCGGTCCTGCCATCAGAAAGCGTCCTCATGACTACTGGCCTAGCTGACGTACCCGTTCCCCTCACCAAGTTCTCCGAGGAAGAAGTTCTCTTTCAGGAAACCGTGAGGGAGTTTGCCGAGGCGGAGATCCGGCCCCACGTCACGACCATGGACGAGGCCGCGGAGTTCAATCTCGACATTCTGCCCAAGTTCTTCGCGCTCGGCCTCATGGGAATCGAAATTCCCGAGCAACACGGCGGCGCGGGCGGGACCTTCTCCCTCGCGACCCTCGCGATCGAGGAGCTGGCCCGGGTGGATGCCTCCGCCTCGATCTACGTCGACGTCCACAACACCCTGGTCAATAACTGCGTGCTTCGCTGGGGCAACGAAGAGCAGCATGCCCGGTATCTGCCACGCCTCGCCGGCGACACCTTGGGCGCGTTTGCCCTGTCGGAAGCCGGCAGCGGCAGTGATGCCTTTGCCCTGGCATGCAAGGCCGACGAGAAGGACGACCACTGGGAACTCACCGGCCAGAAGCTTTGGATCACCAACGGGGCGGAAGCGGGTCTCTACGTCGTGTTCGCCAACACCGATTTCTCTCAGGGCTATAAAGGCATCACAGCCTTCCTGGTCGAGCGCGATTTCGAAGGGTTTTCGGTCGGGAAGCGCGAGAAGAAGCTCGGTATCCGCGCCTCCAGCACCACCGAGCTGATTCTCGAGAACTGCAAGGTACCGAAGGAGAACGTGCTCGGCCCGGTGGGTAAGGGCTACAAGATTTCGATCGAGACGCTGAACGAGGGCCGGATCGGGATCGGGGCCCAGATGATCGGCATCGCGAAGGGCGCGCTCGAGGCCGCAATTCAGTTCTGCAAGGAACGGGAGCAGTTCGGCAAGCCCGTCGCCGAGTTCCAGGGGGTGCAGTTCCAGTTGGCCCAGATGGACACCGAGCTCGAGGCGGCGCGTCTCACGGTGTACAACGCCGCGCGGCTCAAGGACGCGGGCCTACCTTTTGTGCGCGAAGCTGCCATCGCCAAGCTGTTCAGCTCCCAGGTAGCGGAGCGGGTCACCTCGGTCTGCGTCGACCTGTTCGGCGGCTACGGATATTCCCGGGAGTATCCGGTGGAGAAGTTCTATCGCGACGCCAAGATCGGCACCATCTACGAGGGCACCAGCAACATGCAGTTGCAGACCATTGCGAAGATGATGTTGAAGTAGGAAGTAGGATGTAGGAAGGTAGGAAGTAGGATGTAGGAAGGTAGGAGGTAGGGCGGCGGGGCGGCGTGAGTCGCCCCGCTTGCTGTCGGAGTACCGGAGGAATCCGGGCAGACATCACGAGGTCGGGGTAGAATTCAGTGGTCACGCTTCGAGGGAGCATTATGCACCGGACACTGGCGGCGCTGGCCGCCTGCCTAACCTTCGGCTGCGCCAAGCCAGACACCCCGACCCCCAAGGTGCTCCTCATCGGACTCGATGGCGTGCGGGTCGACATCCTCGCCGCCGCCTCGACACCCGTCATCGATTCGTTGATTGCCGGGGGGTTCTTCACCGATAATGCCATCACCCGCCAACGGACCGTGAGCGGGCCCGGGTGGTCCAGCATGCTGACCGGCGCCGGGCAGGACAAGCACCTGGTGCGGAACAACGATTTCCGGAACAACGCCTACCCATCCTACCCGGACTTCCTGACCCGCCTCGAGCGGCTCGACACGGCGTACACCACACTCGCCGTGGTCGATTGGCCGCCGTTGGGGGATACCACCGACGGCGGGCCGCTCATCAGCGACGCGGTCGACACCAAGATCCTGATCAACGGAGAGGAGCAGGGATACGAGCGGGCCGACTCGTTGAGCGTCGATGCCGCGATCGAGTACTTGGCCGATCCCGCCCTCGACGCGGCGTTCGTCTACCTCGGCAACATCGACGTCGTCGGGCACGAGACCAGCTCGCTCTCGGCCGAGTATCGTGCGGCGGTCGAGCAGGCGGACCGCCAGGTGGGCATGCTGCTCGAGGCGCTCCGGCGACGTCCCGAGTACGCCCGAGAAGACTGGCTCATCCTCCTATGCACCGACCACGGGCGCACCGATGACGGCGGCCACGGGGGCGAGTCGCCCGCTGAACGGAACATCTTCTATCTGGCGTCCGGACCGTCCGTTTCCACCAGCTCAGTCGACGAAATTCCGCACATCGTCGACGTGGCCGTCACCGCCCTCACCCACCTCGGCATCGAGATCGACCCGGCGTGGGGGTTGGATGGACGGGTGATCGGACTACGGGCGCGCTAGTACTCGTCGCTGAACCCGAACGTCGGTTTGCGCGTGACCCACCGGCCGCCGGTGAAGTCGGGAAACGCCTGGGGCGCACCCCCGGCCGCGATCGACCGCTCGGACAGCGGGCTGATGACGCTCCACGCCGCGGCGTCGTACACGTCGAGCGGGGTCGGTTCACCACGCTTGACTGCTTCGATGAAGCCGTGGAGCGCGAAGAAGTCCATGCCGCCGTGCCCCGCGCCTGCCGCTGAACTCTCCCAACGACGCCAAAGCGGATGATCGTATTGCTCCAGGTATGGCTCCGCGTCTTCCCACTCATCTGGATCCGGACTCACCCCCTCGATGTAGAGCGATCGGCTGTCCCGCATCCAGAGGCCGCGCGTGCCCTGCACCCGGAAATTGAGCGAGTAGGGCCGCGGTAGGTTGGTGTCGTGACTGACCACGACGGTCTCGCCGTTGGCGCACCCAATGACGGTCGTGACGATGTCGCCCAAGGCGAACTTCACGGACGCGTTGGGGTGGCCTTCCCCGCCCATGGCAACGACGTAGTTGTTGAGACCGCGTGACTTGGTCGCGGTCGACGTCAGGGACACGAACCGGTTGCCGCGGTTGATGTCGAGCCAGTTCCCGACCGGCCCGACCCCGTGCGTCGGGTACAGATCGCCATTGCGACGGATCGAGTGCTCGGTGCGCCACCGCGCCTCCCCGTTCGCGCCGGGCCCAAACTCGGCGCCGGGCTGGAATTTGACGGCGCGGAGGTCGTGCTGATAGCCGCAGTGGCAGTGCATCAGCTCGCCGAACATGCCCTGGCGTACCATGTGCAGGATGGCCAGCACGTCGCGCCGATAGCACACGTTTTCCAGCATCTGAAACGGCGTGCCGGTCTGTTCGTGCGTCTGCACCAACTCCCAGCAGTCCTCGACCGTAACCGCCGCAGGCACCTCGACCGCCGTCGCCTTGCCGGCTTTCATTGCCGCTACCGACATCGGCACATGCCAGAGCCACGGCGTCGCGATGATCACGGCATCGACGTCGCTCCGCTCAATCAGATTCCGAAAGTCTTCCTCGCCATTGCCATATGTGGCGGGCTCGCGGCCACGCGCGTCGCTGACGAGCGCCTTGCCGTTTTCCAACGCCGCCGCATCGATGTCGCACACCGCCGTGACTTCGGTATCATCTCGGCGCAGCGCGAGCCGCAGGAGTCCCGTGCCCCTGCCACCCACGCCGATGAAGCCGAGCCGTAGTCTGGCGTCCGGCTGGCGACCAAACACGATGTGGGGCCGGAATCCGGCCAGGCCGGCGACGGCTCCGGCTGTCCCCTTCACGAAATCACGACGATCGATCGGCGGCATGACGGCTCCTTTCCAGTGGGTTCACTGCACGGCGTGCCTCCCAAACAGGCTATCTGGGCGTCGGCGCGCACAGTGAGAGAATCCGAGGATGACTCAGCGCTGCGGCGATCTCGCGGTCGCGGTGGGCGAGAGTTTCCGAAAGCTGATCGATGATTTCCGACATGCGGGGCAAGATGTGGCGGACGGGATCGTAGCGCCACCAGGGCACGCGATGTACTTGATGGAGATCTCACCCTTCCCGCTGACGCCGAGTCCTGGAGCGCCTATCCGAGCACGACCTGGACCAGGTGTTCGAGGCCGTCGTCGGACAGCGGGACGGGCGCGTCTGCCTGAAGCTCGGTTCCGTCGAGACGGACGCTGGATACTCCTCGACACACTGCGTTCGGATTCTCGACCTCGATCCGATAGAGCGCCGTGCCGTGACGGTAGACGATCTCGAAGCGTTTCCATTCTCGAGGTATGCATGGATCGATGCGGAGGGCCGAGCCGCGCTTGTGGAATCCGAGGATCGACTCCAAGCCCGCCCGGTAGAGCCAAGCCGGCGGCCCCAGTGTACCACGTCCACCCTCCGCGTCCCACGTGGGCGGGTGCGGAGTAGACATCCGCGGCGACGACGTAGGGCTCCACCTTGTAACGGGAAGAGCTCGCACGACGACTCGCGTGGTGAATCGGGTTCAGCAGGTTGAAGAGGTCGAAGCTCTTGTCTCCCTCGCCAAGCTGAGCAAACGCCATGACCGACCAGACCGCGGCGTGGGTGTACTGCCCGCCGTTTTCCCGAATGCCGGGCAGGTATCCCTTGATGTATCCCGGATCGAGCTGCGTCTCGTCGAACGGCGGGGAGAGCAGCAGCATTAGCTGGTCCTTCTGACGGACGAGCCGGCGCGTCAACGGAGTCCATGGCCTGGCGCGCGCGCTCCGCGTCGCCTGCGCCGGAGAGGACCGCCCAGGACTGCGCAATCGAGTCGATCTGGCACTCGTCGTTCTGAGCCGATCCGAGCGGCGTCCCGTCGTCGAAGAACGCGCGCTTGTACCACTCCCCGTCCCATGCCTCCTTGTCCAGCGCGGTCGCAAGTGATGCGGCCGTGTTCCGCCAAGCTGCCGCACGCTTCTCTTCCTGTCGGCGGTCGGCAATCCCGGCAAACTCACTCAGGTTCGCATGGAGAAACCAGCCCAGCCACACGCTTTCTCCGCGACCCTCTTGGCCGACGCGGTTCATCCCGTCGTTCCAGTCGCCCGCCACCGATCAACGGGAGACCATGGCTGCCCAGATCGAGACTCCGGTCCAGGGCCCGCGCGCAATGTTCGTAGAGCGTCGCTCGGTCTTCCGATGCCTCGGGCTCGAAGTAGGCCTCCTGCTCATGCTCCTCGAGCGCCGGCCCCTCGAGCCAGGGGACCATCTTCGTCGAGCACCGCCCAGTCCTCGGTCACCGTCAGATAGTGCGCCACGACATACGGCAGCCAGAGGCGGTCGTCGGAGATTCGCGTCCGCACGCCGCGCCCCGTCGGCGGATGCCACCAGTGCTGAACATCTCCTTCCCGGAACTGGCGAGCAGCGGCCCGGAGGATGTGCTCGCGCACGAGGTCGGGCCGCGCGACCAACAGCGCCAGGACGTCCTGCAGCTGGTCGCGGAATCCGTACGCCCCTCCGGACTGGTAGAAGGCGGAGCGGGCCCAGAGGCGGCAGGACAGCGTCTGGTAGAGTAGCCAGCGGTTGAGCAGCAGATCCATCGACGGGTCCGGCGTCTCGACCTGGACCGTGCCCGAGCACGGTGTCCCAGTGTTCCTGGACCTCGCGGAGGAGCGCGTCACCATCCTTCTCGCGATAGCGTTCGACCAGCGTTCGTGCCTGCTCGGGGCTTTCCCCCTGCCCCAGCAGGAACAACACCTCGGCGCGTTCCCCCGGCTCGAGTTCCACCTCCGTCTGTAGCGCGGCGCAGGGGTCCAAGGTCGCGCCGGTCTTGCCCGACAGCTCGGCGCCCCGCTCGAGCGACGCCGGGTGGTCGAGGCTCGCGTTGCGCCCCAGGAACTCGAGGCGGTCGCCGGTCCAGGAGGTCTGGCGTCCCGCCCAGATCGGCGAAGGCGACCCGGCTCCGCGAACTCACCGTTCCAGGCGTTTCGCGCGAACGTGGCATGGGTCACGGGATCGATCTCGGTGACCACGTAGGGCGCGGCGGCGCTGTGCGTCGACCCCCAGCACCCACTCCGCATAGGCCGTGACCGAAAGGCGCCGCTTGCGGCCGGACCGGTTCTCCAAGGTCAGGCGCGAGATCTTGACGGGGTCGCGTGGCGGCACGAACTGCAGCAAGATCCAGCGCGATGCCGTGGGAGGTGTGCTCGAAGCGACTGTAGCCCTGGCCGTGGCGGATGACGTAGGGCCAGGCGTCTTCGCGGATTGGAAGGCAGGTCGGTCCCCAGATCAGGCCACTGTCCTCGTCGCGTACGTAGAACGCCTCGCCCGGAGTGTCGCTGACCGGATCGTTCGACCAGGGCGTGAGCTTGTTCTCGCGGCTGTTGACGGACCAGGTGTAGCCCGAGCCCGACTCGGAGACCTGGAAGCCGAACGCCGGGTTCGCCACGACGTTGATCCAGGGAGCCGGCGTCCACTGTCCTCTCGCCCAGCACCGTGACGTATTCGCGGCCGTCCTGGGTAAACCCCCCGAGGCCGTTGAAGAACTCGAGATCCAGCGCTGGAGGGGGAACCGGTTCTGACGTCCTCGCGCGGCGAGCGGAGCCGCGGCGGGACTGGTCCGGGCCTCAAGCGCCCCAGCCGGATCACCTGCTCGGACAGCGTACCCCGGTTCGCCAGGATCAACACGCGCGCCGCAGCGCGCAGGAGAATCTGGTCCTGCGAAGGCAGCAGGTCCTCCCGGAGCACGAACACGCTCCCCGCCCGCTCGTCCCTCTCACGGCCAACCGACTTGGCTCGCACCATGGCTTCGAAGAATTCCTGGAGACCCTGTGCATAGGAGGCACCGTTCGCGTTGAGGATCACCAGATCGGCGGCGATCCCCTTCAGGCGCCAGTACTCGTGCGCCCGCACCAGTTGCCTCGCCACATCCCGCTCCTCGTCCCGCTCGATGCGCACGAGGGCGATCGGAAGGTCGCCGGAGATGCCGTAGGCCCAGAGCCCGGACGCACCTCTGCGGTTGGCGACCAGATCCTGTGGGACCGTGCGCAACGTGCGATCGTCGTAGAGCAGCCGATTGGCCAGACGCTGGAAGAGATGCGCCTCGTCCTGGGTGATCCGGAGGTGGTGCAGCTGGACCTGGGCATGCGTCCAGGCCAGCGAGCTCTCCCGCTCGAACGTGTCCGGCTGGCGGTACTTCTCCGCGAGGTCGAGCGCTTCCTCCCGGGAGGGCGCCACCAGCGTGGTGAACACGAGACGGACCGTCCCGCCCGCCGGAATCGCCACCCGCTACCGGAGGCTCACGATCGGATCCAGAACCGTTCCGGCGGTGTTCGTAAGCGGCTTCCCCGTCAATCACGGATAGCGGTGCACGTATTCCGCGACCCCGGCCCAGAAAGCGCGGCGCGGTCGCTCTCGTACTGCACGAGCCGACGATCTCCCCGTCGACGGCGGCAAGATGGGCCAGCCAGACCTGCGGCTCGGACGCCGATCGTGGGCGCCGTGTCGCCAGCAGCGTCTCGAGCCCGGGAACGAATTCGGTCTCCACGAAGAGGTTCGAGAAGGCGGGGTGGGCCTCGTCCGCGGCTTGCGAGGCCAGCACGACCTCCGCATAGGACGTGAAGTCGATCTCACGGTCGCGATTCTCCGAGATTGGTCACCGTCAGCTGGCGTAGCTCGGCATCGTCTTCCGGCGAGACCACGATCTCGAGCGTGATCGACAGGGACCGGTCTCGCTGCATGATCTTGGCCCGGTCCTCGGAATAGACGACGTCGTACTGGTCCACCTCGGTTCCGCTCGGCTGGAAGCCGGCAGACCAGACGTCACCGGTCTTGGCGTCGCGCAGGAAGACGAACGTGCCCCAGCAGTCACGCGTCGTGTCCTCCCGCCAGCGGGTGACGGCGAGGTCGCGCCACCGGCTGAACCCGGAGCCCGCCGCCGTGACCATGACCATGTAGCGACCGTTGGAGAGGAGATGGGTGCGCGGCGTGATGTCGTGCGGCGATTCGAACCGCCGCAGGGTGGGTGGAACGAGGTCGCGGACGAGCGGCGGCCACCCGCACTTCCTCGCCCCGGGGCCGCGTCACGGCCACCGAACGCGGCGTCCGTTCCTGGAGCAGCAGCTCCGCCGCCTGGATCATCGGATGGGCGTGAAAGCGTCTCCGGGTGAGGCCGTCGTGAACGACGTTGCCCAGGGAGACGATGGTCATCCCCTGGTGATGGGCCATGTACGCCCGAACCACGGCCACCTTCGCCTTTTCGGGAAGCCTCGATGGTGTGTAGTCGAGCGCCTCATAGAACCCGTAGGCGCCGTCGAGCTCCGGCCTCTTCGAGACGCGCGAAGTTGTCGAGCGCGGCCCTCGGCTCCACCATGGCCGCGAGCGCGGTCGCGTAGGGAGCCACCACGACGTCCTCGAAGAGCCCGCGCTTGAGCCCCAGGCCAGGGACGCCGAAATCCGAGTACTGATAGGTGAGTTCGACGTCGCGCACGTTGTAGCGCCGATTCGGAGACCCCCCACGGGACCCCTCGCTCCGCGCCGTACCGGATCTGGCGTGCCAACCACGAGGCGGCAGGTGAGATCCAGCAGGCTGTGGGCAGGCTGCTCGCATCACGAGAAGCGGCATCAGGTACTCGAACATCGATCCCGACCAGGAGACGAGCGCCGCGCCACGCCCAACCGGCGTGAGGGCCCGGCCGAGGAGGAACCAGTGCCGTGGCGAGACGTCTCCCTTGGCGATGGCCACGAAGCTTGCCAGCCTCGCCTCGGAGGCCAGCAGGTCGTAGCAGCTCGGGTCGAGCGTGTCGTCGGCCACGCGGTAGCCGATCGAGAACAGCTTGCGCGAGCGATCGAAGAGGAATCGGAAGTCCATCGCCCAGACCATCTGTTCGGCCTGCAGTGCCAGGGCGGAGAGCCGATGCTGGAGCGTAGTTGCCACTGTTCCGGACCCGTCGGAATCCTCACGACGGATCAGCTCGAGATCGCGCGCGTGACTCTGAACGGTACCTCGGACAGCCGTTGCCCAGCTGAGGATCTCCGAGTGGTCTCCGTTCTCTAGGTCAGCGGAAAGCGTGCTGGCGATGTCCCAGAGGTTCTCCGCTCGGGCCTCGAGCTCCTCGAATCGGTTCTCCCATTCTGCGGGGGACGTCGGAAGATTCTCCAGGACGGCGGACATCGCGTTCAGCGCCTCGCGTATCTGTAGCGCCGTGACCGTTTCCGACCGCGGGCGGAACGTGGTCTTCGCCACCGCATCGAGCACCGGCTGGAGCGCGTCACGAATCCCATCCAGGATCTGCGGGCCGAAGACCGGTGGGCCCGTGAGCTCGCGGCATGCTTGAGACAGGGCGATCAGGTGCCCTGCCAGATTGCCGCTGTCGACGGTGGAGACGTAGAGCGGGATCGAGCGGCCGGAGATCTCTGGTGTCGTACCAGTTGAAGAAGTGACCGTGGAAGCGCCGCAGGTTGGTCATCGTCTCCAGCGTGGCTTCGAGCCGCTTCGCCATGTCGAGATCCCGATCCAGCCGAAGTCATGGGCGACCATCGTGCTCAGCAGATACAGACCCAGATTCGGTCGGCGAGGTGCGGTGCGCGATGACCGGCTCGGGGTCTTCCTGGAAGTTGTCCGGCGGGAGGAAGTGCTCCTCCTCAGTCACGAACGTCTCGAAGAAGCGCCAGGTGCGGCGGGCGATGAGCCGCAAGGAGCGCGTCTCCTCGGCGAGAGGCGAACGTTTGCCTCCGCGAGCTTCGCCGGAAGGCTGATCCGCCAGGCGAGCGACGGGCGACAGAGCCCAGAGGAGGACCAGGGGCGCGGCCACCGGCCAGGCCCCGGCTTGACGATGACGACGAGCAAGCCGACGCCGAGGCGAGGACGAACGCCCCAGCGAAGGTGCCGAGTAGAAGGCACGGAGCCTCAGGTCGGCCCCGTAACCCGCCTGCGCCGCCGGGACCCACTCGAGGAGGTTCCGCTTCGTGACGTAGAGCCGCCCGAGCGTGCGCACCACGGCATCGGCCATGAGCCAGGCCTGGTGGGCCAGCATGGTGATGGCGAGCAACGTCTGCGAGCGCGGCAACCGAGATGTCGCTGCCAGCGGCGCGCAGGTGGCTGCGCTTGGAGATACCCTCGCCGGCGAGGGATCAGGCCGTCGAGAACCGGGATGAAGGCCGGCACCGCGATGGCTGCCGACGATCAGGCCGGTCCACAGGAGCGGAGAGACGGCGGGCAGGGTCCAGGCGGCGACGGCAAGCAGAAACGACGCAGGCGCGACGAGGCTTCGGCGCAGGTTGTCCACCATCTTCCATCGGCCGTGGGCCGGAATGCGCGGCCTCGGCTGCTTCTGCCCCGCGGCGTCGCGCGCGCGGCCCAGGATCCAGGGAAGGAGCTGCCAGTCGCCGCGCACCCACCGATGCTGGCGGCGCGCGGCCACCTCGTAGTTGGTGGGAAACTCCTCGAAGAGATCGACGTCGGTCACCAGCCCGGCGCGCGCGAACACGCCCTCGAAGAGATCGTGGCTGAGAAGCGCGTTCTCCGGGACCTTCCCCTCGAGCGCCGCCTCGAAGGCGTCGACGTCGTAGATCCCTTTCCCCGTGTAGGAGCCCTCTTCGAAGAGGTCCTGATACACGTCGGAGACCGCAGCCGCGTAGGGGTCCACGCCTCCGGGGCCCGACACGATCCGCTGGTAGGTCGTGCTGCCAGGGCCCGTCGGCAGTGACGGAGTGATCCGCGGCTGCAGGATCGCGTAGCCCTCGACGACCCGCCCCTTCCGGCGTCGAAGCGCGGCCGGTTCAACGGGTGCGCCATCGCCCCGACGAGGCGGTAGGCAGCCGCCTTTGGAAGCCGGGTGTCGGCATCCAGGGTGATGACGTAGCGGACACCCTCGGGCACGGTGGGTGGCTTGCCGTTGATCGGAATGAACGTGGTGTCCGTGGCGCCGCGAAGCAGCCGGTTCAGCTCGTGGAGCTTCCCTCGCTTCCGTTCCCAGCCGATCCACTTGCCTTCCTGCTCGTTCCAGAGGCGCCGGCGATGCAACACCAGGAACCGCTCCCCGCCGCCGGGCGGACCTTCGTAGCTGTGCGTTGAGACGCGCGATCTCGTCCGCCAGCGCGGCGAGGAGAGCCTCGTCGCCCGGCATCGTGTTCGTGCGAGCGCGTCCGCCCAGTCGGTCAGGAGGGCGAAGTGGAGATGGCCATCGGGATTCGCCAGATAGTGGACCTCGAGCCGTTCGAGCTGACTCCTCGACGTCGGCGTGGCTCGTGAGCAGCGTGGGCACGACGACCATGGTTCGAAGCTCCGCAGGCACGCCCTGCGCCAGTTCGAGCTTCGAGAGGAGCCGCGGGGGAACGAGCATCAGTCACCAGGCGATGGACGAGGGACACTGCGATCATCTGACGCGGGCACGAGGCCGAGGATCCCCAGGAGCATGAGGATCGGCAGGCCGACACCTGCGCCCCAGGTCATGTACAGAGGGCCGGAGAGCTAGCAGCGCAGTGAGAAGTGCGATCAGTCCGAGGTAGCCGGATGTCGCGTGCGCGCGCCACGCGCGTCGGATCCGGACTCGCCACGGGACGCGAAAGCCCAGCCGCCTCTCGAAAGCAAACCGGCCACGGGACACGAGATGAGTACCCCGGGTCCTCCTCCGCGCGTTGGGGAATGGCGAGGAGGCCTGACGGTTCTCCGGTCGGATGGCCTCCACTTCGGTCGGACCAGTCTGCGATCGGGGTCCTGGGTTTTCCCGTGCTGCTTCGCACGCGAGGCGGACAGCTTCGCGGGCCACCTCCAGTTCCGATATGCTCGAGCCGCGGGACAATTCCTCGACGGCCGCCCGATACTTGTCGCGGGTGTGGAAATCCATGGCCGCGAACCCGGGGACAGCTCGGAAGACCTCGTCAACCAGACTGACGCTTTCGAAGAACCCCGGCCAGTCGATGGACGACAGCCACCGCATGCTGGTGATGATGTTCCGCACCGTGATGTTTGCTGCGGCCTGAGCCTGATGTGCCTGGGCAACTACTTCGTTGGGGGACGTCCCCTGCGCCGCCAGATTCTCATTGAGCCAGTCGAGGGCCGGCATGAGCGAAGCTGGCTGGTCACGAAGCCGCTGCACGAGCTGCACGGCGAATGAGCTGTCGAGGGGAGCGTCGCCAAGCGACCCTAGGACATCCTCTACACGTTCCGCGGCATGATCGCTCAGACCCAGAAGGCGGTCCGCCACTTCGTCCCCGTGCGCGCGCGCCTCGCGGGCGCGGATGATCACCTCCGACAACCGCCGCAGGTTCTCAACGAGGGCCACTCGAAGGTGAATGGCGACTGCCCAGAGTTCACCGATGCCGAGCGGCTGGATCCGCTGGTAGGCCCGGACGAATGCCTGCAGCGTTTCCAAATCAAATCGACTGTCGGTGTGCGCCACATACGCCCATGCCAGCCCATAAACGCGGGGATACCCCCCGAGGTGGTGGCCCTCGGCAATCTTCGGCAGGAGCTTGTAGAAACTGCGAGGGAGATGGTCCCGGATCTCCCGGATCTGCCCGTCCACCACGTGAAAGTTGTCGAGGAGCCACTCTTCGGCTTGTGTAATCTGATGCTTCTGGCGAACCGCCTCGACGATGTTTCGGTACCCGGCGAGAAGCACCTTTCCATTCTCGCGGACACGGGGAAGGAGCTTGCGGCCTGGTGCGCGTCCCTCAGCGGTGGGTTGGGCCGCGGCCAAGCTCTCGGCGTGCTGCTCGAGCCGTTCGATGCCGAACACCTCGGCGCGGATCGGCTGTTGCTGTTCTGAAGGAGCCGCGACCGGGACGTCCATGGTGTTCAATTCGAGTTCCGTATCGGGGCTGCCGAACGTGTGCGCTTGATCAAAGAGTCGTGACCCCTTTCCTGCAGCCGAAGCCGGGCTACAGACCTTCGCTGGAGACAACTAGGCGCCGGAATGCTGGAGGAACAGCCCGATCGGTTCAGGAGCCCTCCCGAGAGGTTCTCGGACACACGCCTGGTCAACATACCCAGTGTCGCCAGCCGGCGGCATTGCGTGGGCGAGAGGGCTCGCGGGGACGGGGCTCTTCCTGGTTTGGCTGCAACTCCACGCGCATTCTGAGAATCTGTAGCGGCACCGGCCCAACACCTGCCGTTCTGACAGCCTGATGGGCCCTGCTGGGCGGGCCGGTGGTTGGCCCCTCGTCTGGACTGGACAGGAACGAAGCTTGCTCTTGTTACGTGCAGATGAAGAACGACGCCGTCAAATCAATCTGCGAGAGAATGGGAGTTTCATGAGCGCCAGGCCGCAGTCGCCCGCCGCCCCGAACCTCGGCTTTGCCCGGTCTTCACGGCCCTGGGCAGGGCGTGCGGCTGCCATGGCGTTGGCACTACTCGCGCTGGCCCCCCGAATCGGATGGGCCGCGCCCAGCCCACCAGCGGCCGACCTGGAAGCCAGGCTCAAGCGCTGGTTTGCCGAGGCGTCACGCATAGCGCCCGGCGAATGGGGTGTTGCGGTCGCGGCCGAGGACGGGAGCATCCTCTGGAGCGTGCGGCCCGATCAGGTGCTGATCCCGGCATCCGCCGTCAAGCTCTTCACCACCGGCTTTGCCCGGACCGTGCTCGGGGCCGATGCCCGCCGCTCCACCAGGATCCTCGGCAACGGGTACGTCGATCCCGCGTCCGGGGAATGGGTCGGCCGCTGGGCGATCGAGGTGAACGGAGACCCGTCGCTCGAGCGATCCAAGAGTGGCGGTACCAGGCTGCTCTCCCTAGCCCAACAGCTCGTGGCCCTTGGGGTGCGCCGATTGACCGGGCCGTTCGAGGTGCAGAGCGCGGCGGGGCCTGCCGAGGCGTGGTTTCCGGCCCAGTGGTCGGAGCGCCACCGGGGCCGGCTCTTCGCCCCGCTGATCGGCCCGCTCACCGTGCACGAAAACGTGGTTCGCTTCACCATCCGGCCGGGCACCGCGGTTGGGCGGCGCGCCCGCTTGGCCACGGTATCACCCGACGGCATCGAACGTCTCGTGGCGGTCCGGGCGACGACCTCCTCTGGCCGGCGATCGCGCCTCAGGGTGCGGCCGGCGCCGGGCGGAGGATGGGTGGTAACTGGGCAGATTGGGGAGCGCTCGCGCGGCCGCTCCATCAGTGTCACCGCCGCCGAGCCGCGCCTGGTACTCGAGGCCGTCTGGGAGGCGGCACTTCGAGAAGTCGGCATCGAATGGGACCGGGAATCGAGCAATGCTCTGGACCAGGCTGCTACGCCAGACGGGGTGCTCGCCGAGGTGCTGTCGCCATCGCTCGACTCGATCGCGAGCGACATCAACCTGCGAAGTCACAACCTCGGCGCCGAGCTGCTGCTCCAGTGGGCCGCGGGCCCGAACTATGGGCCGGAACTTCTCACCCAACACGTCCAGTTCATCACGGGCCAACTCGAGGGAGTGCGGCTGGTTGACGGCAGCGGTCTCTCCAGCAACGACCGGGTAGCCCCGCGCATTTTCGTGTCCTACATGGCCCGTCTCCCGCAAACGGAGCACGGCAAGAACTTCCCGCTGTTATTCCCCGCCAACGGCACCGGCACCCTCAAGCCGCTCCGAGGCGACCTGCCGGCCGAAGGAGTATTTCGCGCCAAGACGGGTACGTTGCGCAACGTCTCGACCGTCGTGGGATATCTCGGTCGCCCCGACGGCGTCTTACTCCTCTCCCTCATGTACAACGGATCGCGGCCGTCCTCCGCTCGTCGCGCTCAATGGCAGCTGGTGCGGGAACTCGGTGCCGACGGCATCGCGGTGCCGGCCGAGTGGGAGGAACAGGAATCGCCCCAGTATGGCGGCCAGGGCGATGAGTGGGCCGAGCGACTGAACCAAATCTTCTAAGCCACGTAACTCGAATACCAAGCAGGTGGTCCCATCCCTCCGGTCCTCACCGGAGGCGCCTCCGCGCTAGGCCGTTCGAACGCTCCGCAGGCGGCTGGCCGCTTCGCGGAGCAGATCCTCGGTCTTACAGAAGGCAAACCGAACGAAGGTCCGTCCGTCCTTGGACCGGCGGTAGAAGCTCGACCCCGGCACCGGTGCCACACCGATGTCACGGGTCAGCCAATGGGCAAAGTCGACATCCGAACGGTCGCTCAGATCGGAAAAGTCGGCGAGGACGTAGTAGGCGCCTTCCGGATACCGTAGCCGGAACCCGGCATCCACCAGCGCGCCGCAGAGGAGGTCTCGCCGGACGCGATACTCCGATGCCAACGCCCGATAGTACGACTGGTCCAAGGTTTCGAGCCCTACCGCCACGGCCTCCTGGAGCGGGGCCGGCGCACCGACGGTGAGAAAGTCGTGCACCTTGCGGATGGCGTCGGTCAGATCCTGCGGTGCCACGATGGTTCCGACCCGCCACCCGGTCACGCTGAACGTCTTGGAGGCGCCGCTGACGGTGACGGTACGGTTGGCCATCTCCGGCAGCGTCGCGATCGGGATGTGCTTTCCTTCATAGTAGATGTGCTCGTAGATCTCATCGGTGATGGCATACGCATCGTGGCGGATGCACAACTCCGCGATGGATGTCAGCTCCTCGAGCGACAGCACCCGTCCCGTCGGGTTGTTCGGCGTGTTGACGATGATCGCCCTGGTCTTGGGGCCGAAGGCGGCGGCGAGGCGGTCGAGATCCAGCGGCTCGCCCGGTCGAAACGGCACATACACCGGCTCGGCATCGCACAGGATGGCATCCGGACCATAGTTCTCATAGAAGGGCTCCAGCACCACCACCTGGTCGCCCGGATTCACCAGGGCGAGCATCACCGAGGCCATGGCCTCGGTGGCGCCGCAGGTGACGGTGATTTCCGTCACCGGATCGACCGTCATCCCGTACCACGTGGCGTATTTCGCGACGAGGGCGCGACGCAACCGGTCACTGCCCCACGTGATGGCATATTGATTGATGTCGTCGTGGATCGCTTGGGCGGCGGCGTGCTTGAGCACGTCGGGCGCGGGAAAATTCGGGAAGCCCTGCGCCAAGTTGATGGCATCGTGCTCGTTGGCGAGGCGGGTCATGCCCCGGATTACCGATTCGCTGAAGGTGTGTGTGCGGACCGCGGTTCGCATCAGTTTGGCCTCGAGACAAGAGTGGTGTACCGCTGCGCCGGCGCTGGGGTTCCGATGCCCTCGGGACAAGGTAACTTTCCGGCCGGTGCAAGCGAGAGAGGCCCATTCCCCGAGCCGCAGGATTCCATGGTTGGACGCGAGGCTCCCGGTCCGGACATGAAGGCCCGCATCATCCATGGCGTGATGTTGGGAGCGACGATTGCGGTGCCGACCATTCTGGCAACGGTTCGCCTCTTGGCGGGCTCGACCGGCACCGAACAACCGGCCCGGATTCTCGCGGTGATCACCCCGGCAGCCGCGGGCCTGGCCGTGGTCGTCAGCCTCATGCTGCGTGGCCGGCTGGCATCCCAGCCGGCATCCGCGGGACGCGATGCCTGGTGGACGGCCAACCTGGGGACGGCGGTGGCCCTGTGGAGCCTGGCCGAGGGCACCGGCCTCTTGGCAGGGGTGGCATACTTTCTCACCGGGAACCTGCCTGCCGCCCTGCTCGCGTTTGCCATCGCCATTCTGCTGCTGCTCATGTACGCGCCCAGCCGTCTGGGCGAGTGACACTTTTTCACCTCAGGGCTTCGCCATCATGAATCAGCGCGCGCTCGACTTCCTCACATCCTTGCTCGATGCCCCCGGTCCATCGGGGTTCGAAATGCTGCCGGCCCGGGCCTGGCGCCGTGAGGCCGAGACATTCGCCGACGAGGTCCGCGTCGATGTCGGCGGCAACTCGTACGCCACCATCAACTCCACCGGCCGCCCCCGCATCATGTTCGCCGGGCACATCGATGAAATCGGCCTCATGGTCGTGCACATCGATGATGAGGGTTTCCTGTCATTCGACACGATCGGCGGATGGGATCACCAGGTGTTCGTTGGGCAACGCGTTGTGCTCCTGGGACGTGAGGGAGTTGTGCATGGGGTCATCGGAAAGAAGGCGATTCACCTCATGGAGGAGGAAGATCGTAAGAAGGTCTCCAAGGCGAGCGACCTCTGGATCGATATTGGCGCGGTGACCAAGGCGGAGGCCTTGGCGCGGGTGCGCGTTGGCGATCCCGGTGTGTTGGCCTCGCAGGTCCAGCGATTCCCCAATGGCCGCCTCGTGAGCCGCAGCATCGACGACCGGATCGGAGCGTTCGTGGTTCTGGAGGCCCTGCGACTGCTGGCGAAGGACCGTCCGACTGCAGCCGTGACCGCCGTGGCGACGTCACAGGAAGAGATCGGCTACTCCGGCGGCGGCGCGCGAACGTCGGCGACCGGGCTCGAAGCCGACGTGGCCATCGTCGTGGACGTGACCCATGCGACCGACCATCCCGGCGCCGAGAAGAAGAAGCACGGCGACATCAAACTCGGAGCGGGACCTGTGCTCAGTCGGGGGTCCGTCGTCAGTACCGTGGTCTTCGAACGACTGCTCGAGGCGGCCGAGGCGGAAGGGATCCCCTACGCGCTCCAAGCGGCTCCCCGGGTTACCGGAACCGATGCGGATGCAATATCAACTGCGCATCGCGGCGTAGCCACGGGACTCGTGTCCGTGCCAAACCGCTACATGCACAGCCCGAACGAAATGGTCATGCTGGAAGACCTGGAGCGTGCGGCACACCTGCTCGCCGCGTTTGCGCGGCGGACCGGTCCTGATGCCGAATTCTCGCCAAAGTAGGAAGGTCAGCCGTCGGTTCTGAGACCGGCCAAGGCCTGCTCGGCCGCCGTCTCGAACCGACCTGTCGTCATCGGTGAGGAAGTCCTGCAGTGCGCTGGTGGCCAGCCGGTCCACCCGCGAGACCGAGCGCCTCCACCGCCGCCACGCGCGCAGCCGACCGCTTTCGTCCGAACACTTTTCGCTTGGGCTCTGCAGAGCGCAACAGTGCCTGGACCGCGTCCGGCGAGCCGATCCGCCCCAACGCCAGGCAGATCTCCCGCAACACCTCCGCGTTGTCCTCCTCCTCCAGCCGGAGGGAGAGCGTCATGACGAGGCCCCGCCCTGTTTCCCGATTGATGCCTTGCACGGCATCGAGCCGGACCATGACCGAGGAGTCCCACAGCGCCTTCCGGAGCGACTGGGCCACCGCGGGCGAGCCGATCTTGCCCAACGCCGCAGCCACGGCTCGGCGCACCCGCTCATCCTCGTGCTCGACCTGTGATGAGAGTGACGGGATCGCGTCGATCAAGCGAAGCTCACCACACAACTCCGCGATGTTCCGAACCACAAACCAGTCTTGATGGTCGAGCCGGTTGATGATGCCACGCTTCCCCTCCCGCATGTGGCTCAACATGTTGAAATAGCCACGTCGCTCGGCCAGGGTCGGCGCCGCCGCCAGTAGCTCCAGCAGCACCTCGGTCGGCTCCGCGCCGAGCCGATTGAAGAGCGCGACTGCATCGGCCCGGCCGCTTCCTTCCATTGCCACCCTGCGGGCGAGAGTCTCCTGGACCGGCCGCGGCAGGACGCGGCGTAACAGCGTCACATAGCGTTCCTTGATCCGCGGATCCGTCTCGTGCGCCTCTTCTTGAAAGAGCTGAACGAGGAGTTGCAGGAACTCGTCCCAGTCCCCGCGCTCGGAGGCCGCCCTGACCCGAGGCTCGATCTCCTTGAGCAGGCTTCCTTTGCGGGGATCCGGTTGGATCGGTCCGATCAGGTACTCCTCGTCCCCCGGAGCCGGCCGGATGAGACCCGGCAAGCCGCCCGCACCGGACTCGTCAGCGCGAGCCTTGGGCGCCTCGGTCCCTGCTGCCGCGCCATCACCACCGGCGTCCGCGCTTGGAAGGTTGATGAGCGTGTCCGCCGCCGGCATGTCATGGCCGGTCAGGACCTGGATTTCCCCGGTGCCCGCAGGATCGAACTGGTCGATGAATTCCTGAGGGCTGCCCGGCGTACCGGGATGTGCCAGCGCTCGGAGCAGGGCGAGGAGCATGGCAGGATGCACCCGAGGGGGGATTCGAATCTCGCGAATTCCCGCGCTCCGCATAGCATCCTGCAGCTCGCCGAGCCCGGGGGTGCCGGCAGGCAGGACGAAGCCGCCCACCGCGAGCCCCGAGCTATCCACCGAGAAGCGAAGGCCGTCATCGACCAGCTCGGATTGCAGGTCCAGAAAGGCCGACTTGTGCCGCTCGCGGGCTTCGGGCGCCACTCGCAGGAGATGCACGAGCTGCGCGAGTTTGGTGGCGATGGATGAAGGTGCGCTCATGACGCTCGGAGAATGGCGACCAAGAGTTGGGTGGTCCTCAAGATACCGGGGCGCCGGAGGGGCGGCAACGCTCAGCGAGGGCCCGGGCCACATCGGCGGTCCGCCAGGAGTCGGTGGCGAGTGAGAGCCGCTGCGCCAAGAGCGCGGGGGCCGGAAGCGGCAGTCCTAAGGCGTCTCCATCGGCAAGCACCTGGGCTACATCACCGTCACGAACGATGTGCCTGTCGCGCAGGACCACGGCCCGATCGAGAACCTCAATGGCAAAGTCGGTGTCGTGACTGACCGCAAGCACGGCGCACCCCCCATCCCGACGGGCACGCACAACTCGGGCCACGGTTTGCCGCGAGACCCGATCCAGTCCATTGGTCGGCTCGTCCAGGATGAGTAAGCGCGGATCGACTACCAGCGCGCAGGCCAGCGCCACGAGCCTGCGACGGGCAGCCGGCAGGTCGTAGGGATGGACGAGAGCTACATCGGCGAGTCCAAGCTCGTCGAGCACGGCCGCGGTGGCATCGGCGGTTTGGGCCGCGGGCCACCCGAGCTGCCGGGGTCCAAACCCGATCTCCGCCCGAACACTGCGTTCGACCAGCTGCGCCTCGGGGTTCTGGAACAGGTAGCCCACCGAGGGTGCGAGGTCCTCCGGTCCCAGGCCGTCGGTTGGTCGATTCACGGTTGTCACCGTGCCGCGCGACGGGTGCCGCATCGCCATCGCCAAGCGGGTGAGGGTGGTTTTCCCCGCCCCATTGGAGCCCAGCAGCGCCACACCCTCCCCTGCCATGATCTCGAGCGACACGCCCTCGAGCACGGGCGTCGACCCGTAGGCGAAGTCCACCGCCGACATTCGGAGCACCACGTTCATCGCCACCGGGCAAGCCCCTCCGCCACCGTCACCGGATAAGGCGCAGCGAGAAGCGGCGATTCAACCAGCCGCCCGGCGGCGCGCGCCAATCCCGCAACAGAGGTGGATCCCGGCCCTCGGTCCCAGATCGCTTCACCCGCGAGCACGACGCCGGGTGCCCCGTCCAGCACCGGGCGTCCCTCATTGAGCACTATCACACGATCGGCCACCGTCGAGAGTGCATCGGCGTCTTCGCTGGCCAGGATCACGATAGCGCCGGCATCCGCCTCGGCACGGAACAATTCGTAGGTCCGGATCCGACCGCTCTGGTCGAGCGACGACGCGGGCTCGTCGAGCAACCAGACCTTCGGTTGGAGCACCGCCATCGAGGCGATGACGGTGCGTTGCAACTCTCCCCCGGACAGCGTCCGCGGTGAGCGGTGGGCCAGATGCTCGATCCCCAACAGCCCCAGCGCCCGGTCTGCGGCCGACCGGATGCGCTCGATGGGCCAGCCGAGGTTTGCCGGAGTGAACGCTACCTCCTCCCAGACCGTGGCGGCGATACCCGAGAGTTGGAGCTCCGGGGTGGCGGTGACGAATCCAATCTGGCCGGACTGGGCCGATTCGGTCGTCTGGGGATCTCCGGCCCAAGAGCGAGACCGCGCCGACGAGCGTGCCGCCGGTGTGGCGCGGAGCGAGACCCGCCGCGACGAGGAGCAACGTGGTGCATCCCGCTCCGAGCGGCCCGAACAGCCAGGTGATTTCCCCGGCCCGAAACTCGAGCGATACGCCATCCAAGACGTCGGTCGTGCTGGCAGCATACCGAAACGACACCGCGTCGAAGGTCACATCGGCCACGACGTGAGCCTCCCGACGAGGACAAGCAGCACCAGCAACAAGAGACTCCATCGAATCGTGCGATCGGCCAGCGTGTCCGCCGGCGGATCGAGCGGCGTTCGCTTCCCCCCGACGGCTACGGCACGCATCTCGAGCGCGTGGGCGCGTTCGTCGACTTCGGCGAGAGCACCCAGAATGAGGGGAAGGGCGAGAGGAACAACAGCACGGGCGCGGGCCAAGGCGCCGCCGCGGTACCGAAGGCCGCGGGTCCGCTGCGCCTCGATGCTGGCTCCGGCCCGATCTAGGAACGCCGGCAACGCATGAAGCGTGGCAACGAAGAGATAGGAGAAATGCATCGGCCATCCTCGGGCCGCCACGGCATTCAGGAACCGTGACGGATCGAAGGCGTGGTAGAAGCCGAGCGAGGCGGTGATGATGGCGCCGAAGCGGCCCGCTTGCACCAGCGCCGCTATTGTGCCATCGGCGGAAAGCGTGAGCGGCCCCAGGCTCCTCGTCGGGCCGCCGCCCAAGAGCCCGTGCAGGACGAAGAGAAAGACCCAGAGCGGCAGGCACACGATCACACCCTGCCGGATGGCGCGCCCCACGCCGCAGATGGCGACCAAGACGACGCAGGCTCCATACAAAAGGAGGGGGCCCCACGGTGTTGGAACGAGGAACGCCAGCACCGTCACCGCAATCGCGGCGGACAAACCGGTCAGAGGATGGGCCCGGCGGGCGAGGCCGGGTGATGCAGCGCCGGGAGCCGTCACCGGCCCAGCGCGCGGAGAGCCAGCGGGTAACGACTGATCATGCGCACGGGGAGGCTCCGGAGCGCGACCCCCACCAACGCAAACGTCAGCGCCTTATCGATCACATCGGTCACCAGGCTCGAAAGCGCGACGGCCCATGGTAGATCGGTCCCTGCACCGACCAGCACGGTGGTCAGGAAGGTGACACCGCCGGCCGTCACGCCCTTGAAGGCCAGGTACGAGATGAAGGCTGAGAGAGCCCCCCCGGCCAAACCCAGCAGGCATCCCCAGACGATGGACACGCCGAAGTTTCGAAACCCGCCCTGCCGTGCCGCGAAATAGGCGAGGAGGGCGATCAGCACCTGGATCGGAGCAAACGCGAGCCACACGTATCCGGACACGAACGCGGCGAAAACCTGGCTGATCAGACCGGTGGCAATACCGGCGCCCAGGCCCGCCAAGGCTGAAACGAGTATGGTGCCAACCGCGTCGAGATATACCGGGAGGCTGAGCTCCGCGACGATCCGGCCGATCGCCACGTTGATGGCCACGGCCAGCGGAATGAGTGCGAGAAGACGAGAAGACACGAAGACGCCGGCCCTGGTTATGATTCATGCTCCGCGAAACGCCCGAGGCGCTGGAACCCTGCCTGGGCAACGAGACCGTCAACCCTGATAAACTACCTAGGCTCATCGACTTATGAAACGCATCATCGTTCTGGCCGTTCTGCTGGCGGGCCCGGCGGCTAGTCTATCCGCCCAGCGCACACCTGCAGCCCGCCAAGTGCTCGAAGACATCCAATTCCTTGCCGATGACCGTCTGGGAGGCCGCCTGACCGGATCCGCCGGGGCGGACACCGCCGCCGCATACCTGATCCGGCGCATGGAACAGGCGGGGCTGCAAGCACCGCCGTCCGGGTGGATCCAACAGTTTGTGGTGGCGTCTGATGCCCCAATGGCACAGCACACTGGCGCGGGGGGGGTCACCGGAGGCAACGTGATCGGCGTCCTGCCCGGGCGGGACCCCGAGCTTCGAAATGAGACCGTCATCGTCGGCGCCCACTATGATCATCTCGGGCTGGGTGGCGCCGGCGCTCTCGACCCAGACAACACTGGGTTCGTCCACAACGGCGCGGACGACAACGCTTCGGGAACGTCGGCCCTGCTCTACATCGCACGCCGGCTGAGTGGCAACCCGCCCGCACGCACGGTCGTATTCATCTCGTTCAGCGGAGAGGAACTCGGGTTGCTCGGATCCTCGTTCTATACCAAGAACCCGGTGTACCCTCTCGCCCGGACAGTGGCGATGGTCAATCTCGACATGGTCGGCCGCCTTCGGAACGACCGGTTGCTCGCGTTTGGCGTCGAGACAGCCACCGAATTTCCGACCTTGCTCGATTCGCTCAACTGGTACGCCGGCTTCGACCTCAAGGCTTCGGGCGACGGGTACGGTCCCAGCGATCACGCGTCGTTCTACGCCGCCAAGCTTCCGGTGATCCACCTGTTCACCGATTTGCACGAGGACTACCATCGCGCGAGCGATGACGCCGACAAGATCAATGCCGATGGATTGGTGCGCGTCGCTGACTTCGCCGTCGGCCTGGTGCAGGCGCTGGCCAACCGGCAGCAGAGCCTGACCTATGTGGAACGCCCGGCGCCGGCGCCGCGCGCAGCCAGTGACAGTCCCGGTGGGGAGCGGGCCTGGTTCGGGTCCATCCCCGACATGGCCGGCGGCGTGACCGGCGTGCGATTCTCTGGCGTCAGCAAGGGAAGTCCGGCCGAGCAGGCGGGCATGCAGACCGGCGACATCCTGATTCGGCTCGGAGCCTATGAAATCGACAACCTCCAGGCCATGTCCGACGCGCTGGGAACCTACAAGCCCGGCGACGAGGCCGAAGCCGTCGTGCTCCGCGAAGGCCAGGAACTCCGGTTCCGCGTGACGTTTGCCAGCCGGTCCAATCGATGACCGTCCTCCCCGCGGACCACGTGGTCGCCGCCCTGCGGGGAGCGTTTGCGCGCGAGGCGACACGTGCCGAGTTGTTACAGCTCGCGGCCACCAAGATTCAGGCGGCCGGTCCGCCGTACACGTCGGTGTACCTCTATATGGTGGACGGAGAGGAACTCGTCTTGGAGGCGTATGCCGGCCGGGCCACGGAGCATACCCGAATTCCGGTGGGCCAGGGTATCTGCGGCACGGCAGTGGCAACGGGCAAGGACCAGAACATCGGCGATGTCAGTCAGGCGTCCGGATATCTGGCGTGCAACCTCGAGACCGCGTCGGAGCTGGTGGTGCTGATTCGCCGCGGCAGCACGATCCTCGGACAGATCGACGTCGACAGCGACCTGCCTGACCCCTTCACGGCCGAGGAGGAGTCCGCTATTCGGCGTGTGGCGGACGCGATCGCGGTCCTGTTGTGAGCTGGGGTTCGAATCGGCCACGCTGATCGGCTGCAGATGAAGCGTGACATGCCTCGGACCCTGATGCGACACGTCCGCGGGGTCAACCTCTTCGAGCGCCGCCTTGGAAGCGGTCCTCCCACCGTCGTCCTTCATGGCGGACCAGGCGCACACCATGACTATCTCCTCCCTGCCATGGACGCCCTGGCTCGCGGTCGGACCTTGGTGTATTACGACCAGCGCGGCGGCGGCCGCTCGCCGGTCGACCGGCCGGTCCCGGTAGGCTGGCGCGAACATGTGGCCGACCTCGAGGCCCTGCGCGTCGAGTGGCGCCTCGATCGCCTGACGCTCCTCGGATATTCCTGGGGTGGCCTGCTCGCGCTGCTCTACGCCACCGAATTCCCGACCCGCGTCGCCAATCTTGCACTGGTCTCACCGGCCCCCGCGTGGCGCACGGCGCGCGATGAATTCGAGCGACGTTTCGCCGAGCGGAACACGGCCCCGGCACTCGAGGCAGAACGCCGGACGCTCCGCGAGTCCGGCCTCCGCGAGCAAGACCCGGATGCCTATCGCCAGCGACTGTTCGAGCTATCCGTGACGGCCTACTTCTACGACCCGACCCGGGTGCGCCAGCTCACGCCTTTTCGCGTTACCGGGCGCACCCAGAGCGAGGTGTGGGACAGCCTCGGCGACTTCGACCTCCGACCATCGCTTCGCCGGTTGGATATTCCGGCCGTCGTGCTTCACGGCGACCACGACGTCATTCCGGTCGAAGCGTCCCGCGAGCTGGCGGACGCATTCGACGCACCGTTTCATCTGCTGCCCAACTGCGGGCACGTTCCCTACATCGAGGCCTTCGACCAATTCGTCGCCGTCCTGGATGACTTCCTGCCCCGAGCTGATCCCCAGCACGCATCCCGATGATGCCGCGACCGACACCCTTCGACCTGATCTTCGGTGAACTGGCCGACGACCGATTCCCCCAGATTCGGGCTGGCCTCGAGCGCGCGGGACTGGCCGGCGCAAACCGAGACTCGTTTCTTCTCAACCAAGAGGTTGTCACTTTCCTCCGCGACCTGCGGCCCGAGGAAGGATTGGGAGAGGCCATCGACCAATTGGTGGCGTTGGTGCACCAGTCATACCTCCTGTGGGAATCCGGCCGTTGGACTCTTCGGATCTCGCCGGACCGAGCCCGAACGATCCTGAGCGAGGCACCGATTGCCAAAGCGGGCGTCGAGCCTCCCGCCCCTTACTACCTGCAGTGGCCCGAACGGATGCTCTGGGCCCAGGTGACGCCGGATGAGCCGCATGAACCGCTGGACGGGTGGTTCGTCGCGCCCGAAGGCGAGGCGCTGCGGGTGCTGGGAATCTTTGGCTTGCATCCCGACCGCATGGGGTTCACCGTGGTCGAAGTCGCCGGCCCGAGGCCCGGCGCGCTGGCTCGCGCCGATGGCACACCGCTGTTCGCGTCGGTGCTTCCCGCCGGTCGCGATGCCGGCCTTCATTCGTTGGTCGGGACGGAGGAATTGCTCGAGCTGGCGTGGCGAACCCACACGATCATCAGCGCCCGAACCAGACCGACCCGCACGACCTACGAGCCTGTGGATGTTCCATGAGCCGTGACCGGAGAACCGCATGACGCGTCGGAAGTCACCAACCAATCGAACGGTCAAGCAGGCGACCAAGACACGGTCGAAGTCGGTCACACCGAAGGCGGCCGAACCGAGGGCACGGGCAAACGTGGTGCTGCGGCGTCTCAAGAAGGCCTACCCCGACGCCCACTGCGCGCTCGGCCACGCGGATGCCTACCAGCTGTTGGTCGCGACCATTCTCTCGGCCCAATGCACCGACGCTAGGGTCAACATGGTGACCCCGGCCCTTTTTGCCCGCTACCCAACAGCCGGAGCATTGGCCCACGCAGCGCAGCCCGAGCTCGAGGACATCATTCGGTCGACCGGCTTCTTCCGCAGCAAATCGAAGAATCTGATCGGGATGGCCCAGGCCCTGGTCGCGGACCACCAGGGCGAGGTGCCCCACACGATGGCCGCCCTCGAGGCGCTGCCCGGGGTCGGACGGAAGACGGCCAATGTGGTGTTGGGCAATGCGTTCGGCATCGACGTGGGTGTCGTGGTCGACACCCACGTTACTCGGTTGGCCCGGTTGCTCGAGCTGACCCGGGAAAAAGAGGCTCCCAAGATCGAACAGGACCTGATGGCGCTCTTTCCGCGGAAGGACTGGACGTTGCTGGCCCATCTCCTCATCTCGCACGGCCGACAGGTGTGCATCGCGCGCCGTCCTCAGTGCGGCGCGTGCGTCTTGGCAGATGTGTGCCCCTCGGCGACATTCTGAGCATGAGCCGTAATCGCCTGGGCACGTCGTCGTCGTCGTATCTCCAATCCGCGGCCCATCAACCGATCCACTGGCACAGCTGGGGCCTCGACGCGTTCGACGCGGCGCGGCAACTCGACCGCCCGGTGTTGCTCGACATCGGAGCGGCGTGGTGTCACTGGTGCCATGTCATGGACCGGGAGTCGTATGATGACGCCGACCTGGCGGGGTACCTCAACCAGCACTTCGTGTGCATCAAGGTCGATCGCGACGAGCGGCCCGACGTCGATACCCGCTATCAGCGCGCCGTCCAGGCGCTGTCGGGACAGGGAGGGTGGCCGCTGACGGCGTTTCTCACCCCTGAGGGTGAGGTGTTTTACGGGGGCACCTACTTTCCGCCGGACGGCCGATACGGCCGGCCGGGGTTCCGGTCGATCCTGGCCCGAGTGCTCGAGGTCTATCGAACCCACCGACAGCAGGTACACGACCAGGCTGAAGCGCTCCGCCACCTGGTCGAAGAGCACCTCGACGAAGCCAAGCCGGGTGACGTGGCCGTGGACCTGGTCGACGAGGCCGTGGCCCAAATCGACCGGGCCTTCGATGCCCAGTATGGCGGCTTCGGGCGCGAGCCGAAATTCCCGCACCCGAGCGCCGTTCGTCTCCTCCTTACCCGCTGGTACGACACCGGCACGCCCCGGCTGCGCGAGATCGTGGAAACGACGCTCACGCGCATGGGTCGTGGCGGGATGTACGATCAGTTGGGCGGCGGATTTCATCGCTATAGCGTCGACCGCCGATGGATCGTGCCGCACTTCGAGAAGATGAGTTATGACAACGCGGAACTGCTCCGCGCATACCTCGAGGCATTCATCGCGTTCGGCAGCGAAGAATACGCCGAGGTCGCACGGGGGATCGTCCATTGGGTACGCAACGTGGCATCCGACCCGGCGGGAGGATACGCAGCCAGTCAAGACGCGGACGTCGGCCTCGATGACGATGGCGATTACTTCACGTGGACGCGCGAGGAGGCGGCAGCGGCCCTGACGTCCGATGAATTCGACGTGGCGGCGGCGTTCTACGACATCGGAACGGCCGGAGAAATGCAGCACAACCCCGGCAAGAACGTGCTGTTCGTCGCCCTGCCCATCGACACGATCGCGCGAGCCCAAGGCCGAACCGCCGAGGACACGGCCCGCCTGCTCCACTCCGCCCAGGAAAAGCTCCGCCAGGCACGGAATGAGCGACCGGCGCCATTGGTCGATCGGACCCGGTACACCAACTGGAATGCGATGATGGCGGGAGCGATGCTCCAGGCCGGCGTGGTTTTGGATGACGACTGGGCGCGCGATCACGCGCTCAAGACCTTGGAGCGCATACGCCTGGAGAACGCCGACGGCAACACCGTGGCTCACAAGCCGGGCGGCGGAGAACAGTTCCTCGATGATCAGGTGCAGGTGGCCGGCGCGGCCCTCGATGCCTTCGAAGTCACCGGCGAGGACCGGTGGCTCGCCTGGGCCCGTGCCGTGATGGACCGTGTCTGGGACCACTACTGGGACCAAGCCGGAGGCGGGCTGTTCGATGTCGCGGCCGGCGTTACCGGCGAAGGTCTGCTCCCGGCGCGCGCCAAGTCGATTCAGGACACGCCGACTCCGTCCTCCAACGGGATGGCCGGCATCGTCTGGTCACGTCTCGACGAACTCACCGACGAGGAGCGACATCGCGACCGCCGGGACGCCTTGTTGCGCGCATTTGCCGGCACCGCCCCCGGCCTCGGCATCCACGGCGCCACCTATTTCCTCGCGCTCGACCGCGCCCTCCACTCCCCAACACACTTGGTGATCGTCGGAACGGACGACGACCAGGTGGCGAGCCAGATGATGAAGGCTGCCCTCCGGGCGGCCGTCCCGCGGCGGACGGTTCGGCGCCTCTGTCCGGGCGGGCCGGGAGAGGTGTTACCTCCGCCGGTTCGGGCTATGCTGGATACTACCGCCTCCGCTCGCGCCTACGCGTGTCGCGGCACGCATTGCCTGCCCCCGGCCGAGACCGTCGAACGCTGGGAAGAGACGCTCGCACACCTCGCGGAGATACCGGAGACCTAGTCGGTCCCAGGAAGGATTGTTGACATGCACATCGATTTCGCCGTCCTGGCCGACTACGCGCTGATCGACCAACGTAGCAAACTCTCGGTCCTCGGCATCTTCCAGCATGTGTGGGTGGCTCAATTCCCGGCCGTCCATCCGAGGACGCATTTGGTCCTGCGGGTCCGCGGCCGGCGCACGGAAATCGGCAGTCACCCGATTCGCATTCGCTTCGTCGACGCCACAGGGAAAGAATTGCTTGGCGGCACCGGCACGGTGGAGTTCGGTGAGCCGCCGGCGGGGGTGACGGAATTGGAGGCCGGCGCGGTGCTGGTTTTCGATGTACCACTGCCGGCGCCGGGATCGTACGCATTCGAGATCACCCTCGACCAACGGGAGGCTGTCCAGGTTCCCCTCACGGCCGGCCTGGCCAAGACTCCCGAGCGACCTCCAGCCCGATGAGAGGAGCAATCATGGAGTGGACCCGAGAACGAGCACTCGGCATCATGCATGAATACACCGCCTCCGAGGCGCTGCGCCGCCACATGTACGCGGTCGAGCTTGCCATGCGCGCCATGGCGGCTCGAACGGGAGCGGATGAGGATGCATGGGGAATCGTCGGCCTGCTTCATGACTTCGACTACGAACGATTCCCCAATGAGAGCCACTCACCGACCGAGGAGCACCCGAGCGAGGGCGTGCGGATTCTGACCGCTCAGGGATTCCCAGAGGAGTGGGGACAGGCAATCCTGGGACATGCCACCTACACGGGCGTCCCTCGGACGACGCCCATGGCCAAGGCGCTCTTCGGCGTGGACGAATTGGCAGGCTTTCTGGTCGCCTGTGCCCTGGTTCGGCCGTCGCGCAGCTTGCAGGACCTGGGCGTCAAGAGCGTCAAGAAGAAACTCAAGGACAAGGCCTTCGCGCGCGGGGTGAGCCGTGAGGACGTCCTCCAAGGCTGCGAGGAGCTCGGAGTGCCGCTGGACGAGCATGTGGACTTCGTGCTCGATGCCTTACGGCCGCACGAGCGTATCATCGGACTCGGGCCGCCGTGATCGACACCGGCTCGCTCGCTCGGTCGGGCGTGAGCTTGCAACGGGTCATGACGCGAACAGCCCGATCACGCCCGGTTCCGGGCAACGCGGTGCGCATGCTGCTGGACGCGGGCGCGCTCGACGCCATGCTCGACTTGATCGCGGGTGCAGAGCGATGGCTCCACTTCGAGAACTACATCATCCGGAGCGACGAGACCGGGTGGCGCTTTGCCGAGGCCTGGATGGCCGCAGCTCGGCGCGGTGTCCGGGTCCGGGTGCTGTACGACTGGCTCGGCTCCCGAGGCACGTCGAGGCAGTTCTGGCGCACCCTCCGCGCAGCCGGTATCGAAGTGCGGAGCTTCAATCCACCCAGACCCCTCGACCTGGTAGCCAATTTCACGCGCGACCATCGCAAGCTGGCCGTCGCAGACGGCGTCGTGGCCATTGTCGGCGGTATGTGTGTGGGCAACGAATGGGCCGGCGACATCTCGCAGAACGTCCGCCCCTGGCGTGACACCGCCGTCGAAGTTTCGGGGCCGGCCGCAACGGCGCTGGGCCAAACGTTCGCCGCCATGTGGACCGAAGCTCGGGGCCAGCTCCCGGTCGAGGAACGCGCGACCGATGTGCCGGCCGCCGGCGAGGCAGCGGTGCAAGTGATCGGCGGCCAACCTGGACGCGGCCGGTTCTTCCGCATGCTCGAGCTGCTGGCGGCGGGAAGTTCGGAGCGGCTCTGGATCACGGATGCGTACTTCGTGGCCCCTCGCCGACTTTCCCGGGTGTTCATCGATGCGGCGCACGAAGGGGTCGACGTCCGTTTGCTGGTGCCGAGTTCGAGTGACATTCCCATCGTCAGAAATCTCACCCGAATCGGGTATCGCGACCTCCTGCGTGCCGGCGTGCGAATCTACGAGTGGGACGGACCCATGCTGCACGCGAAGGCGCTGGTCGTGGACGGACGGTGGACCCGCATTGGTTCGAGCAATCTCAACGCGTCCAGTCTGCTCGGGAACTATGAACTCGACGTGTTTGTCGACGATCGATCCTTCGCCGAGGAGGCAGAGCGCCGATTCCGGAGGGACATCGCGCGAAGCGCGGAGATACGTCACCTCCCTCCCCACGTCCCGGCCGGCCTCCAGCAGGTATTGCCGGGACCGCTCGACCGGGACGTACCCGAAGTCGCGAGCGGCGTCCACCACCGGACGGGCCGAGAGCGGCGGCAACAAGTCGTGGTTGCGCTTCGAACTGTGGCGGCCGGTGCACGGCGCTCGTTCTTCGGGCCCATGAGCATCGGCTTCGTGTTGCTGGGTGTGGTCTTCTTCCTGCTGCCGCGCGTCTCCGCTTACGTGTCCGGCGGCATCCTCCTGTGGCTGGCCATCGGTGCCGGCCTCGAGGCCTTCCGGCGACGCTCTCAATAAGCCGCCAACCCCTGCAGGCACCAGCCGCGCACCGCGGTTACCTGGGTGTCAGATCCGAGGCCCGCGATGAATCGCACTTGGCTATTCCCCGGCTTGTTTGCACTGCTGGTCCTCCTTCCGACCACCGGTCGCGCGCAGGATGTCAGTGAACTCCACGCCACATTCTCCCTACGGCTCGAGGCCCTCCGACAAGACCTGATCGACCTTCGGCGCGACTTGCACCGGAATCCGGAGCTTTCAGGCAAGGAAGAGCGAACCGCCGGTATCGTGGCGGATCGGCTCCGGAAGCTCGGCATCACCGTCCGAACCGGCGTCGGTGGCCATGGCGTGGTCGGCCTGTTGGAGGGGTCCGAGCCCGGGCCGGTGGTGGCATTCCGTGCCGACATGGATGCCGTTGCCTCCAACGCACCCGATCCGGTCGAGTTTCGCTCCCTCAGACCAGGCGTCCGGCACATCTGTGGCCATGACATTCACACCACAATCGGACTGGCGCTGGCCGAGGGATTTGCCGCCGTGCGGGATCAACTTCACGGCTCAATCATGTTCATTTTCCAGCCCGCGGAGGAGCGCGCAAGCGGCGCCCGTGCGATGCTGGCCGACAACGTCTTTCGACCCGAGCAGCCCGATGCCATCTTCGCCTACCACACGGCGCCGTTCGAGGTTGGGCAGCTGGCCACCGCGTCCGAGACCCTGATGGCGTGGCGCGACCGGGTTAGCGTGACACTATCCGGACGCGGTGATGTGGCGGGTGCCGCCTCCGAGGTCTACAGCCGCATCCGGGACGTGGGGACCGTGCCGCCGGAGCGGGCGGCGGAATCGGCCCCGTACGATGCCCTGCTCGTGCGAGTGGGGCGTCCACGCCAGACGAATGACGACACCGTTGTCGTTGCCGCCGTCATCAGCTCGGCGAACACCGGCGCACGGGAATTAGTCGAGACCCAGCTAGCCGATCTGGATTTCGACGATGTCACCATCGAGGTCCGTTACGAAGAAAAATGGGTGGCGGGCGTCACCAATGATCCGGACCTGGTCCGCCAGGCCCAGGCGAGCGTGGCGTCGGTCGTGGGCCCGGACGGCGTGAGGATGCTCACCAGCGTAAACCCGGCCTTCAGCGAGGACTTCGGATCATTCCAGCAGCAAGTGCCGGGCGTCATGTTCTTTCTTGGCGTGTCCAATTCCGCACAGGGCTGGGTCGGCATGCCGCACACACCGGACTACGTGGCCGATGAGGAGAGCATCTTCGTTGGAGCGCGCGCCATGAGCGCGGTATTGCTGGATTTCCTCGACCGACGCTGACATCACGCCCCGCCGCGTCGGGGTCGATTCCCAGCGGCCGGCACGTCGCACCCCGCCCCATAGGCACCGCCACCCAGCAGGGGCTAGCGACTTCCCTGAGGGCGGCGCCCGCCCCGCTGTGAGCGAAAGCGCTCCTGCAGTCGAGCGCGCAGCGCGTGATACCGCTCCATCTGCTCCTGGTTGAGCACCAGTTCCAGCTGTTCGTCCATCTCCGCTCGAACGGCTGCCATTTCGGTCCTCATGGCCTGAAACCCATCGCGGTTCTGCTGACCCCGGGACTTGGCCATGATCTCCTCACGCCGCTCGGCGCCCACCTTGAAGATGCCGTTGACCGCGGTCACCTGCTCATCCGTCAGGCCGGCCTGCACCCGCAACGAATCCGCGAGTTCCTCATTCATCCGGTTCAAGGCAGCGCCGGGACCACCCTGTCCTCCCTGACCACTTGCGGTAGCCAGGGGCAGAGCCCCGAGCACCAAAGCCGCTGCCAACGCAAATCTCGATGTTCTCACTGGTTCCTGCCTTTCAAGGGTGTGCCAACATCTCCAGGAGGGTCCTCCCACCGACCCATGCCTGTTGTGAGTACGGCCAATGCCCCAGAAACGTTGAAGGCTCCGGTGCAGAGTCGGGGGCAGACGCCATTCCGCCCCGGGCTCAACATTCCCCTCCAGGAGAGCGTAGGAGTAGTATGGGGTATGCCGAACTCGCGCTTCCCGGACTGCCGCCGGTAATGGCCCTCGATTCCAGGCCCAAAGCCCGCCCACACGATGCCAGTGGGGAGGAGGGGGTCTATGCGGTCCGCGCCCAGGCCGGCGACGCCGACGCGTTCGGGCTCCTGGTCCAGCGCTACGCCGCAGCAGCTCGCCGGGTGGCGCGGGGCATCCTGCAGGACCCGCATGACGCCGACGATGCGGCGCAGGACGCCTTTCTGGCGGCATGGCGCAAAATCGACCAGTACGATCCACGGCGTCTTTTCCGGCCCTGGTTCATGAAGATCGTGACAAATACTGCGCGCGATCTCCGGCGGGCCCGGCGGGTTCGGGAAACGCGGCCACTTCTGCCTGACGTTCCGAGCGAGGAGGCCACGCCGGCCCAGAAGACCGAACGCCTGATCGTCGGGGAGCAGATCGAGCAGGCGCTCGCGGACCTTCCCGAACGGCAGCGGCTGGCGGTCATCATGTTCGATGTGGAGGGTTATCCGCACGCCGACATCGCGCAAACCCTCGGTGTCCCGGAAGGCACGGTGCGATCGCTGGTCTTTCACGGACGGCGTGCGCTGCGGAAGGCATTATCTCCCATTATCGGGGATTTGAAATGACAGACCGGAACGACTTTGAAACGGGCCCGGACCGGGCGCTCGGTGAGTTGCTTCGACAGCATCTGACCGCTCCCGATGAGGCCGGGTTCGCGGCTCGGGTGATGGAGCGGGTTCGGCTGACACCACGAGACTCGAGTTGGGACGTGCTCGCTCAGTGGACCCCCAGGGGCCTCGCGGTTGCGGCCGTCATGCTGCTCGCGATGGGGCTGGGATTCGTCGCGGCAACGAGTCGCGAGAATGCGACTCCCGAGGCGCAGTCGATTGCCACCGGCTCTCCCACCGAGATCCTCGCGGTTCCCGAACCGCTGAGCGATGAACAGATCTTGACGGTGGTGTTGGAGGGTGGGGTGCGGCAGGACCAAGGAGGCAGGCAATGACCAACAGCAAAGTGAGCGCCGTTCTGCTCCTGGTAGCCGCGTTCGTCCTGGGCGCGCTCAGCGGTGGCGCGGCCCTGGCCCTGGCGGATCGGGGCGATGACGCACCGAAGCCCAAAGGAGAGCGGGTCGCGTTCATTGACCGGCTCGAGCGCGACCTCGAGCTCTCTCCCGAGCAACGGCACGGAGTGGAACTGATTCTCGAGGAGTACCGCCCCAGAATGGATTCCATGTGGCGGGAGGTTGCTCCGAAGTTCGACACGCTACGCAGCGAAGTCCGAGTGAAGATCGACGCGCTCCTCACACCGGAGCAGCAAACCAAACATGGCGAACTACTCAAGCGCAGAGCAGAACGTCATCGTCAGAACGGGAAGTCCAATGCTCAGTAAGACCTTCATGTTCGCGGCCGCGTTCGCGATACTCTCGGGCTCGGCCGCTGCCCAGGACCGCAGCGTCAGCCTGGCGGATGCGATCCGCCTGGCGGAGCAAGCGCAGCCAAGCATCATGCGAGCCAATGCCGACATTCACAACGCGGGGGCGCAGAAGCGGGTCGCGATCGGGGCCTTCCTCCCCGACCTCACCGCGAGCAGCTCGGGATCCCAGAGTTATTCCGAGGGTGTCGATCGCATCGACTCCAATACCGGTCTCCCGCAAGCCAGCAACTCGACGACGGGCAACGTCAATTTCCGGCTGAGTGCAGGCCTGGATCTCTTTTCGGGCTTTCGTCGGACAGCCGACCTCAGGGCCGCAAACGCGCAGCGTGATGCCGCCGAAGCCGGATTAGTCGACGCTAAGTACCAAGTGGCTCTCGTCGACGACCCAGGAGTTCTTGGCCGCCCTCGCGGCGGACGAGCTGCGCACGGTCAGGCAGGCCGGTGTCGTCCGCGCCGAGGAGCAGCTCAAGGTCTCGATCGCCAAGCTCCGGAGCGGGTCGGCCACGCGGTCCGATTCCTTGCGCTCGCTGGTCACGCTCGGCAACGCACGCCTTCAGCTCGTCACTGCGGAGACCCAGCTGGCCACGGCCGAGGCGAATCTCGCCCGGCTGATCGGCGTGGACGGCCGTGTGTCGGCCCTCGACGAGCCGGCCTTCCATGACGTGCTGACGACCATCGACCAGGACGCGTTACGACTCGAGGCGCTCGAACAGTCGCCGCGAGTGCAGAGCGCCGAGGCCGATGCTCAGGCGTCACGGGCGTCGTACAGCGCGTCGAAGTCCGCCTATTGGCCGACGCTTCGCTTGAGCGGCTCCTACACCTACAGCGGCAACAGCCGGGTCAATGACTACCAACTGTTCCAATCGCGCCAGGCGAGCCTCAGCCTGAACTGGCCGATCTTCAACGGGTTCACCCGCGAGCGCTCCATCACCCAGCAATCCGGCGCGATGGACGTGGCCGAGGCCACGGCACGGGATGTACGTCGGCAGATCCAGGCCGCGCTGACGCAACGCTTCGCCGAGCTGGACGCTGCGGCGCTTCGCATCGACATCTCGCAGACCAGCGTGGTGGCGGCTGAGGAGGATCTTCGGGTCCAGCAGGAGCGTTACCGTCTCGGTGCCGCGACGATCTTCGACGTCCTCACATCGCAGGAAGCACTCAACCAAGCGGAGGTAGACGTGGTCAACGCCCGCTTCGACTATCTACGAGCCAAGGCGCAGATCGAGGCGCTGATCGGACGGCAACTATGAGTCGCGGAATGCTCGATACCGCGGAACGCATGGCCCTCTTACCAGGCGACGTGCCCCGCGACGCCGTCATCGTCACCCGGGCACTGACGCGGGAATACGACATGGGCGGGGAAATCGTCCACGCGCTCCAAGGAGTCGACGTCATCATTCGCAAGAATGAGTTCGTCGCCATCATGGGACCGTCGGGTTCCGGGAAGTCGACCCTGATGAACATGATCGGCTGCCTCGACACGCCCACCGCCGGCGAGTACTGGCTCAACGGCCATCGGGTGTCGGAACTCGGCGACAACGAGCTGGCGCGGATCCGGAACAAGGAAATCGGGTTCGTGTTCCAGACCTTCAACCTGCTCCCCCGGGCCACCGCGCTGCACAACGTGGAGTTGCCACTGGTGTATGCCGGCAGTGGCAGCAAGGAGCGGCGTGCGCTCGCCGAGGAGGCCCTGCGCCGAGTCGGCCTCGCCGACCGGATGGAGCACCGTCCCAACGAGCTGTCGGGCGGCCAGCGCCAACGGGTGGCAGTAGCGCGGGCGCTGGTGAATCACCCCAGCATCCTCCTGGCAGACGAGCCGACCGGAAATCTCGATTCGGTCACGAGCGCCGAGATCATGGAGCTGTTCGAAGACCTCCATAGCGACGGCCAGACCATCATTTTGGTGACCCACGAAAAGGACATCGCTGCGCACGCCGACCGCGAAATCCACCTGCTGGACGGTCGGGTCGAGCAGGACCTTCAGACGAAGAGAGTTCACTGATGCGGACACGAAATGTGCTGGTCGCGGTTGGCGCGACAGCCTTAACTATTGTCGGGTGCAATGGCAAAGAGGAAACGACCGTGGTATACCAGGCCTTGCCCGTGGTCCAACGCGACATTGTTCTCTCTGCCCAGGCGGCCGGGGTCATCGAGCCGGACACAACGGTAGAAGTCAAGTCCAAGGCCTCCGGCGAGATCCTGGAGATTCGAGTGGAAACCGGTGAGTTGGTGGAGCGCGGCACGCTGATGGTCCGCATCGACCAGCGCACCCCGCGCAACAACTTGGCACAGGCTGAAGCCGAACTCGAAGTGGCGAAGGCGCAGCTGACCAATGCGCTGGCCCAGAAGCGCCGGGCGGACGAATTGTTCCAGTCTCAGTCGATTACCGAGACCGAGCACGAGAAGGCCGATCTCGACTACGCCAACGCCAAGGCCACGGTGGTGCGCGCCGAAGTTCAGGTCGAGAACGCGCGCATCCGGATGGACGACACCGACGTCCGGGCACCCATCACCGGCACCATCATCGAAAAGAACGTGGAACGCGGCCAAGTCATCTCCTCGCCCACCTCCGACGTGGGTGGCGGGACGGTCCTGCTCCAGATGGCCGACCTCAACCTGGTCCAAGTACGGACCCTGGTGGACGAAACCGACATCGGAAAGATCCAACCAGGCCTCCCGGCCACGGTATTGGTGGCCGCATTCCCCAACCGGCCCTTCGACGGCACGGTCCTCAAGGTCGAGCCGCAGGCCGTGACGCAACAAAACGTGACCATGTTCCCGGTCCTGATCCGTATCGAGAACCGGGATCTGCTGCTCAAGCCCGGCATGAACTCCGAAGTCGAGATTCACATCGGCCGGCGCGACGGCGTGTTGGCCGTCCCCAACGCGGCGCTCCGCACTCAGGCAGACGTCGGCTCCGCCGCGCAAGTGCTGGAACTCACCATGGAGCAGGTCCAAGATCAACTGGCCCAGGCCGAACGGCCCGCCGGGGATTCCGGCGGGAGCCAGGCGTCGCTCGCGGCCACGGCCAACGGCGACTCGACCGCCAAGGCCGAGACGATCCAAATGCCCAACGGCACAACAGTGACCCTGCCGGAGGGCGTGAGCGCGGCTCAGGTTCGCGCCATTTTCGCCAAGTTCCAAAGCGGTCAGCGCCCCACCGCTGAGGAGCGGGCCCTGCTTCAGAAGATCCGTGGAGGCAGCGGCGGAGGTGGCGGCCGCCCGCGCGGCGGCGGACAGCAGAGCCAAATCGATGCGCAGATGGGCGGCCAGTACATCGTCTTCGTGCTACGCGACGGACAGCCGACCGCGGTGACCATCCAGACCGGCCTCACCGACTTGGACTACAGCGAAGTCGTGACCGGCGTCACGGAGCGCGACTCGGTGTTGGTGCTCCCAAGTGCAGGCCTGGTTCGGTCCCAGCAGGAGTTCCAGGACCGGATCAACCGCGTGACCGGGGGCGGCGGGTTGCCCGGCGTTCGGTCGTCCAACTCACCCAGTTCATCGAACTCGCGCTAGGGGATCCAGAGCATGTTATTCGGCGAGACCCTACAGGTCGCCTTTCAATCCATCCGAGCGAATCTGCTGCGTTCCCTCCTCACCATGCTGGGAATCATCATCGGGGTGGCCGCGGTCATCACCATGGTGGCCTTGGGGACGGGAGCTCAGCGCGCGGTAGAGGAACGCATTTCCAGCCTCGGCGCCAACCTGCTCCAGATATATGCGGGTCAGTCGATGCACCGCGGCGTGGCTTCGTCGGAGCGGGTAAGCCTGACGACGGATGATGCGTACGCGCTCAGGAGAGAAGCACGACTCCTTTCAGAAGTCGTTCCGGAATTACAGCGATCACTGCAAGTGAAGTACGGCAACAAGAACCTCAACGTCAATATCAATGGAACCACCCCGAACTTCTTTAAGGTCAACAACTTCAAGCTGGCCAATGGACGCCTGCTGACCGCAGGCGACAACGAAGCGCGCCAGCGCTTCGCAGTGCTCGGCGGGGCCATTCCGACCATGCTCGAGGTGAACCCCGCCGCGCTCATCAATCAGACGCTGCTGATCCGGAGCATCCCCTTCACGATCATTGGAGTTCTCGAAGAGAAGGGGGCGGAGGGAGCGTGGAGCAACCCCGACGAACAGATCGTGATTCCACTGGGCACGGCACAGTACCGGGTGTTCGGCACCGATCGGCTCCGGTCGATCACCGTCGAAGTGGCCAAGAACGTCCCGCTCGAGCAGGGTATGGTGGACCTCGAACGCGTGCTGCGGAAAGAGCACAAGCTCCCCCCGGGCCGCGACAACGATTTCCAGATTCGCAACCGGCAACAGATCCTCGCCACCCAACAGGAGGCGACGCAGATCTTCACCTATCTCTTGGCGAGCATCGCCGGCGTCAGTCTCCTGGTGGGCGGCATCGGCATCATGAACATCATGCTGGTCTCCGTGACCGAGCGGACCCGTGAAATCGGAATCCGGAAGGCGCTCGGCGCCACCAAGACCAATATCCTGATGCAATTCCTGGTGGAGGCGCTAACGCTCTGCCTGGTCGGCGGGGTCCTCGGCATCCTGCTCGGCATCGGCGCCGCGGTCGCCCTCGCCAAGCTCGCGGGCTGGAACACGCTCGTGTCGCCGACGGCGGTCGGGGTTGCCTTTGCCTTCAGCGCCGCGATCGGCCTGTTCTTCGGAATCTGGCCCGCGCGACGGGCATCGATCCTCGATCCGATCGTCGCACTCCGGTTCGAGTAGGTACCGGATCCGGCAGACGTCGAGGCTCCGGGGGAAGGTCGCCGGGACCTCAATGCGTTTCCCCTCGCGCAACTCTCGACTACATTGTCCCCTCGTTCTGAGCGCTGTGACGCCGCTCGATCGTGAGCTAACCGAGACGTAGACCCGACTCTCTCCTGAGGGCGCCCACGTCGGATATGCTGGCACTCTTGCTCTTCCTCCAAGGCACCACGGCCACCCCTCAAGCGGCGGTGGCCGGCCAAGGAGCACCCACGGTTACCGTTCCCCGGCTCGAGAGCTCGGTCGTGGTGGACGGCCGGCTCGACGAGCCGGTCTGGGCCGATGCCGTTCGCCTGACCGGATTCCATCAGTACCAGCCAGTGGATAGCCGCCCGGCCGAGGAGCGCACCGATGTCTTGATGTGGTACTCGCCCCAGGCGCTCCACTTCGGCGTCATGGCCTACGACCGCGACCCGACCTCGATCCGGGCCTCCGTCGCCGACCGCGACAACCTGGGCGCGGACGATCGGATCGTGATCTACCTCGATACGTTCAACGACCGGCGCCGCGCCTTCTTCTTCGGTGTCAACCCGTTGGGCGCGCAACAAGACGGCGTCCGGACGGAAGGGGGGTCGTCCAGTGCCGGCAACTTGTTTGGCGGATCGATCGACCTGAACCCGGACTACTACTTCGAATCGAAGGGCACCATCACGGATAGCGGCTACGTGGTGGAGATCCGGATCCCGTTCAAGAGCCTCCGCTATCCGGGCAACGGGCCACAGCGCTGGGGCCTGAACATCGTGCGGAACGTCCAGCGCACCGGGTACGAGGATACCTGGACCGACGTGCGGCGGGCCAACGCGAGCTTCCTGGCGCAGGCCGGCGCCATCGAGGGGCTCCACGATCTCGATCGCGGGATTGTCGCTGAGGTCCAGCCGTTCGTCACCGCGACGGCGAACGGGGCGCGAAACCAGACAACCGGCCGGTTCGACCGCGATGCCCTCGATCCGGATATCGGCGTCAATGCCCGCTTGGGACTGACCAATCTCTCCATCGACCTGACCGGGAACCCCGATTTCAGCCAGGTCGAGTCCGATGAGGGGCTGGTGACCGTCAACGAGCGATTCGCGCTCTTTTTTCCCGAGAAGCGGCCGTTCTTTCTCGAAGGGATCGAGCTGTTCTCAACCCCCAACCAACTGGTGTATACCCGCCGGGTGGCGAACCCCGTTGTCGGCGCGAAGCTCACCGGAAAGCTCGGAAGTCTCGGGCTGGCCCACCTGACCGCGCTCGACGAGACGGCGGGTGACGACGCCCTGTTCAACATCACCAGGATCCAACGGGACCTGGGCGCCAACTCACTGGCCGGTTTCACGGTGACCAACCGCGACCAGGGCCGCGGCTACAACCGCGTGGTCGCCGGCGACGCACGCATCGTCTTCGGCAAGCTCTACTTCGTGGACGGGCAGCTCGGGGCGTCGTGGACCGGCGACGGATCCGGCTCGCGCTCGGCGGCCCTGTGGCGGGCCACCTTCGATCGAACGGGTCGGTCCTGGGGATTCAACTACCAACTGACCGGTATCGGCGAGGACTTCGAGAGCCAAGCCGGTTTCGTTCCGCGTACCAATATCGTCACGGCGCGTGCCTTCAATCGCCTCACCTTCTACGGCGGCCGTGGAGCGTTGATCGAGAATTTCACCACGTTCTTCGGCCCCACCCGACTCTGGACGTACACGGCCTTCGGATCGGAGGCCCCGATCGAAGGCGAGGAATCCGTCACCTTCAATCTCCAGCTCCGCGGGGGCTGGTTCGTGAGGGCCAACGTCGCCCGCCGGTTTCAACGGTTTGATGCTGCCGCCTATGCCGATGTCCAGGTCGATCGGGGTGGTGGCGTGCTGGAGCCCTTTCAACCCTCGGACGAACTTGCCAATCAGTTCGGGACTTCAGTATCGGTTACCAGTCCGACCTACCAGAGCCTTCGATGCGTCGCTCAGTTGGTCGTACGGAGAAGTTCCCATCTTCGACGAAGCCTCCGAGGGTCGGGAGACTCGGCTCAGCGGCAGCGTGCGGATCCGTCCGACGGGATCGGTCCGGATCGAGGGAAGCACGCGGGTCGCCCGGATTCGGCGCGCGCGCGACGGATCGGAGTTTACGCGAACCATCCTGCCGAGGCTCAAGATCGAGTATCAACCGTCGAGGGCCCTCTTCTTTCGGTTCATCGGGGAATACCGGTCCGAGCGCCGAGCCGCCCTCCTCGACCCCGAAACGGGCGACCCGCTCGTCGAGAACGGTGCGGCCGCTCCGCGACGCGATACCAACACCCTGCGAATGGATTGGCTGGCTTCCTATGAACCCACGCCCGGGACAGTGATCTTTCTGGGGTACGGCGCAATTCTCGCGACACCGAAGACGTTCGATTTCACGGATCTGAGCCGGGAGCTCGACGGTGTGTTCATCAAGCTGGCCTATCAATTCCGCCGGTAGCGAGACGAATACGCACGGCGGGGCCCGCCCGGCACGCGTGTGACACCGGATCTCAGGAGGTGGGCGGCCCCGCTTTCCATTACGGTGGCGCTCCTCGTCGCGCGGGTCGCCTCGGTTCCCGCCATTACGGATCCGACCGGCGCGCCGTTGCCGACCGGGGTATCGCTTTCGACTCCCTGGCTTCACGTCATTGCCGCTCCCCTGTTCACGCTCTGGGACGGCATGTCCATGCTCAGCATGAGCAGGCTCGAACACTGCCTACTCGGATTCGCCGGCCTTTATGTCCTGTGGCGATTCATCCGCTGGTGGCAGCACCGGCGTGTCGTGCGCGAACTTGGCTACGCGGCACTCGCGTTTGTGGTTTCCGCTCTGTTCATCGTGGCGGGGGCCATCTGGCACCGCCCCATGGTGGCTCTGACCGGCGTTCCCGGCGGGATGATCGCCGTCGATTTTCATTCCCACAGCAACGCGTCGCATGATGTCGAAGGCATCATGCGGAACTGGGATGTCCAAGCGGTTCGCCGCTGGCACGCCCGGGCTGGGTTCGATGCGTTCTTCCTGACCGACCACAATACCCAGAACACGAACCCTCGGCAGATTCCGCCAGGAGCACCCTACGTCTGTTCCGGCATCGAGGTCAGCGCATGGCGTGCCCACGTCGTACTGCTCGGTACCAGCGAAGTCGTCGATCGCGGGCCCTACGCCCAATCACTCGACGGCGTGCTCGCGCTGCTCCGCGATGCGTCGGCCAAATTTGGGGCCATCTCCATCGCATCGATCCCCGAATACGAGCGGAATCACTGGGACAACCTCGAAGCCTGGGTGGCCGCGGGCCTCGGCGGATTCGAGATCGTGAACGCTTCGCCCAAGGCAAATGAACTCTCTCGTGTACGGCGTGACTCGGTCATCGCGCTCGCGCGCCGCACCGACCGCATCGTGGTCGGCGTCAGCGACCAACACGGCTGGGGTGCGACGAGCATGGTGTGGAATCTGGTATCGGTGTCTAACGGATCACCCCGGAGCGGCGACCCATGCGCCGCGATCCTCGGTCGCCTAACCAGCTCCGGATTCCAGGCGGTGCAGGTCGTGGAGCGCCATCGCCTGCGGGCCGACTCGGCCTGGCCCACCTGGCTGACCGCGATCGGGCTGGTGTGGGAGACGTGGCGCGCGATGAGTTGGCCCCTCGTGGTGGGCTGGCTCGCGTGGATTTGGCTCGCCGCCGTGGCCGTCCGCCTCGGCCGAAGCCTTGTGCCGACCCAGGGAGAGAGTTCACAATTGGCGGTATGAAACGATCTCACATCGTGGGCACCGGGTTTGCCGTGCCCGACCGCGTCGTTACCAACGACGATCTCACGCAATGGATGGACACCTCGGACGAATGGATTCGGGCGCGAACCGGCATCGAGGAGCGGCGCTGGGTCGAGGAAGGACAGACCAGCACCGCCCTCGCGTTGCAGGCCACCGAGCGCGCGCTGGCATCGGCGGGACTGGCAGCCGACGAGCTCGATGCCATTGTGTTCGCCACATCCACGCCCGACCATTTCTGCCCGGGCGGCGGGGTTCTGCTCCAGCATGCATTGGGCATCGGGACGGTCCCTGCCATCGACATCAGGACCCAATGCAGCGGGTTCATCTACGCGCTCGCCGTGGCGGACGCGTGGATCCGGACCGACTTGTTCCGCCACATCCTCGTTGTCGGCGTCGAGATTCAATCGACCGGGATGGATTTGACCACGACCGGACGCGACACCGCCGTGATCTTCGCCGATGGGGCCGGAGCCGCCGTCCTCGGCGAATCCCAGGATCCCGAGCGAGGCCTGCTGGCGTTCGACCTGCACGGCGAAGGCGCATACGCCCAGAAACTCTGGGTGGACAGCCCTGGTTCGCAGTATCATCCCCGCATCGCCAAGGACCACCTCGACCAGGGCCGGCACCTGCTCCAGATGGAGGGCCGGGAAGTCTTCCGCCATGCCGTGACGCGCATGCCGGAATCGACCGAGGCTGTACTGGCCAAGGCCGGCCTCTCGCTGGCCGACCTGAATCTACTCATCCCGCACCAGGCCAACTTGCGGATTTCGGAGGCCATGCAAAAGAGGCTCGGCCTCCGAGACGACCAGGTCTACAACAACATCATGCGGTACGGCAACACCACCGCCGCGACCATCCCCATCGCGCTGGATGAGTGCCTCCGGGGCGGCAGAATCACCCCCGGCATGATCGTGGTTCTGACCGCGTTTGGTTCGGGGTTTCTTTGGGGAAGCGTCGCCATTCGCTGGTAGATCAGGGGTTGAATCTTTCCGGGCATTCGTTTCGTACTGCAACACACTGATCTCCCACACCTGAGGAGCCTGGAATGTCGGTGTTCATCAGCCTCATCGCGATCGCGGCGATTGGCATAGTCAGCTTCACTCTCGCCCGAAACTATGTAAAGCGGCGGCTCCGGTTCGTCGATTCGATCTATTCGCCGCTGGCCCCTGTGGCGGCGGCGGTCATCGGAGGGCTGCTCACGTGGCCCCTCGCCATCCTTCCTTTCATTACAACGGGGATGGCGGCCATCTTCGGCATCGGCTCGGGGCTGGGCACGGCGAGTGCAGTGAAGGCCTTGAAACGCGGCGAGACGTGATCGCCTCCGAACGGGCTTTCACGCGCGTGTCAGGCCCGACTATCTTGGCCCTATGACGACAATCGATTGCATCCGGTGTGGAAACACCGGAAGCCGGGTTGCGTTCCGGCCGTTTCAGAACGACGTCGGGCGACGGGTATATGAGGAGATCTGCGCAACCTGCTGGGCGGAGTGGCTCAAGCACCAGCAGGCTCTGATCAACCACTATGCGCTCAATGTCCAGGAGCCTCAGGCGAAGGAATTCCTCTACCGGAACCTGGACGAGTATCTGTTCGGCACAACGAGCTCTCCCTAGCCCACTCCGTTGAGTGGCATTGCTTCCGCCACGCGAAGCCCCCTCCGAGCTCCAGGCCCGGAGGGGGCTCTCAATTTCACGAGCGGGGGGACCTCGGCCTATCGCAGCATGGGATCGAGTGACCCAGTGATCGTGAGCCGTCGTTGCTTCCGCATGATGGTCAGTGGGATCGACTCCTTGGCATCGTAACTCTGCAGGATGCGGAGCAGGTGCGACGGACTGGTCGGCTTCCGATCGCCGACGGCGAGCACCACATCGCCTCCCTTGAGATTGAGCTTCGACCCGGCCGGGGCGCTGATCACCAGCACGCCGTCGGGTGTGCCGAAGTATTCCGCCAGCCCGGGATTCAGCGGAACCAGCTCGAACTCAAAAAGTGGAGGGAAAAACGCCATGTCCGCGCGATCCTGGAGCCCGCGCAGTGTCTCCAGGCGAGGCATGAAGCCACGCAGCCCATCGATGGAATCGACCCGGACATTGAACGTATCCGTGCCGAACACGTACCCCTGGGCACCATCTGGTGTCCGCCAGGTTTGCACGTAGAACGGCGGCGGCGCGGTCACGATGTCGGTGCGCTTTGTCTCGGCGCCGCGCCGGAAGATGACGCGAACGGTGTCGCCCGGATCGAAGCGGGCCGCGAGTTCGATTAGACGCAAGCCCGGCAGGGACGTGTTCGGGGTTCGTCCCTTGATCCCGATGCGCTCGAGCAAGGACTCCCCAGCCAGCGACGTGATGATGTCGCCGGTACGAATGCCGGCGTGGTCGGCCGGCCCATTGGGTGATACCGAATGGATCAGCGCACCGATCGAGTCGGAAGCGCTCGCACGGGTGTTGACCGTCAGGCCGAGGTAGGCTCGGCGAAGCTCGAGAAACTGGACGTACTGACGCGCTACCGAATCGATTACTACCGTGCCCGGCCGGGCACGCTCCAGACGCCGCACGTCATCGCGCTCCTGGCCGATGAGCGGGCTCGCTATGATCACGGATACGGCTACTGCGAAGGCTGCCCGGCTCATCACCCCGACCAACTCCTCCCTCTCACAGCCCGACATTGCTGGCCCGAGTCAGGTGCACGTTGACCAGTGCATCCATCAGCCCTACTCGCTGGCGCCACAGCTCGAGCAATGCACGATCCCCTTCGGGGGCCGGGGTCATTTGTGTCATTTGAAGCTGCTGGTCGAGCGCCGAGATGCGGTCCTCGAGCTCGGCGGCCACCCGGGCCGTGTAGCCGTCGGTCACCCGCCGCTCGGGGGCATACTGCGTCAGCGCCTGCTCGAGGAGACGCGACTCGAGCATGGCCGCCTCGAGCTCGGCTTGAGCATTCGGCGATGATGACGGTGGCGTGGGCAAGGCCGGCCGGAGTAGGAGCACCAGGGCAATGGACGCCGCGAGCGCCAAGCCGCCCGCCCCACCCCAGGCAAATCGTCGGTGACGGGCCTTCACGAGTCGCGAGCGAACCACCGGCCAACCATCGCGCGCCGGGGTGAGCGTCGGCAGCGCCTTGAGTTGCGCCACCCGTTGGTGCAACCGCTCCAGCTCGGCCTGGCACTGGGGGCATTGGGCGAGGTGATCACGGGCCGCTGCGCCCCCGGGCTCGGTCAGTCCGTCGCGCAACTCCATCAGTTGGTCCATAGTCAGGTGCGTCATACGGCGACCTCTTCACCCAGCCAGCGCCGCAGCCGCTCATGGGCACGCGCGAGCTGGGACTTCGAAAAACTCGTGGTCTTTCCCATCATCTCGCCGATCTCAGCATGCGTGTACCCCTCGACGTCGTGCAACCAGACCACCGCTCGTGATACGTCGGGTAGACGCTCCAGCGCCGCTTCGAGGTCCATGCGCAAGAGCCCGTCTTCGCGGCGGCGCGGCGTCACATTCTCATGCAGTTCTTCCGTTTCACGGTATCGATTCCGGCGAAGCCGCATGAGGGACTTGCTCGCTGCGATGGCACGGATCCAACCCCACAGACTTCCTTCGCCCCGGTACTTTCGAATGCTCCGGGCCACTTCCAGAAACGTCTCCTGCGACACGTCCTCGGCGTCCTCGACGGAGCGACAGATCCGCCGAGCCACGTTGTAGACCGGCCCCTCGAACGCGCGATACAGGGCCTCGATGGCCGCCTGGTCTCCCCGGCGGGCTCGAGATACGACCTGCTCGGCGTCGGCCAACGGAAACGGATCCAAAGCCAGTGCCCTTGTCATTGCTGCATTAGAAGATGCCGAGTTCCCCCGGAGGGTTGCAGTCCAGGCCACGCCCGGCTGACCGCGCCACAAACACCCTGTGAACCGCCGGCCGGTTGGTCCGGGGCCGTAAACAGCTAACGCAATGAAAGGTAGTCTGTTACCTCCATTCGGGTTGGACGGCGCGTTAGATTGGGCGCATGTCTGACCAGCAGGAACCCGCATTGGCTCCCACCCGTTGGCTCGAACACCTGCGAGACGAGGCGGACGCGGCCTTCCTCTACACCGAGCTCAGCCGGCAAGCGGCGGATCCCACGCGCGCCGCGTTGTATCGGCGGCTGGCCGAGGTGGAAGAGCGCCACGTCCAAACCTGGCAGCGGCTCTTGCTGGCGGAGGGCCATCCCGTCCCAGAAGTCCAGCCGAGTGCCCGCGCGCGGTTCATGGTCTGGCTGGCTCGGCTGTTCGGTACCAGGTGGCTGATCCCCATGCTGCTCGAAGAAGAGGGCCGTGAGGTCAAGAGCTATCTCCAGCTGTACAGCGATGCTCCGGAAGGAGCCACCGCCGCGACCGCGTTACGGTTGGCAAAGGAATCGAAGGAACATGCCGAGACCCTTGCCACCATTACGGGCGGCGTAGGAGAACCCTGGCACAAGACGCACGCCGGCGGCTTCCTCCGCAACGTCGTGTACGGCTTCAACGACGGCCTGACGGCTAACTTCGGCCTCGTTGCCGGCATGATTGGCGCGCAGGGCGGCCTCCAGGTCAGTCACACCGTGGTCTTGGCTGGTGTCGCCGGCACGGTTGCCAATGCCCTGTCGATGGGGTCCTCGGGGTATCTCGCCGCGAAGAGCGAGCGGGAAGTCTTCGAGCACGAGATCGCCATGGAACGCGAGGAGATCCGGGTCATGCCCGATCTCGAACGCGAGGAACTGAGCCTGCTCTACCAGGCCAAGGGCATTCCAGAGGCCCAGGCGGCGGAACTGGCCGGGCAGGTCATGCGCGATCCCGAGCGGGCCTTGGCGGAGAAGGTGCGGGAGGAGCTGCAGATCGGCGCGAGCACGGCGACACCGCTCAAGGAGGCGTGGCTCACGGGAACCGCGACCGCGCTCGGGTCGCTGATTCCCGTGCTACCCCTCCTCATCAGCAGCTCGGCCGTGGCGGTCTGGTTTTCCTTTGCAATCGCGATGGCCTCGCACTTCGGCGTCGGCGCCGCGCGCAGCATCTTCACCGGCCGCGGCGTGATCCGGAGCGGGATGGACATGTTCTTGGTGGGCCTGGGCGTTGCCGCCGTCGGATACTTGGTGGGCGACTGGTTGGTGACCCTGCTCTAATCGCTTAGCCAACCACCAGGTTGATGAGACGATTGGGCACGTAGATCCGCTTCCGGATCGTCTTCCCCTCGAGGTGCCGCGCAGTCTTGTCGTCGGCCATGGCCGCGGCCAGCACCGCGCGCTCGTCGGCCTCGCGCCGGACCCGCACCGTGGAGCGCGTCTTGCCGTTCACCTGTACCACGACCTCGATGGTGTCCTCGACCAACAGCGCGGCATCCCAGGTCGGCCACGAGGCGTAGAAGATCGAGCGGTCGTGCCCGAGCCGCTCCCAACACTCCTCCGCGAAGTGTGGCGCGAACGGGGCCAGGATGACCAGCATGTCCTCGACGATGCGGCGCTCGTGGCATTGCACCTCACGCATCGTGTTGAGCAATTCCATGAGTGCGGCGATCGCGGTGTTGTATTTCAGTTCCTCGATGTCGCCGGTGACTTTCTGTTTGGTCTGATGCCACTTGACCATCACTGCGTGTTTCACCTCGCCGACCGCGTCTTCCGTCACGCAGCGCTCGACGAGGCCCCACACCTTATCGAGAAACCGTCGGGGCCCACTGATTCCGGCATCGCGGAAGTCGCCCCCCTCTTGGAACGGTCCCAGCGACATGAGGTACATCCGAAACGTGTCCGCTCCCCAGCGCGCGATGTAGTCGTCGGGTATGACGACGTTGCCGCGCGACTTCGACATCTTGGCCCCGTCCTTCACGATGAGCCCGTGCGCTCGGAACTTGAGGAACGGCTCGTCGAAGTCGAGATGGCCCAGGTCGTGGAGCACCATGGCGAGGAACCGGGCGTAGAGCAGGTGGAGCACGGCGTGTTCGTTCCCACCGATATAGGTGGTGACCGGGCACCATTTCTGCGTTCGCGTCCGATCGAACGGCCGATCGTCGAACTCCGTGCTCGGGTAGCGCAGGTAGTACCAGCCTGAATCGAGGAACGTATCGGAGACGTCCGTTTCCCGCCGGGCGCGCTGTCCGCAGCTGGGGCATGGGACGAAGAACCAATCCTCGTTCCGAGCGAGCGGTGACGTGCCGCTGTCATCGGGTCGGAAATCTTCGAGCGGCGGCAGCAAGACCGGAAGATCCTCTTCCGGAACCGGCACCGTGCCGCACGCGTCACAGTAGATCACCGGAATTGGCGGTCCCCAGTACCGCTGCCGGGAGATGCACCAATCGTACAGCCGGTATTGCACCTGGCCGCGCCCCGTGCCGCTCTGTTCCAACCACTGAATGATGTCGCGGAGCGCGTCCGACGCCGGCTTGCCGGTGAACTGGCCCGACGCGAGGAGCCGATCGTTCTCGTCGATGACCTGCACGACCGCTAGGTCGTAGGTCTTGGCGAACTCGAGGTCGCGCTCGTCATGAGCCGGTACGGCCATGATGGCACCGGTGCCGTAATCCATGAGGACATAGTCCGCAATCCAAATCGGAATGTCTGCTCCGGTGGCCGGATTGACGGCGTACCCGCCCGTGAACACGCCCGTCTTGTCGCGTTCACCCACCCGCCGGGAGACAATGTCCTTGGCCGCCGCGGCACGGACGTAGTCCTGGACAGCCGGCCGCTGGCCGTCAGACGTTACCGACGCGACCAGGGGATGCTCCGGCGCGAGGACCATGAAGGTGGCGCCAAAAATGGTGTCGGGCCGGGTGGTGAATACGGCGAGGACGTCATCGCGCCCCACGAGCCGGAACCGGATCTCCGCGCCTTCGGACCGACCGATCCAGTTGCGTTGGGCCGCGGCGGTGCTCTCCGACCAGTCCATTTTGGCTGGGTCGTCGAGGTGGCCCAGCAGTTGTTCGACATACTCGGTGATCCGGAAATACCACTGCTCGAGGGTTCGTTGCTCGACCCGCACATCGGGATGTCGTTCGCAATACCCGTCGATGACCTGCTCGTTGGCTAAAACAGTCTTGCATTCCGGGCACCAATTGACCGCACCGAGTTTCTTATACGCTTTGCCGGCCTTGTACAGCTGGAGAAAAATCCACTGCGTCCATTTGTAATAGGCCGGGTCGGTGGTAGAGACCTCGTGTCGCCAGTCGAACATGCCTCCCATCCGCCGGAGTTGGCGGCGGAAGGTGGCGATGTTTTGGGGAATGAGCTGGGCCGGATGCGTGCCCACTTTGATCGCGTGATTCTCACTGTGAATTCCGAACGCGTCGAACCCGATAGGTTCGAACACGTCGAACCCCTGCAAGCGCTTGAAGCGCCCGTAGACATCGCTCCCCGTAAAGGCGAACATGTTGCCGACATGGAGCCCCTCGGCCGAGGGGTAGGGATACATCATGAGGTTATAGAATGGGCGCGCAGCACGGTCGAGATCGGGCTCGTTGACGTGCTCCGCCGTCCACCGCGCCTGCCACTTGGCCTCCACAGCCTCCGGATCGTACACCGCGGCGCCCGGTGCAGGCGGGCGTTCGCTTACGCGGTCACGCGGCCTCGTCCCCATTGACTCTCCCATGCTCCCTGGTGGAAGGTGTGAAATGTACCCGCGGGTTGGGTACTGACCAAGGCGGTTCGCTCGGCTTGCCGCCCCAAACCACCTCCCCTAGTTTTGCCTCACTCGCCGATGCTCACCCCGCATCCGGAAGCCCATTGAGCGATCTCAGCAAGCATCTGACGCACCGTATCCATGCCACGGGCATGGCGGCCATCATCTTCCTGGGCGTCCTGGTCGCCACGGTGATCTCGACCGGCGAGGCCCGCTATGTACGCCGGCGGACCGACGCGAGGCTCGAGGCGCTCGCGAGCCGCGGGGCCGCGCTCCTCAATCAAGCCCTGGCTGAACGGCGCCGTGAACTCGACCTCCTGGCCAGTATGCCGGTAGTACGGTCGGCCACGACCGCGGCCGCCAGCCAGAGCCGACGGCTCGGCCTCGCACAGCTTCCCGCCACCGTGCTCGACGCCCGCTATGCCGAGGCCGGAATCCCTGGAAGCACACCGGCCCTCGCCACGTTTCTCCGGGAGTGGGTGGCCCGGAGCCCGTTCCAGGATGTCCTGCTCGCCGAGGCCCACGGCCTGACCGTGATGTCCACCGCGCCGGCCGGCACGGTCAATCACGCCCGAGAGGCATGGTGGCGAGCCGTGACCACTACCGGATACTTCCTGGCCACCGGGCCGAACGACTTGCGAGCGCGAGCGACGCTGCGCCTGGCAGTTCCTGTTCCGGGCCCCGACGACTCCACTGCGATCAGCGGAGCGCTCCTCGCCACTCTTCCACTCGACTTTCTCACCGAGTTCCTGCCCACCGAACGCACCGAGACGGGCTTGGCCGAGCTCGCGCTGGTGCACGGACCCGACTCACTCGTGTGGAGCAGCAACCCGGGAGCGGCACTCGGACGCCGCGTGGCCGGCGTCCCGCTCGAGACCGACCGCCCGGGCCTGCGTCTCGCCACCACCGGCGACGGCCAGCGTCTCGCGGTGATCCCGTTGGCGTATGGAGAATGGAGCGTGGTGGCCCGCACCGCCGCCCCGGATGCCTTGGTGAGTGCCCGCGGCAGCCGGGTCTGGATCACGGCGGGGTTCATCATCGTCTTTGGTGTCACGATTCTCTTCCTCGCCAGCCGCTGGATCGAGCAGCGTCTCCTGACCCCCCTCGTGTTGGCGGAAGACGTTGCCGCGCGCGTTGCAGAAGGCCATCTCAACGAGTCGATCGCGAGGCTGAACCAAGAGGGCCCGAAGGCCGACCGGCTCATCGCCGGCATTGCGGCCATGGTCGAGGCGCTCCACTCTCTGGTGGGGGCAATTCAGGCGGCATCGAGTGAAGCAGCCGCCATGGCGGAAGAGATTTCAGCATCGACCGAAGAGATGACAACGTCGACGCACCAAGTAGCCAGCACCACCAGGGACTTGACCAATCGAGCCACACACCAAGCCTCCCTCGTGCGGGCCGCGTCCAGCGACGCGACACGCATTCTGGGCATTGCCGAGGAACTCGACGTAGGATCGTCGGAGGCGGCCGACCGGAACGCCGCCCTTGCCGAACTCGCGCGCTTGCACAAGGAGCGGCTCGACAGGAGCACGGTCGAACTCGAGCGCCTGTCCAAGGACATCGTGGAGGGAACGCTCGAGGCCGAAGCGCTCGCCGAAGCGTCTGGTGAAATCGAGACGTTCGTGGCCCAAACGAAAGCCATCGCCAAGCAGACTCACATGTTAGCCTTGAACGCCGCCATTGAAGCGGCACGCGCCGGCGAGGAAGGCCGCGGCTTCAGCGTGGTGGCCGACGAGATCCGCAAACTGGCGAACCAGGCGGCCCAGGCTGCTACTTCTACCGCGACGACCGTGCACGGGGTCCTCGACCGGGTGCACTCGGCTCGGGAGCGGTTGCTGCAACTCGGCGTGGGCGGGGGGAGGGCGCGCGAGGCCGCCGATGAAGCGGCCAGCGGCCTCCGGCGGGTGGCCGAGGAGGCCGCCATCAACAACAGCTGGACCCAGGCCATTTCCCAATCGTCCGCCGACGTTCGGGCGCTGGTCGCCGGGATCGTCGACCGGATGGTCGAGATCTCGAGCGGCACCGACGACGTCGCGGCGGCCGCTCAGGAGATCGCGGCAGCAGCGCAGCAGTTGAACACGTCCACCGAGGAGGTGTCGGCCTCGGCGGCTCGCCTTGCCGAAGCGGCCGACCAGCTCACCGCAGCGGTCGGCGGGTTTACCTTGGGCCCGCCCGGAACCGGGGCTCGGGAGCCTCTCGCCGGATAGTCACTGCGTAGGTACGAGGCGCGAGAGTTGGTCCAACAGCGCCTCGAGGTGCTTGACCTGCAGGTCGCCCATGTGGACGTCCACCGGACCGGGCAGAAACGAGCGGCCGAATGTCATCGCAGGGTCGGCACGGCTACGGCGTCCCGGTGAGATACGCCTCGAGAATGTCGTTTTCGAGGATGTCCGTCGACGTGATGAGCCGCACGCCTTCGTCGCCCCACTCCCGCATGAGATGCTCGGCTACGTGGGCGTGAATCGCCTTCGCGGCGTCGGTCACGAAGTAGAGGCGGGTCTGGGGACGGTGGCGCAGGAGGCCCTCGATCGCATACTTGTTGCACACGTCCAAGGCCACGCCGTACAGCACGATCACTTCGGGGTCCAGGACCCGCAACACCGTGTCGACGCTGGCGTTCGTGAAGACGTCAAACCAATGCTTCAGGAACAGAACGTCGCCGCGGTGCCGGCCGACCTCCTCGGCCAAGCGATCGACATCCACGGGCTCCGGCTGGATAACCAACGGGTCAATGAGGGTCGTCTCGGGAATCTTCCGTTGTCCCGGTGTCCCGCGCATGCAATGCTCCGGAAACGTCTCATGAAAATCCGGCGTCGCACTGAGCTCTTTGTGGCCCGGGACATGATCGTCCGCGCTGGCGACGATCCGGATGCCGCGGTCGTGGGCAAAGTCGGTCAGCCGTTTGAGCACCGGCATGATCTCCTCTGCGCCCGGCACGTAGAGCTTCCCGGTGGGGGTCATGAAATCGACTTGGGTATCGACATCCCAGAATATCAGACGCTTCATGGTCCAGAGCCTCGGGGTGAGAGCGTAGCGAACGCCACCGGTCTTATGTGACCGGCTCCAGACGGGGGTTTGGCCGGTATTCGCGGCCTACCTTGGCGCATGGTCCGCCGTCTTTGAGCACGACATCCGCGGTGAAATCGTAGCGGCCCTGGAACAGCGAGGATCCGACGCCATAGGCGTCGACCGGAACGCCCTGGGACTCGAATTCCTGAATCTTCTCGACGTCGAATCCGCCGGAAACGACAATCCGAACGTTCTGAAATCCTGCGCGGTCCAGTGCGCTGCGGACATTCCACACGAGCTGCGGGCACACGCCGGTCGGTTTGAAGCGCCCCATCTGGGGGAGCACAGAGCGATCGACCAGCTTCTCGCTGGTATCCAACCGCACGCCGTACAGCCGATCTCCCATGGCTCGCGCAACATTGAGCGAGGTCTCGACGCAGTCGTTCTCGAAATCGACCAGGGTCACCACCTGCACGTCGGGCGGACAGTATTCCGCGAACTTCTGGGTGGCCAGGACCGTGTCGCCATCATATGCGGCGATGAGGGCGTGGGGCACGGTCCCAATGCCCTCACTGCCCCACCAGGACGCTTGGGCGTCGGTGGAGACCCCAATCGCACCAGCGACATGCGCCGCGTACCCGTCACCGGTTTGGACCAACCAGTGATCGTGCCGGGCGGGGAAGAACATGATTTGCTTCGGGGCGGCGGCTTCGACCACGCGCCGCGTGTTGGTGCCGACCCTGGTCCGGCGGGACAGGACGCCAAGATAGAGCGTTTCGAGGTGCGCGAAGGCGTCGTACGGGCCTTCGACGAGAAGCACGGTTTCCCAGGGCTCGACCTCGTCCCCGTCGAACAGCGCCTGCACGCTCAACTCCTGCCAATCGGCGGAGCACAGTTTGAGAATTGCGATCGCCTCGTCGATCCCGCCGAGAAAGGCGTGTGTCTTGCCGAACACCTGCATGGTCACCCGGGGCCGATAGTGATCTGCCACAAGAACATCCCGGGTGCGGACGAAGTACTTGTCGGAGTAATAGCCCGACCGCATGCGCTCGACAGGCAGATGAAAGATGCTGGGGTCTAGACGTTGACGACGCGGCATGACGGGTGCTCTCCGACGGGAAGGCCGTTACCGGCCGAAATGGGCTGCCTTCAGGGCGGCCAGAACGCTCCGCATTTGGCGGATGCGCCGAGAATGAGGATACCGATCAATCAGCCGGCGAAGCTCGGCCATGGCTCGACCGGGGTCGTGGAGACTGAATTCATGAATGTCCGCCAGGGCAAGACCGATGCGGATATCGTCGCCGGCCGAGATTCGGGTGCCTCGTTCCTCACGCAACCGGTTCAATTCGAGGACGGCCCCCTCGGCGGTCCCGAGCGGGCCGGTCAAGAGGGCTGCCCGCCGGATCGTCGCCGCTACTCGGTCGCGTCGCTCGCGCGCCCGCTCCCGATAGGCCTCGGCGGCCGCCTCGTACTGGCCGCGCGCAACCATTGTCTCGATCGCCGAGTACCCTCCACCGGCTCGCACCAGCCCGACGCTGCTAAAGGCCTCGGCCGCAAAATCGATCACGGGCTCGAGCACCCCGCTGATCAGGGCCGTGACGAAGCCGTATAAGGCCCACAACGCCCCAGCCAACAGCAGCGCGCGGGGCGCGACCCCGGTGACGGCAAGCAGCACTGCCACGGCGCTACCGGCCAGGAGCAGGGTCCCGACCACGACACGAAGGAGCCGCAGCGGGTCGTGGCCGACTTGGTACTGCTCGGCAGCCGTGCGCAGGAGTTTGGAGGTCCGCAAGCTGGCAAGTTAGGAACGCTGCGCCGGGGCGGCAAGTTGACACCTTGCAGGCAGGCGCCTTAAATCCCTCACGCCTGAGCGCCTCAACCACTGCCTGGAGAGCGTGCCGTGATCGAACCTGTGACCCGTCGTGCCTTTCTCGCCGTGACCGGCGGCGCGGTCGGCGCCGCGACTATCCACCCGTCTTTGCGAGGCGGCCTCGCAGCCCCGGCGATACACCTGCGCGGAGCCGCCCGGCCCGTTGCGATCAGCTCCGCCAACAGCCTCGCACCCGTGTCGCGGGCTCTCGCACTGATGCTCGAGGGATCGGATACCCTCGACGCGGCGGTCGAGGGGGTGAAGATCCAGGAACTCGATCCGGAGGACGCCTCGGTCGGGTATGGCGGCCTGCCAAATGAGCAGGGCGTGGTGCAGCTGGATGCATCATGCATCCACGGACCGACCCGGCGAGCTGGTGCCGTCGGTGCGCTCGAAGGCATCAAGACGCCAAGCGAGGTTGCCAAATTGGTCCTCAAGTACACCGACCACATCATGTTGGTCGGCGAGGGGGCCAAGCGGTTCGCGCTGTCGTACGGGTTCAAAGAGGAAGATCTTCTGACCCCGCGATCGCGCGAGCGATGGCTTCGCTGGCGTGCCAATCGGGGAAAGGATGACGACTGGCTCGATGTGCCGGACGACGAGAACATGGTGCGGTCCACGGGCACGATCAATCTCAACGTCATCAACGCGGCGGGTGACATTTCTTCGGTCACCACCACCAGTGGATTGTCCTGGAAGATTCCCGGTCGGGTCGGCGACTCGCCGATCATCGGCGCCGGCCAATACACCGACAATGACGTTGGCGCGGCCGGCTCCACCGGCCGGGGGGAATCGAACATCATGGTGTGCGGGGCGTTCCTCACGGTTGAGCACATGCGGCGTGGCATGGCGCCGGCCGATGCCTGCCTCGAAACCCTGCGCCGCGTGATTGCCATGACCCCGGCACGCCTGATCCGCCCGGATGGCCGACCTGACTTCGATCTCAAGTTCTACGCCGTCAATAAGCGGGGCGACTTCGGCGCCGGCTCCCTGTATCCCGGCCGGTACGCCGTTCATGACGGACGCGAGGCAGCGTTCCGAGATGCGGCCCACCTCTACGAGCGGGCCGGCTAGTGCGCCGTTCGATTCTCCTTGCCGCGCTCGTCCTGCTGGGAATCGGCGCACCTCTCCGAGGCCAGAGCTGGGGGGCCAGCTATTTCCCGTACGTCACGAGCCGCGCGAGCGAGTTCCCGGTCTTCGCATTCCGGTATCTCTATGCGAAACCAGCCGAATGGGACGCGCCCTATGTCGCTGCGGGCGATGTGCGAGCGGACGTGGGTGTGGGCGTGCGCGGAGGTTGGCTGGCGGGGGTGCGGTTCCGAGCACCGGGGCTTTGGGACGGGTGGCGTCTGCAGGCCGAGGTCTCGGCCGCCCGCGCACCCCGTCAACACTACTTCGGACTCGGCAACACCACGGTGGTCGACGACCAACTCGCAACCAGCGAAGAATTCTTCTACCGCGTCAAGCGTGCACGCTACCGGGCCAACGTCGAGGTCACTCGCCGGCTCGCCGGCCATTTGCATCTTGCAGTCAGCCCGTCTCTCTCGTTCGTCAGGTATTCGGCGCACCCGGGAGTTTCGGTATTTGCCAACGATTTCGGATCGGAGCTGGAAGACACCGACGCCACGCTGCGCACCAGCTTGATCTATGATAGCCGAGACACCGACTACAACACCCACCGGGGGGTGCTGCTCGAAGTGGGCGGAGCGGTCGGCAGCGGGGGTGATGGCTACACCCGCCTCTATTCCAACTTGCGGGGCTGGCTCACGCTTCGCGAGGGCACGGTTGTGGCAGGACGCATGGTTGCGGCCGGCATAGGCGGCACCCCGCCGCTCGACGCCCGCTTCAACCTGGAAATGTGGGAGAGGCAGGTTCGGGCCTACGGCGGTGACCAATCCAACCGTGGGATGTCCGACGGCCGCTTTCTCGGAACGGACGCCTTGTTTGTCAACGCGGAGGTGCGCCACGACCTGCTCAACCTGGGTAACTACGGGGCCGTGACCCTGCTTGCCTATTTCGACGCGGGCCGGGTGTTCGAGCGCGAGTCGTTCCGCCTCACGACTGAGGACTTCCACGTGGGCGTCGGCGGTGGCCTCGCCGTTCGCATCCTCCGGTCGAACATCGTCACCTTCAACTTCGGTGATGGACCGGAGGGGTTCGAGTTCGAGTTCGGCAGCGGATGGATGTTCTAGCCTGCCGGGCGTTGCTCCGGCTGGGCTGAGACGGGTAGCTGGGCTGCTTCTAAGACCTCCCTGAGAATCGTCCGCCCACGGTCCTTCGCGTACCACCGCCGTACCTGCGGATACAACTCCCCCTTCGGTACGACCGACCGCCGCTCCAATACGAAGCGCTGGAGCTCGCGCGGCCGCGGGCCCCAATGCCCAAGCTCCTCAAAGTCGGGGCCCAACGCGATGACGATGGGAATCGACCGCGACCCTTCCGTCAGATACGCATCCATGACCGCGGGGTGTTCGTCCCGGCGGAGGATCTTGAGGTCGAGACCCGCGGTTTGATGGACCCACTTGGCGATGACCGGCACGGCATTGGAGGCGTCGCCGCACCAGTCTTCGGCAAGGACCAGGAACCTCCTCGTGGTCCCTGCCGGAACGGCCTCGCTGGCCCACTCGGGGATCTCCGCCACCCGGTAGACGCCACTCCAGAGGCCGTGGTGCTGCGCCGCCCCGGCGACGAAGTCTTCGTACGAGAGCGCGGCGTCCCAAAGCGCCCTGAAATGGAGTTCAGTCATGTATGGATAGATAACACCAATCGGCCCGCTAGAGTTCCTGAAGGGCGATGCCGCGTCCCGCAAGCTCCGCGACGTATCCGTCGAACGGTACTGCGTCGTCCGGCATGCGGACCCCCCGGGCCGTGATCCGGCCGTCGACCTGCATTTGGCCCGTGATTGAGAGCGAATATCCCGTCGTCCGCATCATCGCGCTGATACCGCGTTCGGCATCGTAGTAGTCGACGAGCCGCCACCGGAAGGTGCACGGCGCGCCGTCTTTGATGCCGGCCACTTCCACCAGGAGGGCCACGAGATCTCGTCCCTCAGGCTTCCGAAGCTTGGGGCCCACGGCCGCGATGAACACGTCTCGCGGCACGACCCGCTGGCCCTTGACCTCGATGGGTTCGAGAGCGAGCAGCCCCAGCTCTCGAATCGGCCTCATGACAGCCATATGCCCGGGGTATCGCAGGGTCTTGTACTCCATGGTGTCGATCTTGCCCTCGTACTGCCACGGCATAGTGCTGATACCCCCCGCCGTGTGGAATGCCTCGAGTCTATGGATCGGTGCCGGGAAGTCCACGTGCTCCAGCTCACTCAAGGAATCCACCTGCACCCGCCGTCCCTCGCGCAAGACGAAGGACGGGGTGGTGTAATAGTCGAGCGCACCCTCGAGCGAATAGACGATTTGATAGTTGAGCGGAGGCTCGGGATGCTGGGGCAATCCCCCAACGTAGATCTTCACGCTTTGCGCCCTGGTGAGACGGCGGATTCCCTCGGCGGCCACAATATTGATCATGCCCGGCGCGAGCCCGCAGTCGGGGATCACGGAGACGTTCTTGTCGCGCGCCGCGGCATCGAGCTTCTGTTGCTCGAACACGATCTCGGTATTGCCGCCGAGATCTGCAAAGTGACACCCTGCCTCGACTGCGAGCCTTGCCATGGTGCCGTTGAAGTAATACGGCAAGGCGCACATGACGCCGTCGTGACGCTCCATGAGGCTCAGCACGGCTGCGTGATCGGTCACATCCAAGGGCACCGGGCGCAGTCGCGGGTCGGCACGGTTCGCGAGGAAGCTCCGGATTCGATCGGGTTTCAAGTCGGCCAGGGTCACCACTCGCACGGCGGGATTGTTCAGCAGGTCGAAGGCGCAGGCCGATCCCTGCAGGCCGGCCCCAAGCACCAGCATGTTCATAACGAAGCCTTATGGTCGAGGTGAAAAGCCACCGAATGTACCGAGACCCGCTCCACGCTACAACTCACTTGCCGGCGATACGCCCCGGCCGTCCGCTGAAATAGGTCGGCATCCTGGGATGACGCGGTACAGACGTGAGCACGACCCGACGGACGCTGCCCGGCCCCAAGGGACGAACTTCGAGGTCACCCTGTCTGACATAGCCAATCGAATCCGAGCCCCACCGCACGGGGTCGTGTCCGCCGGTTACCAGCAGCGTCTCCGTGCCTGCGCGCGGATACACGCAGAGGGCGGACTCGGTGCCCTTCCATAGACACGCGCGCACTTCCGCAAAGGCCGGTGACCCGACGTAGACTCGGAATGCCGAGTCTGCGTCCGCCCTGGATGACGGCGGAACGGCGACCGCGGATGCTCTCGCTGGAGGCGGTTCCAGCAGGTACACGCCGACATTGGTGGCCACATAGAGCGACGCGCCATCGAGGCTCCACCCGATGTGGTGGATCAACTCGTCGTTGGACGCGCGGAAGAGCGTGCGCTCGGCGCCGTTCAGGAGGTTCAACACGACGACCCTGTAATCGGCCGAGTCCGCCGCCCGGCGGCTCCGGAGAAACGCGACCGTGGTGCCGTCGGGGGCCAGCAGCGGCATCGTCTCGTGCAGGCGGGTGAAGGTGACCGGATGAACAGCCCCGCCGGCCGCAGCCGCGGCAAATAGGTCTCCTGCGCCCTCCTCGCCGTCGCCGACGAAGATGACAAAGGGTTCGGCGCCAACCGCGATGCGATTCTGGAGCGGCGAGAACGAGACGCGGCAGCCGAGCGTTCCGAAGCTCAGGACAGCGATCAGCCCGGCGACACGGCCACTGCGAATCCACCAACCCGCGCCTGTTGTGTTTCGCACGGAGACCGTCAGCGGCATCGCTCAGTCTCGAGCGGGGTTGGCATACACCCCGTCGAGCGCGGTCGAGGGACTGGGCAGCTCGGCCCGGCTGGCCAACGCCCGCTCCACTGCCAGATCGACCTCTCGGATCACGGCAGCTTCCACGGCCTCCAACCGGGAGGCGGGCACACCGGCACGTGTCAGGTACTCCTCGTAGAGGCCGATGGGATCGCGCTTGCCCCAGTATCCGAATAGTTCGGGGGGGAACGTCTCTCGCGCTTCGCGCTCGTCGTGCGTCGCGTGGCCTCCCATCCGGAAGGTCTCGGCGAGCAACAGCACGGGGCCGTCGCCACTGCGGCACCGGTCGACGGCCAGCTGAGTGGCGGCGTACGCGTCGAGCACGTTGTTGCCATCGAACCCCCAGCCCGCCATGCCGTAGGCGGTGGGCCAATCCGAAAAGTCGGGGGCCAGATGGTGTTGCTCCAACCTGGTGCCGAGGGCCACCTGGTTGTTCTGGATGATGAACACGACCGGGAGTTTGGCGACGGCGGCGAAATTCAGGCCTTCATGAACCACGCCGGCCTTGGTGGTGCCGTCACCGATCCAGTTGAGCACCACGGCTTCTCGGTGCTGCATCCGCGCGGCCAAGGCCACGCCGGCGGCGACCGGCACCATGGTCCCAACCGGGGACACGGGCTGCAGCACGTGGTGCTCGACGGACCCGACGTGGAGATCGCGTCCTCCCGACGGGGAATCCGCGCTCGCCAGGTAGGCCCGCAGCATGTCGTCGAGGGGCATACCCATGTCGCAACAGGCCGCGGCGTTCCGAATCATCGGCACCGCGTAGTCCATCCCGGGCGTGAGGGCAAAGACGGGTCCGACGGTGGACGCTTCCTCGCCGGTGCCGAGCCAGGCTTTGGAGATCACGCCCTGGCGCACCCAGCGTGAGAGTGCAATGTCCTGGAGCCGAGCCCTGACCAGGCGCCGGTACAGTTCGAGGAGGTCGTCCCGGTCGAGGTCGGCAATCAGCCGCTGCCGGTCCGGGTCGTGGGCGACAGTCGCTTCGAAGGCGTCGACCAGATCGGGATCGGCTATCCAGCCCACGTACTCCGGAGGCTCGAAGGCGGCGTAGCGTTTCACGAACTCGGACTCGGCACCGCGCCGCTTCCCTCGAGGGCCGTGAGAAAGGCGGCCATGCTGGGATAGCGATCGGCGGGATCCGTGGCCAGGGTCGTTCGAATGACCGCATCGAGGGCGGGTGGGAACGCGGGCTTGATCGACCGGATGTCACGCGGAGCCTTGGTGAGACGCGCGATCATCTGGTCCTGGGGTGTGCGGCCTTGGAAAGGCAACTCGCCGGTGAAGAGCTCGAAGGCGAGCACGCCGAGGGCAAAGAGATCGCTTCTCTCGTCGAGCGTTTCGCCACGCACTTGCTCGGGGCTCATGAATTCCGGCGTCCCAAGCACGATCCCCGTCGCGGTGAGTTTCTGCAGTTCGGCCGTGGCAGCCATGTACTTCGCCAGGCCGAAGTCCATGACCACGCCGCGTTCCCCGGTGGGGCGCTCCGGCGCCGCCACCAGCATGACATTCTCGGGCTTGAGATCTCGGTGGAGGATGTGCACCCGATGGGCGTGTGCCAGACCATGGGCGACATCGACGAGCAACGGCACGCCGGTCGAGAGATCGAATGCCCCTCGGGTATCGAGGGCCTCGGCCAGGCTTTGACCTTTGAGGAACGGCATGACGAGGAAGAGGAAGCCTTCTACCGTCTCGCCGACAAACAGAATAGGGCAGACGTTGGGGTGATCGAGCTGCATGGCGAGCTGCGCTTCGCGACGCAGCCGCTCGACGGCCTTCTCGTCGTCTGCCAACTGGGGAGCCAGCACCTTGAGTGCGCACACGGCGCCGGTGTCGCGCTCCCGAGCCTGGTACACGATGGCCATCCCGCCTTCGCCGACTCGCTGGACGACTTCGAACCGATCGACCAGCACCTGCCCCATGAGCGTTCGTGCCTGGCTCGCCCGCACCGCAGCCCCGGCTTGCGGTCCGCCCGGGGGACGGGGTGTGCCACGGGCGGCGGCGCTTCGTCCGGCGGGCATCTCGACCAGCGGCGAGCCGTCGCGCGGGCAAAACCGTGCTGGCGGTGAGTAGGTTGTCTGACAACGAGGGCAGCGTCGCACGCCTAGTCCCGATAGCAGTTGCGGCCTTCGCGCTTGGCCCGATACAGATTCTGATCTGCAAGGTGCAGAAAAGCTGCCCCATCCGGAGCGCTGGCGTTGGGGAAGGTCGCGCCACCGATGCTCACGGTCAGGCGAATTGGAGAGGCTCCGTCCCCAAACGTGCGGCCGCCCACATCACGGAGGATGCGTTCGGCAAAGATCCGGGCTCCGGTGGCCCCGGTTTCAGGAAGTAGGACGACGAACTCTTCTCCACCGTAGCGGGCGACCAGGTCCATGGCCCGTTGTTCGCGCTGCAGCATGGATGCGAACTGTCGTAGGACCCGGTCCCCAACCAAGTGGCCATACGTGTCGTTCACTTCCTTGAAGTTGTCGATGTCGATCATCAAGCACGCGAGTATAGTGCTGAAGCGATTGGCACGATCCATTTCCACCACGAGCCGGTCCATGAGCGCTCGGCGATTGTAGGTTTCGGTTAGCGGGTCCAGTTCCGCGAGCCGCTGCATCTCTTCCCTGCTGGCAACCGCCGCCTCCACGTCATGGGCCTTCTCCAGGGCGGACACCGCCGCCGTGATGACCTGTTGTGCGAATCGCGCGTCGGCTTCGTTGAGGGGAGGATCCTGCGCCGTGGTGCGAAGGAAGAAGACCCCGGCCAATTGTTCCCGCAACGAGAAGGGAATCGAAACGACCGATTTCGTCGGAACGATCATGCCGTCGGCCTCCCACTCGGCGCGGATGTTCCGATAGAGCGGATCGGTCGTGACATCCTGCACCAGCACCATGGCTTGATGGTCGAGGGTTTCCAGAATCTCGGGGTAGCGCTTGAGATCGACCTTGAGGCTGCGCAGGTTCGGGTTTTCATAGGCCGCCGCGACCGTGCCGGTGGAGTCCGACGTGCCCGCCAGGATAATGGAGCATTTTGAGATGTTGAGCCCATGGGCCACCCGCCGGACCAGGATCTGGTAGATCTCCGCGGAGCTGATGCTCATGGTGACTTCCCGCAGGATATCCATCATCGCTTCGCGGGATCGCGCCTCGGCGCGGGCCTGGTCCAGTTCCCGACTGGAACGCAGGTGTGCTTTCACCCGCGCCAAGAGTTCCCGAATCCGAATCGGCTTGGGGATGAAATCGGCGGCGCCCAGTCCGAGCGTGGTGATCGTGGCCTCCTCCGGAGGCATGGAGGAGATCATGAGCACCGGCAAGTGCTTGAGCTGCGGGTGCGTCTTGATGCCCTCCAACAGACTGAGCCCGTCGCTCTCCGGCATGAGGATATCCAGCAACAGCAGGTCGTAGTGGCCAGCGAGAAGCCGCTCGATCAAGTTCCTGCCGCTCGAGACGGTCTCGACCTCATAGCCGCTGTCCTTCAGAACCCAGGAGAGAGTTCGGTTCAGCGTTTCATCGTCGTCGACGATGAGGATCTTCGGGGCCAGCGTCATCCGTCCACCAATTGCTGGAAGAGCGTGGGGTCGATGTTGCCGCCGCTCACGATTGCAACCGTCGGGCCGTGGGATCGGACCGCACCCGTGAGGAGCGCCGCCGTGGTGGCCGCGCCGGACGGCTCCGCCCGAACGCCGCATTCCCGCCAGAGGAACTGGACGGCGCTGGCGATCTGGTCATCGTCGACTTGGATGGTCTCATGCACCACCGGACGGATGATCGGGAAGGTAAGGCTGCCGATTGCGAGAGGAAGCAGGCCATCTGCGATACTCTCGGCCCGCTCGAGCGACACCGGCCTCCCGGCGGCCATGGCGGCGGAGAGTTTGGCCGCGCCCGAGGGCTCGACGCCGATGACATGAACGTGAGGCTTGAGCGCGGCCACGACGAGACAGGTACCGGCGAGCAGCCCTCCCCCGCCGACCGGGACCAGAATGGTCTCGACGTCAGGGGCCTGCTCGAGGATCTCGAGGCCACATGTGGCCTGGCCAGTGATGACGTCCGGATCATCGAACGGGGGAATCATGGTGAGGCCTTCCGCACGGGCGAACGCCTCCGCCTTGGCTCGCCGCGTGGTCGACGTGGGCCCGCCCCACCGGACCTCGCCGCCGAGTCGCTTGACTCCGTCCACCTTGATGGCCGGGGCATGATCGGGCATCACCACTACCGCCCGCGTGCCGAGCCGTGCGGCAGCGTATGCCACAGCCTGCCCATGATTGCCGCTCGAGTAGGTGATCACACCGGCGGTCCGCTCCTGTTCCGGCAGCCGGGCGATGGCCGTGTAGGCGCCTCGGATCTTGAACGCCCCCACCGGTTGGAGATGCTCCCCCTTGAGGGCGACCATGCCACCGGTGTCTCGTTCCAAGGATGGGACGGTGATGAGGGGGGTTCGGACGGCCACGCCTTCGAGCGCGCGTGCGGCCTCCCGCACGCTCTCGAGCGTGAGCGCCGGGTGTACCGGACTCCGGCGGGGGATCGAGGCCTCCGTCACCCGGGCTGCCTACTCGCCGGCGACAACAGGAGTGTCCGCTTCGTCCGGCTCCGTGTCTTCCACGCGGATCACGCGGGCAACATCGACCACCAGATCACCTGGATCGAGGTTCATGACCTTGACCCCCTGGGTGTTCCTGCCGATCACGCGGATACCCTTGACCGGAACCCGGATGATGACCCCGGCGCGGGTGATCATCATCAGCTCGTCCTCGGGAAGCACTTCCTTGAGGGCGACCATGGCGCCCGTCTTCGGCGTCTGCTTGAGCGTGATGATTCCCTTCCCGCCTCTTCGCTGCACACGGTAGTCGCTCACCACCGATCGCTTGCCGAAGCCCCTCTCGCTGACCACGAGGATGGAGGCGTCGCGCCGGAGCACGATCATCCCGATGACCACGTCGCCACGCTTCAGCACGATGCCTTTCACCCCGGTCGTCGCGCGCCCCATAGTGCGGACGTCGCTTTGTCGGAACCGGATGCTCATCCCGGCGCGCGTGGCGAGGATGATGTCGCTCGCGCTATCGCACACTTGTACATCGATCAATTCATCGCCCGGTTCGATGTTGATCGCGCGGATGCCGTTGGAGCGGACATTGCTGTAGGCGGAGAGCGCGGTCTTCTTGACGGTCCCGCCGCGGGTGGCGAACACGAGCCACATGTTCTCGACGAATTCGCGCACGGCCACGGTGGCCGCAATCCGCTCGTCCGGGCGGACCGCGATACAGTGGATGACCGGCTTTCCTCGCGCGACGCGGCCGCCCTGGGGAATCTCGTGGACCTTGAGCCAGTACACCTGGCCCTGGTTGCTGAAGAACATCAGGTAGTCGTGGGTGCTGGCGATGAAGAGGTGCTCCACCCAATCGTCTTCTTTGGTCTTCATCCCGCTGAGGCCCCGGCCGCCCCGCCGTTGGCGTCGATACGTCGATACGGGAATGCGCTTGATGTAGCCCGTGTGCGAGATGGTGATCACCATGTCTTCTTCGGCAATCAGATCTTCCACCGAAAACTCGCCCTCGTCGGCCACGATTTCCGTCCGGCGATCGTCACCGAAGCGATCGGCCACCTCTTGGATCTCCTCCTTGAGAATCTCCATCCGCTTGGGCTTGGACTTGAGGATGCCCTGCAGCGCCTTGATGGTGGCTTTGACCTCTTTGAGCTCGGTCTCGAGCTTCTCGATTTCCAGCCCGGTGAGCTTGGCCAGGCGCATATTCAGGATGGCATCGCTCTGCTTTTCCGAAAACCCGAACCGCTTGCGGAGCCGGGTGTCGGCTTCCGCTGCGTCGGCCGAGCCACGAATGATCTCGATAACTTCGTCGATGTTATCGACCGCGATCTTCAAGCCGTCGAGGATATGGGCCCGGGCTTCCGCTGCGTCGAGATCGAATTGGGTCCGACGCACGATGACGGTGTGCCGGTGGGCGATGTACTTCTCGAGCAGCTCCTTCAGGTTCATGACGCGCGGCACGCCGTTGTCGAGCGCCAGCATGATGACACCGAAGGTGGATTGCATCGTGGTGCGCTTGTAGAGCTGATTGAGCACCACGTACGGGATCGCATCGCGCTTGAGCTCGATCACGACCCGGATCCCGTCCTTGTCGCTCTCGTCCCGCACCCCGCTGATCCCGTCGACTTTCTTGGCAATCGCCAGCTCTGCAATGGAACGAACGAGGTTTTCCTTATTGACCTGATAGGGGACCTCGGTCACCACGATCTGGCTCTTGCCACTCGTCTCCTTTTCCTCGATCTGGGCACGGGCCCGCATGACGACCCGGCCGCGGCCGGTTTCATAGGCCTCGTGAATGCCCTGCCGGCCGTAGATGAACCCGCCGGTCGGGAAATCGGGGCCGCTGATGACCTTCCGGAGATCGGCGATGGTGGCGTCCGGGTTATCGACCAGGAGTGCCACACCCTGAACCACTTCCCGCAGATTGTGAGGTGGAATGTTGGTGGCCATGCCCACGGCGATGCCGCTCGAGCCATTGACCAGGAGATTCGGCAGCTTCGACGGGAGGACCGTGGGCTCCTGCAGCCGATCGTCGAAGTTGGCCTGGAAATCGACCGTGTTGCGGTCGATGTCCTCCAGCATCGCAATAGCCGCAGCCGTGAGCCGGGCCTCGGTATAGCGATAGGCCGCGGCGGGATCGCCGTCGATCGAGCCGAAGTTGCCCTGTCCGTCGACCAGCGGATAGCGCAACGAAAAGTCTTGCACCATGCGCACGAGTGCGTCGTAGACGGAGCTGTCGCCGTGCGGATGATACTTGCCCAATACATCGCCGACGACCGTGGCGGATTTCTTGAATGCCCGCCCAGGCGTCAAGCCCAGTTCGTTCATGGCGTAGAGAATGCGCCGATGCACGGGCTTCAATCCGTCGCGAACGTCGGGGAGGGCTCGGGAGACGATGACGCTCATCGAGTAGTTGATGAACGACTGCTGCATCTCCTCTTCGATCAGGCGAGGGAGGATCCGCTCGCGAGTGTTGGGAACAGTCATCGGGGTCCGAGGCTAGAGATGTGACCGTCGAACGGCAGGCAAGCCTAACCGGGAAATATAGCCGCACCGAGGCGACCGGGGCAACCACCGGAGCGGCGAGTAACTCCATATTGGTCAACGGGTTATACCGGTGGTTTCCAGGCTCGCGCGGCCGAAGGTCCCGCCCCGATCGCGGGGTGCCTCAGGGCCGTGGTCGGACGCGCCTGAAACCGGGAAGCAGGGCCGGCAAGACCACGAGGGCCGCCAGCGTGCCGGCGGCCACCCCGCCGGTCGTGGCCAGCGCAATCGCCCCGAAGAGGCTATCCGGCTCGGTCCCGATGGCAAGCGGGAGCAGGCTGGCCAAGGTGGTCAGGGTGACCAACACGATCATGCCGGCACGATCCCGGCAGGCGGACACGACTTCCTGCTTGGTGAGCCCAGCCCGGCCGGTTTGCGCGAGCCGGCGGCGGCGCTTTTCGAGCGCCGCGTCGATCAGCAGGATCGCCTGGTTGACCGCGAGGCCCACTACCAGAATCACCCCGACGGCGGCCTCGCGCGTGAAGGCAGCCTTGGCAATCCAAAAGGCAGCCCCGACCCCCCCCAACGCCAACGGCAGGCTCAGAAACACCACGCCCGCCGCCCACACCGAATCGAACACCATCGCCACCACGAGAATGACCAGCGTCACGCCCACGCCGAAGACCAGCCACAGCCCCTTCCCGCTCTCGTCTTCCTCCCACTCGAACACTTCGTCATCCACCTGGTAGCCGGCAGGTACGCCGATCGTTGCCATGAACGCGTCGTGGGTTCTCCGGGCGAGCTTGCTCGGCCCCCGGAAATCATAGCTCAGGATCCTGACGTACTGCTGATCTTCCCGGCTGATGTTGCTGAGGGTTTCGCGCTCACCCACGCGCGCCAGGTCGCCGATCCGCACCGGGGCGTTCACCGCATTGGGGACCACGGCGGAGCGCAGCTCGTCGAGCGTACGCTCGAGCGCGCCCGCGGTCTTGAGCCTGACCGGCAACTCTTCTCCATCAATTTCGATACGCTGACTGCCTGCCGGCCCGCGGACTTCGCGGGCAACGGCCGCGGCCAGTTCGGCGCCGGTGATGCCGTGGCGGGCCAGGGCGTCGCGGTCGGGCTCCAACGTCACCGTAAAGGCCTTCTCGCGGAACCAGAAGCTGCCTGCATTGACATCGACGTCCCGTACCCGGCGAATGCGCTCCAACCGTGCCTTGAGATCATAGGCCAGGCGCTCGACGCCTGAGAACGAATAGCCGAGGATCTTGATTCGAAAGGACACGCTGCCGCCGCCACCGAATCCAGAGCTGAAGCCCGGTCCCTGACCACGGACCGCGACCCGAGCCCCACCAATAAAGACCGCCCGCTGGGTCAGCCCCTCTTCGAGTTGGCGCGGCAAGGCGGTGAGCCCCGCTTCCTTCTCGAACAAGACCTGCATGCTGGCGCCCCCGCCGAACCCGCGCCGCGTGCCGCCGCCGGCCGTCACCACTTGCTCGACGCCGGGTACGCCCACCACCAGGGCTTCGAATTCCCGCATCCCGCGATCGAGGCTCTCCGGATCCGATCCGCGCGGGAAGCTCAAGAAGACGGACAGCGTGGTCCGTTGCCCAAACCAGTCGCCCCACGAAGTGCGCGGTACCTTGGTAATGAACCCCCAGGTCACGAGCCCGAGCGCTCCAACAGCCAAGCCGAGCGTGACCCAACGCCACCGTAGTAGTCGAATCACCACCCGCCGGTAAAAGCGGCTCATCCGGGGCCAGTGTGCCTTCGACGCCCCATGCCCGGCGCTCAAAGCGGGAATCATGATCACGGCCGAAACAACCGAACACCCGAGGGCCAAGGCGAACGCCGCGGCAAACGGCATGAAGGCCGCGCGGGCATTGCCTTGCAAATAGAGGAACGGGAAGAGCACCACGGCCGTGGTCATGGTCGCGCCGAGGAGCGCCGGCAGAATCCGGACACCTACTTCAGTCCGTCCCTCGGTCGTGTCCGGCGCTCGCCGCAGCCGCTCCACCACGACGAGACCGTTCTGAACCAGGATCCCCACACCCATCCCGAGCCCGGCGAGGGTAAGGAGGTTGGCGGGGATGCCCAAGAGATACAAACCGAGCGCCGTGCCGAAGATGGCCACCGCCGCGCTGCCGAGCACCAGAAGCACCGACTTGGCATTGCGAAGCGTAACGGCCAGCACCAACGCGACCAGCACAAAGGCGATCGCACCGCGTCGGCCGAGATCGCGCAATTGCTTGGCCAGGTCGACGCTTTCGTCCGTGGCGACGGAGAGGCGGAGCCCTTCGGGCAGCGTGGGCTCGAGCTCGTTCATCAAGCGCCGGACTCCCGCCGCGGTCTTGATCGCGTCCGCCCCCGGCAACCGCGAAATGCGCATCGAGACGGCGGGACGACCGTTGATTCGGTAGAAGCTGCCCCTGGCATCTTCCTCCTGTCGAATCGACGTGATGTCGGACAATTGATAGACCAGGCCGCCCGCTCCACGCACGGGCAGCGCGCCGAGGTCGTCGAGTGCTCCGGGCTGATCGCGGAGCACGACGCGTCGTTCCGTCGCGCCGGCTTGGTCCTCACCCAGCGAGCGGACCACCCGCGACTGCCCCAGTACCTGCAAGAGTTCCGCGGGGCTGATGTCGAGCTGCCGCAGCTGGACCGGGTTGTATGACACCGATACGCCCAAGTCGGCCCCACCCGATGGCTCGCCGACGGCCACGCCGGGAATCGCGCTCACGCGGGGAAGGATGCGTTCGCGCGCAATGCGCTCGAGGGCGCCGGGAGTGTAGGGACCGGACAGGGTGTACTCGAGCAGTGGGACTTCGTCCAATTCCTCGGGCACGAAGTTGGTGACCGAAGCGGGTGTCGTCCCCGGCGGGAACTCAGGACGCAGCAGCTCGAGGCGCTCGAGAATTCCCAACCGTGCCATCTGCACGTTCGCGTCGGGCTCGAGCTCGACCTCGAGCGACGCGAAGCCCTCGCGCGATTCGCTCGACGTCTTCTTGACGCCCCGGACTGCTTGGGTAGCCGCCTCGACGGGGGCGGTGAGATACATTTCGACCAGTTCGGCCGCCGAGCCGGGCCATCCAACGGTAATCTGCAGGCGCGGCAGCTCGACCGTTGTCTTGGTGGCGAGCGGTAGGCGCGTGAAGGCAACCGCTCCTGCGAGAATGATCGCGACCGCAATGGCCCAGATCACCGCTGGCCGCCCAACGGCCCACCGGATCACTCTGCCCCTCCGGGCGCGGCGGCCACCGCCGCGGTTTCTCTGTCGGGCCGAAGCCGACTCGCGCCACGTTCCTTCCAACGTTCCACGACAACGTACCCGGCAGGCATCAGGAAGAAGGTCACCACCAGCGCGCTCACCGCCCCACCAATCACGCTCGCGGCCAGCGGCTGATAGAGCGCTCCGCCACTGCCAAACCCAAACACCAGAGGAAACACGCCGGCGATGGTGGTCAGCGACGTCATGACCACCGGTCGGAGGCGCTGACGCCCACCCAACGCAATGGCCTCTTCCAACGGATGCCCCGCTTCTCGGAATCGCCCGATGGCGGCGAGCTTCACCACCGCATCGTTGTCGGCGATGCCGATCATAACGATCAAGCCGATGAGCGACACGGCATTGAGGCTTTGTCCGGTGAGCCAGAGGGCGATGATGCCGCCGCCTGCGGCAAGCGGAACGGTGAGCATGACGACGAGCGGTGTCGTGAAGGACGCGAACTCACCGGCCAGCACCAGGAACACCAAGGCCACCGAGAGCACCGCCACCAGGCCGAACTCCGAGATGGTCCGGCGTTGCTCGATGTCGGCGCCGGTGAGTTCCCAGGTGACGCCCGGCGGTGCGCCCGCCGCGGTGAGGCGCTTGGCAACTTCCGCTGCGGCGCGAGCCGTGCCGCCGCGCTCGACTCCGGCCTCGACGATCGACACCGGCCGTTGGTTGACCCGTACCACCTCGATCGGCGCCCGGGTCTCCGTTACCGAGACGAGTTGCCCCACCGGAATACCGCCCACCTGAGTGGTGAGCGCTGTGGCCAGATCCTCGTTGGCCGCTCCGGCGAGCCGCACGCGAATCGGTGTCCGCCGGTCTGTTTCCCTGAGTTCCGTGGCTTCCACGCCGCCGAGTCCACCGGCCAACGCGTCTGCCACGGCCTCGACATCGAGGCCGTGCTCGGCAATGCGATCTCGACGGAATGCGATTTCGACCACCGGTTGGGTGCCGCCGTAGGCATCGCGCACATCGGCGAGTGTGGGAATACTGTCGAGCACGGCCTGAGCCACCGCGGCCCATGCCTCCGCTTCATCCGGTCGGGCTGCTCCGACTTCAACCCGCACGATGCGCCCTTCGCGACCGATCAGGCTGCCGAATTCCGATTGACCCGCCAGATCGATGGCCAGCGACCCGTGCGCCAGGTCGGGGACGCGAGCGCGTAGGCGGTTCGCGAAGCGTGCGGCATCGGTGCCGGCTGCGACCGGAGCGATGACCTGGGCCGTGCTCGACGAGCCTGGCAGAGCCCCGGACAGCACCTCCTCGTCGGTGGCTTTGCCGATGCGGCTATAGATCCCGGTCGACCCCAACTCCAGCGCGGCCGTCTCGATGCGCGCCACCTGGCGCGCTGTTTCTTCGATGGTGGTCCCATCCGGCAGGGTCAGCTCCGCCACCAGGACCCCTTCGTCCACCTGAGGCAGGATTTCCCGGGGCAGCTGGAGCGCCAACACCATCATGAGGAGCAGGGCGGCCCCACTCAGAGCGAAGACCCGCCCCGGGTGAGCCAGGCTCCAGCGGAGGCCGCGTTCGTACCAATCACCAAACCGCCGACCGAAGGCGTCGAGCGCTTCGCGCCGCTGGCCGGCCTGGGCCGGCGCCGTGACCCGTGCCTGCCGCGCCCCGCGGCGGCGGCCGGCGAGGATGACGGGCAGCAACGTCAGGGCGAGCACCAACGATGCGCCGAGGGCGGTCACGACGCTCAAAGACAAATCCCGGAACAACGCCGCCGCGAGTCCGCGTACGAACACGATGGGCCCGAAGACCAGCAGCGTCGTAAGGGTGCCGGCGATCAGTGGCCCGGCTACTTCGTCGGTTGCCCGCACGGTGGCATCGGCCGGCGACAGGCCCGAGTGCTCGAGTCGGCCCGTAGCCTCGGACACGACGATCGCGTTGTCGACCAGGAGACCGACGCCCAAGGCGAGGCCGCCGAGCGACAAGATATTGATCGACACGTTGAGCAGCTGGAGCAGGACCAACGCAACCAACACCGACAGCGGCACCACCAGGCCGATGGCGAGCGAGCTCCGAAGGTGACCCAGGAAAACCAGGATGACGATCAGCGCGAGGGCGCCACCGAGAAAGATCTCGCGGCCCAGGTTGGCGAGCGCCGCGGTGACGAACTCCGCTTGCGCCGCGACCACGGACATGGTGATGGCCGGAAATTCTTCCGAGAGAGTCTCGATCGTCTGGTAGATGCCCTTGGTCACGGCCACCGTGTTGGCGCCCGCGTCTTTGTACACCACGAGCCCGACGGCCGGCGCCCCGTCCAGCCGCGTCATGGTTTCCGGGTCGCCGCTCGCCAGCGTGATCGTCGCCAGATCGCGCAATCGGGTGCTTCCGCCGGGCGGACCGACCGGCGTCTGGCCCACCTCGCCGACATCTTGCAGCTCCGTCAGCGCCCGGACCGAGAACCGGAACTGACCGCGGCGAATGGTCCCGCCCTGGGCCGTCGCGTTGGCGTTCCGAACGGCGGTGGCAATATCGGAAGGCGAGAGACCCAGCGCGCGCATCCGATTCGGATCGACATCGATCCGGATCTCGTCCTTGGGCGCGCCGACCACGGCAACGCTGGCGACGCCCTGCAGCTGCTCCAGCCGCCGGGCGTGGACTTCTTCGCCGGTGCGCGCGATGGCGCGAAGCGCACCCGGCCCCGTGAGTCCGATGACAGCAATAGGCCGCTCACCAGGGTCGCTGGTCAGGAGCGTGGGCCGCGTCGCCCGCTCCGGCAGCTGCGACCGGACATTATCCAGGCGCTCGCGCACGTTGAGTACGGTCGTCGCCATGTGCGTGCCCCACGCGAACCGTGCCGTCGTCGTCAACTGCCCGTTCCGGCTCACCGAGCGCAGCTCGACCAGCCCCGGTGTTGCCGCGATGGCCTCTTCGATCGGCTCGGCGACGAACCGCGATACCTCGGTCGCCGCCGCGCTTTCGTAGTCGGTCCGAATGGTGAGCAGCGGGAGGGTCACGTCCGGCAAGAGCGACACGGGAAGCCGGCTGAGCGAAACGCTCCCGACCAAGACGAGGGCCAGCACGGCTGCGACCGTCGTGATAGGCCGCCGGACCGCCGCGTGTGTCAGCGACATGGCAAACCAGATCTACGGCCGGCCGGCACGGCTCCCGCTCATGGCGTGGTGGGCCGCTCGGCGACCGTCTCGAGCCGGACCGGCGCATCGTGGGTAAGGGTGAGATGACCCTCGATGAGCACGGTGTCGCCAACCGCAACCGGGATCAGCCCCGACACCGAGTCGGGTTCCACCGCGGTGTCGACGCCGTTGGTACGGCCCGGGGTGATGTAGACCCACTGGGCGCGCCCGTCCTTCACCACGAAGACCAGCGGGCGGCCGTCCCGCTCGATCACCGCACGGGCCGGCACCAGAATCCGGTCGGCCAGCCGGGTCGCCTCCAAACGCACGTCGGCGTACATGCCCGGCCGCAGGGTTCCGTCTCCCCGGATCTGGACCAGCGCACGGCCGGTGCGGGTGACGCTGTCGACGACCGGCAGGACGGTCGCGATGCGTCCGACGACCGGGCGATCCGGTGTGGCCGCGGTGGTGATCACGGCCTGGCCGCCCGGCTTGATCAGCGGAAGGTCGTGCTCGAGCACCGACGCCTCGAGCCGGAGGTTGGTCATGTCCACCACGGCGGCGACTTCCTGGTTTGCACTGAGCCGCTCACCCACGCTGACCTGCACCCGATCCACCACACCGGCAAACGGTGCGCGGATGGTCGCCCGTTCACGGTCGAGCTTGGCCTGCTCGTATCGGGCCCGTGCGGCCTTGAGGCCGCTGCGGGCCTCCGCGTTCGCCCGTCGCTCAGGCGTCGGTGCCTGCCCCGAGACGATCGAATCCGGCAACAGGTTGTCGACGTAACGCAATTGCGCCTCGTCGAGCGCGGCCTCGGCCTCCTCGAGGGCCAGGTCGAACGGCCGCGGATCTAGTTGGACCAGGACCTGCCGGGCCGCCACACGGCGGCCCGGCCGCACCAGCACTTCCTGGACCGTGCCGGTCGCTTCGGCGCGCAAGGTGGCTGAGGCCTCGGAGCGCACTTGCCCGGTCGTGGTCACCGACAAGAGCAGGTCGCCTTTCCGGACAGTTTGACCGACCACCGGCAGCGACAGCGTGCTCGATGCTTCGGTGCCCTCCTCACCGTTCCCGTTGTCTCCCTCGGCTGCTTTGGCCTTGCATCCTGCCACGAGGGCCGTCAGAGCCAGAATCAGCAGGAAGCCGGAGTAGCTCCTCACGTTCGACGAGTGCATAGAGTTCTCCCGGCCGGGCGCGGCCACATTCTTCATGAGAGCGGCCGTCCGACAATGGCTTCGATTTGGGCTTTGGCGCGCAGGAAGTCGACGCCCGCGCTTACCGCCGCTTCCTCGGCGCGGGTAAGCGATTCCTGTGAGGTGAGGACTTCGACGTAGGTGATCGAGCCCAAGCGGTAGCGTTCCAGCTGAACCCGAAGATCCGCCTGCGCCGCCTCGAGACTGAATTTGGTCACGTCGATCCGGACCCGTGCGGTGTTCAGAGCCGCTAGCTGGGCCGTGAGGCTGGCCTCCACCTGCCGGCGATCATCAGCCAGGGTGGCCGCCGCGTTGTCGAATAGCACAGAGCTTTGATCGAGCTGCCGCTCGCGAGTGAATCGATCGAACAAGTTCCAGTTGAGGCCCAGGTTGATGTTCGAGGTCCGCTGGAGGTCGTAGTCGTCCAACTGGCTACCGGAAAGCTGGGTGTTGGCACTCAAGCTCAACGAGGGCCAGTAACCGGATTTGGCGGCCGTGACCTGCGCACGCGCCGCCCGGAGGCTGGCGTCCGATGCCAGGACCCGCGGTGATCGCTCGATCGCCTCCTCGAGCAAGGCGGCTGGGTCCAGAGCCAGGTCGATCGAATACAGGGACGAATCATCCACCGCTGCGACCCGTCCCTGCTCGCCGATCAGGCGCGCCAGGTTTGCCTCCGCCGTGGCCAGTTGCCGCTCGGCCTCGAGCAGCTGCACGCGAGCCTCGCCCAGCGTTACCACCGCGCGGAGCGAGTCCGACACGGTGGCAGCGCCCGTGCTGAGTTTGGCCACGGCAATCGTGAATTGCTCTTCCGCTCGCGTGATGCCCGCCTGCCGAGCTCGGACCAGCTGCTGCCCGGCAAGCGCGTTGAAGAACTCCAAGCTGGTGGCCAGCGCCACCTGCGCTTCCTGATCGGCGAGCGAGGCCTCACTCGCCTCGCGATCCGCCCTGGCCGACCGAATGGTGGCTTCGCGGCGGAAGCCATCGAAGAGGATCAGGCTCGAGTTGAGACCGAAGTTGACGCTCTTGTTGGAGTTGGTGCCGGTGATGAGCTCGCCCGTTTGGGGGTCGAGCCGCGATTGAGCCTGGGGAAAGAACGACTGACCGGCGCCTGCGCTCCCGGACAACGACGGAAGGTAGGCGCTGTAGGCCGACCGAACATCCGAGCCGGCAACCGCGAGCGCCCCCCGAGCCTGTACCACGGCGGGCTGGAAGCGCCGGGCCATCGAAATGGCCTCCGCCAAGGTAACGGATCGCTGTTGGGCCCCAAGCGGCGCGACGAGGAGCAGCCAGCACACACCTGCCACGCATTGGATCGGTTTCACGACGCTCGTCACCTCCGGCTGTCCAGTCCTCAGTACCACAACGATGCACTGGAACGCCGTGTGGTCGCTCCTGAAACAGGCACACGACTCCACGCATGGCCGATAGCCCGGCCAGCACGTTCAAGTTACTGTGATATGAATGAACCGGATACCGGTCCGACTGGACGCCGGGTCCGAAACCGCCCGGCGGACCACGCGCATCAAAGCTTCGGCGGCTCGCTCGGCTCGATCTCGAAGAAGGTCTGTTTCAGTCGATCCCAGGCCGCCGCATCAACGTGGGTGTGCAGCTCACTCACCAGCCTGCCCCCGTCGGCCAGCACCGCGATCTCCTCCTCACCGAGCAAGGCACTGATCAGCCGGTCGACCTCACGCTGGAACCAGGCCTGCGCCCGATCCCCGCGTAACAGGCGCCGGCGCTCGCGACGGAGTCCCTTCCCCTCGAGCTTCACCACCCACCCCTCGCCGTAGGGGTCCTCGTTCAACAACGTCGGCCGCCGGCCGAGCAACGCGTTGTGACCGACCACCGTGCCTGACACGGGGGCGCGCAGGTCGACGCTGCGTTCACCCTGACGCAACCGGAAGAGCGACTGACCACGGCTGACCCTGGTGCCCTTGGCGGGCAGAATCACCGTATCGACCGGGCCCAAGGTGGCCTGAACCAGATCGTCCACGCCAACTACTGCCTCGCCACGCCTGACCCGGGTCCACGTGTGGCCGGAAGCGACGGCGACGTTCGCGCCGAGTCGCAAGCCCTTATGAAACAGCATCGGTTCGAACTGCGCGCCAAACCACGTGCGGAACGAGGGGCTCACAGCGTAGGACACTATTCCACCCACCAATGCTACCCCGAAGAACACCACGACTCCGCTCCGCACCACCAGTGCGGCGAGGCCCAAGAGCGGCAATCCGACCACGAAGAGAGCCATGACGAGGATGGCGGCTCCGACGGTGAGCGCCGTTCGATACCATCGGTTTTCGGTTCGCATGGTGCATACCTCCGAGCCTATGCCCTTGTTACCGATTCTCTACAATGCACACCCCGCACCACATTGGCCCGGTCTCGAGCCGATGATGGAAGTCTATGATTTGCAACCGCTTCCGCTGTCATCCGTTGAGTCACCCGACGACCTGATGTCCGGCAGACTGACGAATTCGTCAACAGGGCCGTTGAGAAGATCAACATGATGTCACGCCGTCATTTCCCGCAGGAGTTGTAGGTACCGTTCACTGCCGAGCAGCTGGCGCATGTCGGTCAGGACTTGTCCCCCGTCGGGCAGACACGAGCCGACTTCTGCTGTGTCGGCCAGGAGGTGGAGGGCCGCACGGCGGCGGAACCCGCGGAGGTCGAGCTCCGCCTGTTTCCGAGCGTCCTCCGCACTTAGAAGCCCTCCGGGTAGCATGCCATCGAGTGGGTCGAGTTCGGTGATCCAGCCTTCCCCATAGGGATCGGCGCGCACGGCCCGCGGGTCTTCGGCCAGCGCTCCGTTCCATCGCATGACAGAACAGCCGAATGGGGAACCGATTGGGAGCGTACCCTGAGCGAGTTCGATCTCGAAGAGGAGATCGCCACCGTTCAGGCGGCGAGGGATGCCGCCACAGTGAACCGCCACGCACTCACCGATGAGGTCTGAGAGAAAGCCGTCGAGTCCAATTCTCAGGGTTGCGCCGTCGGTCGGACAGGCCTGGATCCAGAGGTGGCCGGTTGAGTACCGCCGATCCGTTGGGAACTGAGCGGCGTGACGACTGGGAAGGTCGGTCGTACGGTCCGACCGGGGAGCAAGCGGAGCGTTCCCTCCACGGAGCGCAGCATCGAGCGCGCAGCCGTCGCAATCGAACTCGCGGTCGCAGAGCCGGTAGGCCACCAACCCCGCGCTCATCCACACGCAGGGCAGAGCGCCTGCCGGCAGGATCCGGTGCTGCTCTAAGCTCATCACCATTGGCCGCTCTCCTTGCCGAATCGCGCCCGGGAGGCAAACCGGCGTCGGTGTCGTGTCGATCCGCCTCCCAACCTCACGCGACCAAATAGCAAGTCGGGAGCCAGGAGGTGGCGGGCTGGAGAAGCCAGCAATACGGGCCTAAACCCCCAAGCGAGGCGACCATAGCTTCCCGTATCGTTGAATTCATCAACGGTTCATTGAAAATTCCTACATCGCTCGATACCGTTGAGTTACCTGCATGCCTCCGTCCATATCGGTACGCGGGAGCAATCATGACCCCGACGCTAAGGGCGCGTCGATCGCTCGGGATACGCCTCCTCCTTCCGCTGGCCCTCACGGTCGGCATCGTCTTCGCCGTTCATTCAATGGTGAACTATCGGTCCACGCGCGCGGATCTCGTGGGGTTCCTCCGCTCGGCGGCGGACAACGACAGCGACCTCATTCGTCGCGCCACCCATGACGGCATGCTGCTCAACCGGCTCGATGAGGTCCAAGAACTCATCACCCGCCTGGCCGCGGGTCCTGGTGTGGCGGCAATTCGGGTCTACGACAAGCAGGGCGTGATCGTCCTCTCCGCCCACCGCGAGGAAATCGGCCGTTACATCGCGCTCGATTCGGAAACTTGTCTGAGCTGCCACCAGCAGGAGCATACCTCGGACGTGGGCGAACTCGAGCGCAGCGGGCTGGCGCGCATGCCTGAGGGGGTCGAAGTACTCCGGCACTTGTCAGTAATCCCCAACGAGCCGTCGTGCGCGACGGCCGGCTGTCATGATCCCCCGGGCCAGAAGCGGATCCTGGGGGTCCTCGACGTGGAGATGTCGATGCTGCCGGTCGAGTCCACTCTTCGGGCAGCCCAGCAGCGCATCATCGCAACGACATTGGCCTTGATTCTCATCATCGGCGTGGTGTCGGTGGTGTTCTTCAATCGAGTAGTCCACCGACCGGTGGCGGCGCTGCACGAGGGCACACGACGCATTGCGGCGGGCGACTTGGAAACCCGGATTTCCGTACGCGGCCAACATGAGCTATCCGAGCTGGCCCACGCCTTCAACCGCATGTCGGAGGATCTGAGTACGGCGCAACAGGAACTCAAGGGATGGTCGCAGAAACTCGAAGCCAAGGTCCAAGAGAAGACCAGTGAGCTCCAACGGGCTCAGCGCCAGGTACTGCACATGGAGAAGATGGCGTCGCTCGGCAAGCTCTCGGCCACGGTCGCCCACGAACTCAACAACCCCATCAGCGGGATGCTCAACTACAGCCGCTTGGTGGAGCGCGGCCTCGAGGATCAGCCGCTCGATCCGGCCGCGCGCGAGGAACTCGGACGGTACCTCCATTTCCTCCAGAAGGAATGCAGCCGGTGCGGTAAGATCGTCACCAACCTGTTGCTCTTTGCGCGGCGCACAGGAGCCGACATGGAGCCGATCGACCTCAACGAGATCGTGGAGCGGAGCTTGATGCTCGTGCAACACCATCTCAAGGTCAGCAACATAGAGCTCAGCACCCGGTTCCTCACGGGCAATGCTATGGTCGTCGCCGACGGCGGACAACTCCAGCAGGCCTTGGTGGCCCTGATGGTCAACGCGGTCGAGGCCATGGGCGGGTCGAGCAACGGCGGCGGCGTCTTGAGCGTGCGGTTGGACGCCTCTGACGGTGAGGTCACACTCGAGATCGCCGATACTGGCCCCGGCATCGCGTCGGAGGTCCTGCCCCACATCTTCGAGCCGTTTTTCTCGACCAAGGATCAGGAGAGCGGTGTCGGCCTGGGCCTCGCGGTAGTCTACGGCATCGTCCAGCGCCACGGTGGAACCATCGATGTGGATTCCGAGCCGGGCCTGGGCACCAAGTTCACCATGCGGTTACCGCGCCAGCGGCCACCGGATGCAAGCGGCTTCTCTGCCGCCAATCCGGAATTCGAACTGCACCCGGCCGGTGGCGCGACGCGGCCCGAAGGAGAGGACCCCCATGAGCACGCATGAGGCCAACATCCTGGTGGTGGACGATGAATTCGCCGTCCGGGACTCGCTCTACAATTGGTTCCGCAAAGACGGTTACCATGTCCACGCGGCCGAGAATGCCACCGAGGCGCTGCGCGCGCTCCAGGACCAGGCATTCGACGTCATCCTGCTCGACATCAAGATGCCCGGCATGGACGGGATGGAACTCCAGTCACGGATACATGCGATCGACCCGGAGATCGCCGTCATCATGATCACCGCGTTCGGATCGGTCGAGACCGCCGTACAGGCCCTCAAACAAGGCGCCTTCGACTACGTCACGAAACCGATCGACCCCGACGAGTTGAGTCACTTGGTCCAACGAGCACTCGAGCAGCGGCGACTCCAAAAGGAGAACGTGCAGTTGCGGGAAACCATCGACGAGATCGGGGCCGCCGACACGATCGTGGGCGAGAGTCCGGCCATCCTCAAGGTGCTCGAGTTGATCCGCCACGTCGCCAAGACCGACGCGACGGTCCTCATTCGAGGTGAGAGCGGTACGGGGAAGGAATTGATCGCTCGGGCCATCCACGCCAACAGCGCACGGCGCTATTTCCCGATCGTCCCGGTCAACTGCGGTGCCGTACCCAACGAGCTTCTCGAGAGCGAGTTGTTCGGGCACGAGAAGGGGGCCTTTACCGGGGCGCAGCATCGGCGCAAGGGCCGTATCGAAATGGCCGACGGCGGGACGCTGTTCCTGGATGAGGTTGGAGCCATCAACCCGAAGATGCAGGTCGATCTCCTCCGGACGCTGGAAACCAAGGAATTCACCCGGCTCGGCGGCTCGAAATCCATCAAGGTAGACTTCCGGATCATTTGCGCCACCAACGAAGACTTGGAGGTGGCGGTGGAGGAGGGGAGGTTCCGCGAGGACTTCTACTATCGCATCAATGTCTTCACCATCGAGGCCCCGCCACTCCGAAGCCGGCCCTCCGACATACCGCTCTTGGCTGAGCACATCGTGCAACGGCTCGCGAGGCAGATGGACAAGCGAATCACCGAGATCCACCCCGACGCGATGCAGCTCCTGATGGACTATGCCTGGCCCGGGAATGTGCGGGAACTCATCAACGCCATCGAGCGCGCCATGGTCGTCGGCACCCCGCCGACCATCCGGCCGGAAGACCTTCCGGTCTGGGGAAGGCGATCGACCAATTCATTCTCCGGGGACTCGCTCGCCGACGTGGAGAAGGACCACATCGCGTCGGTGCTCGAGCGCACGGGATGGAACATTACCCGCGCCGCAGAAACCCTCCGGGTCGATCGCGTGACCGTCTACAACAAGATCAAAAAATACGACCTGCGGCAACCGACGAACCGAGGCGCCAAGAAATGACTTCGTGTTCCGCGGGGGGGGCGGGCCGGACCGATCCTGGTGGCACCGCCGGTATGGCTTCATAGGACACCGCGGTGCCGGTGCTCCACGTCGTCCCATTCTACTGCGGCACGGCCACCGACCTGATCGATGGGCTGGAGGAGCGCCTGGCACGGGTGTTCCGCGTCCGAGTGGAGCACCATCCGCCGTCGTTCGAACCGGAAGCGGCCTACGACGCCTCCCGAGGCCAATACAACTCGCGGATCCTGCTTGCCCAGCTGCTCCGTCAGGCGCCCGCAGACGGTTCGCGCATCCTCGGCGTGACCGCCCTGGATCTGTTCATCCCGGTTCTGACCTATGTCTTCGGCGAGGCTCAGGTGAACGGCAAGGCGGCCGTCGTCTCGTCCTATCGACTCGATAATGCGCTATACGGCTTGCCCGCCTCCCAGGAGCTGCTGTTCGAGCGGCTCTGCAAAGAAGCCATCCACGAATTGGGCCACACGTACAACCTGGTGCACTGCCACAATGCCGAGTGCGTGATGACGAGCTCGATGCAAATCGACGGCGTCGACCTCAAGTCCGACCGATTTTGCAGTCGCTGCAAGGCCGCGCTGCAGCAGAATGGGGCTGAGCGTTACAATCGATAGCGCTCGAGCCACTGCAAGTCGTCTTCGTCGATCCGCACCAGATACACTGACTGGTTCCCGAAGCCGACGACCTCGGTCTTGGGCGGCAGCTGGACCCGCCGCACCAACTTGCCGGATCCGTCGAACACATCATAGACCGGTGTCGGATCATCCGCCGGCCGTGTTCGCAAGAGCCACAACTCGCCGCTCGGCGCCACCGCGACCGCTCCGGCCAGGAAGGGGGGCTTGTATTCCGGCCACTCCCGCTCATCGATCTCCGGCGGCGGCACCCGCACCAGGCGCGACCGGCCGTTCTCGATTTCTCGACCCATGCTGCTGCCCATCCGCTTCTGCCAGGCGCGATAGTCTGCCTTGGAGACCTTGATTGGCGTATAGGCGAAAGCGCCACCGCCGGTACGCGTGCCGTCGCGCGCGAGCCACTCCACCTTGAGGCCTCCGACCCGGGCGATTCCAATCCGTCCGTCCGGGGTCACACCCCATTCATCTTGGGCGGGCATCGGAGCCGGGCGGATGCGAAGCTCGCGGCGATCTTGATCGCCGCTGGCCTGGATGTTCATCGCCGGCGCCTTGACGAGACCCAGGGTATCGACCGTTCGCGACGCGCGGTCATATCGGATGATGGCAGAGGAGTCGACGGATTCGGGCATGCCGGTGGGACCGGGCTGCATGGGTCGACCGGCAAAGTAGATGGCCCCGTGAGCGTCGATTCCCCGCGGGGGGCTCAGGAACCGTGCACCAGGACCGCCGCCGGTCTCGAGCGTAGGCATGAAGGTGTCTCCCGGTTTGCCCTCGGGCGTGAGCACCAGGAACCGATTGTTGCCCATGTCGAATACCAGGGTGGAGTCGTTGGGCAGGGCGTAGAGGCCCATGGGTGTGTCGAACTCGCCCGGGCCGGCGCCCTTCCGGCCGACCGGCCTGGCCGTGCCACTCGCCAGGTCGATATGCTGGATGATTTGGTCGATGCGATCACCCACCAGCAGGGTGCCGTCGCTCAATTCGCGCAGGCCGCTGAGGGCGGAGAACGGCTCATCATACGTCGCGTTCGGTTGGGCTAGAGTCACCGTGGGGACATTCTCTTGGGCGGTTGCGACGGCGCCCAACGTCAGGGTCACGATCGCGCTCGAGCACACACGAAGCACGAATGTACGGCCGGGGATGCGAACGGGGACCACAGTCATACGAGAGTCTCCTTGTAACCACTCCGATGAATTCCACTGACGCGGAAGCCTAGAAGTGCGAAATAGAAGAAGGCAAGTGGACACTGTCGGACGCCCGGGTGCGACGGCCGGCGCTCAACTCAAGAAGGGAGATGCTGCAGAAGGAGATTTGGTCGCGACTCAGACCCGAGATGGTTGCCGGTTGGGCCGGAGCCGGTTGCGGCGGGGGTGCGAGCGCGCTCGAGCGACGGACCGCTCCAGATACACGGTGCCTTCACTGGGGCCAAGCACCCGACGCCCCACCGGATGACGAACCTTGCCGAGGAGTACACCCTTCGTGTCGTATACGACGACGCTCTGTGAGTCGTCGGAAGCAAGCTGAACCATGGGAATTCTCGACTGTGGTCCTCGTAATCAGGGCTATCGGTGCCTATGTCTTAGATGCGATCCATCGGCGAAAGGTTGCGTCCGAGGCACCGGACGCACCCAATCCCGACACCGGCCCTCGGACCTCTCCGCGCTTACATTTGTCGGCATGCGATCCCTCCGACGTGTCATCACGGTCTTCACGTTGGCCACAGCCGCCGGCGCCTGCGGCGAGGGTAGGCCCGATCTCCCGATCGCCGCCCTGACCCTGGCTCGCGACACCATCGCCGTGCCGTTCACCATCGTGACGGCGGCGACGTGGCTCGGCGGCGGGCGGTGGGCGGTCCTCGCGCCCAACGAAGATGTCGTCGCGCTGGTCGACTTCGCCGCGGGATCGGTGGACACACTCGGTGGCCGCCGCCACCGGGCCTATCACAACCCCCTGCATATTTTTTCCGCACACGACACGCTCTACGTCAGTGATTGGGGCCTTCGACGCGTCACGACTTGGGATCGTACCGGTCGCCTGCTCGATTCGTTCCCCGCCTTCGACGCCCTGCGTGGAGCCCTCCCGCAAGCGGCCGATGGTGCAGGCCGGTTCTACAGCAAGCTCCCGCCTCGCGGCGGGGCCGACTCGGCCGCCGTGGTGCGAACGGCGCCGGGCCAGCAGTCGGCCGATACCATCGCCGCCTTGGCGCCGCTCGACATGGTCGAGGTCCAAAGCGAGCGCGGAGTGCGCCTCGAACGGCGCATCCTGAGTGGTGAGGACGTGTGGGGGGTCCGGAGCGACGGCGCGGTGTGGGTCGCGCGCGTCGGTCAAAATCGCGTTACCTGGCATACGCCGGACGGGCAGCAGCGCGATGGGCCGCTCCTGCCGGATCGAGTCCTCCCGGTAACCCAAGTCGATCGCGATCAGTTCCTCGAGGGGTTCCCGCCGGCGCTGCGACGCACCGCGGCGAAGCTTCTGTTCGCCGCGATCAAGCCCGCCTTTGTCGCTGGGATCACCACCGCCGACGGCGACATCTGGCTGGAGCGGAGCCGCGCCCCGGCCGACACCATGCAGCAATACCAGGTCATCGATTCGGCGGGGCAGCTGGTGACGGCGGTTCACATTCCCGGCTGGGGTCGCGTGCGCGCGGTGGGAACGGACGCGGCTCTCGTGGCCGAGCCCTTCGATGAGAGGGTGCTCTTGTTGCAGTTCGAGTTGCCCGCGCACCAACAGGAGCGCGCCGTGAACTAGTTCGGAATTTCGATCACGATCTTGCCGAACTGCGTACCCTCCGCCAAGCGGTCAAAGGCCCGGCGCGCGTCCGCGAGCGGCACCACGGAATCGATAACGGGCCACAGCTTGCCCTGGCCGCCCAGCCGGGCGATGGCCTGATACTCCGCGTGGCTCCCCATGGTGGAGCCGTAGATCTCCCACTGATACCAGAACAACTTCCGCACGTCCGTCGTCACCATGGGTCCGCTGGTCGCTCCACAGCTCACCAGCCTGCCTTGGGGACGGAGCGACCTGAGCGACTCCATCCACGTGGCCTCGCCGACGTTGTCCACCACCACGTCGACACCCCGGCCGCCGGTGAGCCGCCGGACCTCCTTGCGAACATCGGCCGTCGCGTGGTTCAGGCCATGATCCGCCCCCAACTCCGTGGCGCGGGCGAGTTTCGCATCGGATGAACTGGTCACGATCGCGGTCGCGCCCACCAGTTTGGCGATCTGCAGCGACGCCTGGGCGACCCCGCCCCCGATGCCCCAAATCAGCACCGTCTCGCCAGCGTGGAGCCTGACCCGGGTCGTGAGCATGCGCCACGCGGTCAGGTTGGCCAGTGAGAATGCAGCGGCGCGATCCCACGGCATCCTGTCCGGAATCACCGCCAGGTTGTGGGCCGGAAGCACGATGTACTCCGCGGCGGTGCCTGGACGATGCTCCCCGAGCAACTGATAGGTGTCGCAGAGCGAGTGCTCTCCGGCTTCGCACGCTTGGCACTGCATACAGGACAACCCTGGGTTGAACATCACGCGATCGCCGACGTGGACATTGTCGACCGCATCGCCCACGGCCTCGACAACCCCGGCACCGTCCCCGACCATCACGTGGGGCCATTCATGCGTGATTCCCGGTAATCCACTCAACACGAACAGGTCCAGATGGTTGAGCCCCGCCGCGCGGACACGCACCAAGACATCGTCCGGCTTGGTAATGACGGGGGTCGGGACCTGGGCCACGGCGAGCTGCTCCGCGCCGCCTGGGCCCGTGAGGACGAGAGCTTTCATGGCACCCCGCGGTGGTATCAGAAGGAAGGGTCGGTCACGCGCTCGAACGTCGGCAAGGATAGTCGTATCACGGGGTCCATCGTCGCAAGAGACGCCCGCCACACCCGGGAGTCGGAGACGAAGACGAGCGTCTCCCCGTCGCGCGAGACGGCCATGGCACCGATGGGACGGTCGGCTGAGTAGACCGCCGTGCTCGTGCCAGAGCGGAGATCGAGGCGAAAGATCTCGCTGCCCCGTCCGTCCGCGCCTCTGGCATACAGCACCCGCCCGTCTCGCAAATGAACGGGCCGAACTTCGGGGGCAACGTCGCGGGCCACGCGCCGGATGCCCCGCGACGCCCCGGTCAGGTTCAAGACCGCAAGATCGCTGCCGTCGGGGCCTGACACGATGAATGAGAGCGTTCCGCCATCGGGCGAGATCGCGGGCCGGCTGTAGGTCTCGCCTTCGGGTGCGGTTGCCAGTGTGCGAACGCTCTGCACGGTCATACCCGTGATGAGAATCTGTGACCGGTCGCTCTGTTGGCTGGCAAATACGAGAGACTGCCCGTCGGGCATCCAGGCCGGATGCGTCTGGTCACCGGCATCTTCCGTGAGGCGAACGAGCGACTCGCCGTCGGAATCCGTGACGAAGATGTCGAAATTGCCGGACCGATCGGAAGCAAACGCAATCCTGGTCCGGTCCTGGGAATAGACCGGACTTCGGTTCGCCGCCCCGTCCCGCAACACCTCGGTTACCCGCGACGGATCGCGCGACCGAACCTGGGCGATCGCCGACCCCGCCCCGGCTCGATCGATGACCAGCAGGAGGTCGGCCACGACGCGGACCGTCGATACCGCGACATCGCCCCATGGGGTCACGGCGGTCACCGTAGCCCGACCCTCTCTGAGCCCGAGAATCACGCCAGCGGAATCAACACTGACGACGCCTGGCGGGCTCGCGCTCCAGGCCACTCCTGAGGCCCGCCCGATAGGCATTCCTGAGGGATCCGTGAACCGCGCGACCAATGTGTCCCTGGTCATCGGCTCGATGACGCGGTCAGCCTGCTCTAGCGCGATGGCCATGGGTTCAACGCGAACGGCCCAGGCGATCGGGTCGAACCCCTTCACGCGAAGCGTGAGGCTGGTCGTCCCGCTCTGCTTCCCGTACAGGTCTCGAGCGACGGGATCGAATTCGGCAATGCCGGAGTCTGCGACTTCCCACTCCAGCAGCGCTTCAGGCACCGCCAGCGAGTCCGCGCTCGCAGGATTCACCGTGAAGCTGCGCGCTCCGAGCAGGGGCACCGGCACAGGGTCGGGACCGGGCGACGGCACGAGCGTGAGCCGGCTCACCGGACGGTGAACCACCAGAGGCAAGCGGCGCTCCTGCTGGAACCCTTGAATCACCAGTTCGGTCGATCCGAGGCCGAGCGCCTGAACGATGCCGGTCGGACCAATCCGCGCGATGGACGGATTGACCACCCACCATCTGAGCCCGGCGGTGAGACGGCGATTGTCCTGACTCGGCACGAACACCGCAACCGTGTCGAAATCTCCCGGTCGCATCACGAGCCGCGAGCGGTCCGCCCGAAATCCCCCATGGCTCACCAGCACTGGCACCGTGTCCGCCGCGGCCCCTGCCTCGAGCCGGGCGATGAGCTCTGCCCGACCAGGGTTCCGGGCACGGAGAGCGCCGGATGGGTCCAGCTGCGCGATGGCGGTGTCGGTCGACACCCAATCGGGCGCCACGCCTTCGACTCGCGAGCCGTCGGGCCACTCGAGGAAGGCGCTCGGGCGTTGCAGTTCACCTGGGAGCAACTGCACCGGATTGGGCTCGATCACCACGCGTCCACCTCGACGCAGCACGGTGTCGAATCCCACCGGTTCTCGCGGCGGGAATCGCATGGCGGCGGGTGATTCCGGTGAAGACACCGCGACGCGGACCTTGGCGACAGCAAACCCGGCTCGAATGACAATTGTGGCGGAACCCGCGCTTATCCCGACCACAGTGCCGTCGGGCTCGACACGGGCAATCGCGGTATCCGTCGTGGCGAAATTGAAGCCGGGATGCGGAACGAGCCGACCACGTGCGTCGAAGGCGGAGACGAATACCCGTTCCTCCTGCCCGACGTCCAGCGCGAGCGCGCTTGGTCTGGCGCGCACTTCCACCGGGGCCTGCCCCTCGCCGACCGATGGCACCATGGTCGCGAGAGCAGCCAGGAGGAGAGCGCCTGCTCGCACTCGCCGGAGTGTCATCCACATGATTGGCCTAGAGCCGCAAGTCACAGGCCACCTATCGACCCAGCGTAATGACTTATGGGACAACGACTTTGAGGAATCGACCGAGGGCCAAGTCGCTGCATTCTGCAGGGACACCATCCGTGGCGTCTCTTCGCGTCGTGTGACCTCGCATCGGAGCGGCACGGTCGGCAGAACACCTTGCGTGAAAGTGTATTATCCTGAGATTGTGAGATGGCCGGGGATCGACACGCTCCGGCACCTGCGGCGGGTCGCGCCGCCATAGCATGCGAGGAGTGACCATGGCCGAGATGATCGACAGGGAAGTCGGATGGTCCGGCGCGGGATGGATGGAGCCGATGCCACTGGCCAGTGAGCCGCCCCCGCCTCCACCTCCGCCCCCGGCGCCAGCCAAGCCGGCAATGGTGGCCAAGCCGAAGCCAAAACCCAAGGCCAAACCAAAGCCGAAGGCCAAGGCGAAGAAGAAGGTCAAGAAGGTGGCCAAGAAGGCCACTAAGCGCGCCGCGAAGAAGAAGGCCAAGAAGCGGCCCGCCAAGAAGGCCGCCAAGCGCCCCGCGAAGAAGAAGGCCGCCAAGCGCAAGAAACCGGCTCGGAAGCGGGCGGCGAAGAAGAAGAAGTAGGAGTCTTGGCTCCGCCGAGGCGCTTCGCGACGCACGAAGCGCCTTGTGACGTCGGGCGGCCGTCGATTAGGCGACCGCCACCGGTGCGCGACGTCCTCCTCACCGACCCTCGTCTGGACTTCATGCGAACCACGCTCATCGGCTGCATTCTCTTCCTTGCTGCGTGCGCCCCTTCCGCGTCACCGCCGAGCCGAGGAAGCAAACGTCGCATCGATAACCGTCACCCTGGCCCGGCAGTTTCAACACGCTGCCGCCGCATGGAATCAGGGCGACCTGGATGCGTTCATGTCCGACTATCTCGCGGACAGCACCACTACCTTTGTGGGCAGCGGCGGATTGCTTCACGGGGTTGGCGCAATCCGCGCCCGGTATGCGCCCCTCTTCGGCCAGGGGGCAAGCCGCGACAGCTTGCGGTTCGAGCAGTTCGAGATCCGAGTGCTCGGGAATGGCCTCGTGCTCGTGACGGCTCGCTACATCCTGCATCGCGGGCCGGAAACAACGGCAAGCGGTCCATTTACCCTGATCATGCGCCAGGGTCCTGACGGTTGGAAAATCATCCATGACCACTCAAGCAGCGACTAGACGCAGGGCCCTCCTCCTTTCGCTGTTGCTGCTGATCGGATTGGCGGCATGCGGCGACCGGCCCCAAGAGGCACACTTCGCCTTGGTGGGCGGAACGCTCATCGATGGCACCGGCGGCCCGCCACTGGTCAACGCGACGGTGGTGGTGCGCGGCCGATACATCGAAGCCATCGGGCCGGGTGACGAGGTCGTGCTCGAGGATGGCATCACCAGGGTGGACGCAACAGGAAAATGGATCTTGCCTGGGCTGATCGACGCCCACGCCCACATCCAGCGGTGGATGCTGCCGCGGTACCTGGCGGCTGGTGTTACCGCCGTGCGAGGTCTGCACGGGAAACAGGACTCGATTCTCGCCCTGGCTGAGCAGGCCAACCTCAACGCGTTTCCGAGTCCGCAGCTGTTCGTCGCTGGTGCCATGATAGACGGGGTGCCGCCGACGCGGACCGATGCGACGGGCGTGCGCGACGACACGGAGGGCCGGCAAGCGGTCGATCAGCGCTCCCTTGCCGGAGTCGATCAGATCATGACCTACACGCGGATTACGCCGTCGATCCTTGGCGCAATCGTCGATGAGGCGCGATCGTTCAATCTCCCGGTGGCGGCGCAGCTTGGGCTGACCGATGCCCTGACCGCGGCACGGCAAGGCGTGCGCTCGATTGAACAACTCAGCGGAGTGGCTGAAGCCGCGTCGGGGAATGCGAGTGGGCTGTATGCCGCCCATCGGCAGGGATATTGGCAAGGGTGGACGGCGGCCGAGCAAAGCTGGGTGCGGCTCCGCCCGTTGGCGTTGAAAGACGTCGCGGAGCGACTTGCCGCGACCGGCGTCGTTCTCGTCCCGATGTTGGCCACCCACGACGCATACAGCCGGCTGGACGATCCCACCGTCGTGGAATCGGCCGGCTCCCTCAGCACCCCCGATTCGATTCGGGCGCGCTGGGATCCGGCGGCGCTGACTACCGCCGCCGGGTGGTCGCTCGATTTCTTTCGAACGGCTCGACTCGCGCGTGAGTCGCAGAACCGCTTTCTCCGGGACTTCGCCGCGGCGGGCGGTATCATCGCGGCAGGGTCCAACGCCGGAGAGGATTTTTTCGCTGCGGGTGACGGCCTCCACACCGAGATCGAGCTCCTGGCGGCCGCCGGCCTCTCGCCCTCCGAGGCCATCGTGGCCGCAACGGGCAATGGTGCCCGCCTGGTGGGCGCCGACTCCATCGGCACCCTCGCCCCTGGCAAGGTGGCCAATCTCGTGATTCTCGCGCGCGATCCGCTGAGCGACATACGAAACACCCGCTCGGTGGAACGCATCATCCTTCGCGGAGCCATCATGCCCACGGATTCGATCCGGGCGTCGTGGTAGGGCCGCACGCCGGCCGCGCGTAGCGTACCGGTCTCTCGCGAGCTATATATCCGTTAATCCGCGCCACCAGAAATCGGTGTGCCCACTGCACCTGGATTTCTCGACCCCCGACCCGGGGTACCGCGGGGCGCTTGGGCGCCGACCGGCGCCGTTGATCGTATTGCCTCGACCCGTCGGGTCGGGGTCCGCTGGTGGAGGTTCCACAATGCAGCCGTCTCCCATTCTCCAGCCCGATGCTCTCGCCACCGCGCTGGACCGGCTCGAGAGCTACTTCGCCAAGCCCGGCAATCGCGCGGCGATCCTGGCACGGCAGGCGCTGGGCCGGGCCCGCCCGACTGACCTCGGCCTCCGGGACCGCCTCGTCAGAGAAATGCGCGCGGAGACCAGGCCCGATGGCAGCATCGGCGGAGCCGTGATTCCGACCATTTGGCGGGCCCTTGAACTCATGGAACTCGACCACCGCGGCGACCAGGTGGGTACGATCCGGGTCGTCGGCTGGATCCTCAATCTCCAAGGAAAGCCGGGCGGCTTCGGTGAAGGCTGCACGCCGGCCCGCCACGAGCATCGGGCGTGCAACCATCATGTGGGAGGGTTCTTTTCCCCGGGCCCGAGCGCCCAGCGGATATCGCCGGTGACCCTGCCGAACGGGGCCGTCTACCACACGGAAGAGGCAGCCCGATTCGCCATCAGTTGTCTCGCGTTGCGAGCCGCCCTCCGCGCCGGCCAGGAGAAGCGGCCGCTGGTGGGTCAGCATCTCCAAAGCCTGGTGGATCTCGAGGAGTTGTGGACGGAGTGGGACGGATACTTCGCTCCCGACATGGCGACCGCCGCGCTACATGCCCTCGCGATCGGACCCCCGCCTTACCGGGCCGCCCTGCCCAAGGCCGCCGCCTTCGTCTCGGCCCAGCAGGCGCCCGACGGCTCGTGGCCGGGGGCGGACCTGTTCCAGGCCGTCGACGCCCTGGCGGCTGCCGGAACGGCCGAGGCTCGCGCGGCCATCAGCCGGGCAGTCCCGGCACTCTTGGCACAGCAGCAACCCGACGGAACGTTCGGTCCCGTGGCCAGCGACGAGCGCGCCCTGATTGCGTTGCAGGGAATTCTGCTGGCGCAGCGGGAACTCGACCTCCGCACCACAAGCCCGCTCTGAGGCGGACCCGAGTTACGCGGTCAGCACGCCCAGAGCCCGGATCAACCACCACAGTCCCACCGCCACACCGGCAGCACCGACCAACATTCCGGCGCTCCGGCTCAAGTCGATCGAGCGCGATGTGGCGCGCGTGATGGCGAATGCCGCAGCGCCAGCGAAGGCCATCATGGACCCGATCACCCCGAGCCCGAACGCGACTAGGTAGGCGAGACCGACACCAACGTTATCGATCAATGTGACCGGGACCAGCGCGACGGCGGCGCTGCTGCCAGCGAGGCCGTGGAGCAGGCCGACGAGCACCAGTGCCTTCCCATGACGATGGCGCGTGGTGCCGGTCGCGGGGTGCGCGTGCGCGTGGGCGTGATGATGCGGGTGAAGCCCTTCTGGGTGGGCATGCAGGTGAAGGTGGTCGCCGTGTTCCTCGGGCGGGTGGAGGTGTAGTTTCTTTGCACGGCGGATGGCCCAGACCCCGATGCCGATGAGCATCAGACCGACCAGCAGCTCACCCAGGCCGTCATAGCGTGCGGGCCACCGGACGCCCGACAGGAGCAGAAGTCCGCCGACGACAAACACGGCAATGGCATGGCCCAGACCCCAGCGCGCGCCGAATTGGACTGCTGCTCGGAGCCCGGGCCGCTCGGTGAGAAACGATGACACCGCGATCATGTGGTCCACATCGAGCGCGTGGATCGAGCCCAGCATGATTGCCGTGAGGAGACTGAGCCACCCGGTCAAGGCGACGCCTGAATCGTCACCAAGTTCTCGGAAGAGAGGGAACCCCGGCTCGACAGCTGCCGATCAGCCACCTGTTTGATTTCCCGAAGCAGTGAGGCCCCATGAATGAGACCCCGCAAGATAAGCGCCCCAGGATCCGCCTGACCACGCTTTCCCACGGCGCCGGTTGAGCGTGTAAGCTCGGCGAAGCCGATCTGGCGCAGGTCCTGCGCTTTCTACCTGCCGTGGCCGATCCACGCGTGTTGGTAGACGCCGCCTCCAATGACGACGCGGCGGTATTTCGCTTATCCGCAGACCGGGCGCTGGTGGCCAGCACCGATTTCTTCACGCCCATCGTCGACGATCCGGCGACGTGGGGCGCGATCGCCGCCGCCAACGCCCTGAGCGACCTGTACGCCATGGGGGCAACGCCGCTCTTCGCGCTCAATCTGGTGGCCTGGCCACGTGACACGTTGCCGTTCGAGCTGCTGGGCGACGTGATCGCGGGAGCGGCGGCCATCGCCACGGCGGCAGGGTGCCCCGTCCTCGGTGGCCACTCGATCGACGACCCCGAACCGAAGTTCGGCATGGTAGTCCTCGGAGAGGTCCACCCCGACCGCATCATGACCAACGCGGGGGCCAAGCCGGACGACGCCCTCGTGCTCACCAAGCCGCTGGGTACCGGCATCATCACCACTGCGCTCAAACACGGGGTCATTGATGAAGGAGATACCGCCCAGGCCGTCCGCTCGATGACGACGCTCAACGCCGGGGCCGCGCGGGTTGCCGCGGACCATGGGCTCAGGACCGTGACCGATGTGACCGGCTTTGGCCTGATTGGCCACCTCCGCAACGTCCTCCTCTCCAGCGGGGTGAGCGCCACTCTCGAGTTCGCGGCGCTGCCGCTCCTCGAGCGCGCGCTCGAGCTGGCCGGCCGCGGCCTGGTCCCGGCCGGGACCAAGCGGAACCTTGGCGCGGCCCAGGATGTGACCTGGGATGCCTCGTTCACCGAGGCGGAGCGATGGCTCTGCGTGGATGCGCAGACGTCGGGCGGTTTGCTGTTGGCCGTCCCGAAGGCCCAATTGGCCAAGGTCCTCGAGGGCCTTCGGTTGGAGGGGACCCTGTGCGCTGCGGTCATCGGCCGCGCCACGGAGGGACGACCGGGCGCAATCACCATGAGGCGGGGAGCGTGACCTCCCGCCGGCGCGGAATGCGCCTATCCCCGGCGCTCTATAACGAGCTCGAGGCAGCGGCCGCCGCCCACCGCAGAGTGGCGCTGATGCGCCGGGGAAGCGAGTTCGTGGTCATCGCACGGCGTATCATTACTACTCCTCGGGAGGCCCTCGTGGCCCTGCTTCCCATGACCGGGGAAGAGATGGTCTTTCCATTGGAGGAGATCGACACATTCCACATCCTCGATCGTTAGCGCTTGACCTTTCTCGCCGGCGTGCACACCCTCACGGCATGAGGCTTCACGACTGATGCCACGTCCATCGCTCCCGATTGCGGTCATCCATCTCGACGAGAGCTGTTTGGGAAACGGGCGGGAGGGACGCACGCCGGGCGGTGCCGCGGGCCTCATCGAGGTGCGGCCGCGGCAGGCCATCGAACGGCGCGACTTCTATCTCCACGCGGCCGACACAACCAACAACCGCATGGCCCTCGCGGGCGCGATTGCCGCACTCCAGCTCCTGGGGCGGAAGGGGCGGCGCTTACGTGTGCTGGTGGTGTCCGATTCCGAGTACCTGGTCAAGGGAATGCGGGAATGGGTCCCGTCGTGGATCCAGCGCGATTGGCGGCGAAAGGGTGGAGCGATCGAGAACTTGGCACTCTGGCGCGCGCTGGTCGAAACCGCTCGGGCGCATGAGGTCCAGTGGACTTGGGTCCGTGGCCACACGGGACACGTCAAGAACGAGTATGCCAACGATCTCGCGGTTGCGGCGGCGACGGAGCAGAAGACGTCGGACGGAGCGACGCCATCGGGGCTCTCGGCCTGGCTCGCCGCCAAACAGGCACGCGGCCTCTATCCCGACTACGACCCGGATGCGTCGTTCGCCGCAGCGGAACGATTGGTGGCAAGCGATGAGCCGCTACCCATAGCCAAGGCAGTCGAGTAAACCATGAGTGACGTGGAACGCGTGTTTCGTCTCCTGGTACGCACGCTGGCGGACGTGGACCCCACATGGCTTTATCGTCCGATCCCGCTCGGGGCGATGACCCGCGAGGTGATTCCGTATCGTGATGTCCGCAATCGGTTGAACCTGGCGTGCAACGAAGATTACGAGTCGCTTCTGATTCGACTATGTGCCGGGCAGGGAGGTCTGGCGGAACTCACGGACGCAGACGCCCGGGAGCCCTTCGCCCTTGCCGCAGCGAGCCCGCATCCCGACTTGGACTTACTCCGCCGCTGGTCGGAGACCACCGTGAGTCTCGACGCTCGAGCCGTGGCACGGGCGCTTGGCGGAGAACCAGAGGACGAGTATGCACCGACACCCGAACCGGCCCCGCCGGTCGACCAAGCTCTTCCGCCACCCGAGACGCTTCCGTCCGAGTCGGCGGCCCCGGATCGCGACCGTCGGGTGCTCGACTTTCCGTTGCCGCCCGCGTCATCCGCCCCAACCCCGGCCAGTCCGGCCGACCAATGCCTTTTCTGCGGTGGTGAGCTGCCGGCCGACCGTGAGACCAAGTATTGCCCACATTGCGGCCAGAGCCAGGTCATACTCCGCTGTCCCAATTGCGACGCGGAGGTGGAGATCGGCTGGCGGCATTGCATCACGTGCGGGCAACCGCTGCCGCATCTCTAGGTGATCCGCCATAACATCGCCGTCATTCCAGGCGACGGGATCGGACCGGAAGTCGTGGAGGCGGCCCTGCCCGTGCTTGCCCGAGCCGCTGGCCTGGACGGCGTCGAGCTTGGCTTCGAGCGATTCCCCTACGGGGCCGAGCACTTTCTCGCAACCGGCGAAACCCTGCCCGAAGCGGCGTTCCAGCGTCTCGAACGAGAGTTCGACGCAATCCTGGTCGGCGCGTTGGGCGACCCGCGCGTGCCCCAGAACGAGCACGCACGTGACATCCTGCTCGGCCTCAGATTCCGCCTCGACCTCTACATCAACTTCCGACCCGTCCGATTGCTGCATCCGCGGCTCACACCCCTCAAGGACTCGCGGCCCATCGATTTCGTGGTCTTTCGTGAGAACACCGAGGGACCGTATGGCGGGCGGGGACGCTCGCTCATGGTCGGCACGCCGAACGAGGAACAGATTTCCGAGGAAGTGCACACCTGGCGGGGAGTGACGCGCATTCTGGAAGCCGCCTTCGCGTGGGCCGAGGCACACGGGCGGACGCGAATCACCCTGTGTGACAAGGCGAATGCCATCCCGTTCCACCGGATCTGGGCCGAGCGCTTTCAGGACATCGGCGCCAACCATCCCGGAATCGAGCGCGAACACCGCTACATCGACGCGCTCGCGCTCGACCTGGTACGCTCGCCTGAGCATTTTCAGGTCATCGTGACCAACAACCTGTACGGCGATATCGTGTCAGACCTGGGCGCTGGCCTGGTCGGCGGGCTCGGGCTCGCACCGAGTGCCAACCTGCATCCTGGGCGGCCCGGCCTGTTCGAGCCGGTGCACGGCTCCGCGCCACCCTTGGCCGGCACGGCGACTGCCAACCCCATGGCCGCCATCCTCACGGGCGCTCTCATGCTCGAATCTCTCGGCCATCCCGGCACCAGGGCCAGGCTCGAGGCCGCCGTTCAGCGCGTCATAGCAAGCGGGCCAACGACGCCGGACCTGGGTGGCGGGGCGTCGACCGACCAGGTGGCGGAGGCCACCGAAACGGCCCTCGGCTAGGACTCGTCCTATAGGTCCAGCGCCGGACCTGGTGCGCGGTTCGCCAGATGTCTTCGCTTGAGAGAGTCTCTCCGTATGGGCATATTTCACCGCTCACCGACGATCATCCGCGAAGAATCGGAGCCAGTCTCTCATGAAGACCCAAGGCCATGGTACCGACGTCGTCTTCCTTTCAGGCGTCCGGACGGGCTTCGGCGCCTTTGGCGGCGCCCTCAAGTCCTACAGCGCGATCCAACTGGGCGCGATTGCCGCCAAATACGCCATCGAGCGAGCCGGGACGGACCCTTCAGCCATCGATCACGTGGTGTTCGGCAACGCGCTTCAGACCTCGGCTGATGCCATCTATCTGGCCCGGCATATCGGACTACAGGCCGGCCTGCCACTGGAGACGCCGGCCGTCACGGTAAATCGACTCTGCGGATCGGGATTCGAGTCGATCATTCAAGGCGCCCAGCAGATCCTGCTTGGCGAGTCCCAGGTCGTCCTAGCGGGGGGCACCGAGTCAATGAGCCAGGCCCCCCATATCGTCCGCGGCGCCAGGTGGGGCCTCAGGCTCGGCCCGGCCCCCCCATTCGAGGACCTCCTGTGGGAGTCGCTGCAGGATCCACAGTGCGGTTTTTCCATGGCGGAGACGGCCGAGAACCTGGCCGACAAGTACAAGATCGCCCGGGAAGATGTCGATGCGTATGCCGTCCGGAGCCAGCTGGCGGCGGCGGCCGGGTGGAGCGAGGGGCACTTCACGGAAGAGGTCATCCCCGTGCAGGTCAAGAATCCGAAGACCCGCCAAATGGAAGACTGGACCGCAGATGAACACATGCGCCCATCCACCACCGCCGAAGCGTTGGCAAAGCTTCCGCCGTACTTCAAGAAGGACGGCGTGGTGACCGCGGGAAATGCCTCCGGTATCTGCGATGGTGGCGCCGCGGTCGTGGTCGCGAACGAGAGCTACGCGTCGAAGCACGGGCTCCGCCCCATCGGCCGGCTGGTGGCCTGGGGAGTGGCGGGCGTCGAGCCGAAGTACATGGGTATCGGACCCGTCCCGGCGGCCCAGAAGGCGTTGGCGAAGGCCGGGATGACCTTGGATCAGATGGATCTCGTCGAGGTCAACGAGGCGTTTTCGGCGCAGTACCTCGCCGTCGAGCGCGAGCTCGGACTCGACCGCGAACGAACCAACGTCGACGGAGGCGCCATCGCCATCGGCCATCCGTTGGCCGCATCCGGCACCAGGATCACCCTGCATTTGCTGCACGCGTTGCGTCGTCGGGGTAAGCGAATCGGCCTCGGAAGCGCTTGTATCGGCGGCGGGCAAGGCGCAGCCGTCATCGTCGAGGCGTTTCCAGCCTAAATCATCAAGAGGACATCATGGAACTCATTATCGCTGCCGCCATAGGATTGACCTACGTCGCGGCAAGCCTCAGGGTGCTGCGAGAGTACGAGCGAGGGGTCGTCTTCTTCTTGGGGAAGTACGTCGCCACGAAGGGGCCCGGCCTCATCTTCTTGCCTGCCGGCTTCGCGGCCCAGAAGCGGGTCTCTCTGAGGATCATGGCGCTCGACATTCCGCCGCAGGACGTGATCACACGCGACAACGTCTCCGTCAGGGTAAACGCCGTCCTATACATGCGCGTCATCGATCCCGCGCGAGCCATCATCGACATCGAGGACTATCTCTACGCCTGCAGTCAGCTCGCCCAGACGACGCTTCGCGCGGTGCTGGGTGAGACGGAACTCGACGAGCTCTTGGCCGATCGGGAAAAGATCAACGCCATCTTGAAGAAGATCATCGATGAGCGGACCGATCCCTGGGGCATCGAGGTGTCGGCGGTCGAGGTCAAGGACGTGGACCTGCCGGAGACGATGAAGCGCGCGATGGCGCGGCAGGCCGAGGCCGAGCGCGAGCGGCGGGCCAAAGTCATCGCGGCACAGGGCGAGCTCCAGGCATCGCACACTCTCGCCCAGGCGGCGAATACAATGGCGAAGGAACCCATGTCGCTCCAGCTGCGCTACCTGCAGACCGTGATCGAGATCGCTGCAGAGAACAACTCGACGACGATCTTCCCGATCCCGATCGACATGATCACGCCATTCATGAAGCAGGGACTCTTCGGCGGGAGCACGGCGGCGGCCGCCATCGGCGAAGGAGAGAGTGCACCGGCCCTGCCCGAGCCCAATCCGCTTACCATGCTCCCCCAGATCAAGGTGGAGGAGTCGAAGGTTCCGAAGAAGGATTAGGGATGTCCGACCTGGTTCCAGCGCGGCAGATCGATCGGGAGGCGCTCGAGCGCATCATTCAGCGCGCCACCGAACTGCAGACTGGCGAACGAGAGATCGCGTCGGACTTGACGCCGACGGAGGTGTTGGCGCTCGGGAAAGACGTCGGCATTCCCGAACGCTACCTGCAGCAGGCAATTCTGGAGGAGCAGACGCGCCGCCCCGTTCCGGCAGCGGCCGGGCTCTGGAATCGGCTGGCCGGCCCCCAGACAATAGCCGCCGAGCGGGTGGTACGCGGGGAGATCGAGGAGCTGGAGGCGGTGCTCGCGCGGTGGATGGAGCAGAACGAGTTGTTGACGGTGCAGCGGCAGCAGCGAGGGTGGATTACCTGGGAACCGGTCACCGGATTCCAGGCTGCCATTCGCCGGTCGTCGGCGGCCTTGGGCGGCGGCAAGCGCCCGTTCATGCTCTCGAGGGCCACGGTCGTCTCCGCCACCGTGACCCCGCTCGAAGAGGGCTACTGCCTGGTCAGCCTCGAGGCGAGCCTCCGGCGGGAACGTGGCTCGCGCGTCGCCTTCGGATCGATCCTCTCCACAACCGGGCTGGCCGGCACTCTCATCTTGGGTGCGCTCGGTGCCGTCTGGGCCGTGACCCCGCTGCCCCTCGTGGTCGGCTTGGCGGCGAGTTACGCCACGTTCCGCAGCTACCGGCCGGTCGCCGACCGGACCAAGCTCGGGCTCGAACGGGTCTTGGACCAGCTCGAGCGGGGCGAAGTCAAACCGGCACATCGAGTACCGGAAGGCGGGCATCGCGTGTGGGAAGTCCTGGCACACGAAGTCCGCAAGGCTCTCAAACCTTAAATCTCGACGAGTGCCCTCATGTCAGATATCAAGAAAGTCGGAGTGCTGGGCTGTGGGTTGATGGGAAGCGGTATCGCGCAGGTCGCGGCCACCGCCGGCTATTCCACGATGGTCCGGGAAATCGCCGACCCTATCCTCGAGCGCGGCAAGGCGGGGATTACCAAATCGCTCGACAAGTTCGTCGAAAAAGAGAAACTGTCCGCGGCCGATCGCGATGCGACACTCGGCCGGCTGTCCTTCGTGACCGATCTCGCGCGCCTGCGCGACTGCGATATCATCATCGAAGCGGTCACCGAGGACCTGGAGCTCAAGAACAACCTGTGGAAGGAACTCGACGCGCTCTGCCCGGACCACACCATCTTCGCGTCTAACACGTCGAGCCTCACCATCGCCGCGATGGCCGCAGCAACCAGGCGGCGTGACTTGTTTGTCGGACTCCACTTCTTCAATCCGGTCCCGCTGATGAAGCTGGTCGAGGTGGTCCGAACGGTCACCACCTCGCCGGAAACGTTCGACCGGGCGTTTGCCTTCGCCAAGCAGCTCGGCAAGGAACCGGTGGCGGCAAAGGACAGCTCCGGATTCATCGTCAATCTGCTGCTGGTGCCGTATCTCCTCGACGCCATCCGCGCCCTGGAGCATGGCGTGGCGACGACGGTCGATATCGACACCGGCATGAAGCTGGGTTGTGGCTACCCGATGGGGCCCCTGACGCTGTTGGATTTTGTGGGCATCGATACGACGTACCAGATTGCGGAGATCATGTTCGACGAGTATCGCGAAGCCCGCTATGCGCCACCGCCATTGCTCAAGCGGATGATGCTTGCCGGCATGTACGGCCGGAAGAGCGGGATGGGGTTCTACGATTACTCGAATTCACCGCCGACGCCCGTCGACCTGGGAATCGGCTGACCTGACACTCGCTACCGACCACTTGCGACACGAGGCAATCTATGCTGCTGCTGAACGGTGACGCCGCCGCCACGTTCCTGGGCTTCGAGCTGGTCCGGCTCCACGCCATGCTGAATGATCTGCCAGCTGCCCTTCTGATCGTGGCCGTCGCCTTCGAGACCCTCCACGTCTTCACCAAGCGTGAGGGATTCCGGTATGCCTCGTTCTGGACCCTGATGGCCGGGGCCATCGGGGCCGCCGTCGCCGTCCTCTCCGGCCTGCAGGCCGAAGAGTCGATCGAGCACGGAACCGCCATCCACGAGCTGATGGAACGCCACGAGACCCTGGCGTTCATCACGCTCGGCGTCTTTGCCGTCTTGGCCGGATGGCGGCTCCTGCGGGAGCGGAAGATGGGTACGCTCGAGCGACGGGTAGCCCTGATCCTGGCCCTCGTGGGAGCTGGTGTGCTCTACACCACCGGGAAGCTCGGCGGCGAGATGGTCTTTCAGCATGCGGCCGGCATTTCCACCGACGTGATGGAGCACGAAATCCAGAACCGCGGGGCCGGACATGAGCATGAGGGCGCCGAAGCCGGCGTCGCTCCCGCCGCCCTGCCAGACTCGACCGTTGACGCACCGGCAGCGGCATCGGACACGGCGCCCGACCACGTCGATCCGCCGGGCGCACCGCCGCACACCCATTGATGCACCGTTCTGTCGCCTGGGGTCTCTGCTGCGCGAGCGCGCTGTCCTGCAACCCCAACACTAGCCGGCCGCCGATCCATCCCATGCTCGGCGCCCTGACCATCGACGTCGACCTGGACGTTCCCGCCGCCACCGTCAAGGTGGCGGACGCGTTGCGCACTGACTCGATCCCGGTGACCATCGAGGAGCCGCGTGACGGTTACCTCGAGACTCCATGGTTCGAAGGCGCCACGGGGGCGGCAACGTCCCGGCGCCCGCTGGGGCCGGAGGTCGTGCGCGCGAGGGCATGGATCGATCCGCTCCACCCGGGGCGTTCACGCATCCAGGTCGAAGTCGCCTATCGCCCCTGGGCGGATCCTTCACTCCCCGAACGCGAGTTGGAACGGCTGGTCCCGCTCAGCCATCCCGTGGTAGCTCGCGTCCAAGCCGCGCTCACGCGGGTCGGCGGGCCTGTCGACAGGGAGCAGCAGTGAACGCCGGCCACGGAGTCTCGAACCCCGTAGGCACGGCATCGTCAGCCCGTCAACCTCCCGTCGCCGGGATGTTGAAGGAACCGATCGACTCCAAAGAGATTGTCTCATGGCTGGCCTCGTGACACCGTTAGCCAACTAGCGCGATGGTCGAGAACGGAGCCGGAACGACGGCGAGCATCATGAGCCCCAACGCAACCGGTCGCGGGCAGGGAAGTCGGGCGTCCTCGAGTGAAGGGCGTGCGTTCTGTGCCGCCATGCTGCCCAAGGTCTCCAGGACCTTTGCGCTCTGCATCCGGCTCCTGCCCCGATCGCTGTCCCACTCGGTCACGGTCGCGTACCTGCTCTGTCGTATCGCCGACACCATCGAAGATGCGACTGACCTGTCCGTAGCCGACAAGCAAGGACTGCTGCGGCACTTCGGTGGTTGCCTGGACGACAACGGCCCTGCTGCCGACTCGATTCGAACGGCATTTGGAACGCGGAGGAGCGACGAAGAGCGCTTGGCCGCCGACGCAGACATCGTACTCGGCGAATTCCACGCGCTCTCGGCCCGCGAACGTGATGCGATACGGCCATGGGTGCAGGAGATGTGCGCCGGAATGGCGGAGTTTGCCCGGGCGGGACGGCTGGTGGCCGGGCGTGAATTCGAGACGCTGGCCGATCTCCAGGAGCTGGACCGCTACTGTTACTTCGTGGCAGGCACGGTGGGACATCTGCTCACGGGGTTGTTCCGTCTGTCCGATTCCCGGGCCGATGCGGCGCGCTACGAGGCGCTCGACCGCCTCGCGGCGAGTTTTGGGCTCGGACTCCAACTCACCAACATCATCAAGGACGTGGCCGACGATCACCGTCGCGGCTGGAGTTTCGTGCCCCGTGATCTGTGCCGCCAGGCAGGCGTGCCGCCGGAAAAATTGTTCGATCCGGCATTCCGCACCGAGTCACTCCAAGTCATGGACGCGCTCATCGCCGAGGCGCGACGACATCTGGCCGATTCGCTGCACTATTGCACCATGCTGCCGCGGCACCAGTATCGTATCCGGCTCTTCTGCCTGACGTCGTTCTACTTTGCCGTCCGGACGTTACGCCGCGCGGCATCCGACCGGCGCCTGCTGGAGCCCGCTCACAAACTCAAGATCACCCGGGGCGAAGTGTACCGGACCGTGGCGGCAACGCACGTCGTCGCGCCCAGCAACTACCTCGTGCGGGCCTATTACCGGCGCCTCGCATGACCACGACCTGCTCCGCGCAGCCCTAGCAGAGCATGGATCGTCCGGAGGTTCCGACGCCTCCACCCGGCTTCCGCGGGGTGTTCCGAACGGACCACAGGGCCCGGGCAGCGTACTCCGAAGGCGCCGGCATCTATCGCATCATCCCCGCTGCCGTCGCGATCCCGGCCAACGACGAAGACCTCCGCCACCTGCTGACCTGGGCGGCGCGGCGCGGCATGCCGATCGTCCCTCGCGGAGCCGGCAGCGCCATGGGAGGCGGCAACGTGGGCTCCGGCACGGTCGTCGACCTCACCGGCTTCGGGGCCGACCGGCTGAAGGTGATGCCCGACCGGCGCATGGCCCTGACCGGCGCCGGCGTAACCTACAGCGGCCTCAACGCCGCGGCCGCCCGGCATTCGCTTCGGCTTCCACCGGACCCGTCGAGCGGACGCTGGGCCACCCTCGGTGGCATGGTCGCAACCAACGCGGCCGGCGCTCGCTCAGTGCGCTTCGGCAGTGTGCGGGCATGGGTGCAGGGCGTCGAGCTCATGACCGCCGACGGGTCGCACGGCTGGATCCGGCGCGGCGCGGCCGGCGAAGAGGCAGAGCCGGGGCTACCAGCCGTGGACCGATTCCACCAGCACGTAGCCCCGGCTATCCACGCGGCCGCACCCCTCGTTCGCCAACGGTTTCCCCACACGCGGAAGAACTCGGCCGGCTACGCGCTCGACGCGTACCTGGAGTCGGGCGACCTCGTCGAGCTCATCATCGGCTCGGAAGGCACCCTCGGCATCATCACCGGCATCGAATGGCGGTTGGATGGAACTCCCGCACATCGGGCCGGTGCCGGGATCGTGCTCCACGACCTCGCGAGCTTGGCCGACATCGTCCCGGCCATTCGGCAGTACCAACCCTCGGCGCTCGAACTGCTCGACCGGACCTTTCTCGATCTGGTGCGCACGGGATCCGAGCGCGGCACGGCCGCCGATTGGGTCCCGACGTCGGCAGCGGGGCTGCTCCTGGTCGAATTCGAGCGCGACACCCCGGCATCGCTCCGCGGCGCCTTGGGCGACGCGATACGCGCGGTGGATCACCTCGCAGCCGACGTACGTACCGCCTTGACCGAGGCCGAGACGGCCGAACTCTGGGCGTTACGCCATGCTGCGAGCCCCATTCTGGCGCGCCTCCCCGATCACCGACGCTCCCTTCAAGTGATCGAGGACGGGTGCGTGCCGGTGGCAGTACTTGGCAGGTACGCGAGTGCGGTGCGTCGTGCCGCAGCCGTTCGCGGACTGGAAGTGGTACTTTTCGGCCACGCCGGCGACGGCCACCTTCACGCGAATCTTCTGGTCGATGTGAGTCGTGACGGGTGGGAAGAGGCGGTAGGCTCATTGCTCGAAGAGGTGACCGCGGAGGCCATTGGGCTGGGTGGCACACCCGCGGGCGAACACGGCGCCGGGCGACTTCGCGCCGGATTTCTCGGTCAGCTCTACGGACCGGACATCCTTACCTTGTTCAGATCGGTCAAGCAGGCCTTCGACCCGGACGGGATCTTGAACCCTGGCGTGCTCTTGCCGGCATCGGCCGATGCGATGCCCATGAATCATCTCAAGATGGGCGCACGAGCGGCCGCTCTCCCCGATGATATCGCCCAGGCCTTGCGCTCCATCGAACGGGAGGCAACGTACCAGCGATTGCGGCTCGCCCTCGCGGACCGGAGTCCCACGCCATGAAACAGTACCTCGATCTCTTGCGACATGTTCGCGATCACGGACGCTCTAAGGGCGACCGCACCGGGACCGGGACGTTGAGCATCTTCGGATACCAGATGCGATTCGACCTGGCCCAGGGATTCCCGTTGGTCACCACCAAACGGGTCCACTTCAAATCCGTGGTGTATGAGCTCCTGTGGTTCCTCAGGGGTGATACCAACGTGCGGTATCTGCAGGAACACGGAATCCGAATCTGGAACGAGTGGGCCGATGCGGAAGGCAATCTGGGCCCGATCTACGGTCGTCAGTGGCGTTCCTGGCCGGCGCCCGATGGCAGGCACATCGACCAGCTCGGGCGCGTCATCGAGCAGATTCGACGGGATCCCGATTCCCGCCGTCACATGGTGTGCTCCTGGAACGTGGCGGAGCTTCCTGCCATGGCGCTCGCGCCGTGTCATGTCCTGTTTCAGTTCTACGTGAGCGAAGGACGGCTGTCCTGTCAGCTGTATCAGCGGAGCGCCGATCTCTTTCTCGGTGTGCCGTTCAACCTCGCGTCCTATGCGCTCCTCACCGCCATGGTGGCGCAGGTCACGGGCCTCGCTCCCGGGGAGTTCATCCATACGTTTGGGGATGCCCACGTGTATCGGAACCATCTGGCGGCCGTCGACCTGCAGCTGAGCCGCGAGCCCCGCCGCCGCCCGACGCTCCGGCTGTCGCCGAACCTCGCGTCGATCGACGACTTCGCCTATGACGATGTCACGCTCGAGGGGTACGAGCCGCACCCCCCGATCCGAGCGGAGGTGGCCGTATAATTCTGTCGCTGCTCGTCGCCATGGCCGAGAACGGCGTGATCGGAAAGAACAACGCCCTACCCTGGCATCTACCGAACGATCTCAAGCGCTTCAAGGCGCTGACGTCCGGCCACTCCATCGTGATGGGCCGGCGGACTTTCGACTCGATCGGCCGAGTGCTCCCAGACCGGCGCACCATCGTGATCACCCGAAACGCGGACTTCCAGGCCGCCGGAGCAGAGGTGGCGCACAGCCTCGACCGGGCATTGGAGCTGACCGCAGGCGAGGACGAGGTCTTCGTGGTGGGTGGCGCCGAGCTCTACCGTGCCGCGTTGCCGCGCGCCGACCGGATCTATCTCACGCTGGTGCATGGCGCTATCGAGGGTGACGTCCGCTTTCCAGCATGGGAGCCCCCGGCGTGGCGCCTGGTGGAGTTCGTCCGGTTCGCGCCGGATGATCGGCATGGGTATCCCTATAGCTTCCGCCGCTACGAGCGACTGAAACCAGCCGCTCCGGCTCGAGAGGGGTAGCGCGCGGACGGTCGATCTTGCATCTCGTGACCGGGTGCATAAGACTTATTGAACCCAGAGGCGTTCGCAGGCGGAGCGGAGCGGTGTGAAGGACATGCCTGTCGAGCGTGCTGGCAACCGCCCGGTCGCTGCCGGGCGGTCGTTCTTTGAGTGGTCGGGCCCGTTACCGCCCGATCGCAGATGCCTGCGAATCCCGGGCAAGCGCCTGCCGGGGATCGATCGACCACTCGCTCACGTGCGCCAGCCACGAATACGGATCCAGCCGCACCCCGCGGAGGCGGTGGTGGACCGCCGCCACGTTGGTGGGGCTATAGAGGAAGATGGCCGGCGCATCCGCATTCAGCACACGCATCGCATCGCGCCACAGCGTCCTGGCCGCTTCGACCTCTGGTTCCTGGCCAGCCTGCCGGACGAGCGAATCGAATACCGGGTTGGCGTAGCGGCCATAATTGAGCACACCCCACCCGGCCCGGGTCCACTGATCGGAAAGGCCGCGCGGGCTTGGCTCGTCGAGCCAGGCGCCGATGTAGCTGTCGAACCGGCCGCTCCCCAAGCGCTCTTGGAAAACCGGGAAATCGACGGCCGCAATAGTGACCTCGACTCCGACCCCGCGCCACATGGCCTGGGCCGCTTCGGCCAACTGCCGCCGGGTCCGACTGGTCGATGGCACCAAGATCTCGAACGCCAGCTTCCGACCGTTGCGCCTCCGGACGCCATCGGAACCCCTGACCCAGCCACGTGCGTCCAACATCAGGCCTGCCGCCAACGTGTCATGTGGCAGCACAGCCATGCTATCGTCCCAGATCCACAAGAGTCGCGACATGGGCCCCGGCGGCACCGAGGTTTCCGGGCCGAACACCGATCGCGCGATGCTCGTCCGGTCAAGTCCCATCGTGAGCGCGCGCCGAACCTCCCGGTCGCCCAAGACCGGATGCGGCAGGCCCGAGGGGTCGAGCATTCGGAACCCCAGGAACCCGTACACCGCGGACGGATAGGACTCGATCCGAAACACCGGATCCTCGGCGAGTTGGGCCACCTGCGCGGGCCCGCCTGCGGCCTCCAGTAGGTCGGCCTCGTGACTCAAGAGGAGATTCACGGCCGCGAGCGGATCCTCGCCGAAGCGCCACACCACGCGAGGAATGCCCGGTGCGTGCGAGGCGTTGGGCCAGGACTCGATGATGAGGAACTCGGGCCGGCGCCACTCAGCCAGGCGGTAGGGGCCCGACCCGACGATCCGCGCCAGCACCGTATCCATCGGCCATGCTTCGACAGGGACGTCTTGCCATATGTGGCGGGGAATGATTCGCACATGGTAGGTGGCATCGTACAATTGCTCGGGAGATGGTTCGACGAACCGGATGTCGACCGTGGTGGAGTCGACCACGAAAGCCTCGAGCCTCCCCTCGATGGCGGTGCGTGCCAAGGCGTCGATGACAGGGTCGGCAAACGCGGCAAAGCTGAACCGCACGTCCTCCGCCGTCACGGGGACGCCATCCTGCCAGCGAGCACCCGGCCTCAAGTGAAAGCGCCACGTGAGCGAGTCGCGCCGCTCCCACCGCACGGCGAGGCCGGGTCGGTAGGCTGCGGTATCGATCGGTGCATGGCCCGACTCGAGATACGCCAGACGTTCGTAGATCTGGTCCGTGATGTCGCGGCCCACCGTCTCGAAGACCAGCGGCGGGAAGAGGCTCGATGGTTCGCCGGTGGCGGCGATGACCAGCGTGCCGCAGCCGTCGCAGCTCTGGTCGCGGCCCCGGCAGCCCACGGCGGCCCAGCACAGACCCGCCAACGCGGCTACCTGGACCCAATGTTCCCACCTTACTTGTAACATATCGTTACACCTGCTCTATTTCGTTGCATCAGACCGCGGCCTTTGGCGCTGGTTCACAGATCTAAGATAATTACTCACAATGGTTTACTACATTTCAGCTCCCCGGCCCCACCCTTGCAAGAACCATCCCCATACGAAGATCCGACCAGGGGCCGGGGTGCGGCGGTACCGCCCGGCCTGGGGACTCTCAAAGGTCGTGCTTTTTGGGACGAGGTCAACGACTGCCGCGCGCACGCCGACCAGGACAGCAATTGGGACAGCCACCATCACGAAACACGATGCAGCGCTCGGCGCGAGTAGGCGCGAAGCCTGCCGGAGACACCGTGGCCGATCCTAGGCCATGGATCACCGTGGTGCGGCTGTCTGACAGCTTCTGGACCACGATCCGGGAGCTGACCGGTGAGCTCGGAGCGACCGCGCTGGAATGGGAACCGAGCGGCAACGATGCGCCGCCGAGCGGTGGGGCGGCCATGGTAGTCCTGGCAGGCGGAATGGAGGCGGAAGCCTTGGAGTTGCTCGATCGGCTGGGGCAAACGGATGGTGGCCCATTCGTCGTTGGCGCAACTGAGGATCACCGCCTGGCGAGCGGGCTCCTTCGCAAGGGCGCCCGGGACTATTTCGCGATGCCGGCCGATCTCGATCTGCTGCGCCGGTCACTCGAGCGCGATCTACGCAGCGCGAAGGGGCGGGTGGAGGCGGAGCGGTACGCGTCCGATGAACGGCGGACGCGAGGCTTCGAATCGATCATCGGCCGGAGCAAGGCGGTACGTCAGGTCATCGATCAGGCGGCTCGCGTCGCGGTCCACGGCGAGGTGACGGTGCTAATCGGCGGCGAGACGGGAACCGGCAAGGAGTTGTTGGCGCAGGCCATTCACTACCATAGCCCCCGTGCCGCAGCTCCGTTTATCCCGGTCAATTGCGCCGCGATTCCGGCCAACCTGCTGGAGAGCGAGTTGTTCGGACACGAGCGCGGCGCATTCACCGGTGCGGTCGCCGCGAAGCAGGGACTGTTCGAAGCCGCGCACGGCGGCACGCTGTTTCTCGACGAGATCGGGCACATGCCGCTCGAACTGCAGACCAAACTGCTTCGAGCGCTCGAGAACGGTGAGGTCCGCCGGGTTGGGGGACAGGCCAGCCGACAGGTGAACGTGCGGGTGCTCGCGGCCACGCATGTGAACCTGACCAAGGCCATCGCGGCAGGCATGTTCCGCGAAGACTTGTACTACCGATTGAACGTCGTGGCGTTGGAGCTGCCCGCGCTCCGCCATCGTGACGGCGACATCGAGCGACTGGCAGAGGCGTTCTTGAGCCACCTCGCGACACGCTACGGTGTTCCCGTACCGCCCCTCACGCCGGAAGTCCGGCAGCGACTGGCGGAGCATTCTTGGCCGGGAAACGTGAGGGAGCTGCGCAATGCGATGGAGCGCGCCCTAGTGCTCTCGCCGCCGGGGACGCTTTCGATCGACGAGCTCCGGCTGGAATCGGACACAGGCGACCCGCCGTCCGTGGGGCCGCTGCCCTTTCCCGCCGACCTCGAGACCATCACCCGCGCCGCCGCCCGGGCCATGCTCGAGCTCACCGGAAGCAATAAGAGTGAAGCGGCCCGTCGGCTTGGCATTTCACGCCCGCGGCTCAACCGCCTCTTGGATGATGACTCGTAAACGCCCATCGGGCCTCGTGTGAAGGATATGGTTATGAGAACCTGGCATGCGCGATACCTCCTGCCCCTAGGCGTCGTCGTTGCGTTTGCCGTCGGCTGCGGCGACTCGAACGGCTCGGGTCCCAACCCGCCGCCCGAGCAGCGGCCGCCCGCTGCGCTCAACATCTTGAAATTGGCGCAGGCGAGCCCTCCGGTCTTCAATCCGGTCGAGACGTTCTGGGCCAAGAAAGGCGAGCAGGCCGAAGCGCGCATCTATTTCCAGGACGCCGTGGGAGGCCAGGGCGAGGAGTACCTCCGGCTCCGGATCGACGACATCTCGCTCGAGACGCTGCCCAACGGCACCCCGATCGCCATCGGGGACTCAGTGCTCATCACTATCCGCTCGGTGGATCCGACCCAGATCCTGTTCGAACTCGAGCCCACCGGCCTCAAGTTCAACCCACTCAAGCCGGCCGAACTGGACATCAAGTACCAGGAGGCAGACGACGACTTCAATGAAGACGGCGTGGTCGACCTGGAAGACGAGGCGATCGAGGACATTCTGGCCATCTGGCGGCAGGAGAACCCGGGGGATGACTTCGTCAAGATCGGCTCGTTCCTGATCGAGTCGCTCGAGGAGATCGAGGCCGAACTCACGGGCTTCAGCCGCTACGCCATCGCCTACTGACCAAGGACTACTGACCCGTGACTGAGTACCCTTCCGCCAACGATCCGAGCCGCGCCCTGCGGGATCTCGTAGCGGCCGGGCGCTTCCAGGAAGCCCTCGAGGCATTCGGAACGGGGAGCGGTGCGTCGCTCGATCGCGAACCGGGCGTGCTCCTGCTCGCGGCAAGAGCGGCCACGCGGGTCGGGCGGCTCGATCTCGCGGCCACCCTGGCCGCGCAGGCGCTCGAGGAATTCACGGCCAAGGCCGATGCCGACGGGCGGTTGCAGACGACCAATCTGCTCGGTGCCATCGCCTTCGAGCGCGGCTCCATTGCCGACGCGGAACATCACTTCGGGCAGGCGCTGCTCTTGGCCCAGGAGTTGGACGACAACCTGGTGGCGGCGCGCGCCAGTAACAATCTGGCTTCGGTGGCCCACTTGCAGGGCCGGCCGGATCTGGCCTTGAGCCTCTATCGCAGCGCGATGCTGTCGTATCAACGATTGGGCGACCGCCGCGGCACGGCGGAGACCTACCACAATCTGAGTCTCACGTTCCGTGACATGGCCGCGTTGGGCGACGCGGACGATGCCGCAACGGAGGCGGTGCGGCACGCGTCGATGGTCGGTGAAAAGGGTCTGATGGCGCTCACGCTCATGGGCCGGGCCGAGGTGCACCTGGCCAAGGACGACGTGCGCCTGGCCGGGTCGGAACTGGAGCAGGCCCGGAAGTTTGCCACGGAGGCCGGCGACGAGCTGGGCACGGCGGAGGTTGGCAGGCTTCGCGCCCTCGTCGCGCTCGAGGAGGGCAGGTTGACCGACGCGCATCGGGAAGCGGAGGCCGCCCGAACCATCGCGGCCGGCTATGGCAGCACCTTACTCCAGGCAGAATCTGCGTTGGCCTCCGCCCGCGCGCTCCACGCCCTCGGCCAAGCATCGGCCATGGCGGAGCGGCGCGACGAGGCCAAGCGTCTCTTTGAATCGCTGGGTGCCAAGGCGTTGCTCGACGAGCTCGAGCGGGCGCTTCCCTCGTCATAACGCCGAGCGTCCCGCGCCGAGTGGGGCGCGGGACGCTCTGCGTCGCAAGGCATCCAGCTCGGGCTAGGTGTTGACCAGCTCGGGCTTTTTCGATTCCGCTGCAACCTTGGCAGCCACGTCCGGCGGCGCCTCGACGTAGCCGTGGAACGATTTCCGGAAGGTGCCGCGGCCGTGCGTAATGGAATGGAGGTCGGTCGAGTACTTGTACAACTCCGCCTCCGGCACGATGGCCATCACCTTGACTAGCCGGCCGTCGGGTTCCGTGCCAAGGATCTGCCCCCGCCTGCCACTCAGATCGCCCATGACATCGCCCAGGACATCTTCCGGCGTCCAGATCTCGAGATCGAGGAGCGGCTCGAGCAAGATAGGCCGGCACTCGGCGGACACATTCCGAAACGCCATGATGCCGGCCATCTTGAACGACATCTCGTTGGAATCCACGTCGTGGTACGAGCCGTCGTAGCATTCGGCTCGAAAATCCACCAACGGAAACCCCGCGATCGGGCCGCGCTGCGCGGCCTCCTGAATCCCCCGGTCCACCGCCGGGATGAACTTCTTGGGGATCACGCCGCCAACGACCTTGTCGGCGAACTCGTAGCCCGCCCCCTGGGCCAACGGTGCCAGCCGGATCCAGCAGTCGCCGTACTGGCCGCGTCCACCGCTCTGTTTCTTATGCTTGCCCTGGCCTTCCGCCCTCCCCTTGATCGTTTCGCGATAGGCCACTTTGGGGGGAATCAGCTCCGCGTGGACGCCGAATTTCCGTTCCAGGCGTTTGAGTAGAATCTCGAAGTGTCGCTCTCCCATGCCGTGCATCAGGGTTTGGCTCAATTCGGAATTGTACTCGAAGTGGAAGGTCGGGTCTTCTTCGTGAAGCCTGTGCAGCCCGCTCGCCAGTTTGTCTTCCTCACCACGCTGCTTCACCACCACGGCGGACGTGGCCACCGCGTCGGGAAACGGGATGGGGTCGAGGTGGACCGGACGCTCCGCACGGCAGAACGTATCGTTGGTGTGCGTGTCCCGTAGCTTGGCGACCGACCCGATGTCCCCCGCCTGCAGCTCCGGAATCTCGAAGCGCTCCTTGCCTTGTTGGATGGACAGGTGATTGAGCTTTTCGGTGACCTCGTGCTCGGCGTTGTACACCTCGTCGCCGTTCCGGATCGTGCCGCGATAGATCCGGAAGAACGACACGTCGCCGACATGGGGCTCGGACATCGTCTTGAAGACTCGGCCGACCAGCGGCGCCTCGGCCGGCGGGGCCACCTCGGCCGGCGACGGCAGGAGCTCGATGATCTTCGTCAGGAGGGCCTGGGTGCCATAGGTCAGCTCGCCGCTGCCCACGAAGAGCGGGACGATCTCGCCCTCGGCGATTGCTTTCTTCACCGCCGCAATGACCTCGTCGCGGGTAATCGTCTTCCCTTCCAAGTAGCGCTCGATCAGCCGATCGTCGGTGGCGGCCACCGTTTCGGTCAGGAGTTCGCTGTACTGTCCATACCGCGCCTGGTACTCGTCCGGGATATCGACCTCGTCGTATTCCCCCGATTTGGTGCCCGCCTTGAACATGTGGGCCTTGCCCGAGAACAGATTGATGATGCCGTGGAAGGCCGGCCCGTTCCCTACCGGGATTTCGACCGGTAAGACCTTGGGGGACAGATGCTCCTTCACGTCGGCAAACACGCGCTCGAAATCCGCATGCTCTTTGTCCATCAGTGACACGAAGAGGAGCCGAGGTAAATGGAGGTCGTCACATACATCCCAGACCTTCTCGGTCCCGACTTCGACGCCGCCGGTCCCGCTCAACACAACCACCGCCGCATCGGCGGCATAGAGTCCGGTGACGGCCTCGCCGAAGAAGTCGGAAAAGCCCGGCGTGTCGATCATGTTGATCTTGGTATCCATCCACTCGGCATAGCCGAGACCGAGGCCGATGGAGTACTGGCGTTCGATTTCGTCGGGGGAGTAGTCGGTGAGGGTCGTACCTTCTTTGATCGATCCGTGGCGGCGGCTGGACCCGGAAACGAACGCCAGGGCATCCACGAGAGTGGTCTTGCCGCTGGCGCCGTGACCGACGAAGGCCACGTTCCGGATATGTCTAGGGTCATAGACCTTCATGGTCTTCACCTCCAGGGCAGTAGGAATCTGGAGTTTGCATGCGGGACGGAGGGTTGTCAAATGCTCCGCGGAGGGCGCGAGCAAATCGCCCCTGGAGGGGGCCATATGGTACGGCGGACGCCCGGCGGTGGCCCAAGTTTGCACCATGCGATTCGTCACCGACTGGGTGCTGCCCCGCCACGCCGCGGATCTCGAGGCACGGCTCGAGGCGGTGCTGCCAAAGCTCCCGATCCAGCGGCGGGGAGCCCTTCAGCGCCTGCTCCGCCGGCCACTCGAGTCGCGCCGACTGAGCGCACTCCACGCCTTCGCCACCCTGGCGGAGGCCGAGGGGTGGCTCGACGCCGCGGAAGTCATCACCATCCGGAAATTGGCGTACCGCGTATCGTTCTACCTCCGGCGAGCCGAGCGGGAGCGGGAGCCGCACGCTTCGGACACGCCGTAACCGGCCTCACCCATTTCTCGTGCGCAGCCTGTTAGTATTCCCGGCATGGCAGCCACATCCACCGCATTCGTCACCGGGGCCACCGAGGGCATTGGCCGCGCCATTGCGTTTGCGCTGGCTCGGGCCGGGTATAACGTCGGGGTATGCGCCCGAAACGAGCCGCGAGTCGAGTTACTGGTCACGGAACTGCGTTCGCTCGGCGTAGCTGCGGCCGGCGCAGGCGCGGACGTGAGTTCTGAACGCGATGTCGCCCGGGTCATCGGGCAGGTCGTCGAGACCCTGGGCCCGATTGAGGTCCTGATCAACAATGCCGGTATCGGCATCGTCAAACGGATCGAGGATCTCGAGCTCGACGAGTGGGATGCGACGATGGCCACCAACGTACGTTCCTTGTTTCTCACCACCCGCACGGTGCTCCCCGGCATGCGGCAGCGGCGCGCGGGAACCATTGTGAACATCGCAAGCCTCGCCGGCCGCAACGGATTTGTGGGGGGAACGGCCTATGCCGCCTCGAAACATGCCGTGCTGGGGTTCAGCCGGTCGTTAATGCTCGAAACGCGACAAGACAATATTCGCGTCATCGCCTTGTGTCCGGGTTCGGTCGATACCGCCATGCTCATGAACCAACCCTTGCTCGCGCGAGACGCCAGCAGCATTCTCCAGCCGGAGGACGTCGCCCATTTGGTGTTGCAGAGCTTGGCGCTGCCGGTTCGGGCGCTCGTCAGCGAACTCGACCTCCGGCCGACCAATCCGTAATCACGTATCCGTAGCCACGAGGTGCCCCTGAGCGGTGTCCGCATTTCTCGGTGCGTCTGCCTCCGAGCACCCTTTGCGGGGCTGCTGACCCGCGCCCGGGCGTCGGCTTGGAACTTGCAATCGCTCATGCGTGAAACGGGGTGCGGCGCCCAGTGCGGGCTCTGCCGGCCGTATCTCCGCAGAATGCTCGAGACGGGGGAGACGGTGTTCGCGGAAATCCTGACCGAGGACGCACCCTGAGTCTGCCAACCAGCCCACCCACCGTGAGCGAGGGCCGATCCACCGGCTCCTGGCGCATCGAGGCCGTGCCCAAGTCCGCTCGCGAGTGGTGGAAACGCCTATACTCGACCACGGGACTCGTCGTCTGGGCCGTTGTCCTGGGCTGGGCGGCCATCGTGCTCATCCGGCGGGAACGGTTGGAGGGGTATGCGTTGGCCGTCGCGGCCACGGGCTTGGCCGTCTTCGCGCTCCAGCGCGATTTGCTCCTCAGGAGACGCTACGAATCCCGGGTCCGCACCGCGCTCAGCACGGCCGCCGCACGGAATCGGGAACTCGAGACCCTCCGTCGCCTCGCCTCGAGCCTCCTGTCCGGAAGAGAGCTGCCGGAACTCTTCAGGGAAATCGCGGTCGCCGCCACCGAACTCATCCAGGCCAAGGTGGGCCTCGTGTGCATGCTGGTCGAGGAAGGACGATTCCTCAAGGTGGTGGCGGCCGCGGGTGGGCCGCCCGACATCGTCGGGCAACTCGTGCCGGCGGACCAGTCGCTGGTCGGGTGGGTGGCTACCACGGAAGAGCCCCTGTTGTCGGAGAACATCAATGAGGATCCCCGGAATTATCATCTCTCCGAGCAGGGCGTCGACCTCAAGGCGTGCGCCATCATCCCGCTCCGATCCGCAGGGGTCGTGATCGGGACGGTCAGCGTGTACGACCGGGCCGACGGTCAGCCATTCGATCCCTCCGACGTCAATCTCCTGAAAACGCTTGGCCACCAAGTCGTGGTGGGGCTCGATCGCACCAACATGCTGAACGAGTCTCGGCAGTACGCCCAGGCCCTCGCCGCCAAGAACGTGGAGCTCCTCCGCACCACCCAGCTCAAGGACCAGTTCCTCGCCAACATGTCCCACGAGCTCCGGACTCCGCTGAACGCAATCATCGGCTTTTCCGACCTTCTCCTCACGGAGGAGCTCGGCCCGGTGAACTCGCAGCAACGGGACTTCCTCGATTCGGTGTCGCGCAATGGACAACACCTCCTCGAGCTGATCAATGAGATTCTCGATCTCTCGAAGATCGAAGCCGGACGCATGAAGCTCGACTTCGCCCGCACCGAGCTGGCCGACGCCATCCAGGGTGCCGTCGCCGACACGGAGAGCCTGCGAGCCTCCAGGCAGCAGACCTGCGCTCTCCACCTGGAGGATGCCCCTTTCGCCGTCATCGCGGATGGGACCCGGGTGCGACAGATTCTCTACAACCTGCTGTCCAATGCGTCCAAGTACACCACGACCGGCGGGCACATCAACATCTCGGCGGTGAAGACCCGGGCCCCGCTTCCCTACTCGATCGACGGGGCCTTGGGCGATACCCGGCTGGTCACGCGCGACGCCGTCTGGGTCTCGGTCATGGACAACGGCATCGGAATCCGGCCGGATGACCTTGGTGCGCTCTTTACCGAATTCACTCAGGTGGATAGCTCAGCCAGCCGAGATCAACAGGGCACCGGCCTTGGCCTCGCCTTGTGCAAGCGGTTCGTGGAGCTTCACGGGGGCGCGATCGGGGTGGAGTCGATTTACGGGACGGGCAGCGCGTTCTGGTTCATCCTGCCGGTCGAGGGACCGCGCACCACCGCCTGACGCTCAGCCGCGCGCGGCCGCCCGCCGTACCGCCAGTTCCTTCTCGACGCGGGCGCGGATCATCTCAATCCCAATCTGGTTTTGGCCGCCCTCCGGCAGGATCACATCGGCGTAGCGCTTGGAGGGCTCGACGAATTCCAGGTGCATGGGCCGGACCGTCGACAAATACTGTTCGATCACGCTGTCGAGCGAACGTCCCCGCTCTTGGATATCGCGTCGCAGTCGGCGAATGAATCGGATATCCTCCGCGACATCCACAAAGACCTTGATGTCGAACAAGGACCTGAGCCGGGCGTCGGCAAAGAGCAGGATGCCGTCGACCAGAATGACCTCGCGCGGCTCGACACGCATCCGCGTCTGGGCGCGGGTATGCAGCGCATAGTCGTACGTCGGCTTTTGAACCGCGTGGCCGCGCGCCAGCTGGTCGAGCTGCTCCACCAGAAGTGGGACGTCGAAGGCATCGGGATGGTCGTAGTTGACCGCCTTCCGCTCGTCGAACCCGAGATGGGAAAGGTCGCAGTAGTAGGAATCGGCATCCAACAGCACGGCATCCACGCCGAGGGGCTCGTGGATCGCCTGGGCCACGGTGGTCTTGCCGGAGCCGCTCCCGCCCGCCACTCCGACGATCAGGGAGCGCGCGACCGGGGTCACCGAGACTCCCGGCTCTGTCGAGGCCTACCGGCCGGTACGGGGCTCATAGCGTGAAACTGCCCTGTGCGGGGGCGGGCGCAAGGGCCACCGGCTGCGGAGTGCGGAGCGGTCCTACGCATCATCAAGAAGAGCCTCGGCCTCGATCTCGACCAGGATGTCCGGTGCGATGAGCCGCTGTACCTCCACCATGCTGGTGGCCGGCCGGATGTCGCCGAAGAAGGCGCGATGCGCGTCACCGACGGCCTCCCACGCGGTGATATCGACTACGTAGATGCGCGTCCGGACGACATCGGCAAGCGAGGCACCGAGGCCGCGCAGGGCGGTCTCGATGTTCTTGATGGCTTGAATGGTCTGGGCGTACGGGTCATCCAGCCCAACGATGTTGCCATCGGGTCCGGTGGCTGTTGTGCCGGACACATAGACATGGGGTCCCATCCGTACCGCCCGGGAGTAGCCAACGAGCGGCTCCCAGAGCGTCCCGCTCGACAGGTTTCTGCGTTCCATGCGGTACCTCCCAAGCGTTGTCTCACACCTCCTGAGCCGAATGCACCACCACGGGGTCGAGCGGCACGTCGTCGTGTCCCGCACGCGCTCCGCAGGAGACGGCGGCGATCGTGTCCACGACCTCCATGCCTTCCACCACCTCACCGAAGACGGCGTACCCGAAGTCCCGCGTTCCATGATCGAGCAAGGCGTTATCAGACAGGTTGACGAAGAACTGCGAAGTGGCGCTGTTCACATCCGCCGTCCGTGCCATTGAGAGGGTACCGCGCGTGTTCTTCACTCCATTGTCCGCCTCGTTCTTGATGCCGGCGCGAGTCGGCTTCTGCGACATCGCCGGGGTGAAGCCGCCGCCCTGGATCACGAAGCCCGGCAACACGCGATGGAAGATGGTGCCGTCGTAGAAACCTTCACGGACGTAGGTCAGGAAGTTTTCCGTCGTGATCGGAGCCCGGTCGGTGTACAGCTCGACCGTGAAGGTGCCGCGCGACGTGTGGAATTCAACCATCAGAGGCCTCCAGGAGTGACGATTCCGATCACCGAAAGGTGACGATTTCTTCGAGCGGCTTGCGCCGGATGTCCGGTACCATCGCGTCCGCCGCGGGATAGCCCACCACCAACAGAAGAAACGGGCGTTCGTGCGACGGCCGCTCGAGGATGTCGTTCAGGAACTTCATGGGGCTCGGCGTATGGGTCAGAGTGGCCAGCCCCGCATGATGAAACGCCGTGATCAAGATGCCGGTGGCGATCCCGACCGATTCCGTCACGTAGTAATGTTGCAGCGAGCGCCCGTCGGGGTCCACGCCGTGCCGCTCCGCAAAAATGGCAATGAGCGCGGGTGCCTCTTCCAAGAACGGCTTCCGCTCATCGGTGCCGAGCGGTTCCAGCGCCTCCAACCACTCGGGCGTGGCGCGCCTGGTGTAGAATGCGTGCTCCTCACGCTCCGCCGCTTCGCGGATCCGGCGCTTGACGGCCGGATCTTCGACCACCACGAAGTGCCAGGGCTGATGATTGGCTCCGCTCGGCGCAGTGCCCGCCGCTCGCAGGCACTCCTCGAGGACGGGCCGCGGCACCGGACGGGTCGAGAACTGCCGCACGCTGCGCCGTCGGCCCATGACCGCGGCAAAGGACGCGGCGCGACGCTGCATCTCCTCGGCCGGGTATTCCTCATATCCGGTCAGGAGAATAAGGGGTGGTCGCGTCATAGCTACCGTGCTTTCCGGATGACGGATGGGTTGCGTCGCTGGCCCAAACGAGGCTTTCCCGCCGATATTCCACCGACTCCACGACCATTCATTCCCGAACGGCGGGCGCGGGCCGCCACGCCCCGGCAGCGACATTCAACCGGAGACCCCTGATGCAAGATCTCCTCGCGTACTTCAATCTATCCAACGTGCTGGGCGTGGCCATTGCCTTCGCGCCAAAGGTGATTGCCGCCATCCTGGTCATCGCCGTCTTCTGGGTACTGACGCGGGTGACCACACCCGGCATTCGCCGACTGCTCGTCCGGGCGCGGTTCGCCGAGCCGCTGATCCACCTTCTGGTCGACAACGTGTACCGCTGGACGCTCTTCACCATTGCCTTGGTGATGGCCGCCAGCCAGCTCGGCATCGATGTCGCCGCCGCCCTGGCCGGCATCGGCGTGGTGGGCATCGCAGTCGGCTTCGCGGCCCAAGAGACGATCGCCAACATGATTGCCGGCTTCCTGATCTTCTGGGACCGGCCATTCGAAGTCGGAGACTACGTCACCACCCTGGGCAAGTATGGTCAAGTGCGGGACATCACGATGCGCACCACGCGCATCCGGACGCCGGAGAATACCTTTGTCGTCCTCCCCAATAAACAAATTATCGGCGAATTGTTGGTGAACCATTCCATGCTCGGTCACATGCGCGTAAACATCCCCCTGGGAATCGCATACAAGGAGGACATCCGCCGCGCCAGGCCGATATTGCTGGACGCAGCCCGCGCCACGCCGGGCGTGCTGGCCGATCCCGCTCCGGACGTGGTCACCAGCGAGCTGGGCGGATCGAGCGTCAATCTGCAGGTCCGGGTGTGGATCCATGACGCCAAGGAGGAGTTGTCGGTGTTCTTCAATACCCTCGAGGCCTGCAAGATCGCGCTCGACACCGCGGGCATCGAAATCCCCTACCCGCACCTCCAGCTGTTCATCGACGACGTGCGCCCACAGGTATGGGACAAGCTCGCGGCGTGGAGCGCCGGATCGCGCGAGCCCGGAGGCAATTAGTCGCGCTGGCGCGCGGTCTGTCGTCCCGGTGGCTGGGAGAAGAGCCACCGCTCCGGCCAACTGGTGCGATGCTCACGGCGCGGACATCATACCTGCGCGAGGGCGGCAGCGACCCGCTCGAGTCGGGCATGTGCCTCGTCCGCGATTTCGCCCACGACGGGATCCGCATCGAGATTCCCAACCTTCATGAGCACGGTGGGGTCGCCGATGCGGACGAGACTTCCGCCCTCCGGCAGTGCCTCGACGGTCACGTTACACGGCAGCATAAGCCCCACTTCCGCCGAGTGGTTGAGCGCCCGGTGCGCCAGCACCGGGTTGCAGGCGCCGAGGATGACGTACGGGCGGAACTCTTCGTTGAGCTTTTCCTTGAGCGTCGCCTTGACGTCAATAGTCGTGAGCACACCGAACCCCTCGGCCTTGAGCGCCGCCCGGGCCCGGTCGATCGCGGTTTGATACGGGGCATCCAGCTGGACTTCGAATCCGAGTCTTTCGGGCATGGCGGGTTGTCCTTATGAAACTGGTAACTGGTCTCCCTGCCCCATGGTTGACACCACATTCACTTCCGAGTGCAGGGTCCGGTGGACGGGGCAGCGGTCAGCGATCTCCAGGAGCCGCGCCCGTTGGGCGTCATCCAGAGGGCCGGCGACCTCGATATCGCGCGTGATCCGATCGATCCGGCCTTCCTTGGTCTCACAATCGCCGCAGTCCTTCGCGTGGATCTTCCCGTGGGCAAGTTGCACCCGGATCCCCTCGAGGGGCCAGCCTTTCCGGTCGGCATACATGCGAAGCGTCATCGACGTGCACGCCCCGAGCGCAGCCAGCAAGAATTCGTAGGGGTTGGGGCCGGTGTCGGTGCCCCCCAGATTGACCGGCTCGTCCGCCAGCAGATGGTGCGCGCCAGCCCACACTGAATTGGCAAAACCGGACGGACCACCCTCCACCAGGACCTCGCCGTGGGGCAGCCCTGCCAGCGGCCGGACCGCTGGCTCCGTGGGGCGGACATACCGGGTCATCCACGCGGCCAGGGTCCGGCCGATGAACGCGGCATCTTCCGGATTTTGAAGCAGGAGATGATCGGCACCATCGAGCGAGATGAAGCTCTTGGGGTGCTTGGCTGCGTCGTAGATCTGCCGCGCATGCTCGATGCCGACTATGGCATCGGTCGGCGAATGGAAGATGAGCAACGGGCGGCCGAGGGTTGTAATGGCAGCGTGGAGGCGCTGCGCGCGCAGGTCCTCGAGGAGTTGCCGACGGATTCGGAAGGGACGCCCGCCAAGCGAGACCTGGGCAACCGCCTCGCTTTCCAGCTGCGGCGCGGCCCGCTCCAACTTTTCGGCGAGGTGCGCCGGGTCGCTCGGCGCCCCGATCGTGGCCACCGCCTTCACCGCGGGAAGCCGCTGTGCCACCGCGAGAACCGCGGAGCCGCCGAGGCTGTGGCCCAAGAGAAGTGACGGGGCCTCCAGGATCGTGCCGAGGTGACGGCACGCGGCTTCCAGATCCGCGAGATTGGACGAGAAATTCGTGTCGGCAAAGTCGCCTTCGCTCTCGCCCAGTCCGGTAAAGTCGAACGAGAAGACGGCCACGCCTTCATCGACCAGGGCGCGGCTGATCCGGCGGACGGCCTTCAGGTCCTTGGAGCAGGTGAAGCAGTGCGCGAACAGTGCGGTAGCCCAGTGCCCGTCGTCGGGCCGCTCCAAGCGGGCCACCAGCTGATCGCCGGACGTGCCGGGAAAGCTGAGCGTTTCGCTGATCATCCTCGACCTCGTGGTGGGGCGGACCGCATCGCTGCGGCTCCGGGGAAGCTAACCGGCTTCGACGGGTGCGGCGAGACGGGAGCCCTTGACCCGTGCACAACTTGGGGATAACTCCGACGCTTGCCGATTTGTCGGCGGCGAAACACCATGAACGTTCGCCATTGAGGCCTGCGCACGATGTTACAACCCCGTAATCGAAGCCTGCACCGTGCAATCCACTTTGGCATCACGGCGCTCGTGGTGGCCGCCGCGGCCTGCGCCACCCGCGCACGCCCGGTCGCCGCACCGGCCCCGGTTCCTGCCCTCGAGGAGATCTCCTCGAGCCTGATTCTCATCGGCGATGCTGGGGCACCTGACCCCCGAGGCGAACCGGTATTTCAGGCGCTCAGGTCCAACATCGCCGATCGGGACGTCGAAACGCTCGTGGTGTTCCTGGGGGATCTGCTGTACCCCCGAGGCCTCCCCGAGGCCGGAGCCGTCGACCGCGCGGAAGGGGAACGCCGGCTCGCCGCCCAAGCCGATGTTGTGACGGGCACCGACGCGCGCGCGATCCTGCTCCCGGGCAATCACGATTGGGCCAAGGGCGGCGACGGCGGCTGGCAATCCGTGCTCCGCGAGCAGGCCTTCATCGGCAACCGGGCAAACCCTCGGGTCGAATATCTCCCGGGTGACGGCTGTCCGGGCCCGGCCGTTCGCGACGTCGGGGCCCACCTGCGCGTCATCGTGCTGGACACCCAGTGGTTGCTCCACGGCGGTCCGAAGCCCATGGACTCGGCTCCGCCCTGTGCCACCGACGCTCCCGGAGGCTGGGTGGCTCTGCTTCGATCGGCCCTCGCGGCGGCGGGCGAACGGCACGTGGCCGTCGTGTCGCACCATCCGCTCCGCTCCACCGGGCCGCATGGCGGGCATTTCCCGTGGACCGATCACATCTTTCCGCTTCGGGCGTTGAAGAAGTGGCTCTGGGTGCCATTGCCCGTGATCGGCTCGATCTATCCCCTGTCGCGCAAGTGGGGCATCTCGTCCCAGGACGAATCCAGCGGCGAGTATCGGGCGCTCATCGACACGTTGGAGCAGGCGTTCGCCGAGCACCGCCCGCTCATCTATGCCGCGGGCCACGAGCATGTGCTGGAGATCCTGGACGGAGAGGCGGCGCGTTTTCTCTTGGTGAGCGGAGCCGGATACTACGGCCATACGAGCCCGGTCGGCTGGCGCGATGAGACGCGCTTCGCCGCGTCGAAGTCTGGTTTCATGCGGGTCGATGTGCTGACATCCAACCGGGTGCGCCTCGGCGTCTGGATCGCCGACGAAACCGGCCGGGCGGAAGAAGCATTCTCGATGTGGCTCGAATGAGCGGGAGGACAACGCGATGAAACAGGAGCCGAGAGACCTGCGGGCCACGGCGCGCGCCGGGCTGGTGCTGGTGTCGAGCATGATCGCTGCCGCCGCCGGGCCCGCCGCGGCCCAGGATGTCGCGGCTCCCGAGGTTCAGCGTGTGACGCCGTCGAGCCGCTATGCCGCGAGCGGCGCCCATCGGTTCTTCTTCGGCACCGACTACCGGCAGCTCTGGACGATGCCGATAGCGGTGGACGTGCTCGACCTCCGCACCTACGCCGGCGGACTCACACCGGTTGGGACCGGCGGTGGGCAGCAGACAGAGGCCCTTCGTTTCGTCTCGACCGATGGCCGGCCCTTCACGTTCCGCTCGCTCGACAAGGACCCATCCGCGGTCCTCCCGCCCGATCTCCAGGACACCTTCGCGGCGCGCCTGGTGCAAGACCAGGTGAGCTCGGCCTATCCGACCGCGCCGCTCGTGGTGGACCGGATCCTGGATGCGGCCGCCGTGCTGCACTCGAAACCCCGCATCGTGGTGCTGCCCGATGACGGTCGCTTGGGTGAGTATCGCGCGCAATTTGCCGGGCGGCTGGGGACGCTCGAGCAATGGCCCGACGCGCCGGGCGACGCACCGGCGTTTGCCGGTGCGGCGGAGATCGTGAGCACCGATGACCTGTTCGAGCGGCTGGATACGGACCCCGCCAACCGGGTCGATGTCCGAGCATACCTGACGGCGCGGCTGGTGGATGTCCTCATCGGCGACTGGGACCGCCATCGCGGCCAATGGCGGTGGGCCCGGTTCCCGGGGGAGCCCAACGTGTGGGTCCCGATTCCCGAGGATCGCGATCAGGCGTTCGCCCGCTTCGATGGCCTGTTCCTTCACCTGGCGCGGGTGCACGCACCGCAACTCGTCAAGTTCGGGAAGACGATCCCGGGAATGCTGGGTATGGCATGGAACGGCCGTGATGTCGACCGCCGCCTCCTGGCCGGACTCGAGCACCCGGCGTGGGATTCCGTGACTGCCGCGTTGGTGGCCCGCATCACCGACAGCGCGATCGACTCGGCGGTGCGCATGCTGCCCGATGCGCACTATGAACTCAATGGGGCCTGGCTCGCGGCAACACTCAAGCAGCGGCGCGACGCGCTGCCGGCCGCCGCGGTGGCTTTCTTCCGCCACCTCGCGGGCGAAGTGGATGTCCTGGCCAGCACCCAGGACGATTCAGTCCACGTGATCCGGCGGCGCGACACGCTGGAGCTGTCCATCGGGCCCCGCGGAACTGGTGCCGTGCCGTACTATCGGCGGCGATTCACCGCTTCGACCACCCATGAAGTCCGCCTGTACCTCATGGAGGGCGACGATCGTGTAGCCGTCGACGGAGATGGCAATGCGGGTGTTCTCTTCCGGGTCGTGAGCGGCACGGGCGATGACCGTGTAACCGACGGCTCGCGCACGGGCGGCACCCGCGCGTATCGATTCGCGTGCGGCCGGCGGCGTTCCGGACAGCCGGGGCGTGTCGGTCGACCGGCGACCGTACACCCCACCCGAGGTACCGGAGGGCATGGTCCCGCCCCGGGATTGGGGCACGCGGTGGTATCCGCTCACCACGGTCAGCTTCGCGCGCGACGTCGGTGTGTTTGTGGGAAGCGGGTTCATCTTCCAGCGCCATGGCTTCCGCACGTATCCGTACAAGCGCCAGCATACGTTCCGCGCGGGCTACGCGACCGAAGCCCAGACGTTTCGCGCCGAGTACGTCGCAGACTTTCGGCGGATGAACTCCGGTGTCAGCGCAACATTTCGTGCGCTCGCGTCCGGCATCGAGATTCTCCAGTTCCACGGCTTCGGCAACGAAACCTCCATCATCGATGACGATGATTTCTATCGGGTGAAGCAAGAGCAGTACATCATCGAACCCACCGTGTACCTTCCGCTTGCGCGCGACCTGACGTTCTCGGTGGGCCCGACGTTCAAGTACCTATCCAGCGACCTCGACCCCACACGACTGATCGGCCAGGCGCGCCCGTACGGATCGGACAATTTCGGCCAGGTGGGCGGCCATGCAGATCTGACGCTCGATTTGCGCGACCAACCCAGAGCACCGCGGAGCGGCATCGTGATGCGGCCGGGGGGAGTTACTACCCGTCGGCCTGGGACGTCGATAGCGGGGCCTTCGGCGAAGTGCACGGCGAAGTGGCGACCTACCTCACGGCGCCCATGCCGCTCCAGCCGACGCTGGCGCTCCGGGTCGGCGGGAAGAAGGTCTGGGGCACCTTCCCGTTCCATGAGGCGGCCTTCATCGGCGGCGAGTCGACCGTGCGCGGCTTTCATGAGCAACGCTTTGCCGGCGACGCATCGCTCTACGGCAACGCCGAGCTTCGGCTCTTCCTCTCCAAGTTCTTCGTGCTGTTGCCTGGGGAGTTCGGCGTCTTCGGCCTGGGGGATGTCGGGCGGGTGTACCTCGACGGCGAGACGTCCGACAAGTGGCATCGCGCCTTTGGTGGTGGGATCTGGTTCGCCTACCTCAACCGGCGGAACACCCTCAGCGTGGCCATTGCCGACAGTGACGAGCGTACCGGAGTGTACGTCCGGGCAGGGTTCATGTTCTGAGCGCAGAGGAGGCTACGGGACGACGCGGATGCCCTTCCAGAACGCGACGTGGTCCTTGATTTCCGCCGCTGCTGGTTTTGGATCGGGGTAGTACCACGCGGCGCCCGCATTCACCTGGTCGCCGGTTGCGACGTCGTAGTAGCTCGCTTGCCCCTTCCACGGGCAGGTCGACTGCTTCGCGCTCGGCCGCAGATACTCGCGCTTGACTGAGTCGGGCGGAAAGTAGTGGTTCCCTTCGACGACCACGGTGGCATCGCTCTCCGCGATGACCACGTCGTTCCACAGAGCCTTCATCGCGTTACCCCTTCAGGTGTAGTTGAAGCAACCCAGCGCGATCGCAGATCGCGAGATGCACGATCGCGCTGGGCCGCCAAAGACATTAGAAAATCGTGTACTGGATCCCCGCCGTCACGGTCCAGTCCGTCTCCAGTTGCGGGCCGTCCAGGTCCTGATAGATGGGCACCATGCCTTCGACCGCGATTCGGGTGGCCTTGAAGAGGCCACGTCGGACGTAAACGTTCACGCCTAGGCCCGCGTCGACCCGTGAGCCACCACGCAGATCGGGCCGCGCGGTCGGAACCACGAGTGCGCCCGGCCCCGGGAGCCTCGGATCGGCGCCCTCGATGTTACCCCAGGTGGTTCCTTCGATTCGCGCCGAGGCGCTCACCCAATCGTTGAACCGCCGGGCACCCCAGAAGGTTCCCGAGAACCGGTCACCCAGGCTGTAGTCGTTGTCGTTGGTTCCGGTGCGGATCGTAGCGGAGGCCTGCCCACCCCACGACCACGAGTCGGTCTGTCCGAGATAGGTGAGCGACGGCAGGAGGTCGAAGGTGCCCGATCCGGTCTGCATGGGATATGGCAGCAACGTAAACCCCGGGGCACTCGCGGGCGTCACGTCGGTTTCGTCGGTGGCGCCGATGGGCAGGGCCATCAAGGCACCGGCATGCAGGCTCTGGTTGCCGAACTTGGCCAATTGAATGAGCCCGCCGAACCGGAGGTCACCCACGTTGGCCGATCGGGTGGTGAATGCGACACCTCTCCGGGTCACGAGATCCATGAATTGGTCGACCACCGGCAGCGTGGCAACCAGCGTCACCTGGTCGAGCGGTGCGTACATGACCCCGAACATGTGCATCTGCATGGGCATGCGAGTCGGCGCAACCATGAAACGGTATGGTCCGGCCGCATCGAAGATTTCCGCGATCGAGAGCTGATCGGTCCCGTCGCGGTTGCCGACCATGTCCATGTACATGTAGCGGTACGACAACATGATCTCGCCCTTTTCGTGGCCATGGTCGACCATGACCCCGATCGGAGCATGCCCGTCGGGCCGGCCCGACGACCACTGTGCCGCAAGCCCGGCTGGCGCCAATAAGGCGATGCCGAACACTAGTCCCACGAATCTGCGCATGGTACACCTCCACTTAACCGTGTCGAAGTTGGCCGATACCCGCGCAGAGCGCGGGGCGTGATTTCTCACATCAACACTCCCACGAAGAGGCACATCGCGAGGGCTGCGGACATGACGGTCCGGCCGGGAAAGCATGGCGTGCGAGTCATGTGGTTGCCGGGGGTCGAATTCTAATCGACCTCCCACGGGGCGCAATCATATGTCCCGCCGTGTCGAGATGAGCGTGACTCGAGGGGGAGACCGTTACTCGGAAAAGAGCGTGCGGTCGATGCCCGGAATGACCCGGAGGGCGTTCTGGTAGTAGAGCTTCTTCAGCACCTCGTCCGGCAGGTCCAGACCATACAACTTCCAGAACGCGTGCCGCTTGCGGTAGTAATCGAAGTACTCGTCCGCCGTCTCGAGGGTGCGAAAGTAGACGAGATACTCGTCGGGCGCCCACGCATCTTTGCCAAACAGCACCCGGTCTTGGTATCGGATGAACCACTCGCGCGCAAAGCGGGGCTGCCGGCCCAGCTCGGCCAGGACGGCGCCGATCTCGGTATAGACGTTCGGCAACGAATCCATGACGCGCCCCAGCCGCGCCAGATCGCCGCCGAGCCAACCAAGATGCGCGGCGATGAAGATGGTGTTGCCATGTTTGGCGAACAGCCGGTGCTGCTCGGCGATGAGGCTCTCCCACAGGGGATAGCGATCGGGCGGGCGGGCCCGATCGGGAAATTGCTCGAGCTCGAGCCACCGCTCGTTCCACCGATCCTTCGGCTCGAAGAACGACCTGGGCTCGGCCGTATGAATCAGCACCGGAATGCCGAGCGCCGCACACGCCTGCCAAATCGGATCGAAGCGCGGGTCGTCGACCGCAATGCGCCTGCCCTGCCTGTCTTTCAGCGTCATCCCGAAGTTCTTGAAGATCTTGAGCCCCTGAGCCCCGGCCTCGACGTCCCGCGCGAGCTGCGCCGCCGCCCGCTCGCCGTAGGCCGGGGAATCGACGTCGGCGAAATCGAGATTGGCAAACAGTACGAAGCGCGAGGGATGGCGGCCCTTGAACCGCCGCATTCCCTCCGCTAACCGCTCTCCCTGGCGCCCACTCAGGTTCACCAGCACCGCCATGTTCAGCCGGTCCATCTCGGCGACGAGGCCATCGATGTCTTCCGCCGGCAAGTCGAGGCGGTGATGGCTGTGAACGTCGATGAAGGGATACTTGGCCCTGGTGACCGGATGCTCCGGCACCACCAAGGTCGAGCGGGGCTCGTAGTCCTCGATCGTCATCGTTCGGGACTGACAGGACAGCGACCGCCGGCAGCGCCACGAGCGACAGGCCTACGAGTAGGCCAGGCCTCACAGGTCCTCCCGGACCAAGTCGATGTCGTCCACCCACACGGTGCCAGTCCCGTCAACCACGACATTGAGCTGCACCAGATCGGGCGTCTGTCCTGCTTGGAGAATGAACGGCGCCTCGAGCGTGGTCCAGCCAACCGTGCCGGACAACGCCTGATCGAGCGCGCGCGAGAAATACTCGCCCTTGCCCGGGAAACGGCACCACATCTCCAGGAACACTTGCCCGGTGACGTTCTCGGTCCGCACCCGGGCCCGATAGACGAGCCGTGCCTTCTCGATGTCGATGCTGTCCACGTCGTAGAGTCGCACCGTCATGGATTTGCCCGCCACGATCTTGACCGATCCCTTGCCATCACTGGACGTGGTCGCATCGAACACGATGCCGGATTGCGCGATGATGCCGGTGAGATCGTCCATCGGAAAATGCCGCAATAAGGGGTCGCGGAAGGTTCCGGAGGAACATCCGGCGCCGAGCGCGCCCGAAAGCAGGACGACGTACCGCATGGACAGAGACATGGACGCTCTCACGGTTAGGGGGTCAACGGGTTTCGCTGATACTTGGTGACCCAGAGCCCAGAGTGCAGATCCGACGAGAAGATGTTGCCCTTGAAGACCTGCGCACCCCAGGTCATCGGCCAGTTGGGCACGGTGGTGTGCTGGTCCGTCGTGAGCAGCATGCCGACTTCCCGGCCCTGCTGATACAGGTCGCCCCGCAGCTCGCCCGAGATGTCGACCACTCGAAGGCCGCCCTGGTAATAACCCACGTACAAGAGATCACCTTCGGCCCACAGGTTGTGCGCCCCGGCCTCGGGCACCTCATAGCGCGCAACCTCGACCGGTCGGTCCGGGTCGGCGTAGTCCAGCACGTGGACATATCCGCGCGCGTCGATCCGCCGATCGGCATCGCCGTTCCAGTCGCTGGGATAGATCTCGTCACCCACGAAGAGATACCGCCCCTGGCGCCATGCAGTGTGGGTGTTGCTCGGCATCGGGTAGCGGTATTGGCTCACCAGCGTCGGCGCAGCCGGCGTGCCGCCATGAGTGCCGGCACCGGCGTCCAGCATGACCAATCCATCGTTCCAGTAGGACAGGTAGGCGTAGCCGTCGTGCACGTACACATCGTGCAGCACTTTGCGTTGCTTGGGTAGGCCCCAGCGGCCCACCTCGCGCGGGGCGCGCGGGTCCGAGATGTCGATGATGTGGATGTCGCCGGTGCCGTTATGGGCGGCATAGACCAGGTCGTGATCGCCGAGGATCCACACGTTGTGCACCCCGCCGGTGACGGTCTCGGTGTACTCGGAAAGCACCGACGGATGGGCGGGCACAGACAGGTCCAGCAGCACGATGCCGTTCCGGCGGGTCGACGCGCCCTCCCGCGTCGCCACGGCGAGCCGGTTGTTCGGGTGGATCTTCACGTCGTTGATGCGGCGGGCATCCATCTGAACCGAATCCGTGAGCGTGGGATGCGTCGGATCGGTGACGTCCCAGACCTTGAGCCAATCGTACATGTAGGTGCCGATATAGACGTAGTCATGGCCGTCGACACCCTCGAATGCCCACATGTCCCCGGTATGATGGCGGCTCTCCGGGCCACGCCCGACGAGGATCACTTTCCCGGGCACGGGGCGAGGCTCCACGTGAATGATCTGACTCGCCGTTGCTCCCTCACCGACCAGCGCCACCACCCGGTAGGTGCCGGGCCGCTCGGCCACGAACACGCCATCCGCTCCATCCGCCTCGACTGTCGCCCCGCTTCCTGCAACCGACCACTCCGGATAGAAGCCGGAGATCTCGGCATCGCTCGCCGAGCGCCCGGCCACGGTGAATCGCACGACGTCTCCGGTGCGGATGATCCCGACCTCGGGCAGGACGGTGTACTCGACAGCCGGGTTCGGGACCACCCTCACCTCGAGCCGTGCCGTTTGATTGCCGGCCCGAGCCGTGAGCTGCGCCGGGCCGGGGCGTCGCCCGTAGACCCGGCCTCCGGCGTCCACCGTGGCTACCTCTGGCCGTTCACTCTGGAAGGTGATCGGGACCGACACCGTATCGCCCAAGCGGGTGATGGCAACCACCGCGAGCGGCGCGCTCGTGCCGGCGCGAAGTTCGCTGCCGCCTTCGAGCGAGAGCGCCACCTCCGACGGAGGTAGCTCCGAGACTGTCACCGTGGCCGTGGCCATTGGCGCGTCGCCCACGTGGACCATGACCCGCACGGTGCCAGGCCGCTCTGCCCGGAGCACACCCGCCGAGTCCACCGTCACGATGTCCGGATCGAGCGAAAACCACCGGACCGGTCCACTCATCGGCCGGCCGAGGGAATCGGTGGCTTCGACCCGGAGATGGTGGGTGGCGCCGACGGCGAGCTGGATCGCGTCGGGCCGTATGACGACGCGCGGCGGGGCGGCCTGGCCTTGCAGCGCACCAAGCAGAATGGTTCCAGTGAGAAGTAACATGATGCAGTCTCCGGCAGGGGAGGACGGACCCGCGCGTCAGCGGGGCCGGTCGGGATGCGTCAGGTCGAGATCGAAACAGTCTGCCGCAGCCCGCAACAGCTCGGCGGCGGTTCGGACGCCACGAAGGATGCACGGCGCTCGGCCGGGCTCGACGAAATAGTACATCACCTGAACGGTATCGGGTGCGATCGTATATACGGCGGTCCCCGACTCGCTCGCGAGTCGGAGCTCGGGCGCGTACCATTCGTAGAGCGCGACGCCTCCGCTTGCCAACTCACTTCGAGCCTCATCGAGATGCGACTGGAAGTCATGCAGCAGTCGCCCCGATGGCTCGTCGGCTTCGACTTGATCTGTGACATCGCCGGAAACGCCGCCACGACGGATCGGGCCGCGCACGGCCACATCGCGGGTGTCCCGGGTCGATGGGCCGCAGCCGCCGATCGCACTGGTAAGCTAGCAGTAACGCCGCCAGACGCCCGCGAAACATCGACGGTCGCATCAGACATTCACGTACTTCCGCATTGCGAGCGACACCTTCTCCAAGACCTGGTCGGCGGTGACGCGCTTCATCCCATCGCGGTACGCAGGCGAGATGGGGTAATCCTCGCCCGGATACATGGCGTAGCCGTCGACGATCAGATCTTCCCAGATCCGGTACGGGCCCGACCGCTTCGGGTTGGTATAGCCGATCAGGCTCACCGCCGGCGTGCCGAGCGCGCGCCCGATGTGGAGCGGCCCGGTGTCGGGCGTGATGAGGAGCGCGCTTCCGCCGATGAGCCAGGTGAGTCTCCGGAGGTCGCCGCCCAGCATGTCGACCACGTCGGCCTTGGTGGTTGCGATGATCTCGTCGGCGATGCGGCGTTCGGCTACCGAGGGTCCGCCGACGATGACGGGCCGGAGGCCGTGCACGCGATCCACCTCGTCGAGCACGCGCGCATACCCGGCGGGCGCCCAGTTCCTCTCGGGCTTGCTGGTCGCGACCACCACCGCACACGCCGGGCGGTCGAGCCGGCCGAAGAATTGCCGCGCTGCCGCCCGTTCCTCCTCGGTGAAGCGGATGTCCCACGTGACCGGTTCGGGGTCGACACCGAGAAAATGCAAGAATTCGAAGTACTGGTCCTGCACGTGTTGCTGGGCGTGGGGCGGGATGCGCCGGTTGGTAAAGAGCCATTGCGCGTCGCGGGCGCGCGCGCGATCGAAGCCGAGCTTCACTCGGGCCGGGGTGAGTGCCGTGATGAGCCCCGCTTTGAAGTACACCTGGAGTCCGACCAGCAGGTCGAACCGGCGTCCTCGCATCGTGCGTCTGAGCTCGCCGAAGCCGGTGAGTGACGAAAGCCCGCGCCGCCGCTGGAACAGGATGAACTCGTCGATCGCAGGGTGATCCTTTACCAGTCCATGAGCCACCGGTTGGATGACCCAGGTGATCCGCGAGCCCGGCCAGGCCCGCTTGAGAGCGTTCGCCACCGGCAGGACGTGGACCGCGTCGCCGATTGCGCTCAGCATAACGATGCAGATCTCTCGGGGCGGCGGCCCGCTCCATCCCGGGGCGTCCCACTGATCCGCGCTCATGCCGTGTTGCTCGAATGCGACTCGGAGCGCAGACCACTCCGCTTCCGACAGCGGGCGACCGGATGAAGCGCCCAGCTTGCGAAGCGACCGGTCGAGCCGGTCGAGCATCGACCTGCCCAGCGCAACGCCCGGCGTCTCGGACATGGTCGCGCGGTCGAGATCGATCACGTAGGCTTTCGGCGCGTCGGCGTCCCAGCCCAACAGGATGTTCATCGCGTTCACGTCGGCGTGCCGGAGGCCCTTCTCCCCAAGCTCGCGGACCAGTCGTCCGGCGGCCGCGAGAGCCCGGATCCGCTGTGGACTCCGTTGACTCGCAAAGAGCGCATCGGCCAGACTGGTCGCGTCGGGAACCAGCTCGGTCACCAGGTCGGCCCGGTAGAAGAGACCGGCCGGATACCACGCTCCGGCGATCACCGCCGGGGTCGGGATCGTTCGGGCGCGCGCTTCGGAACTCGCCCAGATTTCCAATTCGGGGCGGGCGGGTCCGCCCGCCAGATACCGGTCGCCGAGGAAGGAGGCCACCGCACCACCGCGATGATAGTGGCGCACCGCCCAACGGGCTCGCCGGTCCGGGCCTCCGACCGGTGCTTCGACCGCGTAGACCGTGCCCCGCCCCGAGAGCGTCCGACGCCGGGGCTGATTGCTCGCCCAACCATGGATCGTGAGCCCCAAGTCCAGGATCTCCTCCAGCCAGGAAGTTGCAGCGGTCAGGACCAGACCGTCGCCGGACTTCGACGACCGTCGCTCATACCCTGGAGGTATCACTGGCCGAGCGCCGGCGCCGGCCGGATGGGGATCACCACCCTGGTCGATTCCCATTCCAAGATGAGATGGACCTCGTCGCCAGGGGCCGGAGCGGTGCGGATAGTGAACGCTTCCACATATGAGCTGGAGGAGTCGCTGGGCACCTCCGTGTGACCGATCTCCCGCGATTGGACCGCGGGCGAGATATCGTTACCCCAATGGAGAATCGAGCGACTCAGCCTGACTTCCCAGCGCTCCGGTCCCGGCACGGTATACAGGGCGTAGCGACCGCGCGGAACCTGGATGCCAGCGATCGAGAGATCGGTATTGGTATAGAGCCGGGTCGGCTCGTTGGCGCCGGTGCGCCAGAGCCGGCCGAACGGAACGAGGCCGCCGAACACGGTGCGGCCACGCGCGGCGGGACGGCCATAGCAGACCCGCACCGCACCGGACCCGACCCGAAACGTGGTGGAGGCGAGCGGGCTCGCGCGGGTGCCGTACGACGAGGGGCTGGTCCAATCCCTGAGACACGGGCCCAGCACGATCGAGACCGGCAGGTACGCCACACCGGTCACCCCGACCAAGACACCAAGAGCCAGCGCAACCGCCGCCAGGGCCAGCACCACCATCTTCTTCATTCTGCAATCCCCAAGTGATCCCGAGCCCACGCCGCCATGGAGTCTCCCAGTTCTTCCAATACGTCTTCGTCTTGCCGGCCCGACCGTTTGAGCACATGAAACGAATGGTCGGCACCGTCCACCACGTGCAGCGTTGCCCGCGCACCAAGTGACCGGGCAAGCCGCTCGAGCAGCGTCAGGTCGGCCAGCGTGTCCCGGGTGCCTTGCAGAAAGAGCATGGGCACCGGCACCAGAGCCAAGTGCGCTCCTCGTTCGTCCGATGGCTGCTTGCCCGCCGCGTGCAGCGGGAACCCGAGGAACGCGAGCCCCACGACCTGGTCGATCGGCGCCTCGGCCATGGCCAGTGACGTCATCCGCCCGCCCATCGACTTTCCTCCCGCGATGACCGGAAGGCCGGGAACGATGCGGGGCGCTTCGCGGGCCGCCGCTCGAACCGTGGTGAGTAACGTCGGCCGCGCGTCGGGGCGACGGCTGCCGCGCTCCATATAGGGAAACTGATACCGGAAGGTCGCGACGCCTCGCCGGGCGAGTACCTCGGTCATCGCCGCCATGAACGGGTGCCGCATGCCGGCTCCTGCGCCGTGCCCGAACAGGTACAACCAGCGCGCCCCATCCGGCCGGACGACGAGGCCGGAGACCTCCACGCCGTCCACGTCAAACCGGATCTCTTGCGGCTCGAGCCCCATGGTCATTGGCGAATGCTACTTCTTCCGCCGGGCTCGCGCGGCGCGGGCCACGGCGAGCGCCTTCATGACCCAGCTATCGAGGACCTCCGCGTCTTCCAGCACGTCCGGCGGAACCTCGTAGTACTGCATGGCGGCTCCGTCATACCCGGATGGCCTGAACGGCCCCATCCCGGCGGCCTCGAAATCCTGCCGGTTGGAATCGTCCACTTTGAAGTAGAGCCGGTTGTTGTCCATCACCGCGAAAAAGAGCCCACCGGCGTAAATCCCCACGCCGCCGAACATCCGCCGCGCGCTGACCGGCGTGACCCGGCCGAGCTGGTCAAGGGCAAACTCGCGGAAGGCGTCGCTCACGCTCATGCCTCGAGATCCTCGATTCTTGCCGCGACAGCCGGGCTCCGGAGCCGGATGTCGGGTAGGCGCTCATCGGGCCCGTAGAAATCGATATCGGCGAACTCACGGTGGGCGCCAGAGGCGCGAGCCGCGAGTCCGCCGACGAGCAGGAAGGGAATGGCCACCTCTTCCAGCAGCCCCACGATCCGGCGGAACGCCCGTTCGGGGCTCCGCCTGTCTGTCACGATGGGTCGTGGGGCTCGAGTTGCGGGCGCTAGGCCATGCCCGACATGTTGTCCCCCTGCAGCAGACGGTGCCAGGACCATTCCGGGCCCTTGCGGCCGCCCTTGGGTGTGAGCTTGAGCCCGGCGGGGGAGATTTGGACGGTGTACAGCTGGTCGCCGATGGCGATTTCGCGCTTGATCACTTTGTCGAGTTTGGTCGTCATGGAACCCTTCCCGTTCTGAGTGCGTTGGATCCTGCTCCTGCCAAGACGGCCGGATGATGCTGGGGGGAAGCTAGAGAAATGGGGGCCCCGACACCAGACCCCTCCCACATGGGGCCTCCCTGCTGGGGCGCGGCCTCCCGACCGTGCAAGTCTTTTCATCAGGCCCGGAAATGCCGGACTGGGGCTACTTGGCCTCGGCAAGGACCGGCAAATAGGCGTCCCAGGGGCCTACCTCGGTGGCGTATTGCCTGGCCAGGACCCGAGCGATCTGCCGGATATGGCTCTGGTCGTGCACCACCCAGGTGGCTAACAGCTGGCCCAGGGTGACCGGTCCGAGCTCTGGGTGGCGCCCCGGTAGTGCCAGGTGGTCGGGGCCGAGGTTCCAGGCCTCGACCGTAAGAAGGTTGTCCCGTCTGAGCCCGGCAAACTCCTCGAGCAGCGCTCCGATCGGCCGGTTGGGCCAGGCGAACTGGGCCAGCCGGTCGAACGGCTCGAAGGTGGGTGGCTGCCCGGCCGGAGCCGAAAGAATCAGCAGGGCCCGCGGGACCCAATCGGTCCGCTCACCGTGGATCAGGTGCCCGACAATCGTGTATGGGCTCCAGGACTCGCCGCCCTCGGTTGCGTGAAGCCACTCTTCCGGCAAGCCGACGACCAGCGCATCGAGCACCGATGGGGTTTGGCCCAGCAGGCGGAGGGCTTCCTCGAGCCTGAACTCCATGACCAGGCTCAGCCGCTTCGCGGCGGGACCGAGCAACTGGCCAAGCCGTGCTTTTCGAGGTAGCGCTGGTGGTATTCCTCGGCCCGGTAGAAGGTCGTGGCCGGGATGATCTCGGTGACGATGGGCCGCGAGAACCGCCCGCTCTCTGCGACGGTCTGTTTGGAACTCGCAGCAAGCTCGGCCTGTTCGGGCGTGTGATAGAAGATGGCCGAGCGATACTGCGCCCCAACGTCGGGGCCCTGACGATTGAGGGTGGTAGGGTCGTGGCTCTGCCAGAAGACGTCGAGCAGTTCGGACATAGGACACGACCGCCGGATCGAATTCGACCTGCACCACTTCGGCGTGACCGGTCTTGCCGCTGCACACATCTTCGTAGGTCGGGTTCTCGAGATGGCCGCCCAGGTAGCCCGCGGCCGCGTCGGTGACGCCGTTCACCTGCCGGAACGCCACCTCGACCCCCCAGAAGCATCCCGCGCCAAATGTCGCCAGTGCCATCGCTGATCGCTCCTGTCTCGTGTGCCGCCGCCCGGCGGACGGACGTGGTTGGATGGATTATCCCTGGCTCCGGCCGCTCGACGCAATGCCACCCGCGGGAGCGGGACATGAATCGTCCGGTTTGGGCGGAGCCCGGTTTGCCATACGCTCAAACCAATTATCTCGATAGAAGTTCCCGCGGCGGAGCACGGCCAGGAGGCTCGCCGCCAGGTAGGCGGGCAGGAAGAGCGGCCCCCATTGCTCGCACTGCCGAACGTGGGCCCGCTCATGGGCCCGGGTCCGCTCCGCGCACTGATCGTCCCGGGCCAGCACCACGTGACCCAGCGTCAGGGCCGAGACCCCGCCTCGCAAGACGGTGACTCGGCGGAGGAGCGCGTCGAGCAGTCCGCCGCTGGCCTCGATCACGCCGTCGACCACGGTCACTCGTCCCGCTCCAACCCAGGCGAGGGGCACCAGTAGGAGGCCGAGGCAGGTAACCGGCCCGGCCCAGAGATAGCGAAACAGTTTCATGAACAGGTCCTCTGAGCACTCGCTTAACGCATTTTCCACCATTAATTTACATGGATACGCGTTCGGGGGTGCTCGATGCCTTGTGCACTCTCCCCGAGCGCTTTTGTGCCGAAAATAAACCGAAACTAGGCCGAAAATGAACCGAATACGGGTCGCATCACTTCAGTATTTCATCCGACCAGTCCTCACGTTCGAGGACTTCCAGGGCCAGGTAGAGGCCCTGATCGAGACGGCGGCCGACTACAAGTGCGACCTGGTGGTGTTCCCAGAGTACTTCACGGTCCAGCTGCTCACCCTCGGCAACGTCAAGCGCCCCATCATGGAGCAGGTCCGGGACCTGGCCCGGCAGCGCCCGCGTTACCTCGAGCTGTTCACCGACCTCGTCGCGGCGGCACGGGATCTACGTGGTGGGCGGCACCATCCCGGTCATGGACGACGGCGACGACCGGGTGTTCAACGAGTGCTACTTCTTCTCGCCGAACGGGGCCGTCGGCGTCCAGGGCAAGCTCCACATGACCCGGTTCGAGGTGGAAGACTGGAAGGTCTCGCAGCGGAACAAGCTCAGGGTGTTCGAGACCCCCTTCGGGCGCGTCGCCATCACGATCTGTTATGACGTCGAGTTCCCCGAGATCGCCCGCACCGCGGCCCGGCTCGGCGCGCACATCCTCGTCGTGCCCGAGCTGCACCGACGACCGGCAGGGCTACCTCAGGGTCAAATACTGCGCCCACGCCCGGAGCATCGAGAACCAGATGTACGTGATCACGTCGCACACCGTCGGATCGCTGCCGATGGTGCCGGCGGTGCACCTGAACTATGGGCAGGCGGCGATCCTCACACCCAGCGATTTCCAGTTTTCCCGCGACGGTATCTACCTGCAGCACGACCCGGAGAGTCTGGGCCATGCGGCCGTGACCGAGTGGCTGAACCACGACGTGGCCAAACCGAAGCACTATGCCCGGCGCAATCGGATGTTCCTGCGCCGGCGGGCGGTGCATTAGCGGCCGGCCCGTCGTCCGCCGGCGAGGGGCGTTAGATTTCGAGCCTCTCCACGAGGAGCGATCATGAGCAGAAATGCCGGAGCATGTCTGCACGCTTCAGGCTGCGTGCTCGCTGCGCTTAGGCACGTACTGCTACGAGGGTTCCTTCCCAGGAACGCCCGCCCAGGAATCTTTGCCCCACCCAATTGACGGCGCGGATGCATCCGCGCTGAAACCTTGACATACCAATGACGACCGAGCCGCACGGGACCGTGCCGCGTGGCACATAACTCTGCAGCAGGCCCTCGAATCCACTGAGTGGTGGGGAGGCGACATGGCCAAGATATCCATTCCGGCCGACCAGGTATTCCCGACGCTCGAGAGCAACATCCTGGTCGACGGCTTTCATATCGTGATCGACCTGGAGCGCTCGCATGGAACAACGATGGTCGATGCCCTCACCGGCAACGAATACCTCGACTGCTACTCCTACTTCGCGTCGCTGCCGATCGGGCACAACCACCCGAAGATGGCGGACGAGGCCTTTCGGTGCGTCGCTCATGGCCGCGGCGCTCAGCAACCCCGCCAACAGCGACGTTTACAGCCGGGAGTTTGCGGGCTTCGTCAAGACGTTCCGCGAGATCGCGGTCCCGCCGGAGTTCCGCTACCTGTTCTTCGTTGCCGGCGGCGCGCTGGCCGTGGAGAACGCCATGAAGGCGGCGTTCGATTGGAAGGTGCAACACAATCGGGCCCGCGGCATCGAAGGCGGGGGCAATGCAATCCTGCATTTCCGCGACGCGTTTCACGGACGGAGCGGCTATACCCTGTCGGTGACGAATACCGATCCGGTGAAGATCGCCGACTTCCCCAAGTTCGATTGGCCGCGGATTGCGAACCCCACGCTCCGGTTCCCGGTCGATGACGCGGTGGCTCAGGCCGCCGAAGACCGGGCACTGCGTGAAGTCGAGGACGCGTTTGCCCGAGACCCGAACGGCATCGCCGCGATCCTGATCGAGCCGATCCAATGCGAGGGCGGTGAGAATCACTTCCGGCCCGAGTTCTTCCACCGCCTGCGCGAGATCGCTGACGAACGCCAGGCACTCCTCATCTTCGACGAGATTCAAACGGGCATGGGGGTGACGGGCACGATGTGGGCGTTCCAGCAGCTCGGCGTGGTGCCCGATCTGGTCGCGTTCGGCAAGAAGACCCAGGTCTGCGGCATCATGAGCACCACCCGCATCGACCAGATCGAGAAGAACGTGTTCCACGTCTCGGGGCGGATCAACTCCACCTGGGGCGGGAATCTGGTCGACATGGTTCGCTGCGCCCGGTACCTCGAGATCATGCGGGAGGACCGCCTGGTCGAGAACGCGGCCACGGTTGGCAGGGTGTTCAGACACGAGTTGGAGACAGCACAGGCGGACTTCCCATCGATCACCAACGTGCGGGGCCGCGGCTTGCTCCTGGCGTTCGATCTGCCGGACGGGACGAGCCGGAATGACCTGCGCCAACGCTGTTGGGATGTCGGGCTCGCGACATTGACGTGCGGCCCTCGGTCGCTCCGCTTCAGGCCGTCGCTGGCGTTCACCGAGAAGGATGTCGCTGAGGCGATCCGGCTGCTGCGTTCGGTGTTGATGTAAGCCCGGCCGGGGGCTCAGCAGCCGCGGGTTGCGTACCACACGGCCGGCCGGCCGGTATCGGTCAGGTATCGGAGCCAGGCCGTCGTCTCCCGAACCAGCGAATCGGGCGCGCCGCAGCCGGTGGGCGTGCGGATGCGGGCGTGCATCCAGGGGCCATCGAATTCGATGGCCTGCACTTCGAAGTCGTAGGCCCCGCCTTCACTTCGGGCCAGATCTAGTTGGATGGGTGCGCCGCCCGGGCCGTCGGCGAATTCGGGCTCCAGCTCGTCCGCGTTCCAGAGGAACCCGCCCATTTCGCGAAAGTGATCCGGCCAGAGCACCCACTCGGCTTCGCCCGGCCTCGAGCAGGATCCAGCCGCGCTCCGGAATGCTGTCGCGACCGAAACCGAAGATCACACGCGCCCAAACATTCGATGAGGTCAGGCTGTCGAATGGCAATCCGACGCTTTCGTAGCCGATCTCGAGCGAGTTGTCGGTGATCCCTTCGGCGGACACTTCCATGCGGTAGCACCAGGAGTATTCCGGCACGGAGCGCAGGATGTAGCGCGCGATGATGGGTGCCTCCTCACCCGGTGCGGTGTGGATCGTCATCGTGTCGCTCCGCCGGCCGACCACCGAGTCCGGGAAGGTGACCACCCCGATGCCCCGGTCGATCGGAGCTATCGTCGCCCGCCACGCGGCGCGGAAACCCGCCCCGGAATCGCACGGGTCGCTCACGATCACGGCGCCGGTGCGCTCGGCGATTAGTCCGGCCTGCTCGGTGCCGGGCGTCTCGGGGTTCGACCGGTTGCCCGGCCCACAGGCGACGACGGTGAGGGCGAGGAGCGACGCGCGACGGGTAAAGGTCACTGTTGGACTCCGGGAATCAGATGAGCATGCCGCGGACGAGCGCACGGAATAAGTAGAAGATCGCCACCGAGCCGGCGAGCACGGTCGCGGCAACCAGTAGCGGATCGCGCCCGCGTCCGCCGCCGCCCCTGGTACCAGAACGCGATCCCGGTCAGGAACATGCCCAGACTGAGCATGATCGCGGGGAGCAAGAGCGGGGCTGCGGCCCAGGCGCCCCAGCCGTCGTACCGCCCGACGTACCAGAGCGCCACGAAATGGAGTAGGAGCGGCAGGGGGGAGGCCCAGAGGAAGACCCGGCGGCCTCGCTCAGCGGTCACCGGCCGGGACCCATGCGCTCGCGCGCCAGCTGCTCCACCGCCTGCTTGGCTTCCTTGAGGCCGGTGCCGAAGTGTTGGCGGTGGTGCTTGATCGCTTCGATCTTGTGGCCCGACCTGAGCAGCCGGCGAATGGTCTCCTCGGGATCGCCTGAGGGAAGGGCCGAGTCCCGACTGGGTGGCAACGAGGTTCGTTCCTCCCGTCGCGACCGGGTCAGCAACCACAGGACCAGCCAGATGAACAGCGCGGTAAGGGCGATCTTCATGGCCAATACCTAGGAAGGCGGGACGCGGCACCGGATCGAGCGATCAAGTTCCGATGTCTTCATCAAAGGTAACAACCAGCTCGACGTCTCATCGTGCCCGGGACACCCTGGAATGGCTGGACACAGGTGGCGCTCCGCTGGGAAACGTTCTACCCTTTTCTCCCATTGGCGACCATCGTTGACCTCCAGACCCGCGAGCCGGAGGCGGTCTCATGAATGCGCCTGCCGCATCGACACCCGTGAGCCCCACCCTGCTCGTGCTCGCGGCCGGGCTCTCCAGCCGGTACGGCTCGCCCAAGCAGCTGGCGGGGGTCGGCCCCGGCGGGGAGACACTGCTCGAGTATGCCGTGTTCGACGCCCTTCGGGCCGGGTTCGATCGCGTGGTGATCATCGCGCAGCCGGCATTTCGGCCGGCGCTCGAGCAACGGCTGGAGCGGGCCCCGTGTCCCGTCACGGTCTGCGAGCAACCGGTGGACGGGCTGCCCGCGAGTCGCCGGAAGCCCTGGGGCACCGCGCACGCGGTGCTCACCGCGAAGGCCAACCTGAATACCCCGTTCGCCGTGATCAACTCCGACGATTTCTACGGCCAGAACGCGTACCAATTGCTCGGCGACTTCCTCCGAACCGACCCGGACGAGCCCACGCCGGTGTTCGCCCTGGTGGGCTATCGCCTGCGCGACACCCTGTCCGACGTGGGGGGCGTGGGCCGTGCCGTCTGCCGGCACCTGAACCAACGGCTCACCACGATCGCCGAGGTGACCGAGATTCGCGAGAGCGAAAGCGGCATCACGGGCCGTGGCGAGCACGGTGAGGCCCTTCGCCTGACCGGCGAGGAGACCATTTCGATGAATGCCTGGGGCTTCACCCCGGACCTGTTCCCTCTCCTCGACCGCCGGTTCGACGCCTTCAGAAGCGAGCACGGGCAGAGCACCGACGCCGAGTTCCGGTTGAGCACCGAGGTGAACGGCTTGGTGCTGGCGGGCGAGGCTGAGGTCGCGATCTTGCCGACGACCGGGACATGGACCGGCATGACCCATGCGGGTGACCATACCCGGGTCCAGGCGTACATGGCGGAGCAGGTGGCGGCAGGGCGGTATCCCCCTTCCCTCTTTTGACGCCGGGTAGCGCATGCAACTCGATCGACTGGATTGGGCCGTGGTCGCCGTGTACGGCGTGGTGGCACTGGCGGTGGGCCTCATGTTCACCCGCCGGGCCGGACAGGGCGTCCAGGAGTTCTTCCTCTCGGGCCGGAAGCTCCCGTGGTGGCTCTTGGGCACGTCCATGGTGGCGACGACCTTCTCGACCGACACGCCGAATCTCGTCACCGACCTGGTCCGAAACGGCGGCGTGAGCCAGAACTGGCTCTGGTGGGCCTTCCTCATCACCGGCATGTTGACCGTCTTCATCTACGCCAAGCTCTGGCGCCGCTCGGGCGTGCTCACCGACATCGGCTTCTACGAGCTGCGCTACTCCGGCAAGCCGGCCGCCTTCCTGCGCGGCTTCCGGGCGCTCTACCTGGGCATCTTCTTCAACGTGATGATCATGGCCACCGTTACCCTGGCGGCCATCAAGATCGGGAACGTGCTGCTGGGCGTCGACAAGGTCACGACGGTCGTGCTGGCCGGCGGGGTGACCGTCATCTACTCCGCCACCGCCGGCCTCTGGGGCGTGGTGGTCACCGACCTGTTGCTGTTCGCCGTCGCCATGACCGGCTCGATCGCCGCGGCGTACTACGCCTTGAACCTGCCCGAGGTGGGCGGGCTGGCCGGCATGGTGCAGCATCCGGCGCTCGAAGGAAAGCTGAGCCTGTTACCGGACTTCTCGGACGGCACCACCGTGCTGGCCGTGCTGATCGTCCCGATCGCGGTGCAGTGGTGGAGCACCTGGTACCCCGGCGCCGAGCCGGGTGGCGGCGGCTACATCGCCCAGCGGATGCTGGCCGCACGAACCGAGCGCGACTCGTTGCTGGGCACGCTCTGGTTCAACATCGCCCACTACGCGCTCCGGCCGTGGCCCTGGATGATCGTGGCGCTCTGCTCGCTCATCGTGTATCCCAGCCTCGACTCGATCATGCTGCGGTTCCCGAACCTCGATCCGTCGATCGTGCGGCACGATCTGGCCTATCCCGCCATGCTGATCTTCCTGCCGCACGGGCTCCTGGGGCTCGCGGTGGCGTCGCTGGCCGCGGCCTACATGTCCACCATCAGTACCCATCTCAACTGGGGCTCGTCCTACATCGTGGGCGACTTCTACCGCCGCTTCGTGGCGCCGAACGAGAGCGACAAGCACTACGTCATGGTCGGCCGGGTGTCGACGGTGCTCCTCATCGTGCTCGCCTCGCTCCTGGCGCTCGTGCTCCAGAACGCGCTCCAGGCGTTCCAGATCCTGCTCCAGGTGGGCGCGGGAACCGGCCTGATCTTCCTGTTGCGCTGGTTCTGGTGGCGGGTCAACGCGTGGAGCGAGATCACCGCGATCTCGGTCTCGTTCCTGGTGGCGGTGTACTTCCAGTTCGTGCACCAGGCCTTGGGCTTTCCGGCGCTCGACCCCTCGCTCACGCTGGTGATCGGTGTGGCCATCACGACCCTCGCCTGGATCGGCGTCACCTTCATGACGCCGGCCACCGACCGGGCGACCCTGCAGAGCTTCTACGACCTGATCCACCCCATGGGCCGCGGGTGGGACCACGCGGTCGAGACGGACCCGAGCGCGCAAACGGGAAGCCTGAGCGCCGGTCTCCTCTGCTGGTTTTTGGGATGTGTCGCGGTCTACTCGGCGCTATTCTGCACCGGGTACTTCCTTTATGGTAACCTGCTGGCCGCGGCCGTGGCGTTGGTGATGCTGGTCCTGGCCGCGGCATCGCTCATCAAGCTGTTCCCGCGGGTCGGCCTGATCAGCTGAGCGCGTGCGGGATCACAATACCGTGCCGGAGGCACCGCCGGACGGCACGGCGATGAACAGCTCGCGGGCTGACGGCGCACAATCGAGCCGGGACGCGTAATAGCCCTCCGCCAGCGCCGCGAGGAGGTCGGCGGCGCGGTCTTCCGCCGTGAGCGCGACCATGCAGCCGCCGAAGCCCGCACCGGTGAGCCGGGCACCCTGAGCACCGGCGGCCAGACTGAGTTCCACGAGTTGATCCAGCTCCGCGCAGCTCACTTGGTAGTCGTCCCGCAGGCTCTCGTGCGACCCTACCATCAGCCCGCCGAACTGCGCCGGGTCGTTTCGATGCATGGCATCGATCGCCTGCACCAGCCGGTCGGCCTCGGTGACCACGTGCCGGAACCGCTCGAGCAACGGGGCGTCGAGCGCGCGGTCGGCCACGGCAAGCAGCTCGTCCACAGAGCGGCCGTGCATGAGCGCGGCATAGTTCGTCCGCCGCGTTCCGTCGAGTGCGTGGCATACTGCGTCCAGCGCCGCCCGGCATTCCTCGGTGCGTTTATTGTAGGCCGCCTTGGCCGCACCCGACTTCTCCGCCCGGATCAGCGTCGACGCCACGACGAAGGTCCAGCCGACGGGAACCGGTACGTGCTGGAGCCTGAGCGGGGCGAAGTCGATCCGGCAGGCGTGGCCCGGCTTGGCGCCGACACAGATGGCCTGGTCCATCCCGCCGCTCTTGGTGCCGACATACACCTCGGCGCGGGCGAATTCATCCATGAGCTGCATCCGGTCGACCGTGGTGCCGTGGTGTTCGAGCAACGTGAGACCGCTCGACACCACCAGGGCGGACGACGAGCTCAAGCCGGTCGCGACCGGCACCGTGCTCTCGAGCACGCCGTCGAACCCATGGCGCACGCCGTGGTCGCGGTAGAGCGCCTGGGCCGCCGCCTTCACGTAGTTGCCCCAGTGTCCCGGCGGCGAATGGGGGATGTCATCGCTCAGCTCGAACTCCACCGCATCGAACTGCGCGTCGCGATTCACCAGATGCACCCGCGAGTCCGGCCGCGTGCGTGACAGGATCGAGATGGCGTATTGAATGGCGATGGGAAAGACCGGCAGGCCGTTGTAGTCGGTGTGCTCGCCGATCAGATTGACCCGGCCCGGTGCGCGGATCAGGTACTTGGGATCGGCGCCGCCGAAGGTGGTGCGGAAGGTGTCGGTGAGCGCTGTGCGTTGGTCGGCCTGATCGGTCATGACGTCCTATGATCCGGGTATGGTGACGCAGCGGGACAGGTGATTCTCCCACGCGTGGGTGGCGATCCGCCGGAGACAGCGCGGGCACCGGATGCAGCACGGGGCCACGTGCACGATGCCCGGCTTCTCATGGCATGGGCAGCGACAGTCCTCGCTCGAGGGATCGAACGGTGGGATGGTCAACGGTGACCCTTGAGCTGTTTCAGGGACTGTCCCGGTTCCCGATGTCCACGGCCACCCGCCACACACCGGTCGAGTCGCGCCGCCAGATGGTAACGTAATTGCCCGAGGCGACGGTCGAGTCGCCGCCCTGCGCGGTCTTCACCCGGCTGACCCAGCGCCCGAGGGTGTAGCCGATGTCGCCGCTCGCACCCACCGCCGCATCGGTCGGGGTCCATTCGAGGCTGGGCCCGTCGGGCGTGAAGGCGGGGACCATGAATTCGCGGATGGCTGGTTGGCCGTCGATCCGGCCGCTCGACGGAAACATCACCCCGTCAGTCATGAAGTGTGCGGCCCAGCCATCGGCACCGCGCTCGGCGGTCTCGTAGGCAAACAGGCTGTCGGCCCTGAACAACGCCAGCCGATCGGCCTCGATCGACCGGGGCTCTTCGCGGGTCGCGCACGCGCCGAGCATAACCAGGATGGCTGGAAGAACGAGTCGCCCACTGTGGGTCATGGTCGGCTCCGGGTCAGCGTATGCCGGTGTCGAAGTCGAGTGTCACCTGAAGGGTGGTGCGCGGCTCAACCCGGACGGCACGGGCCTGTGAGGTTGGGGACATGAGCGGGGCGCTCGCATCGGGTACGATGGTGTAGTCGCCGGCGGGGAGTGCGATGGTGAAGCGGCCGGCCGCGTCGCTTCTGAATTGTGCCACCTCGCGCCCGCCGCTTCGTCACGTGGAACAGGGCTGCGAACGGCGCGTCGCACGGCACGCCGACCGTGCAGACCGGCTGGATGGGGCCGCGCAGCACCGTGCCGTCGATGCCCGATCCGTCTTCTTCCAGGGCCGTGCCGGCGCAGGCGAGTGAGGCCACGAGCAGGGTTGCCAGGAGCTTGTGTCCGGACATAAGAACCTCCGACTACGTCTTGCGAAAGGGTGGCTCAGAACGTCGGGCGGGCCCGGTACCGGGCCGCGCCGACAGCCATGGAGACGAGCACGAGCGAGACCACCCCCACAATGGGCTCGGCGTCATCGGTTGAGCCCCGCCACCAGCCGGCGGACGGACCGCCGGGGCAGGAGCCGCACCGCCCAGGTGCCGAACTTATTCGCCATACCGGGAACCACCAGGGCCTGGCCGCGCTGCCACCCGCGGTAGCCTGCTTCCGCCACGGCGCGGGCCGACATCGACGAGGTCCGGCGCAGGAGCTTCGATCCCTCGGTGCCGGCGCGGGCGGCGAACTCCGTCGTGGTTGGCCCGGGCGAAAGGCACGACACCTTGAGCTTGCTGTCCGCCACTTCTACGGCCACCGCCTCGGTGAACGACTGCACGTAGGCCTTGGTGGCGTAGTACACCGCCATGAAGGGACCCGGCTGGAAGGCCGCGGTGGACGCCACGTTCAGGATGCCGCCCCGGTTCCGGGCCAGCATGCCGGGCAGGAACAGCCGAGTGAGTACGGTCAGGGCGGTGACGTTGAGCTGGATCATATCCGACTGGCGTTGCAGTTCGAGTTCCGCGAAGGGTCCGCGGGCGCCGAAGCCGGCGTTGTTCACCAGCACATCGATGTCGATTCCGTCGGCCAGCATCATCTCGACGATGTCGTGCGGGGCCGACGAGCGGACCAGGTCGCGGGCCAGGACCCGCACCGTAACGCCATGTTGGGAGCGGAGCTCCTCGGCCAGGGCCAGAAGCGCGTCGTTCCGCCGCGCCACGAGCACCAGGTCGTACCCGTCGGCGGCAAACAGCCGGGCCAGCTCGAGCCCGATGCCCGACGACGCGCCGGTGATGAGTGCGGTTTCCTTCGGGGCCTTCCGATCGGTGTCGGTCATGGGTTTCCTCGCGTCGCTTGCCACCCGGGCAACAGGGCTGCAGCTTGGGTCCTGGTGCAGGAATCACACCCAACAATCGCGGAGGCAACCATGGCTCAGCCAAAACCACAGAATTTTGCTAACCACGCCCGCTTCGTGCCGGGCTTCCACTTCCTCACCTTCGGCCTGCTCGCAATCAACCTCGGATGGTCCATATATCGCCTAGTGAAGCTTCCGAGCTGGGACGCGGCCGTGTTGCTCGGCCTCGCCGTGGCACTCGTTCTCCTCTTTCTCTATGCTCGTCTCTTTGCGACCGTCGTTCAAGACCGCGTGATCCGCCTCGAGGAACGGCTCCGGATGGCCACGCTCTTGCCGCCGGACCTGAAGTCCCGGATCAACGACTTTACCCCGGCCCAGCTCATTTCGCTCCGCTTTGCGTCCGACGCCGAGCTTCCGGCTCTCGCCAAGCGGGTGTTGGACGAGGGTTTGACCGACCGGAAGGCGATCAAGGTGCTGATCAAGGAGTGGCGGGCCGACTACCTGCGGGCCTGAGGCTGGACCGGGCCTGGTCCTCCAAGTCGAACGCCCTCGCGCCGATTGCTCGGTGCGAGGGCGTCGTCCATTGGTCGGACCCTGTCGGGTGTCACCCTCCGGCTGAGCTTCCCGGCTCGACTGGAGTTTCTTCCAGCGCCTTCTTTTCTTGGATGAGCCGGTCCGCCAACTGTTGGTCGGTGAGGCCGGCCTTGGCGCGGATCTGCTTGATCACGTCGACCATGTGGTTCTCGATGGTTTCCATTTCCTTCATGGCCGCGTCGCGGTCGCGGAAGCCGCGGGTGGCGTCGATGGCGAGGCCGTTGAGCCGCCGGACGTCGGCGATCAGGAGATCGACCGTGCCGCGCAGGTTCCGGTGCCGGCGGCGCTCTTCGACCGGTTCGATCCGCACCGACTCGAGCACCATCTCCACCACCCTGAGGCGGCCTGCCGCCCAGATGATCGCGGCCAGGAACAGGAGTCCCGCGCCGACCCGGGTGGCCCGGTCGTCCACGAAGTAGAGGGTCAGCGCCAGGCCGATCACGGCGATGGCGAGGCCAACTGAGAACAGAATGGTCTGGAAAGTCCAGCGGAAGGATGCCATGGACGTCCCCGCCTGCTTGGGTCGGTAGGTGAACAGCCCCGTTCGAAGGTAAGAATCCGGGCCGAAAGCCGCCAGCGAGCGACCCCGGGGCCGCCAGACCTGGCCGCAGCGGGCAATGGGGTGGCAAGACTGAGGCCACCGTCTCGACCAGGCCAATAGCGCTATCGGGCGGGCTCCCGGCCGGGTGGTATTGCAGATCGCTCCGGTTCAATTCCGATGCCTCGAGCGGTGATTTGGTGCCGCATGGTGGCGGGGTACCGGCGTAACCTCTGGGTATGACCATGGAGGCGGTGCTCGAGCGGGCGCGGCGGCTCATGCGGCTCCGGCATTACAGCCACCGCACCGAGGCGACCTATGTGGGCTGGATCGTCCGCTATCTCCGGTTCCACCGGTATCGCAATCCTCATCGAGCTTGGCGGGGCCGGCATTGCGGCCTTTCTCAGCCACCTGGCCGAGCGGGGGCGGGTGAGCGCGTCGACCCAGAACCAGGCGTTGAGTGCGCTGCTCTTTCTCTATCGTGAGGTGCTGGGCGTGCCGCCGGGGCATATCCGTGGGATCGTCCGGGCGAAGCGGCCCAAGAAGCTGCCGGTGGTGCTCACCAAGGCGGAGGTGCGGCTGGTGTTGGCGCAGCTGTCCGGTACCAAGCGGCTGATTGGCGGCGCTGCTTGTATGGCAGTGGGCTTCGGCTGATGGAGTGTTTGCGGCTTCGGGTGAAGGACATCGATTTCGAGGCCAACCGGATCATCGTGCGCGAGGCCAAGGGTGGGCGTGACCGGGTGACCATGCTGCCGGCGCGACTCAAGCCGGCCCTACGGGCTCATCTCGAGCGGGTTCGTGCCGTTCATGCGCGGGACAAGGCCGAGGGAGCGGGCGGGGTCGAGTTGCCGGCGGCGCTCGGGCGGAAGTATCCGCGGGCCGGGGCCGAGTGGGGGTGGCAGTGGGTGTTTCCTGCGGCGCGCCAGTATTGGGATCGGCGGACTGGGGAGCGGCGGCGCCATCATCTCGACCCGTCGGCGGTGCAGCGGTGCGTGACGGTGGCGGTCCGGGCGAGCGGGATAGCGAAGCGGGCCAGCTGCCACACGCTCAGGCATTCCTTTGCGACCCATCTCCTAGAGGATGGGTATGACATTCGGACCATTCAGGAGCTTTTGGGTCATAAGGACGTGAGCACGACGATGATTTACACCCATGTACTGAATCGAGGGGGCCGGGGGGTGCGGAGCCCGATGGACGTGATATGAAGAGCTAGCAAACTAGGTGGCGGTTTCTGCAGTCCATCTTGCCACCGTCCATCCCCTAGGGTTTCCCCTAGTCGGGTGGGGTTGCGGGCGTGCCGAGGCGGCGGGCGAGGTTAAGCGGCTGAGTAGTTGTGGCGGAACTTGCCGGGACGTGGCATTTTACTGCAGTCCATATCTCGTTAGGCAGACCAGGCCTTCACTCTCCGCAACTCCGGTTCAGTTCCAATTCCTCAGCGGATTATGTGGTTGTTCGTCTCTCCGGTCGGCTCCTCGAACCCAGGGATCCGCTCCGGGTACGCCCACGGTGGGCTAGGGTTTTCCCTAGCGCTCCGAGCAGTCCCGGGTCTGTCCGGGCCGAGGTGTGCGGCCGGCTCCCTAACCACCGTGTGCAGCTGACGGGCGGGCGCTTGTGTTTTGAAGGAAGTCGTTGAATTGTGTGAGGGCGGGCATAGAGCCCGCAGCTGACACAGATTCGTTAGGCAGTCCAGGCCTTCACTCTCCGCAACTCCGGTTCAGTCCCCAACTCCTCAACGGATGATGTGATTGTTCGTCTCGGTGGTCGGCTCCTCGAACCACGGGATCCGCTCCGGGTACGCCCACGGTGGGCTAGGGTTTTCCCTAGCGCTCCGAGCAGTCCCGGGTCTGTCCGGGCTGTGGTGTGCGGCCGGCTCCCTAACCACCGTGTGCAGCTGGCGGGCGCTTGTGTTTTGAAGGAAGCCGTTGAATTGTGTGAGGGCGGGCACAACGCCCGCAGCTGACACAGATTCGTTAGGCAGACCAGGCCTTCACGTTCCGCAACTCCGGTTCAGTTTCTAATTCCTCAGCGAATTATGTGGTTGTTCGTCTCTCCGGTCGGCTCCTCGCACCCAGGGGATCCGCTCCGGGTACGCCCGCGGTGGGCTAGGGTTTTCCCTAGCGCTCCGAGCAGTCCCGGGTCTGTCCGGGCCGAGGTGTGCGGCCGGCTCCCTAACCACCGTGTGCAGCTGACGGGCGGGCGCTTGTGTTTTGAAGGAAGCCGTTGAATTGTGTGAGGGCGGGCATAGAGCCCGCAGCTGACACAGATTCGTTAGGCAGACCAGGCCTTCACGTCTCCGCAACTCCGGTTCAGTTTCCAATTCCTCAACGAATTATGTGGTTGTTCGTCTCTCCGGTCGGCTCCTCGCACCCAGGGGTCCGCTCCGGGTACGCGCATGGTGAGCTAGGGTTTTCCCTAGCGCTCCGAGCAGTCCCGGGTCTGTCCGGGCCGAGGTGTGCGGCCGGCTCCCTAACCACCGTGTGCAGCTGACGGGCGGGCGCTTGTGTTTTGAAGGAAGCCGTTGAATTGTGTGAGGGCGGGCATAGAGCCCGCAGCTGACACAGATTCG
>CAWFGG010000006.1:0-125435 GCA_963815325.1 uncultured Gemmatimonadales bacterium
GGTAACCGCGAGGCCGCGCGATTGCAGCACCAGGCTATGGAGCCCGGTGCCGGCGCCGATGTCGAGCACGTGACCGCGGCAGCGTTCCAGGGCCCCGACCTCGATGGGAAAGAACTGTTCGGGCGGGCGGAAGAAGTGGCTCACCGGCAGCCGGTCTTCGAGTCCATCGTCGCGCCGGATGACCAACTCGGCCTGCGTGTCGCCCCGGAAATAGGCGAGCAACGCAGCGCCGTGTGGCAGCATGGCTTCTGAGATCATTGTCGGTATGAACTAGGCTAGTGGCAGGGCTTCCCTTGGGATACTCCCTCACTGAAGACGTTCGACGCCAGCTCGACCAAAAGCAGTCGGGCCCAAGTTGTAAGGCCACAACTTCAACGAACCGAGACAATGCCGCCGCGTGGTGTTGTCTTGGACAAATAGAACGCGCTCCCCAACGAAGGCGCGCTCCCTCGATAGTGCGTCGCTTTCGGTCCGCTCCCCTCAAAAGTTAGAGAGGATTCCTTCTGACGTATACGATGATCTCCGAGATCATCTGAGTGGGCCACCACGTCGTGATTCCCTGAACACCAGCTATGCGGTGGGATTCCGTGTAGTGTTCAAAAATGAGCTCCGGGATACCAGTCCCTCGCTTCCCAAAATCATAGGCCGTGCGGGGTGTGTCGAGTTCGTGGGCAAGGATCTTATCATACACTTCGCGACGGATGCGATCTTTGGTCGCGTCCAGCATCTTCAGGTTCATCGTTGATTGATTCGGTCCAATATGTACCGCAAGGGGTGTCGCTCGATCTCGCATCAAAGTACCAGTCCGCAGATAGATCCAATTGCCATTGTCCAGTAGGATTTTCTGGGGATCCACGCCTACGAATTCCGCTTCCGTTTCAGCTATATATCGGTAGAGGTCAGGTGAAATTCCACGTCTTGGATTCCGAAGGTGACCCAATCCAGCAAAGAGCGCGACAAGGCTGAAGGACAGGAGAATGGACTGAACACCGGACGCAATGCCCAAGCGATTCGCAGGGATTTCAGGGCTTGGCCATGCCCGCACTATCCCGAGAAAGAACCAGCAAGTGGCCATCATGACACCCGGACCGAGGTGATTGTGCACCCATACCGCACCACTTGTCCACACACCCAGCATCAGCACGGTGACACTGGCAAGCCACACAGCGCGCGCGGCGCTCCGGCCGCCAAACAACGTATCGCCCCAGCCCCCGAACACGAAAAAGGCAATCGGCACCCCAGCTTCCAACAAGTGAAATGCAGTCCGCACTGGGCTCACTTCCTTCGCTCCGAGCGCAGAGAACACCCAAAAGAAAAAATCGGAGCCCCAAAGGAGCCAACAGATGCCCAAAGTGATTCCGAACCCCGCAATGCTGAGTGTACCGACTACAACCGCGGTTCTCGTTTGACGGTTCAGCAATAGGTATAGCGGAAACACACCAGCCCACATCAAATGGCTTTGCTTAATCAGGAACCCGACGCTCGGGAGGAGGACCATGGCCGCGAGCAGCCAGGTTCGGCCCGTCAGAGCGTGCCGAGTCATAATCCAGAAGCCGATTGCTGCGATGAGCAGAGCCGCTGAATCGTTGTGCATGGTATGCGTGTAGAGGTTGAATCGTTGGTCGAAGGCTACCACAATCAGCAGGCCTGCCCAGGTTACGACCCAGACCACCCTATTCGCAAAACGCTGTCCGTAAACCAGGACAGCAAGATTGGCGGCACCAAATGAGAACACGATACCGGCCAGAGCCGCTGCTCCTATGGTGAGGCCCCTGAGAAGTGGGATGGAGGTCCCATTTCCGACAAGCGAGGCAACGAGATATGTGACAATGGGTGCCCCAGGTGTATACGGCACCGTGTTGTTGTCCACACTCGGAGTGTACAAGGGAAGGCCTTCCCGAAATTTCAGAATAAAATCCAGGAACCCATTCTCTCCGAATCCGACGATATCGGCTGGTATCACAACGTAATGGGAGAGTTCACTTGCCAGGATCAGGACCAATATCCATGCACCAGCCACCATGGCGAGCAACGAAAGCAGATCTAGAAGGCGCCCGAGTCGAAAACCCCGATGCCAGATCAGCACTCCAAGCATCGTGAGGCTTGTTCCACCGATTCCAGCAATCGTGGCAGAACGAGTGATCTCAGGGTGGATGCCCGTCGTGCGAGCCAAGACGAGAAATCCTGTCGCCGCCAGGAGCAATCCGCAAAGGGAGAGGCTTAGTGCACTGACGACTGATCTAACCGAGCGATCGCTTGCTGGCATTCGAGGACTCCGCCGATATGCGTACTGGATTGGGTGAGCAAGCACCACAGGACCCGATTACCTCCGCAAGACAAACCGGATCCCAATTCGTCGAAAGACCGGGCAATTCCCGTGCCCGGCCGGCTTAGTTCCATTTCACGGGGTGCCCTTGCCACCGCTGAATCGAGGTGGCGTATGGTCGGCCTCCGGCTCATCCGCTAGGTCGCGGCTTGCGTCCCTCAAAACACTTCAGGCTGGGCTCCAGATCTCCTTGCGGCTTAGGGGACAAACTGATTGCTCAGGGCTATCAGGGCTCGATTCGTATCGCCTTATGAGCGCTGCTGAGCAATTGCCTGATAGCGACTGGAACCGTCAACGACCCGCTCAGATTGACGGTTTCAAAAGGATCTGTTTCAAGGTCGAACAGCTGTTCGTGCGGTTCTTCAATGAGGTTCTCAATGAAGTGCCAGTGACCCCACGCAGCTGCTCGCTGATTCCGCGGCATAGTGGAGCGAAGCAAGCGCTACACCGGGAGTTCTCGGTATGAGAGGATCGGCAAAGGTGTCATCCTCCCAGTCGAGCTCCTTGGCGAGGAGCCTCGGCACGGCCTGGAGGCTTACGGTCTGGGCTACCGTCGAGGGGCCATTGTCGTCTCGCGGGGTCACTACAAGTAGCGGTACTCGCGTTTGCTCTCCGAATAGGCTCGTGCCGTGCCCCACGGGATCATGGTCCGGTGCGACTTCCGCTCCAAACGACTCGCCGTGGTCTGACGTGACGACGATGATCGTCCGCTCGCGCAGATTCATTGTATCGAGCGTTGCCAGCAAGGTTCCGATTTCCTCATCCAGTGTTCGGAGCCCATGCTTATACGCTTCGAAGACCTCGCTGTTTGGTGGACGGTGCGACCACTTTGGCCTGTTCATCCGACGATGGTGAAACGCCTGGTTTACATCCATGTAACATAGGTAGGCGAAAAAGGGGCGGTCGGCCGTCCGGCCATCCAGAAATCTCAAGAAGTCACGGTTGACGTCTTGGGCTTTTCTACCACGGCCAGCTCGATGCACTCCGACCAGATCGAGCATCCGACTTAGAATTCGGCCATAACTCGTACGGCGAAAGTGATTCTCTAGCGAATACACCTTGAAACGGAGAAAGCCCTTCCCAAGGTATTCGGGAGTCACCCACGTGGCATTACCCGAGAAGGCCCCGGTGACATAGCCGCGCGAGGAAAACACTTCTGGCACCGTCGGCCATTGTCCAGACAAACGAAGCTGTGGCCAATCTGCACCGTGCTGATCAGGTTGTCGGCCTGTGAGCAACGTTGCGTGCGATGGGAGAGACCACGACGAGGTCGACCATGCATCATTGTACCAGGTACCGCGCAGACTGAGGCGATCAAGATTGGGTGTGAGGGAGGTGCCGGTCAATCGGGCATCGAAGCTGTCACGCCGCACCGTGTCGAGCACTGAGCACCAGGACGTTCAGGGCGTCGTCTGCTGCGCGGGGCAGCCTGCTGCTCCGGTATGCCTCGACAATAGTGTCAGTTGCCCGAATACCGCCCCAGATCGCCAACAGGAGAAATGGTGTCACCGCCAGCCACCGCACTGCGCGAGGCGAGATTACCGTTTGAGCCAGACGCACCCATATGGAGCGTGGACCGACGGCAAGGCCAAGTGACAGGATGAGTGCCGCCACGGGGTGCATGAGACGCACGGAATTGAGAACGGCAAACATGCCTAGGACGATGAAACCAACGAATGCCACTCCCGACAGGTCCTTTCCGAGCCTCCGACCAAGAACGCACAAAATCGATCCACCAATCACGGCTGCCGTCACGAACAACGCGACGTCGAGTAAGGGGGCGACCCACAAAACATGAGCTGAGGTCTTGTACGGGGCTAGGATCATCGGATACTGCCGAGAGACACAGAGTACGACTCCCTCGACAATCCCGAACACCACACCGACCCACACAGCGAGCACGATGATCGGACCCAGCCGCATTATTGTCTTCACGATCGAACTACTCCAGCATCGCGTGCAAGTTGCATAGTACGGATATCACGCAAGAACCCGTTCGAGTGTACGGTCCCGGCATCTCCGGTTGGGTGAGGAAGAACCCGCCCTGTACCGCGACCTTTCTTTGCTGCGGGTCACAAACCTAACCGGTGACAGGGCTAGGGATCTGTTGGTCCTTCGCATTGGCAGTCTCACCGCGGTCACTTGTTGACCTTGCGGAAGCCGCACAGGTCAAGATAGAAATCAGGAGCAGCGGTAGCCACCACTCGACGTACGAGCCAGTGGCGTGCGTCTTCCATAACTGTACACTGGCGGCCAGCGAGGCCAGTATGCCTGCAAGTTGTGCATCGCTTCTGCCGCGAACCAGAAAGAACGTGGTCACCACAAACAGCGCATATATCAAGAACGAGGGCTTGAACAGACTGCCGGTCCCAATCAGCGGGGCTTGCCAGAAAGAGGCGAGGTTGGGATGGGTCCCCCAGAAACTAAACGTGCTCGCACCATATTGTCGTTGCCCGAGGCCTTCCTGGTGTTCGAGTGTGCTTTCGAGAAACAAGGCGATGGGGCCTTGGTCTCCAGAAGCCGGCGTGAACAAAACGATGAGCGCCACAATCGCGGCCGCCATCAAAGCGAATCCCACAAAAAAGGCAAAGGCACGCCGGCGATCTTTCCAAAAATACCACCCTAGCCAAGCTGGAAACATGAATGCCGGATAGAACAACACGCCGCCTGCCGCCGCTAGCATGGCGCCAGAGGCAAGAGGTCGCGGCAAAAGTGCAAACGCAGCGAGCACCACTGCCGTTGGGCCCATGTGGGACACATAGGTGAGCCCCATGATGGAAGCCTGCTCACCGCCGAGCCCACTGATATATGGAGTGGCCGCGAATACGACCACGGCACCGAGCGCCACTTCAGCGCCAACACGTCGCCGAACGACCGTGTAGAGCGAAAACAGAGCTAACGCATAGAATGCCAGGACCGTCAATTTAGTTGCGAGAACAGGAGGGCGTCGGTAGGACTCATCTTTCGGGTCCGCGTCGCGAGCGTTACCCTGGCGGCCGAGCAGCAATTGCATGGGGATGTGCGCCACATATAACAGCGGGCCATAGGTTGCTGCCGCACCGTATGCTGGCGCTTCCGGGCCTTTCAAGAGTGCGTCAGCATATGGTAAGACACCGGTTTCCGTCCACCGCTGCGCACCAAGATTCGTGTAATACCCAGCGTCATTCGGGAATCTGCCGAGTGTCGTAACGACATTCATCGTGAGCACAATGAAGAGCAGAACGCGGAGGCCCTTCCAGCTGAGATTCGTGCTCCACACCGTTCTCGATCCTCGTATACCCAAGACGAGGCCCCAAACCGAGTATGCACCCACGGCTGAAAAGACACCTAGGAAAATGACGGCCGCCCTCGTGCCGCTCCATTCCAAGATATCAATGAACAGGAGTGAGAAGGCCATCACACCCACAAGCGCAACATTTCTTGCAGATCGCAACCGACCCATATCTCCGAACACCACAAAGGCAACCACAAGCCCGAGCCAGACTGCTCCAGCTTCGTCGGGAGCAAGGCGACCAAGCGCGTTCTCTAACATGGTGTGTCCATACGTGAAAGTGTCGCGGCGACGTTGCCAAGATATCGACATGGCGGCATGCTCGAACCGTCACATCCGTGGACGGGGACTTTGGCGGCTCTTAGGAATGAAACAGGCTGTGGCCTCAGGCGCCGATTGTCGAACGCCGTACAATATATCACTATCCCTTGACGCCCGAAACAGAGTCTAGAACCGGCGTCAGGTCCGGAGCTGCCACGTCGATGGTTAGGACTAGGCCCCGAGCACGGGAAAGAGAAGAAAGCGCTCCGCGGGGTGCTCCTGATGCTCAAGGTGATCGTGGAGATGGTACGCTGAACAAACCCGGATGCTCTTCCTAACTCTTAGTTCGCCATCTTGATCGCGGCCAGCCGCTCCACGGCGGCGAGGTCCTTCCTGTTTCTGACCGGCAGCCGGATACCCCTGCCTTCGGAATATTGTTTGGCACTGTCGATAGCCTGTACCACGGCCGCCGGTAGGCCGCTCCGGCGGGCGGCTTCGATCGCTTTGCGGCCCAGCACGAATGCCACCAGGAAGTGCTTGTGTTGCGGGATCAGGTACAAGATCGTCCGCTGCTTGTGCTTGAGGCCGAGCGACCAGCCGTACTTGGCCCCCGAGAAACTCCACTTCTCAACCAGTGGATCGTATTGCGACCTGAGGTCGCCGGTCAGCGTGACCCAGAGGCCGCTCGAGCGCCCGAGAACCTGGGCGAGCTGCCGGGCTTCGGGGGCTTTCGATCGATCATCCAACGCACTGAGCGCCATGTGCGTCGACTCCTATGGTGGGATGAAGTGCATGGGCTCGCCCGTGTCCCGCTCAGATTGGGTCTTTGGGCATGACGTGACCGTGAACAGCCGAGGAAGAATCCTTTAGACTGTCTCTTGCGCGCCACGGTACCGGAGCGTATCTACCTGCCTTCCCCCACCATTGGAGAGGTATCCTATGAAGCTGGTATCCGGAATCGTCGCGGCCGCGGCGATCCTCCTCGTCCCCGCGACCGCTCACGCCCAGGAGGCCGAACGGCCCTTCATTTCGGGCATCTACTACCAGTGTCAGATCGCGGGCCAGGATCGCGCCGACGCGATCGTCCGCAATGTCGTCGGGCCAGTGTACGACCGGCACATGGCGGCCGGGCACATCACCGCCTGGGGCTGGCTGGGCCACTACTCGGGCGGCGCTTGGCGGCGCGTCAATTATTTCGTGGTTCCGACCCTCGACGCGGTGTTCGACATGCAGGAAGCCATCCGCGCCGACCTCCGGAAGGATCATCAGAAGGAGATGACCGAGCTCAACACCATCTGCCCCACCCACGACGACTACATCTGGCGCGCCGCCGCGGTCGGAGCAGCAGAGGTGTCCGTCCAGGATCGCCCCGCCGCCAGCAACTCGACGTACTACGAGTGCAACACCGGAGACGAGGCCGAAGCCGATGCCCTGGTGAGTTCAGCGCTCGGTCCGATCTTCAACAAGCACATGGCGGCCGGTCATATCCGGAGCTGGAGCTGGTGGACCCACGTGTCGGGCGGGAAGTACCGCCGCCTGCTGGTGGTCGACGGCGCGAGCCACAAGGCCAACATGAACGGCGATAGGCCAAATCATCCAGGAAATGCAGGAAACCCAGCCGGAGGCCAGCCGCCGGTTCGGCGAGATCTGCAGCTCGCACCAGGACTACATGTGGGACATCCTGACGCAGCCGACACCACTAGTGGGATCTTCGCGGTAACGCGGTTGGGATCCGGCACTCCCGATACTTCGCGAAGCCATGAGAGAGGGAGTCGGGAAGTCGGGAAGTCGGAAAGTAGGTAGGTAGGTAAGTAGTGTAGCAGGCAGAGTGCGTCAGATCGAAGCCCCGCCGGGTTCCCGGCGGGGCTTCCTGCTGGGCGCGCGACATCTCCTTGTGTTCCAAGGCCTGCGACAGATATACTCAGCCCACTCGAACCCGGCCCCGACCCATGGGCCGGCACCACAGGCCTCCGCTATTGCCGAAAGGACATCTGTTCCGATGACCAAGCAGGAATTGATCCGAGCCCTGAATGAGGATCTCGCCAGCGAACTGAGCGCGATCATTCAATACATCACCTATGCGGCCAAGGCCACCGGGCCCTATCGTCCCCAGCTGGTCCAGTTCTTCCTGGCGGAAGTGGCCGATGAGCAGGCGCATGCCCAGTTCTTGGCCAACAAGATCGTGGCCCTCGGTGGCGAGCCCACCACCGAGCCGCGTCCGGTGCCCAAAGCGAAGACCAATCGCAGCATGTTGAAGGCGATCCTTACCGCCGAACGGAAGGCGATGGGGGACTACACCGATCGGGCCAAGCAGGCGGAGGCCTACGGCGACAAGGGCTTGGCGGTGCAGTTGGAGGACATGATTCGTGACGAGAGCGGCCACTCCGAAGAGACCGAGCGTATTCTCCGGGATTGGCCCCTCTGAGTACTTGGCGGGCAGGCTTCGTTCCCCCATTTCGAGAGGTCGCTATGCTCCATTGCTCACTCCGCGCATGGGCTTTCCCCGCCAGCCTCATCGGCATCGCCCTGGTGGTGGGCTGCCGCGCCGAGTCCTCGGCCACCCACGATGCCCAGCCCGCCGCGGCCCGAGCCGCGCACCAGATGACCATCGTGGCCCGGGATTTCGCATTCGATGCACCGGACACCATTCCCGCCGGCCTCACCACCCTTACCCTCACCAATCAGGGCACCGAGTATCACCACGCCACCCTGATCCGGCTGGATGACGGGAAGACCATCGCGGACCTGAGCACGGCAATGGCCGAGCATGGACCACCGCCGAGCTGGATCACCTTCGTAGGCGGGTCGAGTGCGCCGGAGCCGGGCCGCGAGTCAACGATCACGACGGTGTTCGAGCCCGGCAATTACGCCATCATCTGCTTCATCCCATCTTCCGACGGCATGCCGCATTTCGCCAAGGGGATGACGAAGGCGTTCACGGTGGTGCCCGACCCGAGCGCGCCGATGGAGCTGCCGGAAGCCGATGTCATCGATCTCCTTGACGGATTACGACTTCACCTTCTCCACAGCCGCTCACCGCGGGCCAGCATCGCATCCTGATCCGCAACGACGGCCCGCAGATCCACGAGTTGTACATGGCCAAGCTCGAGCCGGGCAAGACGCTCGGTGACTTCCTCGCCTGGTCTGAGACCCTAAAGGGGCCGGCGCCAAGCACCACTTTCAGTGGCGTCGCGACACCTGAACCCTGGGCACGAAAACCTCGTCACCGTCAACGTGACGCCCGGCGACTATGTGCTCATCTGCTTCGTACCGGATGCCGGGGACGGGAGCCCGCACTTCGCGCACGGGATGGCCAAGCAGATCACGGTCAGCTAACGAACCTACCTCCTTATGCGGCCCCGCCCCGCCGGCTTTCCGGCGGGGCGTTCCCGTATCCGCTACGCATTGGCCTGGCCCGCTTTGAGATAGCCCATGGTGGTGAACAGGACACCCAGAGCCCAGAGCACCAGGCCCGAAAGCGTATCCGGCCCCGCTTTCATGTGTCCAGGCCAGATCATGGCGGCGATCAGGCCGACCTCCACCGCGCCGAGCACCGCGAAATTGAGCCAGTATCCGATCCGGTTGTTCTGCCAGTTGAGCAGCACCGCGACCACGATGGCGAACACTCCGAACCAGAGGATATTCCACGAGTGATATAGGAAGACCCCGTCCGCCAGCCCTGCCGGGATCACCGGCTGCTCGGCCATCGGGACGCCAGGGGCCATGACCGCGGCACCACCCATGGCCCCATCGGCCGAGATGCGTTGAACCATGATCGCGCCGCCCAGCGCGTGGATAATGCCCCACAGGATGTAGAATACGGCGCCGATCTTGTGTGCGTGCTTCATGATTCGCTCTCCTCTCGACCGACCAGACTGTCGGGTCGTTCGGGACGTTGGCCCTTCTCGACGAAGGGCTTGAAGCACGAATTCAGGAGCCAGCTCCAGCCTTCCGTGAGCCCACTTTCAACGGCGGGGTGGAGTTTGCCGAACGGTGTGTCCCGAAACTTGAGCACGGTACTGACACCGTCGCCCAATTCGAGCGTAAAGGTCGTGATCGAACGCGCCGGACCTCCGTAGTCCGCCGACATGTCGCCCGCCCACTGGAGCATCCTTCCCGGACGAATGCCGGTCACCGTCGCGAAGAGGGCTCCGGCCCCACCGCCCCAGTCTTCGTACAGACGACCGCCGACCTTCGCCTCGAGCACGAACGCCTTGGGCTTCTCCCCGGTATAGAACTTGGCAGGCCACCACTCCATGGTCTCGGTGGTTAGGGCATCCCACACGCGGGCCGGTGGTGCATCGATCAGTACTTCGTGTTGAATGTCGAACGACTGGAATGTGCTCTCCGCAACATGGATGGGGGACATGATCAATCTCCGTGTGAATGTTCTGCCAACCGCTTGAGGCGGAGCAAGGCATCGGCCGACTCTGCCTCGAACGGTTTGATCCAGCGGCGGTAGATCTGCTGGATCGGAATGGGGTTCAGATGATTCCACCGCTCCCTGCCCTTCCGCCGGACGAACACCAATCCCGCCTCGACCAAGACGCCCAAATGCTTCATCACGCCGAAGCGTGTCATATCGAACTCCGCCGTCAATTCGCCGGTCGTCATCGGCCTGCGCCGGAGCGCGTCGAGGATCGCCCGGCGGGTCGGGTCGGCCAGGGCCCGCCACACGGGCGCGAGATCCTCCGCTTTGGGGGCCGCGCCGGAAGCGGCCTCACGCCGTGAGGTCATTCGGGCACAATGGCGCGACACCAGGCAGGGAGATCATATGTGACCAAAATGTCACATATATTTTCGACGGTGTCAAGAGGACACCCCTGGCTGGGCCGCCGGATGGCCTGGTCGCAAGGGTCATTAGAATCCACTCACAATCGACGGCCTGCGTTGCCCGTCCCCGGCAACGCGACCTACCTTCCGGCCATGCGGATTCTTTTGGTCGAGGACGACCGCGAGTTGCGGCGCTTCCTCACAAAGGCCCTCCATGAGGAGGGCTACACGATCGACGAGGCCGCCTCGGGCGACGAGGCCCTGGACCAGGCCCTCGCGTCCAGCTACGAGTGCATTGTGTTGGATGTGATGCTCCCCGGGCGGGACGGCTTCGAGGTCACGACCCACCTCCGCACCCATGGCGTCACGACTCCCATCCTGCTTCTCACGGCCAAACACGAACTGGACGACCGGGTTCGCGGACTCGAGGGCGGCGCCGACGACTACGTCACCAAGCCGTTCGATCTGCCGGAGCTCCTCGCGCGGATCGTGGCACTCATCCGGCGCGCTCACCTGCGGCACGAAGACACCACGCTCACGGTGGGCCAGGTCATGCTCGACCCGCTGAAGCACCAAGCGATGAACGGTGACCGCATCATCGACCTGACGCCCAGGGAGTTTGCCTTGTTGGAATTCCTGATGCGGAACGCGGGGCGCACGCTTTCCCGCTCCCGGATCGCCGAGGCCGTGTGGAGTTACCAGTTCGATCCGGAGACCAACGTGGTCGACGTCTACGTGAATTACCTCCGGAAGAAAGTGGCGTTCGAGTCGAGCGGCGCCACGATACGAACGGTCAGAGGCGTTGGCTACCGACTGGAGGCCACGTGAGGGAGCCACACCTCGCAAGCGTCCTCACCCGCCGGTTCGACCGATTGGTCTGGAGTACGCTTGCTGCCTACGCGGTCCTGGTTGTCCTTGCCTTCGCGCTGGTGAGCGAAATCGGCCTCCGGCGCTCCCTCGAGCAATCAGCCGATGGCATCGAGTCGCTGCTGGGCCTGTACGTCGAACCCGGGGCGGCACCCACAACCGTCGCGCCGGCCATGCTGGCCGATCAGCTGCTGGGCATGGGCGATCGGTTTATGATCACGCGCACCGTTCCCACCGGCGACGCTGCCGGCGGTCCATCGGTCTACTTCCTCTCACCGACGATGCCCGCGAAGCGGATCGAGACGGGCGGCGAGATCGGCAGCACGCCCGATGACGTGCGACGTACCCTGCTCCAATCGATAGCGGAACGGGGCCGCTGGCGATTCCACGTGCTCCACCGCCGCGCCGGGGAGTTCGATATTTACGTGGCCGGGAGTAGGCACCCCTATCTCCTCGCATTGCTCGGATTGTCGCTGGGCGCACTGCTCCTTCTTCCCGTCACGGCGCTCGCCGCGAGGCGCGGGGCAAACCGTACCGTGGCGCGAGCCCTCGCCCCGCTCGGGCGCATCGTCGAGGAGACGCAGGCCATCGGGCCCCGTGACCTGAGCCGACGGGTCGGGGTCACCTACCGGGCTGGAGGAAGTGACCGGATTGGCCGACGCGATCAATATGATGATCGATCGGGTCGACAGTTCCCACCAAGCACTCGAGGCGTTCACCGCCGACGCAAGCCACGAGCTCCGGACCCCGCTCACGCACCTGCGTGCGCAGGTGCAGTGGGCACTCGCCGAGGGTCGGTCGGCGGAGGACGTCGCAGAGGCACTCTCCGCGACGAGCCGAGAAGTGGACCGCATGAGCCGCATGGTCGAGGACTTGCTGCTCATCGCGCGCGGAGAGAACCGGCAGCTCGCGATCGAGCGACGGCAGTTCGCCTTGGCGGAGGTGGTGCGGGAAGTGGTGGAGATTACGGCCGACATGGCGGCTGGCTCCGACATCACCGTCCGTGCAGAGCTCGACGAGCCCGTTCAGGTGCTTGGCGACCCGGCCCGGGTGCGCCAGATTTTGCTCAACCTGGCGTCGAATGCCGTTCGCTACACCAAAGAAGGGACGTATCACCGTTCGCGCTCGTCCGTGACGGAGCGATGTGCGCCGTGCGCGTCATCCGATACCGGAGAAGGAATTACCGCCGGACCAGTGCGAACACATTTTCGATCGATTCTACCGGGTCGAGTCGTCGCGAAGTCGAGCGCATGGCGGAGCCGGGCTGGGCCTCACCATCGCGCAGTTGTTGGCGAAACTCCAAGACGGCCACATCGATGTCACGAGCGAACCCGGACGGGGGAGCACGTTCTGCGCTCTGGCTCCCCGCTGCTGCATTAGAAGGCCGTTAGAATCCTCTCATTCGGCCGATTTGCCCTTCACATGAGATAGTCCCACCACGAGCTTAGTCGTGTCGTCGAACATCAACGTCACAAGGAGGCTCGTCATGGATGTACAGTTGCGATCGACCTCGGCCGTCCTCATCGCGGTAAGCGCGCTCTTTACCGCCGCCTGTATGGAAGATTCGGGCATGACCGATCCCACAGCCGCCCGAGGCAGCATCGCCGCGTCCGAGCCCCAGCTCGGCGCGGCCAACGCCAACGATGCGGCCACGCACACCTATGAAATTACGGTCACCAACCTCACCACCGGGCAACCCATGTCGCCCGGTGTGTTCGTGACCCACACCAAGCAGCAGAGCCTGTTCTCGGTAGGGGCGGCAGCCTCGGAAGGAATCCGGTTCATCGCCGAAAACGGCGATCCGTCGATGGCCGTGGGCGCGGTTACGGGCCAGCCCGGCATCGTCGACGTCCAGTCCATCGGCGTACCGATTCATCGCATCGGGGGGCCGGGCCCGAATAGCCTCACCTTCCAGATCGCGGCCCGCGCCAACGCGAACCGGTTCTCCTTCGCCGTCATGCTCATCTGCACCAACGACGGCTTCACCGGCCTCGATGGCGTCAAGCTACCCGGGGGCTTCACGCCGGCGACCTACTACACAATGGCCTACGACGCCGGCACCGAGCGGAACGATGAAACGAGCGGGAGCATCGTGCCGCCGTGTTTCGGCATCGGCCCGGTAGCGGGACCTGCAGGCGGCGGTGCGCGCACGCCGACGTCCGACGTGATTGCCCCGCATGCAGGAATTCAAGGCGGTGCGACCCTCGACCCCGCGCAGCATGGATGGCGGGAGCCGGTGGCGCGGGTCACGATCCAGCGGTTGGACTGAAGGGAAAAGCTGTTTCTGCGGACGGGCGGCTGGGAGGATCGAGCCGCCCAACCGCCGAACCACCGCCATTAAGGCGCGACGAGATCGGCCTTCGGTAAGAACCGAGGCGGCTGCCGCAGCCGACTCGCCTGTTCATACGCGTACGCAAGCTTGATCAGCGTCGGCTCGTCGAACGGCTTCCCCATCATGCTCATGCCGACCGGCAAGCCGAACACGTAGCCCACGGGTACCGTGATGTTGGGATAGCCCGACACGGCGGCCGGCGACGAGCTCGAACCCAGAAAGTGGTCGCCGTTCACCAGATCGGTGGTCCATGCGGGGCCCCCGGTCGGCGCCACGATGGCATCCAATCGATGTTCTGCCATCACCACATCGAATCCTTCGGTGCGCGAGAGCCGGCGGCACCGCGCCAAGGCCTCGACGTACGCGTCGTCGGTGAGCAGGCCCTTCTCCTCCGCCATCAGGAAGATCTCTTGCCCGAAGTACGGCATCTCCCGTTCCCGGTTGGCCTCGTTGAATGCGATCAGGTCTGCGAGGGTCCGCATCGGCGCGCTCAAGCCCAGGTCGGCGAGATAGGAGTTCAGATCGGCCTTGAACTCATAGAGCAACACGGTGAATTCGGCATCGTCGTAGTCACCGGCATGCGGAATGTTCGCCGGGTCGACGATCTCGGCGCCGAGCCCTCGCATGACCTCGATAGCGTCATCCACCAAGCGGTCGGCGGAATCGCTGTAGCCGAAGAAGCGCTCACGGGCCACACCGATGCGTGCACCCTCGAGGCCGCCCGGATCGAGGAACCGGGTGTAATCGTCACTTCCCTTCCCTTCACTCGACGCGGTGATGGCGTCGCGTGGGTCGGCTCCGACCATCGCGCCAAGCAGGATGGCCGCGTCGGTCACCGTGCGGGCCATCGGGCCGGCCGTGTCCTGGCTGTGCGCGATGGGGATGATCCCCGAGCGACTCACCAGCCCGAGGGTCGGCTTGATGCCCACCAGGGAACTCGCCCCGGACGGACACACGATCGAGCCGTCGGTTTCGGTGCCGACCCCGACGGCGGCGAAGCTCGCCGCGATGGCGGCGCCGGTACCCGAGCTCGAGCCGCACGGGTTCCGGTCGAGCGCATAGGGACTCAGGCAGAGGCCGCCGCGGCCGCTCCAGCCGCTCACCGAATTGGTGGAACGGAAATTGGCCCATTCGCTCAGATTGGTCTTGCCGAGGATCACGGCACCTGCGTGCCGGAGCCGTGCGGCGACGAAGGAGTCGCGCGGCGGCTTGGCCCCGACCATCGCCAGTGACCCCGCGGTGGTCTCCATGCGGTCGGCGGTGGCGAGATTGTCCTTGATGAGGACGGGAATGCCGTGCATCGGTCCGCGAATCCGGCCGGCCTTTCGCTCGGCGTCGAGTTCCCTCGCAATCTGAAGCGCGTCGGGGTTGACCTCGATCACCGACCGGAGCGTGGGCCCGTGCCGGTCGAGGTCGTCGATTCGCGCGAGGTACAACTGGCAGAGCCGCTGGGAGGTGTACTGCCCGCTCCGCATTCCCTCCTGCAACACCGCAATGGTGGCCTCTTCCAACTCGAACGGACCCGAAGCGGCGTATCGCCGCAGCCCGGAGCGCCGGAACATCTCGGGCAGCGCCAAACACGCCGAGGCCGCGAGGCTCGACTCGAGAAAGGTGCGCCGGGTGACGTCACGGGAATGATGGGACCTGAGATCCAGATTGGGGGCCATCGACGGTTCCTCCAAGATCAGTGCTCCTTAACCGAGCTCGCCTGCGAGTGCGAGGAACGAGGCGGTGAACACCTCGAGATTCTGTCCGCGTCCTACCAACGCTCCCGAGCGAACCTCGTCGCATAGCATAGAGCCCAAGGAACGGGTTCGCCAGGCACGGGGTGCATTCCCTTGCCGGGCTCCGCACGGCTGGTATCTTAGCGTCATGCCAGAGCTAGACGAGCGCTCGGCCGAAGAGCGGCTTCAACACCTCGAGGCCGCAGTTGAAAACCTCCAGCACACGGTCGCGGGCTTGATCGAGGCCATCGCACGGCGCGGGACCGCGTCGGGTCAGCAGACCGATGCCGGCGTTGCCACTCCACCTCCGTTCACTCGCGCGGTGCGCACCCCACGGCGCGCCATCGCCACACCGTTCGCCGGGCTCCTCTCCCGCGGACCTCAGTTCTGGATCAGCCGAGTTGGAATCGGCCTTCTTCTCCTCGGGGTTGCCTTCCTCTTTAAGTACGCGGTCGACCGGGGCTGGCTTACGCCGGAAATCCGGGTCGCCTTTGGGCTGGTTCTCGGGGTAGTGCTTGCCACGATCGGTTTCCGGGTGCACCACGCCCAGCGCTGGTTCAGCCAGATCGTACTCGGAGGTGCGGCGGCCACCTGGTACATCACAGGGTTCGCCGCGTTTCAGCTCTTTCAACTCGTCAGCCATCCCGTCGCGTTCGCCTTCATGGTACTGGTGACGGTGTTTCTCTTCTGGGTGAGCGTACGCCAGAGCGAGGCCATCCTTGCCGTACTCGGTGCCGTCGGCGGACTCGGCACACCGTTTCTGCTCTATACCGAGACCGGCTCGGTCCCGAGCCTGATCGCGTATACCTCGATCCTGCTCGCAGGTACGAGCGCGATCTATCTATTCAGGGGGTGGCAATCACTGCTCTGGATCACGGCATTGGGCGGCTGGTTGGTGCTGGCGCTGGCGTTCCAGGGAAGTGCCGACACCAACTCGGTGGCGCTTCAATCCGGCGTGACCGTGATCTGGCTCTTGTTCTGGCTTGTACCGGTTAGCCGCGAGGTGCTTGCTCGTCGCCAGCCGAACCGGTGGCCTTATCCGGAATCCGGGGTACCCAAGGCGCGGGAAGTGGGGGTGCGGCACCGCCAGCTCGCGGTGCTGCTGATCGCGACTGCAGCTGCCACGCTCTATGCCTCACACGTTGCGTGGCGGCCGACTGACGACACCGTGTGGGGAGTGATCGCCCTGGCCGCCGCAGCGCTCTACGGCCTCGCCGCATGGTACCTGAGCCGACCCGACGGGGTCCCAGCCTTGAGAGCAGCGCACATCCTTACCGGTGCCGTCCTGGCCGCGGTCGGCGTGTCGTTGTTATTCCAGGGTCACGTCGAGCTGGCACTCTATGCAGCTGAGGCGCTGGTACTGCTCCTACTGGCGAGATGGCTCGGCGACCGGTCCGTCGGCACGGCCGGGCACCTCCTCTTCGGACTGATCGCGCTCTGGCTGGCCCAGCGACTGACGGCGGAGCCACCACCTGAGGTGGCGATTCGGAATTGGCGCGCCTTTGCGGATGCCGGTGTGATCGCGTCATTGGTGATTGCCACACGGTGGCTCGATCGGCGGGCGGCACCGATGTACTGGTTCGCGGCGCACCTCGCCATCCTCGCCTGGCTCTGGCGCGAGCTGAGTGTACTTCCCGTCGGCGACGGCATCGTGACCGCCTCGTGGGGCATTTACAGCCTGGGACTCTTGTTCCTCATGCCTCGGGCTCGAACCATCGGTCTCGCGACACTGTTCGCCACCGCCGGCAAGCTGGTCCTCTTCGACCTGAGTCAAGTCGAGCCGATCTGGCGAATTCTCCTGTTCTTGAGCTTTGGTGCCGTGTTCCTAGCGCTCAGCTATCACTTTCGGAGCGGCTGGAACCCGCGAGTGGACGAATCCCCATCCCACCCTGCCTCACCAGAAGGGAATGCGGACCGGCTCTAGGGCGGAGTGGGCGATTCGGTGGATGAGGCGCCACACGAGGCAGCTGATGAAGACCGATGGCTGAGATCCAGAGCGTCCCGTTCACCATCGACCCTGAGCTCGCGGACATCCGCAAAGGGCTGGATCTTCATCGGCGGGGTCCTCCGCGTGGAACCCGGGCGCATTGTGCTCGAGTACCGAACGTCGCTCGCAAGCCTGGAGCAATCCGACATCAAGCGACGATCGATCGCACTCGACGAGCTCACGCGGGTCGATTACCGACGGGGAATCTTCAGCGCCAAATTGACCTTGCAAGCCAGGAGCCTGGCCGTGTTCGAGGGCATGCCGGGCAGTTCGGAAGACCGGCTGGTCTTGAGCATTGCCCGGCGTGACGGGCCCACGGCGAAAATCATTGGGTGGGAGCTGGGCACTGCCCTCGAGAATCGGAAGCTCCCTCCGCGATCCTCCGGGACCCCCGACCGCACCTAACCCATCAAGATCCAATCCGCCGGCTGGCGATGGTGATGGGCTGGGGATAGCGAATGGGGCCCAGCGGCGTATCGACGGACGGGACGCCCCGCAAGGTGATCTCCTTGGGTTCGCCTCCCTGCCCCGCCAGGTTCAGCGCCAGTTCCACCAGGTCCTTGGCGCTCCCCTCGAAGAAGTCGGTCAGGTCGAGATGCATCGCGATGGGAACGTCCTGCGCCACGCCGGGGCGGAGGGCGTAGCTGGTGTCCACGCTCCCGCTGATGGTCTCCCGATTCTGCAGCAACAGGGTCCAGTCGAGACGCACGAGCTGCGCCGTTACGGTGTTGTCCGACGGGTTCTCGGCTTGGACCTGCAGGATGAAGTCGAGCGGCAAATCCTTCCGTGCGACGGCCAGCCCGAGTTGAGCGATCTCGCCGACACTCAGATCTTGATAGGATCGGATCCGGCTCATGGCTACGCCGGCCAGACGCATGTCGTCGACCCGGTCGAGCGAAAAATCCACGTGCCGAAGCGCCGCAACGCCCCGAATCGTGGTGCACCCGCTCACGGCGAGTACCATGCTCCCTGCGAATAAGGTGACGATAGAACGCGACGTGAGCCTCATGGTTTCCCTTCCTTGGATGGATAGGATCGACATCTGATCAATACGAGCTGAACCCGCTCCATTCCTGAATCCGGTAGATCACCTGCTTGAGCCGAGACCGGTCCTCGTACGTATTGTAGTCAGTGGTGTAGTGGCCGCCCGCATTTGTCCACAACCGTTGGTAGAAGCGGCCAAGCTCCTCTGCGAGACGGGAATCGAGCGGGGCCGTGACCTTCACGTCCGCTTCGAGATTGAAATCGTCCAGGTTGCGCCGGGTCAGATTGGCGGAGCCACCGATCGCACCGACATGACCCTCGTGCCAGCCAATCACCAGTTTTGTGTGGAACTGCTCTCCGTGGGTGTCGTACCAGCGCAGTGCGATCCGCCCACCGGACTGGGTGACGAGCTCGTGCGCCACCTGACGGTTGGGGATTCCGCCCTTCTGGCGTCCAAAAGCATCCTTATTGGGATCGAGAATGAGCCGGATGCCGACGCCCCGTTGAGCTGCGTCCAGGAGCGCCCGGATAACCGAGCGATCGGACAGGTAGAACATGGCAATATCCAACCGATCGCCTGCCTGGAGGGCCGCGACCTCTTCGAGCACACCCCGTTTGATCTGTCCCTCGGTCAGGTATTGTGCCGTCGTTCCTGGATCGCCGGCGACAGCCGTGTCCACGCGGTCGGCAGGCGGCATGGCGCCCGAAAACAGGAGGACCGCGCCCTCGGCTTGGAGGGCGTCCTGGCAGGGTCCGCCCCGCATGGCAAACGCGATGTTCGAGTGAAAACTCGAGGCGTCATGCGGATTCGCCGAGGCAACAAGGCACTCCTGCTCCGTGACGATCACTTTGCGATGGTTGGCCTTGAAGTTGAGGAGCCTGAGATACGACCGGAGCGTCACCTTCTGGCCTGAGCTGGTGAGTGGGTGGGGCAGGAACCCTGGGCCACCCGTGCCAAGCCATTGAAGAAATGGGCGCCACAGGGCGGAATACCCCGGATTCGAGTCGCGTAGCTTGGTTGGATCGGTCACCACGACCGTGATGCCATTGTCGCGGAGACTCCGGATTTCCGGGCTGGTGTATGCGCCGTAGAAGGTGTTGATCTCGTCCGTGATGAACGTGATCTGAACGTCGGGCGATGCCCGCTTCTTCGCGATCAACCGTTCGGAGAGACGCTCCGCCAGCGGGAGATACTCGCGATCGCCGCCGTGCTCGCTATTGAAGAGGAACATGTCGATCAGGATGAACCGCTCGGCGCGATCGATCAGTTGGAACACCCGGTCGAAGATGGCCTGTTCGACGACCTGGCCGCTGTCGCGCTGATAGGTGAGATCGACCAGGAACTCGACGGGAACGCCGCGATGCTCCGCGCCGGAAAACGAGATGCCGGCGGGAAGCGGCCGGGACACGCCCCGGATGCACATGGTGGTCCAGAGTGCTGCCAAGAAGACGGCGACGATGGCTATGGACTTGCGCCTCACGTGACGCATGAGCAGCCACGATGGACATGATCCGAGGCGAACAGGCTGCACACCCTCAACAGGCAGGGTCCCGCAGCAGGAATGCGACGGGACCCCGGGCTGAAGCGCAGTTGCTCACACGTTCGATCAAGAGGCTGCGCACACCACACAATTGCGGCCTTGTTGCTTGGCGTCGGTCAGGGCCTCCCTGGCCAGCTGGACGATGCGCTCCGGGGTCTCCTCGGGTCCGGGCACCCCTGCCGCCACACCGACGCTCACGGTGACACAGCCCGGGGAATCCGCTCCGGGGTGCGGCAGGTCCAGCGCCTCGATGCCGGCACGGATGATCTCACACAGGGCGATGGCCTTTTCCGGTGTGAGCCCACCTTCCATCAAGAACCCGAACTCCCCACCGTCGGAGCGCGCCACTAAGTCCCCGGCTCGCCGCGAGTGGCGGCGCAGGACCTGACTCAACTGGCGCAGGCAGTCATCGCCCGCCTTGTGCCCCATGTGTTCATTGTATTTCCGAAAGCGGTCGATGTCGAAGAACGCCGCCGCAAAAGGCACCCGAAGCCTCACCGCTCGCTTCCACTCCTTCTCCAGAGCCTCGTCGAAAGCCCTTCGGCTCGCGAGCCCGGTCAACCCATCGACCAGATCGTTCCGCCGCTTGGCGTCCGAGATGTCGCGCGCAACGGCATACAAGAGACCGGTCCCGGGCTCGGGATAGGACGTCCAACTCAAGTCCTTGTAGCTGCCGTCCTTGCACAAGTACCGGTTCTCGAAGGACAGCGTCGGCGCCCCGCTGGCCAGCTTGCCTACCTCCGCCGTCGTCTCGGACCGGTCTTCGGGATGGATGAATTCAACGAACGGCTTTGCCAGCATTTCTTCAGGGGTGAATCCGAGAATTCTCTCAAACGCCAGATTCACGCGTTTGAAGTAGCCATCGACGCCGGCAATGCAAAGCATGTCCAGCGCGTAGTCGAAGAATCGTTCGAGATCGAACAGCGCGAATTCGCCAGACGCGGCGGCGGCGATGCCGATGCCGCACGCATGGCAGTACCGCGCGTCGGCTACCAGCGCGGTACTGCATCTGGGACAACTCCGGGAATCGGGACTCAACGGCGCCCCCATGGAAGGAAACCCCGAAGAATCACCGATCCCGGGTCGTGAAGCAAGGACACGAAGAGCCTGCTCAGTGCCATACCGCCAGAATGCCCCCCACCAGCGCAAAGGCTACCCAGTAGAAACCGGCATTGATCAGGAAGACGTGGGGCGATCGCTTCTCGAACGCCAGGCTATTCAGGTTCAAGGGTAACGCAAAGCCGAGCCAGGCCCAAAAGCCGACCATGACCCCGGCCCCGAAGGTCGTGGCACCCAGGACGCGCGCCAGATTCGCGAGGACGAAGCTGACGAGGAGACCGCTCAGAAACCACACGGCGAGCGCCTTGGGGAAGTCCCGCTGCGCCCGCGCCGCTTCCTCCGGGTTGAGATTCAGCGCGTTCTGCCAGGCCTTGCCGAAGACCGCCGCATACCACACGCCACCGACCACGAAGAACACCAGCGCTGCCACCAGGATCGCCAGGTAATTGAGATCCGTCGTCATAGCTCCCTCCTCATTAAAAATGAGAACCAGAAGCACCTGCGGCGCCGAGCGCGAGCCTTCAGGCGAGCACCCGCGCCAGCACGTGGAACACGTTCTGCGGCTCGATCGAGCGCAGGCAGTCATGATGCTGGAGCGGGCACGTATGGCCCCCCCGCCTGCTGCAGGGTCGGCACGGGAGATCTCGCTCCACGACCGTGGCGTGGGCCTGGTACGGGAACCGGCCGAATTCCCGCACTGTGGGGCCAAACAACGCCACCACCGGCGTCCCGACGCCGGTCGCCATGTGGAGCGTACCGCTGTCTCCCGTAATCACCGCCTGCGCTCGCTTCAAGATGGCTCCCGTGCCCTGAAGGCTCAATAGCCCCGCCGAGCTCGCGGCGCGGGCGCCGCTCCTGACCGCGATGTCCGTTGCCAGAGTGGCGTCTCCGTGCCCACCCACAACCACGGCATCAGCCCCGGTGTCCGTCACCCGAGTAATCAGGTCCACCCAGAAATCTGCCGGCCAACGCTGCGTGGCCGCCAAGGCTCCCGGTGCAAAGGCTACCAGCGGGCCGTCGACCCGGATCCCAGCCTGATCCAACCACTTGGTCGCCTCGGCGTCCGCAGCCTCGCTCAGGCAGAATTCGACCGGCAGACCATCGGGAACGACATCCAGGTCTTTGGCCGCAGTGAAATATCGTTCCGCGTCCGATGGTGCCTCAGCAAACAGGTTTCGTTTGGTGTGAATCAGTACGCGTTCGGCCAGCCACCGCCGCTCGGCACGACGCCAGCGCCCTGGCACGAGGCGGCGGAGAAGTCGGCTCTGCACACTGCCCTCGAGATCGAGCAGGCAGCCGAACTCGTGCTGCCTCAGACTCCGCGCCCATGCCCAGAGTGAGGCCTTCGGGCCAACCCCCGCGACCTGATCGACGTTGGGGTTGTGCTTGAGGAGCGGAGCGTAACGCTCGTCGGTCAGCACGGTCAGCCGTGCTTCCGGATGGCGATGGCGCAGGGCCCTGAGCAACGGTGTCGTCAGGAGAACACCGCCGATCGAGCTGAGCCGAACCACGAGAATTTCCGTCGGCACCACAACGACGGGAGACATGGCAAGCCTCGGTCAGGGCCGCTGGGCTTGGAGCAATGGCCTGGAACTCGCCCGGCCGGGCCGGGAATGGCCCCAAGGTACCGGTGGAACCGGCTCCGCGCCACGCGTGCGGGTGGCCGGAGCAAGAAGGACCGGCTGCGTGCACTCTACTGGGTGGCCGCCATGGTCGAATCGCGCAGGGCGCGGAACTCGGTACCCTCCCGCCAATTGGGAAAGGTCGCTTCGTTGGCCAGCCGGTAGCCCATTCGGAAGGCGAGCCGGAGGTCGGCCACCGCACCGCGAAGATCCCAGTCGGGGCCGATTTCATCCGTCACCTTGTGGTAGCGCTCGGCCGTGTACTTCTCGCGCTGTTCGAGACCCCAGGCTTCGCCGTGCTCAATGTTGTCGATACCCGGATCGGCGTAGAACGCCGGGACCCCGATCTTGGCGAAGCTGAAGTGGTCCGAGCGATAGAAATAGCCCTTCTCGACTTCGGGATCGGGCCGGAGGACGCGCCCGTCGGCGTGGGCCGCCTCTTCGGCGACGTCATCCAGCTCCGAGTTGCCGTAGCCGACCACCATGATGTCGTGAGTTGGCCCCCAGATGTTCATGGCATCGATGTTGAGCGCGGCGACCGTCTTGGTCGGCGGGTAGACCGGGTTGGCGGCGTAGTAAGCCGAGCCGAGCAGGCCCTGTTCCTCGGCGCCGACAGCCAGAAAGAGAATGGAGCGGGCGGGCCGTGGTTCGAGTGTCGCGAAGGCCTTGGCCAGCTCGAGCAGGCCGGCCGTCCCCGTGGCGTTGTCCCGGGCCCCGTTGTAGATCTGGTCTCCCTCGAGGGTGGTGTCGCGTCCAAAGTGGTCCCAGTGCGCCATGTACACGACGAATTCGTCGGGCCGGCTGCTTCCCGGCAGCACGGCGAGGACGTTGCTGGTGGCGGATTGTGCGATGGTGTTGGTAAGGCCGACCGACGCCTCGAGGCCGAGCGGAACGGCCTTGAATCCTCGTTGACTCGCTTGCGTCTTGAGCGAATCATAGCTCATGCCGGCTTGCTGGAAGATGCTCCGGGCCGTCTCGACGGTGACCCAGCCCTCGACCGCCGACCGCGACATGTTGTTGTCGTCGGCCACCAGTCCGAACTGCGGGCCGGTGAAGCCGTTCTCCACCACGGCCCAGGGATAGGCCGCCGGTTCCGTCTCGTGAACGATGAACACTCCGGACGCGCCCTGCCGCGCCGCTTCCTCGAACTTGTAGGTCCAGCGGCCATAGTACGTCATGGCGTTGCCGTTGAAGAGCGCCGGGTCTTTGGTCGCGAAACCCGGGTCGTTCACCAGCATCACGACCGTCTTGCCGCGAACATCCAGCCCGGCGTAGTCGTTCCACTCGTACTCCGGCGCCACCGTGCCGTATCCGACGAACACCATGCCGGACTTGGTGACCGCCGACGCGGGCACGACCCGCCTGGTCCAGGCCACGAACTCGTTGCGGAAGTTGTAGCCCTTGCCGCCCTTTGTTCCATCCACGCGCAGCGCCGTGGGTACCGACGTAATGGAGACCACCGGGAACTGCTGCACATAGCTCTCGCCATTGCCCGGCTCGAGACCCAGCCGCCCGAACTCGGCGGTCAGATAGTCGATGGTCTTCTGCTCGCCCACTGAGGCCGGGGCCCGACCTTCGAAGTCATCCGAGGCCAGCACTTCGATGTGGGCCGTGAGCCCCTCCACCGTCATGGCATCGAGGGCCCGATCCGGCACGCCGTCACCGCTGCGGCAGCCAACCCCGGCGCTTGCGAGCGCGAGGCTCAGGAGAGGAAGTCGTAGATAGTGTCGTGGAAGTCGAATCGGTAGCATACGTCAGATCCCTGGAGTGGCAGAGCAAGTGACTGAGAGTATCGCACGGAGAAAGATGGGTGCACAGAGGTCCGGATGCGAGTCTCGACGCTGACGGATCCGGCTCGGTCGCCTCGATCCTGCTCCAGGACCGGACCAACCTGCCTACGAGGAGGCTCCCGAGACGCGCCACGGCCTATTGCGCTCCGACACCCCATCGTCCTTTGTTTGACCGATGGATTTCGAACTGCCCCAATCGGCGGTCGTTGATTTCGCCGCACCATTCCTCCAGACCGCGGTCACGCTCGGACTCGCCGGACTCTGCGTATTCCTCTATCAACAATATCGCAAACGCTACTTTCTCTACTGGGCCCTGGCGTGGGCCATGTACGCCCTCCGGCTTACGGCCATCATCACGTTCATGGCGAGCGGCGACCGTATCTGGCTGTACTGGCATCAGGTGGTGACGGGGTGGACCGCTCTCGGAATCTTGTGGGCCGCGCTCATCTTCTCCCGGCAGCTCGATTTCAGGCAGCGCTATTTGCTGCTGGTGTTGTTCCCTCCGATCTGGTCGTATGCCGCCATCTATCAGTTGGACAACTTCTACCTTGCCGCTGTTCCGGCCGTTGCTTTCCTGAGCGCGGCCACCCTGTGGACCGGCTGGGTGTTCCTGCAACACCACCGGCAGGTCGGCTCCGGGGCCGCAGCGGTGCTGGCGGCAACCATGCTGCTCTGGAGCGCGCATCACCTGGATTACCCATTCTTCCGGGCCCGTGGCGCATGGAATCCGTGGGGCTACTACCTGGACATCGTCTTCGAGTTGGCGGTGGGCGCCGGAATACTCCTGCTGGTGCTCGAAGACCTGCGTGGCGGCCTTCGGACCCTGTCGACTCTATCCGGCGACCTGCAGCGAGGCGAGGAGCCAACCGATCAAGCCGGCGTCCTGGCTGCGTTGCTCGAGCGACCCTTGGCACTCCCCGGGGTGCGAGGCAGCGCACTCTACGCACGGTCTCCCGCTCCCGGGCGCTATGTCGGCGGCGCCGGTGTGTGCCGTACGTGGGTGGGAACGGAGCCCACGCCGCGAGCGGAAGCAGCAATCAATCGCAGCCTGGAAACGGGGCAGCCCGAGAGCGTGCACGGGCTCGATGGACACGGCTCAGAGTGGGGCTACAGCTATTTTGCCTCGTTGCCGGTGCTGCATGGGGAGACTGTCATCGGGTCGATGGTCATCGTAGGCCACGCCAGGGATCCGTTTGCCGCTTTGGACACCGACTTTCTCACCGCGCTTGGCCAGCAGGTGGGGGCGGCCCTCGAAAACGCCGATCTCTACCGACGCTTGGCCGTCCGAACGGCAGAACTCGAGGCGCTCACGACTCGAATGCTCGATCAGTACGAGGCCGAGCGCCGGCGGCTCTCCCGAGAACTGCATGACGAAACGGCCCAGGTGTTGTCGGCCGTCAAGCTCCAGCTTGGCCTGCTGAGGGAGAAGGCGGTTCCCGAGGAGGTGCCCCGCATCGACCGGGTCCTCGAACTGGTCGACACCGGCATTCGGAGCATCCGCAGCGTCACCGATGTCCTACGTCCACCGCTATTAGACGAGCTCGGCCTGGGCCCAACCCTTCGGGCAATCACCGAGGACTTCGGTAAGCAGAGCGGCCTGGACATCCGGCTTCGCTGCCCAGTCCGACTTGCCGGCGTTGGGCGAGGAGGCGGAGTTGGCCATCTTTCGAGCGGTCCAAGAAGGGCTCGCTAACGTGGCACGCCATGCCAAGGCCAAGTCGGCGGTCGTGACGCTCTCCGAGGATCCCGGGTGGATCTGTCTCTCGATCCGGGATGACGGACGAGGCATCCCGCCGGATCACACACTCGACTCACTGGAACGCAGAGGACACATGGGACTCACCGGAATGCGCGAACGGATCCTCGCGCTCGGCGGCTCGGTCTCGATATCGGGTCAGCCAGGAGCTGGGGCGGTGCTCGAGGTCCGACTCCCACGCGACGGGGCCGGTTCTTGAGCGGGCCGATTCGCGTGCTCATCGCCGACGACCACGCCCTGGTTCGTGAAGGCATCCGTCAGGTGTTGGCGGAGAGCGAGGGATTCCAAGTCGTGGCCGAGGCCGGGCGAGGCGATCAGGCCCTCGCATTGGCCCGGCTGCACGAGCCCGACGTGGCCGTCCTCGACATTACGATGGAGGGAGGGTCGGGTTTGGACGCGGCAGCACAGCTCAGACAGACACTGCCGAATGTTCGGATCCTCATCCTCAGCATGCACCATCACGCCCAGTATCTGCTCCAGGCCGTGCGAGCCGGCGCCCACGGCTACGTCCTCAAGGACGGGCAGCCCGCCGAGCTTCGCGAGGCCGTTCGCGCGGTCCACGGTGGCCGGACGTTCTACAGCCCCCCGGTGGCTGACAGGCTCAGCGCGGCCTTGCGGGGCGAGCTCGAAGACCAACAGCGGCAGAACGCCCTCGAACGGCTGACGGCGCGCGAACGCGATGTTCTGGCCCGGGTCTCGAACGGACTCACCAGCAAGGAGATCGCAGCCGAACTCGGTATCAGCCCGCGGACCGTCGAGACCCATCGTGAGAGCCTCATGCGAAAGCTCGACATTCGGAACATGGCGGGTCTCATTCGGTTTGCCCTCGAATCCGACCGTAGGAGATACCTGATCCCGCGTCACCGATCGACTCCGTAGTTTTCCCGACCCTCCGGTGGGTGTTTTTCCGAATACCCCGGTCGTAATTCATCTCCTAGCTTACTGGTCACCATTGCCTGGAATGCCGCCCTGGGCGGCGTTCCACCGTGTGACACGCTTCTCGCCCTCCTATCCCGGTGTGACCATGCTCCGTCCTTCGTTGGCAGTGACTTCCTTGATCCTGTGCTCGGGCCTCACCCTTGGTATGAGCGTCCGAAACCCCGCACGTGCCGCCACAATGCAGCAGAGCCAGGACTCGACTCGGGCAACCCGGCCACCCATCGAAGTGGAAGAACTCGTGGTGACCGCGACGCGCACGCCGACCAACGTGTTCCTGGTGCCGACCCCCAGCCTGGTATTCGGTTCGGCGGCGATTCGCGAGCAAGCCCCCAACACGGTGTCTGACTTGTTCCGCTCCCAGCCCGGACTTGGAGTGAGCGGTGTGGGTGCAGCCCAGGTTCGTCCCACGATTCGCGGACAGCGGGGCCAGCGTATCCTGTTGCTCGAAGACGGGCTGCGGCTCAACAATTCGAGGAGGCAGCAGGACTTCGGCGAGGTGCCCTCCCTCGTCGATGTGGCGACGATTGACCGCGTCGAGGTGGTTCGTGGACCGGCATCGGTGCTCTACGGAACGGATGCGATCGGGGGCGTGGTGAATCTGATTTCGCGCACTCCAACCGAGGAGGGCGTGCATGGGAATCTGGGGTATCGCTACAGCACCCATGATGAACAACACAAAGGCGTCGCATCGCTGATGGGCCGCACCGGACCGATCGGATTTCTGCTCAGCGGGACCTACCGCAATGCCGGCTCCTACAGTGCGCCCTCAGGCTCGTTCGGCAACATCTCCCTTGGCAACGACGTGCGGGTCAATGATACCGGCGTCCAGGATGAGAGCGTCCAGGCGCTGCTGAGCTACGACCTGAGACCCGGGCACGAAGTGTTCGTGAAGTACCAACGCTACCGTGCCGATACAACGGGCTTCGGGTATGTCGACCCCTCCGCCTACGCGCCGACCCAACCACTCATCCAGATCACCTATCCCGAGCAGCGGTTCGACAAGGTGAGCGGCGGTTACCACGCGTCGGATCTGCGCTTACCGGTGGCTGACAAGCTGGAGGTGCTGGGCTACTACCAGGACAATGAGCGAGACCTCGACTTGGGCATCTTCGTGCCCTTCGGCGGGGGCGCGCCGCCGGGCGCGGGGGTGTCGATCCAGAACAAGAACTTCACCGACCTGGCGACGTACGGCTTCCGGCTGGAGGCAACCAAGCTGGTGGCCGGGGCTCACATTCTGAAGTACGGCGTCGACTTGTTCCGAGATAAGTCACAGAACACCGATCGTACCGAGTCCGCGGTGGTCGGGTTCGGCCCGCCCACCCCGGAAATCGACAGCACGCCACAGGTGCCGAATGCCACCTTCCGAAGCCTTGGCGTGTTCGTCCAAGGCGACCTGCACCTCGCCGAGCGGCTGTCGGCCATTCTGGGCGCGCGGTTCCAGGACGTTCGGGCTTCCACCCGGCCCACATCGGGGCTCAACGACCCCCTGGTATCAAAGAGCGATCAGACCGTCGTCGGAGCGGTCAACGTCATCTACGGCCTGACGGACAACCTCAACGTGATCGGGGCCGTTGGGCGGGCATTCCGCTCACCCAACTTGGTGGAACGGTTCTTCAGCGGCCCCACCCCGGAGGGTGCCGCGTTCCAAGCGCGTAATCCCGACCTCAAGGCGGAGACGAGCCTCAACCTCGACATCGGGCTTCGATATCAGGATCGCCGCTTTAGCCTGGAGGGCTTTGTCTTCCGGAACGAGATCCGCAACGGTATTCGCATCGCACCCACGGCGGACACGGTGAACATGCTGCCGGTGTTCCAAAACGTGAACGTCGACAAGCTGCGCTTCACGGGCGTGGAGCTGTCCGCCAGCGCGCAGTTACCGGCGGGAATGTCGGTGCATGGAGCATACACGCACCTTTCGTCCAAGGACGTCTTGAACCCGCTCATTCCGGTCGGTGAGACGTTCTCCAGCAATCTCGCCGGCCGAATTCGCTACACGGAATCCGCCAACCGGTTCTGGGCCGAGTACGAGATCCGGTACAATGGTGACCGCAAGGACGTCGCGCTGGGAACAAACCCGATCGGCGACGTGCTACCGGCGTTTACCGTGCACTCTGCCCGGGCGGGGGCGACGCTGTTCCGGCAGGGCCAGTTCACACAGCGGATTGCGGTGACGCTCGCGAACTTCACCAACACGCTGTACGCCGAATCCGCCAATGCCAGCTTCTTCCGTCCGGAGCCGGGGCGGCACCTGCTCATCACGCTCGACTCGAGCTTCTAGGGAGGGTATCGAGTCGCAGCGGTCGAGCTGCGGGCTATGTGGGACGCCATCTCCGCGCAGACCGCCCTGGAGGGCGCGTAACGGGGTTGCTCAGCCGTCTTCGTCCGGGGCACGGAGGGTGCTAAATTTGGTCGGTTGCGCAGCAGCCTCCATCACTCCCACGAAAGCCGAGCACAGGGATCCCATATGGCCCAGCACGAGCTCGCCCAGCGCGTCCAGGACCTGAAGAACGCCCTGACTTCGATCGAGACGGAGCTCAAGGGCGGCAAGACCCGGCCCGAGGGGCTGGAGGACCTGAAGGCCGTGGTCGACAACGTGCGACTGAGTCTGTGGGCGATCCTGAGCAGCGCCCAGGCTGAGGATTATGAGGCATTCATCGGCGCGTTTCGACTGAGACGCGGAACCGACATCTGCCAACAGATCCTGGCGGATATCAGGGCAGGCAACGCGAATCGGGCCTCCCAGGAATTCGTGGACTTCAAGGGAATCGTGGAGGAGCTCGCGAGCGCGACCGCACGTCGCTAACTCCTGAAGACGGAGGTTACTCGTGAGTGAGCTCGGGAGCGAGACCAATCCATTGCGGGTTGCCGTGGTCGGTTCCGGTCCGGCGGCCTTTTACGTCACAGAAGACCTCTTCAAGCGCTTGGGCCGCGGGGCCCAGGTCGACATGTTCGAACGGCTGCCCATGCCGTTCGGCTTGGTGCGGTTCGGGGTCGCGCCCGACCACCAGAAGATCAAGCAAGTCACCCGCGTATTCGAAAAGGCCGCGTCCAACCCGGGGTTCCGCTTCTTCGGAAACGTCGACGTCGGCTCCGACATCGATCTCGCCACGCTCCGCCGCCATTACCATCAGATCTGTTTTGCCACCGGAGCCCAGACGGACCGTCGGCTCGGCATCCCCGGTGAGGACCTGGCCCGGAGCCATCCCGCCACCGAGTTCGTGGCGTGGTACAACGGCCACCCTGATTTTCGGGACAAGACGTTCGACCTGTCGGTGGAGCGTGTCGCCGTCGTGGGCGTGGGCAATGTCGCGGTCGATGTCGCCCGCATTCTGTGCCGCACGGTCGACGAGTTGAAGGCGACGGACATTGCCGACTACGCGCTCGAGGCCCTCGAGCACAGCCAGGTGCGGGAGGTGGTCGTTGTCGGGAGACGCGGTCCGGCACAGGCGGCCTTCACCAACCCGGAGATTCGCGAGCTCGGCAACCTGGCGGGCGCAGACCTCGTCATCCCGCCCGAGGAAGCCGCACTCGACCCGGTCAGTGCCGCGGACGCGGCGCAGAGTGACGACCGCGACCTCCCGAAGAAGATCGAGATCATCCAGGAGCTCGCGGGCCGCGAGCCAACGGGCAAGCCGCGGACGCTCACCTTGCGCTTCCTCGTGTCGCCGGTCGAGTTGATCGGCAATGACGCCGATGAGGTGGTCGGCATGCGCCTGGTGCGCAACCGGCTACGGCGCGAGCCGGACGGACGACTCCGTCCGGTCGCCACCGATGAGTTCGAGACCCTGCCCGTTGAGATGGTGTTTCGCTCGGTTGGGTACCACGGTGTGGCGCTGGCCGACCTGCCGTTCGACGCCAGAGCCGGGATCGTTCCCAACGAGGCCGGCCGCGTGCTGGATGGAGAGAAGCCGAGCGCCGGCCTCTACGTCAGCGGGTGGATCAAACGGGGCCCGAGCGGTGTCATCGGCACCAATAAGCCCGATGCCAAGGAGACCGTGGCCTGCATGGTCGAGGATATGGCGAAGGGTGTCACCCTCGAAGCGTCCGCGGCAGACGGAGCAACCATCGAGCAGCTCCTCCGATCCAAGAACGGGCGCATTGTCTCGTACGGAGACTGGTGCCGCTTGGATGAACTGGAACAGGCGCGAGGACAGTCGGTTGGACGTCCCCGGATCAAGTTCACTGATCTCGAGGAGACGCTGGCTGCGCTGAATCGGTGAACGATTCCACCGTTCCCCCGACGGTGAGGCTGTCGAGCTGACCCGAGCGGGCCGTGGGGGCGGGGGCGAGTGCTTCGATCCCGATATCGAGGACCCGAGCCGGGGCAACGGCGGACGTTTGCCGTTGCCGACCGACCCAGATCGTGGTGGTGAGTAAGGCTCCGATGAGGACCAGGCTGACAACAGCGATGGCCAAGGCCACCCCACGTTCATTCCGCAGCCCAGCAGTTCTCACGGATGACTCCTTCCGGGTTTGGCTATTCCCCTTGAGACAAGGAGGAAGGACCGGCAACTTGGCGAATGCCGGCACTTGTGGCAACTCTGAGTTTTTTGACACATTGCGATGGGTCTTGTGGTGCAATGCTATGTAATATGCTGTCTGACAATAGCTTAGGAAATCAACACCGGGAAGAAAACTGCGAGAATTCGTAATGAAATGATACAGTTCGCCAGTCGACCGGCCCGACAGGCCGCTCCGCGCTGTCACTTCGTCGGGGCGTACGCTCTCGGGACTGGCCAGACATCGCATCTTCGACTAGCCTCAGACCTGTTCCGTGCAGACCGAAACACCACTCCAGCGGAGTTCGTGGGAACTACCATGACCGACCAAACCACTGTCTTCGAGAAACTGGGCTCGTTCTACCTGGGTCGAGTGTTCGATGCGGCTTCCGGTGAGACCAGACAGGATCTCGTGCTGTATGACGCGAAGGATCTGACCACGCACGCGGTCTGCGTGGGCATGACCGGGAGCGGCAAGACCGGTCTCTGCCTGAGCCTGTTGGAGGAGGCGGCCATCGATGGCATCCCGGCCATCGCGATCGACCCGAAGGGCGACATCGGCAACCTGCTCTTGAGCTTTCCCGACCTTCGCCCCGGAGATTTCCGACCGTGGATCGACGAGCGTGAGGCGGAACGCAAGGGAGTTTCCCCGGATGCGTACGCCACCAAGGTCGCCGACCAATGGCGGGAGGGCCTGGCCCAGTGGGGGCAAGACGGCGCGCGGGTGCGGCGCTTTCGAGACGCGGTGGATCTCGCCATCTACACCCCGGGCAGCAGCGCGGGACTGCCACTCAACATCCTGCGGTCCTTCGCCGCGCCCGCCACGGATCTGGTGAATGACGCGGATGCCTTCCGCGATCGTATCTCCTCGGCGGTCTCCGGCATTCTCGCCCTGGTCAAGATCGATGCAGACCCCATCACCAGCCGCGAACATATCCTCCTGTCCACCCTGTTCGACGCCGCGTGGCGGCAGGGACGAGACCTCGACCTCGGGCGGCTGATCCAGGAGATCCAGGCGCCGCCGGTCACCACCATCGGCGTCATGGACGTCGATACGTTCTTCCCGCCCAAGGATCGGATGGCGCTCTCGCTCAGGCTGAACAGTTTGCTCGCGTCGCCCGATTTCGCCGGGTGGCTCGAGGGCGAACCGCTGGACGTCAAACGGCTGTTGTGGACGGCGGAGGGGAAACCCCGAATTGCCATCCTGTCGATTGCCCACCTGTCCGACCCGGAGCGCATGTTCTTCGTCACCCTGCTGCTCAATGAGATCATCGCGTGGATGCGGACGCAATCAGGAACCCCGAGCCTCCGCGCTCTGCTCTACATGGACGAGGTCTTCGGCTTCTTCCCGCCAACCGCCAACCCACCCAGCAAGACGCCCATGCTCACGTTGCTCAAACAGGCCCGAGCCTATGGGGTCGGCGTGGTCCTCGCAACGCAGAATCCCGTCGACCTCGACTACAAGGGGCTGTCCAACGCCGGAACGTGGTTCCTCGGCCGGCTGCAAACCGAGCGCGATAAGGAGCGGGTGCTGGAAGGCTTGGAAGGTGCCTCCGCGGCGGCCGGAGCCAGGTTCGACCGGCAGCGCATGGGAGAAGTCCTGGCCGGGCTGAAGAGCCGGGTCTTCCTCATGAACAACGTGCATGAGGATGTGCCGGTCGTGTTCCAGACCCGCTGGGCGTTGTCGTATCTGCGCGGGCCGTTGACCCGGGCGCAGATCCAGACCCTCATGGCGCCCCGGAAAGAGGCGCAGGCGGCGACGGCGGCTGCCCCTGCCGCACCGCCATCGCAACCGGACGTGATCGCACCCACCGTCGGGGCTCGGCCCGTGCTGGCCCCGGATGTCCCCGAGTGCTTCGTGCCCGTCGCCATCCCGGCCGCCGGTGCCCGACTGGTGTACCGCCCTACCCTGCTGGGTACGGCCGATCTCCACTATGTCGACGCCAAACTCGGGCTGGATCAGTGGCAGACCGTCGCCCACCTCGTCCCACTGGCAGACCAGGTACCGAGCAATGCGTGGGATCAGGCCGCGCTGCTGCCCAATGGGGCCCCGGAGCTTCTCTCCGATCCCGAGAACGGAATCGAATTCTCGTCCCTGCCCTCCGAGGCAACCAAAGGCAAGCGCTACGATTCCTGGGCCAAGAAATACAAGACGCACCTCTATCAGACCCGTCCACTCACGCTGTTCCAGTGTCGACCGTTCCAGCTGGTGTCACAACCGGGCGAGAGCGAGGCCGACTTCATCGTCCGAGTCCGGGAGGCATCGCGCGAGAAGCGAGACGAAGCGATCGAGAAGCTGCGCAAGCAGTATGCGTCCAAGTTGGAGCGGATCGAGGCCCGGAGACAGACCGCCGACCGAAAGGTCCAGGTTCAGGAGGCGCAGTACCAACAGGCCAAGGCCCAGACGGCCATCTCGGTTGGCGCCACGGTGTTGGGGGCACTATTCGGGCGCAAGGCGGCCAGCGTCGGCACCGTTGGACGGGCGAGCACGGCCGCGCGCGGCGTCGGTCGGGCCGCGCGTGAAAAGGGCGATATCGAGCGCGCACAGCAGGAGGTCGAGGAACTCCAGGGCCAACTCGACGCGCTCGGAGCCGAACTCGAGCAGGAGCTCGAGGCCGTTCGCGCCTCCATGGAAGAGGGAATCGCCGACGTGTCCGAGAAGACCATCACTCCCCGGAAGGCGGACATCGCGATCGGGAAGGTGGCCCTGGCCTGGACCCCGTGGCGGGTGGACGAGCGAGGCATCGCAGAGCCTGCCTACCGCTGATGCCGTGCTCCCCCCCGCTGACACCGGATACCGTTCGGGATTGGCAGGACGTCTCGACCCTTTCGGAGCATATCTACGGCGCGAGCGTCTCCAACCATGCCGGCGTGGGTCACATTGCCGCCGTCTGGCGAGACCCACACGGCGGCCACCACATCTTACGGCTCACCGCGGACGCACCCGGAAGCACCTACGATCAATTTGCGCTCGGCCTTTCCCGCGCACGGGCAGACGCAATTCTGACCACGGGTAAGATCCTGCGGAGCGAGCCGGGCCTCACCCATGACTATCTCGGACCGTCCACCCTCCGCCATGCCCTGGCCGAGTGGCGCATGCGATCACTCGGTAAGACTGAATCGGCCCGAAGCGTCATTCTGACATCGGGCGAGCGGCTCCCACGGTCGCATCCGCTCTTCCGTGGGACGACCAGACCGATGATCGTCACCTCGAGTGAGGGTGCACGCCGGCTCGGCGCATGGGCCGCGGCCGCCGATGTTCAGGTGGTCGCGATGGCTGAGCCGTCGGCGGAGCAGGCGCTTCGCTACTTAGCCGAGACGATGGGGGCCCGAGCCCTATCCATCGAGGCCGGTCCACACACGGCGCTCCCGCTCTACCGGTCACCGACATTGGTTGACGAACTCTGGCTCTCCACCTATCTGGGCCCGGCCGTGGCCACGAGCGTTCTAGGCCCGGCGTTTTTGGATGCGGCTTCGCTCGACGCCGCGTTCCCGAGGCGTGCAACCCCGTTCGAGGTGAATGAGCCGAGCGGGCCGTGGCAGTTTCAGCGGTTCACCCGCGTCACTCAGTAGAGGACTGCGTGCACGATCTCGCTGGGCAGCATCGCCGCTGGAGGATGTCGACCCGACTGGCATACGTGGGAGTCCTCCTGCTCGCGACGCTGACTCCGTTTGGTTTCGATGCGGCAGGGGGCGACGTGGCGGCGCGGCTGGCCCGGGCGCTGCATCCCACCCTCGTCCCGAGCGATGCGGTGGACGCCGTTCGCAACGTGGCTCTGTTTGCCGGGTGGGGCATGGTATGGATGGTGACCGCTCCAGCCACCAACGTGTGGGCGTCGTTCCGCACCGCCATCATGACCGGCGCTGGGATCAGCCTTGCCGTCGAGAGCCTTCAGCTCTGGTCGGTGCTCCGACGTGCCAGCGTCATCGACGTCGTCACCAACACAGCCGGCAGCGCAGTAGGTGCCCTGGTATTGCTGAGCCTGGTGCTCGTCATCCGCTCCCGGCGCGGAACGCGATCGTTTGTGGGGATCCCGGCCCTGGTGTTCGCCGGGTCGTACGCCATCGCGGCATTCGCGGAGGCCTTCGTTCCGCTGTTCCGGCAAAACGCGTTTCCCAATGTGTACGGCGGACCGCTCGGGCGGTTCCGCGTCGCGCTCGAGCTGTTCGATGCCGGCTCGATCCTACCCATCCCGATGGGCGACGTCTTCCTCTTCCTGCCGGTGGGTGCCTATGCCGTCGCAGCCCTGGTGGAAACGGGGCTGTCCTACGCCGAGGCCGGCCGCCGCGTGTCCCTGGCCGGGCTGGCCTTGTTCCTCTTTGCCGAAGTGGGCCACGGCTTTCTCGGCCAACCGATTCAGCTCGGGCCGTTGGTGGCGCACGGGCTCGGTACGGCGCTGGGGGCCTGGGCGGCCGTGCTGTGGCTGCCGGGTTTGACGCGGGAGCTCAGGGGTGCTCGCCGGCCCCTGGGCCTGCTCATTGTCCATGCGCTCATCCTCTGCCTTTGGACGTGGCGACCGTTCGTACCCGAACTCGATCCGCACATCATTAGCGGGAACCTATTCGAGCGATGGTGGGTACCCCTGGCCTCGCTCGGGCAGCGGATGGACGTGTTCAGCGTGGTGGACGTTGCGGTCGGGTTCTTTCTCTACCTGCCGCTGGGCGCGCTGCTTGCGGTCTGGCCACTCGCGACGAGGGGCGCGTTGAGGACTTTCCTCCCTGGCATCTACCTGGCAGCCTTCACCGAGCTGAGCCAGTTGTTCATCGCCGGCCGGCACATGGACATCACCGACTTCCTCATTCAAGGCGCGGGCGTCGTCGTCGGATGGGTCGTGATCCGCCGGGCCGGCTTTCAGCCGTACGGCAGCGTCGTACGGCGGCGCGACCGTCCCTAGCGCCGGCTACTACTTGTCTTCCGGCTCCCCGTCCAACTCGAGCGAAGCCGAGTTGATGCAATACCGCATTCCCGTGGGGGCCGGCCCGTCTTCGAAGATGTGGCCCAAGTGCGCGTCACAGCGGCTGCAGAGGACCTCGGTTCGTCTCATGGCGTGACTGGTATCGGACTCGGTCGACACCCCATCCGGGCTGACGGGAGCATAGAAGCTGGGCCAGCCAGTACCGGAGTCGTACTTGGTGTCCGAGGCAAAGAGCGGATTGCCACAGCAGACGCAGCGATAGACTCCCTGCTCCTTGGCATCCCAGTAGGCACCGGTAAACGGCGCTTCCGTACCTTTCCGCCGCGTGATCCGATACTGCTCGGGGGTGAGCTGTTCGGCCCACTCTGCATCGGATTTGTCGATTTTCTCTGACATGGTCACTGTCCTCTGTCAATTGGAGCGGCGGGCCGGTCCGGCATCCCGCCGCGTGTCAGCATACAAGTTCCATTAGCCGATCCAGCAAGGGCAAGGGCCCGCGTGCTCTGCCCGACAGGGGCATTCCTTCGGGCCAGCGCCCGGCTGGTCCGCCCGACGTGCAGGTCGACCGCGGTGATTCGTCCATCTGAATGACAGCCGACTCGTTACGGTTCCCCGGCTCATGGTGGGCGGGTGGACAACTCCTGCGCGGCGGATCGGGGTTTCGTTTCCCGGTCCTGGATCGTCGTCGGAGGCGGGGCCCGACAAGTCGGGTCAGGCAACGCCGACTGGGGTTGCTGATTGAGAATTGTTGGACAATGTTTGCTGGTAGCGTGCCTCTGATGCTCCCTACTTCGTCGAGATGACCATGAATGGCCATACCGCTCGCGTGTCCGGTCTTTGCGCCGTCCTCGTTCTCGTGGCGTGCGGCACGGACACCCCGTCCGCGCCCCCACCCCCCATTACCATTGCCGTCTTCACCGGCAACAATCAGATGGAACAGGTCACGACGCGGCTCGCGCCCATCAGGGTCATCGCCACGCGGTTGGGCAACCCGGAGGAGGACGTGGCCGTGACGTGGTCCGCGACGGGCGGCACGGTGAACCCCACGTCGACCGTAACCGCGAACGGCGGCATTGCCTCGACCACGTGGGACCTACCGTCGGTCGCCGGTACGTATACGGTCCAGGCGTCGGCCGCCGAGGCGAGCAATTCGCCCGTGACCTTCTCGGCCACGGCACTGCCCGGCCCCCCCACAGCCATGACGAAGGGCGAGGGCGACGGGCAATCCGGGCCGGTCAACACGACCTTGCCAACCAACCTGCAGGTCGCGGTGGAAGACGCGTACCGGAATCCACTGGCGGGGTTGACCATCACCTGGAGCGTCACCTCGGGGGCGGCCACCGTCACTCCCATCACGCCGCAGACCGACGCGAACGGAATTTCCGCAGCCCAAGTGCTGCTCGGCGCGACACCGGGGCCGATCACCGTTATGGCCTCGGCAAGCGTGGTGCTTCAGGGCGCGCCGGCGGTGTTCGACCTGACGGCGACCCCCTAGGCGGCGCGCCCCCGGCTGAGAACTCGGTTCGACCGCTCAGAGTCTCCCGGTCGCGTAGGCCTGGACGATGTCGGTCTGGGAGATGACGCCCGCAAGCTCCCCGCCGCTTTCGACGAAGAGCCGGTGGATACCCAAATAGAGCATTTGCTGGGCGGCTTCGCGCACGTCGACGTCGGGGGCAACCGTCTTGGGGCGTGGGGTCATGATCTCGCTCACGGTCGTCTCATCGAGCAGTGGCACGAGATCTCCCTCACGGCCTTGCTCGGCAAGTGAGGTCAGGAGATCCGTGGTCGAGAGCACTCCCACCAAAAGACCTTTGCGGTCAACGACCGGGAGACCGGTCACGTGAGCGTCCGCCAGGATAATGATCGCCTCTCCCACCGTGGCGGCCATCGGCACGGTCACGAGATCTTTCTGCATCACGTCGGCGACTTTCATGGCAGTTCCCATTCAGGTGGAGTTCGACCATCCAGGTCCGGCAAGAAGAAGCGCTCACGCGCCACACCGATGCGTGCGCCTTCGAGACCGCCCGGATCGAGGAACCGGGTGTGATCGTCACTTCCCTTCCCTTCACTCGACTCGGTGATGGCGTCGCGTGAGACGGTAGCCATACTCGAACATGTGCCATCAATCGTAACCACCAAGGAGCGCCGGCGGAAAGAGGCGGTTTGGGCCACACAGGGCGCCGAGGCGGAGACCCGGGCTCGCTCACCCCGTGTCCTGGAAATGTGCGGGCTGAACCGTCGATCGAGGCGACCTTGGGACACCATACGCCCGCAAGGATGAATAGATATAGAAGGCGGGCGGAAGGCTTGTTTAGGCACGGGAGCCGGAGGACCCGGCGGGTCAGGACCCGAGAATACGCCGGGCGGCCGCGGCGAAGGCGTGGACGTCCTCTTCGGTCGTGTCGAACGCCGTCATCCACCGCACTTCCGACGTCTGCTCGTTCCACACGTAGAAGAAGTACTCCGCCTGAAGCGCTGCGATGTGCTGCGACGGAATGGCGGCGAAGACCGCGTTGGCCTCAACCGGCTGTGTGATCCGTACGTTGGGCACGCCGGCCATGGCATCCCGCAGCCGGCGGGCCATGCGGTTTGCATGCTCCGCGTTCTGCCGCCAGAGGCCATCTCGCAGGAGGGCGTCGAACTGGACGGCAATGAAACGCATTTTCGACGCCAGCTGCATGCTCTGCTTCCGCAGGAAGCGAAAATCCTCGGCGTGTTCGCGCCGAAAGAAGATCAGGGCCTCACCGCCCATCAGGCCGTTCTTGGTTCCGCCGAACGACAGGACGTCGACTCCCGCATCGACCGTCGTGGCCCTGAGGCTCGAACCCAGCGCTACCGCGGCATTGGCGATCCGGGCGCCGTCCATGTGGAGGACCATGCCGTGGCCATGAGCGAGATCCGCCAGGGCCCTGATTTCCTCGGGGCGGTAGACGGTGCCGAGTTCGGTGGCTTGGGTGATCGACACGACCCGTGGCTGGGCGTGATGTTCGACGCCGAATCCGCGCAAGTGCGGCAGGAGATCGTCGGGACGCAGTTTCCCATCGGCGGTTTGGACGGTGAGCAGCTTGCACCCCGTGAATTTTTCGGGCGCTCCACACTCATCCACGTTGATGTGGGCCGACTCGGCACACAGCACGGCGTGATACGATTCGGTGACGGCGCAAATCGCCAGGACGTTGGCTCCCGTGCCGCCGTAGACGAAGAAGACGTCGATGTCCTCGCCCAGGAGGCTCTGGAATCTGGCGATGGCCTGGGCCGTGTAGGGATCGTCTCCGTAGGCGGGAACGTGCCCCTGGTTGGCGTCGATGATGGCTTGAAGGACGGCGGGATGCACGCCCGCACTGTTGTCGCTCGCAAAGCTACGCCGTTCCGTCACAAGAGGCCCCGTCGCTTGAGTTCGGTATACTGCTCGATCACCGCCTCGCTGGCTCTCGCTGGCGGGACGTCGAGCACGAGCACGCCCCGCGCCCGCATCGTACCCAAGGCCACTTCACGCGCCATGAGCAACTCCTCCGCGGCGGCCCGCTCGAATCCCTCCCGGGTGTCCGAGGGCCGACGGCTGGCCACACCCTCGAGCGCTGGATCCCGCAGGGTTACCGCAAGCGGGAGGTGCCGTGGCCGGAGCGAGCCGACGTGCGTCACAAAGGCTTCGCTCGCGTGCCGGTCGATGACATCCGTGAAGACCACCGGCATGGCCCGTTTGCGATTCCGGGTAGCCAGATACCGAAAGGCGGCCGGGTAGTCCGACTCGACGAGCCGCCCTTCGACGCCCGCAAGCGCGTTCAGAATACCCCGCAACGCCCGGCGTCCGCGGGCGGGCGCCAGGTACGACTCGACATTCTGGGCAAAGACCATCAGGCCGACATTGTCGTCGTGCTCCACGGCGGCATGCGCCAACTGGAGTGCCGCGCGGATGGCATACTCGAGGCGCGCCACCCCATCAATCTCGGCGGTGAGGAGCCGACCGGCATCGATCACGAGGAGCACCTGCTGCCGCCGTTCATCTTCATATCGCCGCACCATCAACTTGCGCCGCCGTGCGGTTGCCTTCCAGTCGATGGTCCTGCTGTCGTCGCCGGGGACCCACTCCTTGAGGCTCTCGAACAGTCGCCCCTCGCCCGGGCGGCGGATGCTCCGCAGGCCCGCTTCGCGACGACGCGAGGCTTGGGCGGGGAGTCCCCGCTGCCGGATGCCGGACAACGCCGGGAACACCACGGCCGTCCACGGCCGGTCGAGCACCCCTTGGCGCCACATGAGACCCAACGGACCCAGACTTCTCAAGGTAATTCGCCCACCCGAGCCGGTTCCTCGGCGCTCCGGCCTGATATCCAGCCGCTCCCGCACGGTCGTACCCGGAGGTATCCGGAGTTCGCGTAGGTCCGGCCCCGCGGGAGCCAGAGGACCGGGAAGCGCTTCGCGCACCCGGAGTCGGATGGGACGGCGGCCATGATGCGACCATGAATACCAGACAGGCAGGACCCGCCCGAGGGAGAACGCCGGTGGGGATTCGCGGCCGACGTCGAGTCGTGCCGGGGCGGGGGCCAGCCACGCATCGAGGAGTAGGGCCATGAGCCACACGATGTCGCATACGACGAGCGCCGCCAAGGCCGCGGGCCAGAGCACGCCGAGCGGCGCGACGAGGGCCAGGCCGGCAGCGACAAGGAGCCAGCGGCGCGACGGCACGAATCTCATTCCGGAGCTGGCACCTTTTCCAGAATCGAGTCCAGAACCGTGTCGGGTGAGGCTCCCTCCAGTTCCAGCTCGGGGGCCATGACCACACGATGCCGCAGCACCGCGTTGGCGGACCGCTTGACGTCATCGGGTACCGCGTACGCCCGGCCACTCATGAGTGCCACTGCTTGGGACAGCTTGAGGAGCCCAACACTGGCCCGCGGTGAGGCGCCCAGCGTCAGGGCTGGTGCCGTTCGCGTGGCGCGCACGATCCGGGTCACATATGCAACGAGGCTTGGTTCGACTCGCACCGCGCGCGCGGCCCGCCTGAGTGCTTCGAGTCCACGGGCATCGAGTCCCGAGTCGATCCCGAAACTGCTCGGGTCGTCGGACTCGAAGCCCTCCAGGACGCGGGAGAGAATCCCCTGCTCGACCGCCTCCGCGGGATAGTCCAGCACGACCTTCACTAAGAAGCGATCGAGTTCGGCCTCAGGGAGCGGGTAGGTGCCCTCGAACTCGATCGGATTCTGGGTCGCGAAGACCGTAAAGGACGCCGACAGGGCATGGGAGACCCCGTCCACGGTGACGCTCCGTTCCTGCATGGCCTCGAGCAGGGCGGCCTGGGTTTTTGCCGGAGCGCGATTGATCTCGTCAGCGAGAATGAGATCCGCAAAGAGGGGACCCGGCCGAAATGAGAACTTCCCTTCGGCCGCGAGAAAATTGATGCCGGTGATGTCCGACGGCATCAGGTCCGGCGTGAACTGGATGCGACGGAACTCGAGGTCGAGAGCCACACTCAGGGTGCGGACCAAGAGTGTCTTCGCCGTGCCCGGGACTCCTTCGAGCAACACGTGTCCGCGGGCGATGAGCGCAGCCAGGGCATCGTGCACCACGGCTTCCTGCCCGAGCACCACGTGATTCAGGCGACGTACGATGTCCCGGGCCCGCTCGGCCTGGGCTTGGATATCGGGACCGTTCACGGTTTCAGATCCTCCCACACGTCCTCCACGGCATGAGCAGCCGTCAACACGGCATCGTCGCGTTCCGGGCCACGGGTCAGCTGAGTGAGCCGCTCCAGTGCGGACCGGCCTTTCGAAGTGTGCAGGTTCGGGGCGAGGGCCGCGAGCCAGGCCGTCGGATCGGGATCGGTGCCGCGGCCTATCCGGGAGAGTCTGCGCTCGAGCCCCCGCACGATCAACCTGACCGCCGTCGCTTGGCCATGGGCAGCCGCGAGCGCGGTGGCAAGCGCCCGCACGTGTTCGAGCGGCGAGCGCCGTTCGCGGCGAAGCAGCGTCGTCACCGGGCCAAAGCGAACGCCGCTCGCGAGCAACGCGAGCAGTCCGACGGCCGCGAGTTGCCATGCGGCCCAGCCCCACGGCGATTCGAGGCTCCACGCGACGACGGCCTTGGAAAGCGAGCCGCTCTGCCCAAAACCCTGATGGTATTCGTCGAATATCGCCGTCGAGTACCGCCCGGCGACCTGTTCCATCGCGAAGATCCCGGCCTCGGTGTCACGCATTCTCCGATTCCCGAATACGGCGCCATCGGCGATCAGAGTGACGATCCGCCCGGAAGCGTAATGGAACTGTAACGCAGCCGCCCGGCCTCCCTCCGTGGCCAGGAGCGTGTCGACGCGGTCGGGCCGCGGTACAGTGCACTGGGCGACTCCCAGGTCGGCGACACTGGACGAATCGACGACCATCGCCTCCCCCGTGCGGGCCAGGACCGCGGTGACCCAGATGGGGGCTCGCGCTGGTACCCCCGCCGGGCGGGCGGCAACCGAGTCCGAACGGGGCTGGGCCACGTAGCCGAAGCACCGCATGGCGGCGTTGGCCGACGGGCCGGCGAGCAGCACATCGAGGCCCTGCCGGCCGACCTCGAGCAGTGCAGCCCCATCCCAGACATCCAGGGCCCGAGAAGGATCGAGCACGGCGACCACGGATCGACCTGCGTCGCTCGGCCGGGCGAGGAGGGCGAGCCGGCGCCGGTGGCGCTCCACCCGAATACCAACCCGCTCGAGCGCCTCGCTCAGCCCGCGGGCGCCCCACGGCCCGCTCAGGTAGGTCGATCGGCGCTGGTCGACGTCGCCGGCTTCGTGGCGCCGGGGAGCTCCCGTCAGAGCCACGATCAAGATGAGCGTCAGCAGGATGCCGATGCCCAGGCTCAGGTCAGGTCGCAGCTGCACGCCATTCTCCAGCGGCACGCGACTGCCAGGCAAGGTATTCCTCTTCGGTGCAGCGCTCGCGGCCAAAGACGAAACGATAGAGATCCTCCACCAATCGTCGCAGCCGATCGCGGTCGCCCGGATCCAGCGCCGACTCATACGGGTACTCGCCTGGCGTCTTGGCCTGACGATAGCGAACCAGGCCCCGCGCATCGAGGTCCAGCACCAGCGCGTGCCAGCCAGCTTGGACGGCCGCGGCATACTGTCCTTCGGCCGCATACTGGTCCGCATACCGACGATACCACGCCGCATCGTGCGGTTCCGGCGTCGGCTGGGTCTCCGGATGGTCGACCGGCCGCCCTCGTGGGCGGATGGTCTGGAGGAGCGTCCAACCAGCGTGGACGATGATTGCGACGAGAAGCGCGACGAGCCCGAGCAGAAACCACTGATACAGGACCGGGTTCCCGTCCCGGAACGCGGCAAGCCACCCCGTCAAGAGGTTCCAGCCGCGGGCGAGCCACTGCAGCGGATCGACCCGTGGCGTCCAGTCATAGGCGGGCCCGGCGAACACTGAATCCAGCACTGCGCGGAGCGAGTCACGGGGAATCGGGGCTCCACCGCCCGGGGGCGCGAGTGCGGGCATCATCACCGAGCCTCTCTAGGCGCCCTGGACTGCCGCGGCGAGCACTTCGAGGTCGAACCCCTCCCGCCGGACTCTCAAATCGTAGTACGTGACGGTCAGGAGGCAGGGGAGGAGAGGGAATACCAGAAGCTGGATGATGAGGGTCAACACATCGATCACCGTCGTGAGTCCCGGGCGGAGTGCTCCCGGCTCGGGGGACCCGAATACAAGGAGGGAGACGATCATGAGCGCGACCATGCTGCCGATGAGGGCGACGAAGAGAATGACAGCGACCGTGATCATGAGGAGCAGAATTTTGCCTTTGGATCCCTTGGCAAGCATCCATGAGCGGCGCATGGCATTGAAGGGCGAGACGCGCTCCAGCACCAGCGCCTGGGTCGAGAATGCGAGTCCCAGGCCTAAGATGATGCCCGGAATCACAAAGAAGAGGAAGCCGAGGAAAACGACGAGCGACACAGACAGCCAGACGAGAATGAGCCCTCCAACTGCCGGGCCGGTGCGACGCAGGGCCTCGCCGGCGGTCAGCGTGCGCCCCAAGTAGCCGTCGGACACGACATGGACGGTTGCCGCCGTTGCCATGGCCTGGAATACGGCAAACAAGAGCATCGAGAGCAGCAACCAGCCACCCAAGCGCATCAGGTCTCCCGGCGAGTCGGCGACGCTGAGACGCCCCATCACATAGGCATTGAGAGCGTAGGGTAACGCCAAACTGACGGTCGCGATGGTGAAGAGCTGCGGAAATTGGCGACGATAGATCGCGAACGTCACATCCAGGATTTCCCCGATCGACAAGGGTCGCAGATCTGGCACAAACATGGTAGGCACCGCTCTGGATTCCGGGGAAGAAGCCGTCGAGTCGCCCCGCAAGATGTCACGGCGCCGATCGATCCGCGAGGGCACGGAAGAGATTGCCGCGGGCCACACCGCGGAGCTAGAATCGAGCATGACCAATCAGTCTGGCGCCCGGGACCTCCGGCGGCGCGTCCGAGTCGAGACCCCCGAAAACGTCGTCCTCGATCTCGAGGTCGCCGGACTCGGCTCGCGTGCGCTGGCGGCACTCATCGACTCGGCTCTTGTGCTCGTCTGGATCGTCGCGGTCGTGCTGCTCTCGAACTTGATCGCGTCGATGACGGGCGGCGGCACATGGTTGGGTGCCTTGACCGTTCTCATCCTGTTTGGGTCCACGTTCGGGTATTTCATCGCCTACGAAGGATTCGGCCGCGGGCAAACACCGGGAAAGCGCTTCGTCGGGATCCGGGTCGTGCAAGGCACCGGCCATCCGCTTTCGGTCGGTGGGGCCGTGGTGCGGAACCTGCTCCGCATCGCGGACCTGTTCCCGCCCCCGTCCTATCTGGTCGGCGCCCTCTTCGTCGCGTTTCACCCGCAAGGAAAGCGACTCGGCGATCTCGTTGCCGGCAGTATCGTGGTGCGGGATCGCCCGTATGAAGCGAAGCCGGCGGACGCCCTCGCCCCATCCGCCGAGGCCGGCGCCGACCTGGGGGCTCCGGAACTCGGCGATGAAGAGTTCGTCCTCCTCCGCCACTTTCTCGACCGGGCCACCGGCCTGGAGGCCGGCGTGCGCGACAGGCTGGCCGCACAACTCGCCGCGCGGCTCTCGGATCGAGCACCCGAGGTCGCGTCCGGCGGCCAGGCGGCGCTACAAACCCTCTTTACCCAAGAGCTTGCCCGCCGCCGCGGGCGATTGGCCAGCCGCGGTGCGGTCCGGTCGCGCGGGGCTGTTGGGGAACAATTCGCAGCCCGGAAACGGGAGCGATGGGCCGAGAACGACGCGCAGCTCGCCGTGGCCCGGCGGGATGGGTTGAACGGCTTCGACGCCAACACACTGCTGGAGTTCGCCGCGCGATATCGTGAGATGGCCGCCGACCTTGCGCGCGCGCGCACGTACGGAGCCTCGCCCGCGGTGATTGGCGGACTGGAGCGGTCCGTCAGCGCCGGTCACAATTTGCTGTACCGCGACGAGCGCAAGACCCTGCGCCGCGTGTGGACGGTCTTCGCCCGCGAATGCCCGGCCAGCGTGGTGCACGCCTGGCGCTATGTACTGGCCGGTTTCCTGCTGTTCACCGTCCCCGCGGCGGCCGGTTACACGTTCATACGCGAGCGCCCGGACTTGGCGGTCCAGCTCCTGCCGGATCAGATCCTCCAGCGGGCCGAAGCCGGAGCCGGTCGGGCTCAGGAGGGTGCCAAGTATTTCGAGGCCGATCCGCGGGCCCGTCCCTACGTTGCCACGTTCATTATCAGCAACAATGTCCGCATCGCCTTCATGTGTTTTGCCGGTGGTGTCTTCCTGGGCGTGGGATCGCTGGTGCTTCTCGCGTTCAATGGTCTCGCCATCGGGACGATAAGCGGGCACTTCGCCAATGTCGGCCTGCTGGGCTACCTCATCGAATTCATCGTGGGCCACGGCGTATTAGAGCTGTTCGCCATCTGGGTTGCGGGGGCTGCGGGGTTCTTGCTCGGGAAGTCGCTGGTGGCACCAGGACGGGTGAGCCGCAGCGAGGCCTTGGTGCTCAATGGCCGCCTGGCGGTGCGCATGGTCGGAGCTGCCACGGTGCTGCTTCTCGTCGCGGGCGCCATCGAGGGGTTCATTTCGGCCGGCGGGCGGGGCCTGGGGTTTCGACTCGGGGTGAGCGGAGCAAGCCTTCTTCTCCTCGTGGCCTACCTCGCGAACGGCGCACGGTACCTCGGGGAACTCGAGGACACCGTGTACGGGCGCCGAGACGGATCGATCGTGCTTCGTGGAGGTTCGGCTTCAGCCGCAGGTGCGTAGTGGTGGCCGAGTGCGGCCCATGTCAGCCGAGCGAGCGGTACAGGTCGCGCAGGTGGTGCTCGCGAAGGTGGTTGACCGACTCCCACATTTCCTGCTCCGAAGCGCCGCGAAAGATCTCCGCCGTTTCACGCGGAGGGCTCGCTTCATCCCGGAAGAACCGCATTCGGCCTCGCCAGGTGCCGTCGTCCGAGCGCCGGATGGAGAGGTGGAGGTGGATGGTTTGACCATCATAGCGGATGGGGGGCAGCTGGAAGACAACCGGGTCGTGCGATTCCCTGGGAAGCGAGCGAAGCGATGGAGCGGTCATCGACGTCCCTCCGGGGCCACGCCGGCTCGCGCCGAGAGCGGCCCACGCCCGGCCAGCGGTTGGTTTCTGCAAAGATAATAGGGAAAGGAACTTACGCAATATTCAGGGAGCACCATCTGGCCCGCCAGGCCCCTGGGGGCGGGCGGCTTGCTTGACGGCTCCCCAACTCTCCGGTACCTTGGGGAGCCTCAATCCTCACGCACTCCCCGACAACGGTACCCGATCCGACCCGGCACTCCGCCGGACCCGTCGCCATACAGCATACAACCGACTGAACCTTATCCGGCACTTTCTCATCCCTTTCCTTCGCATCCGCTGAGACGATCAGCGCGGCTGCATTCCTGGAGTATATCGCGTGGACATTGCTGAGCTCAAGCAGAAATCAGTTTCGGAGCTGCATGCGCTGGCACGGCAGTTGAACCTCACCAACTTCTCGGGCCTCCGCAAACAAGACCTCATCTTCCAAATCGAGCAGACGTTGCTCGAGGAGGACACCGTCATTCGGGGGGAGGGTGTGCTCGAAATCCTTCCGGAAGGCTACGGGTTTCTCCGCAGCCCTGATTGGAACTACCTGTACGGTCCGGACGACATCTACGTCTCGCCGAGCCAAATCAAACGATTCGACCTGCGAACCGGCGACACGGTCATGGGCCAGGTGCGCCCGCCCAAGGAGGGGGAGCGCTATCTCGCCCTCCTCAAAGTCGAGAAGGTCAACTTCGAAGACCCCGAACTAACCAAGCAGCGCATTGCCTTCGATAACCTCCGCCCACGGTACCCGGACAAACGGATTCGGCTGGAGACGCCCGAACCGGATCTGTCGATGCGGGTCGTCGATTTGTTGTCGCCGATCGGCAATGGCCAGCGCGGCCTCATCGTGGCTCCGCCCAAGGCGGGCAAGACCATCCTGCTCCAGAAGCTGGCCAACGCCATCTCTGCGAACCACCCGGAGATCGTGCTGATCGTGCTCCTGATCGACGAGCGTCCGGAGGAGGTGACGGACATGGAGGAGAACGTCAAGGCCGAGGTCATCGCCTCGACGTTCGATGAGCCGGCTGACCGTCACGTCCAGGTTGCCGACATGGTCATTGAGAAGGCGAAGCGGCTGGTGGAGCATGGGCGGGATGTGGTGATCCTGCTCGATTCCATCACCCGTTTGGCGCGCGCCCATAACGTGGTCGTTCCCCATTCGGGAAAGATCCTGTCGGGCGGTGTCGACGCGAACGCGCTACAGAAGCCCAAGCGATTCTTCGGCGCCGCGCGAAACATCGACGGCGGCGGGAGCCTGACGATCATCGCGACGGCGCTGATCGATACCGGAAGCCGTATGGATGAGGTGATCTTCGAGGAATTCAAGGGAACCGGCAACATGGAGCTCGTCCTGGATCGCCGCCTGGCCGACCGGCGTATCTATCCCGCCATCGATATCCAGCGGACGTCGACCCGGAAGGAAGAACTGCTGATGGACAAGGACGAGTTGAACCGGATCTACTTGCTGCGGAACTTCCTGGCGGATATGCCCCCGGTCGAGGCCCTCGAGTTCCTGCTGGAGCGGTTGAAACGCACCAAGACGAACAAAGAGTTCTTCGCAACCATGGCCCAATAGGGCGCCGGCACCGGCCGTCCTCCAGGCCCACCACAGCACACCGTGACCGATCTCCCGACGCACGGCCGCCTCCTCGCCATCGATTGGGGAACGCAGCGCATCGGCCTCGCGCTCACGGACGAGTCGCAAACGCTCGCCTCGCCGCTGACCACGCTGACCCGTCGCACCGGAAAGCGGTTCCCCCTCAAGCGCCTGATCGACCTGATCGAGACGCACCGGCCACTCGGGGTACTCCTGGGCCTCCCGCTGTCGTCGGAAGGGGCGGAGACCGACACCACCCAAGCCATCCGGGAACTGGGACGGAAGCTCGGCGAGTTGACTTCTCTTCCCGTAGCCTTCTGGGACGAGCGCATGAGCACGGCACGGGCGCTGGGAGCCATCCGGGAGCAGGGGGGCAAGGTCCGCGGCCGCCGCGCCGACGTCGATGCCCTGGCCGCGGCCGTCGTGCTGCAGCACTTCCTCGCGAGCCGCGGAGCGGCCCAATGAGACCGCGAGACTGGGCCCGTGCGGCGCGGGCTGGGCTGCTTGCGGCAATCGTCGCCACGGCCTGCGGCCAGGAGTCGACGCATCCTGCAGCGCTCGAACGCGTGGTCATCCCGGCTGGGGCGAGCTTCGCGACGATCACGGACTCGCTCGTCGCCCACGGAATCGTAAAGTATCCAATCTGGTTCAAGCTCTTGGCCCGGGCGCGCCGCATGGACCGGACGATTCAGGCGGGGGTCTATGAGTTCCCGCGAGCCAGCTCCTCGCCCCAGGTGCTCAACACGCTGGCGGAGGGGCGTGTGGTTCTAGTGCGGTTCACCGTGCCGGAAGGCCTCACCATCCCCGGCGTGGCAGAGCTGGCGGCGGCAACGTTGGATATCCCGACCGACTCGTTCACGGTTGCCGCGCGCGACACTTCCCTGCTCCGCGCCCTCGGCCTGGAGGGCGGCTCCTTCGAGGGCTACCTCTTCCCCGAGACGTACACCGTCGCGGCCGGGTCGACGGCGAGGCAGGTGGTCCGGGTCATGGCCGACAACTTCCTCACGACCTGGCAGCCGGCGTGGAAGGCGCGTCTCGACACGATGCGGATGACCCGACACGATGTGGTGATTCTCGCATCGATCGTCCAGGGCGAGGTCGTCAAACGCGGCGAGGGCCCGCTGGTATCTGCCGTGTATCACAACCGTTTGCGGCGCGGCATGCGGCTTCAAGCCGACCCGACGGTCCAGTACGCCATCCAGCTCGCGACGGGCGAGCGTAAGCCCCGCCTCCTGATCCGGGACTACCAGTTCCCTTCCCCCTACAACACATACCTCCATGCGGGCCTCCCGCCCGGGCCCATTGCTTCGCCGAGCCTCGGGAGCCTGGAAGCCACGCTCTACCCAGCCTCGGTTCCCTACTACTTCTTCGTCGCGCGTGGCGACGGGAGCCACGTCTTCAGCCGGACCTACCGCCAGCATCTTGCTGCCATCGCCCAGATCCGAGGGGGCGCCGACGACAGGTCGCCTTAGCGCAAGGGCGGTTCAGGGGGGGAGTGCGCCGCGGTACCTCGCTGCGGCGGCTTGGACATCGTCGGACGCGAGAATGCCCGACCCAACGGCGACGCCCGCGGCGCCGGCCCCAAGCAAAGGAGCCACATCCTCGGGTCGAATCCCTCCGATGGCCACACAGGGTTGGTTTGGACTGCTCGACCGGCAGAGACGCTCGAATCCGGACACACCGATCGCATCGCCGGCGCCGGGCTTGGTGGACGTTCTCCGCACAGGTCCGATGCCCCAGTAGTCGGCCACCGCTCCTCCCGGAACCTCGGTCTCTGTGCCTACCGACGCGCCGAGCCAGAACCCGACCGGCACAATTCGGCGCGCCAAGGGCACCGGAAGGTCGTCGGGGCCAAGGTGGACGCCGGCGGCCCCGGCGGCCATGGCCACATCGAGCCGGTCATTCACGAAGACAGGGATCCGAACCGCGTCCATCACGGCACGAACCTGCGCCAGCATGTGGCGGGATTCCAAGAGCTTCAATCGGACCTGGATGCTGGTTACGCCCCCCGCCTCTGCGGCGCGGCAGATCGTGGCCAGGTCGCGGTCTCCGAGCAATCGGTCATCAGTCACGAGCATCAGGCGAAGCGCGTCGGCCAGACGCGGTGGCACACCGCTCACGGATGGATCCAGGCCGCGATTTCCTCGATGACCTCTTGGGCCACATGGCCCGGGATCTGGTACTCGGTGGGAGTCGGCCTGCCCTGTCCGGTGATGAAGAGGTGATTCAGGTCCGGAAAGACCCTGAACCGGACATCGCGGCGGCCGGACAATGCCGCCTCCCAGCCGCGCAGATCGTCCAGGGTGACCTGGTAGTCTCGGCCGCCCTGCAGAACGAGCATTGGCTTGGCAAGAGTCCGCGCCGTTTCGGTAGGGTGGTATGCTCGGAGGTCGAGCCAATAACTCGGCGGGGCGCCGAGCAGCAAGGTCGGCGACGACGTGTCGGCGGCCGTCAATTCCGCGACGGCCGCGAGGCCCTCTCGAATAGCGGCAATGCGCTGCTCTTCCTCGCTGGAAATCGAGTCGTCCAGCCTGGCGATGTAGTCGACCTGGGCCAGCAAGATCTCGTCGAGCGGGCGGGTTGAGCCGGCCAGGATCATTACGCCGGCGATGCCGGGATCCCGTGTTGCAATCCTGGGAGCGAGCATGCCACCGAGACTGTGGCCGAGGATGAAGATGCGGGAGCTATCGATTTCCGGCGTCATCCTGAGCAGCGTCACGGCCGCCAGCGCATCGTCTTCGCTTTCTTCCCGGAGGGTGAAGCCGCTTGGTGCCGCCGCAATCCGCGACGCGTACACCCGGGTGCGTTTCTCATAGCGAAGAACGGCAATGCCCCGAGAGGCCAACCCCCACGCGAGATCCCGGAACGGCTGGTTGGGGCCAATGGTTTCGTTGCGGTCGTGCGGACCTGAGCCGTGAACAAGCACCACGGCCGGATGTGCACTTGCGGAGGTGGGCATCGACAGCGTGCCCGGAAGGGTCAGATCGCCCTGCCCCACCGTCACGGCGACCTCGCGGAACGCTCCTGTGTCGGCGTACGCGGGCGGTGATGATGGGGCAGGTGCGTGTGGGGTGAACCAGAGCCCGGCTACCTGACCGGCCCGGTTGAAGACCACCCGGACGTCGATCGAGCCTCGGGCGAATGTCGCGGCAACCGTGACCCGGTCGAAGCCCTGCACGCGGTCCGAGGTTGCCTCGCCCTGGGCGTCGAACGCGCCGACCTGGCCGAGCAGGGCATCCCAACTCTCGGCCAACTGCGCTCGGGACATTGCCTGGCGCATGGTGGAGTCGAATCGGTCGACAACCGCCGTGAAGTCCCGCTCGGCGAACGCCTGGACGACCGACCGGGCGGCCTCGACTCGGTCAGGCACGGCAGGCTGTTCCTGCGGGTAGAGTGCGCCGGGGAGCAACAGCAGGGCCCAGATGAGCAGCGGCCAGCGCGGAGCAGCAATCATGTCGCCAACCCAACTCGAGACCGATCTCGTGAGCTTTGAAGTGGCATGTCATGCGATTAACGTCCAGGCAACCTAACATGCTTCGAGGCCCAGGTGGGGGCAACAGACACCCAGTGCGCGCCGGTGGACGCACGCTTGCCGGCCATTCCGTTGACAGCCTGTCGGGCCTCTATCAGTTTGCACCATGGGTATCGGTGAGGCCGCTCGCGCTCGGCAGGTCCGCCGGGTACTCGGTGGGATTCTGCTTGCCAATCTGGCGGTCGTTGTCGTCAAGATCTCAGTAGGGCTCTCGGCAAACTCGCTCGCCGTCTTCGGAGACGCCGTTCACTCCTCGGTAGATGCCGTGAACAATCTCTTTGGCATGGTCGTCGTTCGCTTCGCCGCCAAGGCGCCGGACGAAGATCACCCGTACGGGCACGGTAAGTTCGAAACGCTGGGAGCCCTCATCGTCGTGGTCTTTCTCTCGGTCACCCTCTTCGAGCTACTCCAAGGTGCCATTACGCGGTTGTGGCAGGGCACCTCAGCGCCAGTCCTGTCCCCGCTGGCGGCGGGCTTGCTCGTCGCGACCCTGCTGGTCAACATCGGGGTCGTGTGGTACGAGACCCGTGCGGGGCAGCGGCTCCAGAGCGAGATCCTGCTCGCGGACGCGGCACATACCCGGGCCGACGTGTTTATCACCATCGCGGTGATCATCGGGTTGGCCCTTGCCACCCTCGGCCTGACCTGGGCGGATCCGGTTTTGGCCATCGTGGTCTCGGTGATGGTGGTGCGAATCGGAGTCCAGGTCGTGGGACGCGTGATTCCGAGCTTGGTCGACCAGGCCGCGGTGGACGGAGCGGCGATTCGCCGCGCGGCGACACAGATTCCCGGGGTTCGTGATGCGTACGACATTCGCTCGAGAGCCGCGGCGGCCAAGCGATTTGCCGAGCTCACCATCACGGTGGACGGGTCGGAAAGCGTCACGACGGCGCACGAGATTGCCGATGTGGTGGAGGAGCGGCTCCGCACCACCTTGGACCTGCACGAGATCCTGGTGCACGTCGAGCCATGCTGACCCTGGTCCAGGCCCAGCAGCGCCGCCAGCGACGGCGCCACAGCCCTTCGCTCAAGCAGCTGTACCAGGAGTACATCCTGGAGCGGGTCGAGGCCTACAAAGACTCCTTCACCAGGACGGAGCTCCTGCGACTGGGGGATGAGGCCGTCGCCGAGATGGCAGCAACGGCCGAGGGACAGTTCGTCCTCACCGAGGTGCTGCTGCTGGACTCGGTGGACCGCATGATCATCAAGCGACTCTCACTTCCTTCCTACCCCAAGTGGCGTCGCCATTACGTGGCGCTCCGCGAGGCTCAGCGGGAGCCGACTCACTGGGGCATCGACCCCGCCGATCCGGTGACGTCGCTTCTGCCACGGCTGGAGCCCGGCGACACGGCCCTGCTCATCGGCGCCGTGACCGAGCCGCTCACTTTCTTGCTGGCCGCCCACGAGGTGGCCGTCACCTTTCTCGCCCTCGATTTGGCCAGTGTCGAGCGGGTCGAAAACCGAGCCGTCGGCGAGTCCCTGACCGGCTCGCTGGTGGCCTTCGTCGTCCAGCTTGGCGCGTGGCTTCCTGAGATCAAGGGGCTGAATGTGGTGGCCATCGACACGAGCGCACTCGAGAAGGTGGGCCCGCCGACCCGGGCAGAGCTCATTGGCGAGCTGCAGAACCGGACCAACACCAGCGGCGTCCACGTGCTGATCGGCTCGAAGACAGGCCTCGCGCCCCAGGCCTTGCGCGGGAACTACGAGGGCTGGCATGCCCATCGAACCCACCCGGCCGGACGCCGGACCGGGAGCCTAATACTCCAGAAGCCACTGCGTCAATCAGACACATGCGGCGAGGACGCCTCCGTGTCGATCTAACACACCTCCGATTGGGGTGTGCTCATCTAAGTTGTTTCTATTAAATAATTTAGACAATACGAACGCCACGGCATGCCTTCTGCGTTCCTTATATAGGAAGCGCCGGGCATTGTCTGCTGAAACTGGTTGCCCTTGAGATCTCCGCCTAAGAGGTTGCCGTGACGAGCGTTCCCCTTCCCGTTCTCGATGAGCCCGTCGGAATCATTGTCCGCCTGCGCCAGGGCGCGGCACGGCCCGTTCGTTCGTGGGCCTTCCTCTGGGCTTGGGATGAGGACGGGGCGGCTGGGGATCATTGGCACGAGCGGGTGCCGGTGGCGCGCCACCCGTAGCGGCGGCCCCCCTTTCCAAGCCATGAGGCCCCCGTTCGAGGGGCCTTTGTCGTTTTCTGGGATCGGGGGGGAGGGGGGGGAAATGCATGGGGCCGGCAGCTGGCCGGCCCCGTTGCATCTCAGAAGGCAAGTTACTTCTTCTTGGCGGCCTTCCGTCTCCGCTTCTTGGTCGCCTTCTTGGTTGCCTTCTTCCTACGCTTCGCTGGCTTCTTCGCCTTCTTTGCCTTCTTACGAGCTGCCATCGTGGCCTCCTCCAATTGGAGTACATACCGTCTCGGACACTATGACCGGACGGGCCTGCATGGGGAGCAATGTCGCTCCCGCACTTCCCCGTCCATCACATCGATGACCGGGAAACTCGGGGCGGCTGATCCGCACTCGCCGCAAGGCAAAGCATGATCGACTGGGCACCTGATCCTCGACGTTCAGATAGTGATTCAGAGCGCGTAATCTTTCAGTCGAAGTTTGCGCTGCTGTCCTATCACTGAACCGAGCATCGTGCCCCACGGGATCCGAAATCGATCACGGGCACGTACTGTACCCATGTACAAAATCGAAACTTTTTCGTTTCGCGCAATACCCTAAGCAATATTCGTCTCGTTCCATCCCGCTCCGGCAACAGCGGCTGAGCATCGAATTCATGACGCGAGTTACCCTGTGAGTCATGCAAATCGCAATGCATCGCCCAGTCGTGCATGACATCGGATCGTTGTGGCCGCATCGCGTGAGTGCCCTTGCCTGCCGCCAGAAAGGGCTCTATTCTCGACACGAAACCCCTCTTCGGCGGACGCATGGGGACACTGACAATCAACCGACAACAGATCGCTTTCACACCCGGTGCCAGCATCCTGGATGCCGCCCGCGCCGCTGATATCCGTATCCCCACGCTCTGCTGGTACCCCAAGCTCCCAACGGTCGGCAACTGCCGAATCTGCCTGGTGAGCGTCCAGGGCGAGCCGAAGCTCATCGCCGCGTGCGCCACGCCGGCGACCGACGGCATGACGGTGGAGACCGACAGTCCGGCCGCGATCGCCAGCCGCCGCTCCGTTCTCAATTTCCTGCTCCAGCGCTACCCCGGAGACCATCTGGCCAACGGCGGACGAGCCCAACCGGAGAACGAGTTCGAGCGATACGTGGTGGAGTACCAGGTCCCGATTCCGGACCGTCGGGTCCTGCCACTCCGCACGGGAGACGAGCGGCCCGGCGACGTCATGATCCAGCACGACATGAGCCGGTGCATCCTCTGTACCCGGTGTGTCCGAGCCTGTGAGGACATCCAGGAAGTCGGCGTGCTCGACGTGTCCGAGCGGGGCCCCGCCACCCAGATCATCGTGGGCGGGGACGGAAACCCCGATCACGCCGGGTGTACCTGGTGCGGTGAGTGCGTCCGAGTATGCCCCACGGACGCCATTTTCGAGTTCATGCCCAGTCGGCGATTCGGCCGCCAAGCGCTGCTCACCCCTGACTCGGTCGCCCGGTCGGTCTGCCCCTACTGCGGGGTCGGATGCCAGGTCGACCTCCACGTCAAGCAGGGGCAGCTCATGCGGGTCACCTCGCCGTGGATCGAGGAGGCCACTCCCAACCAGGGCTCCACCTGTGTCAAAGGGCGCTTCGGATACGACTTCGGACAACATCGGGACCGGCTCAAGACTCCGCTCATCCGCAAGGGCTGGGTGCATGACGGGAGCGCCTGGCGCTGGACCGGAGCCACGCCGCGCTATCGGGAAGGCCCGTGGCACACGATCGAGGAGCTGGGGCGAGAAGCAAAGCCACGGCCGCCGTTTCGGAGCATGGGGAAACCGCCCCAGACAGGACGACGCACCACAACCGAGAGCGATGTCCGCGACCAGGCCTCGACCCCGGCCGCATGGTTCAGCGCATTCCGCGAAGCCACCTGGGACGAGGCCCTGAGCCTCACCGCGCAAGAACTCCTCCGGATCAAGGACGCGCACGGGCCGAGCGCCCTCGCCGCACTCTCCTCGGCCAAATGCACCAATGAGGACAATTACGTCTTCATGCGGATGGTGCGGGCGGGCTTGGGAACCAACAGCGTCGACCACTGCACCCGGCTGTGTCACTCGACGTCGGTCTCAGCCATGAACCGCGCCATGAGCACCGCTGCGGCGTCCGGCTCGATGCGCGAAATCGAGGAGGCCTGTGACGTCATCTTCATTGCCGGGGCCAACACCACGGAATCACACCCCGTGTTCGGTGCCCTCATCAAGCGAGCGGTCACCCGTGGGGCCCGGCTGATCGTGGCCGACGTTCGCCGGACGGAGCTCGCGGCCATGGCCGACATCCACCTGCAGATGCGGCCGGGAACGGACGTGGCGCTGTTCAACACGATGCTGAATCACATCATCCAGCGCGGGCTGGTGAACCAGGCATTCATCGCCGAACGGACCCGGGAATTCGAAGCAGTCGCGGCGGCCGCGGCCCCCTACACCCTGGAGGTCGGGTCCAAGCTGACCGGCATTCCCCAACACCTGATCGGACAGGCAGCGGAGTTGTACGCGTCGGGCCCCAACACGTCGACCCTTTGGGCCATGGGGCTAACGCAACATTCGACCGGCACGGACATCGTGGCGGCGCTGCTCAACCTGATCTTGGCCACAGGCATGATCGGCCGCTGGGGAGCGGCCATGTTCCCGATCCGCGGCCAGAACAACGTGCAGGGCGCGAGCGACATGGGGGCCATCCCCTTTGTGTACACCGACTATCGCTCGGTCAAGGATCCGGCGCACCGGGCCGACTACGCGCGCGTGTGGGGGGTCCCGGAAGAGGCATTGTCGCTCGAGGAGGGGTTCATGGTCACGGAACTGCCCAAGGATGGGAGCCCGGTGCGTGGGCTCTACATCATGGGCGAGAACCCCGTCATGTCCGATCCCGACATCTCGCATGCCGAACACTGGGTGCGCAGCCTCGAATTCCTGGCGGTCCACGACCTCTTTCTCACCGAAACCGCCCGCTGGGCCGACGTGGTGCTCCCGGGGTCGTCGTTTGCCGAGAAACAAGGCACCTTCGTGAATACGGAGCGCCGGATCCAGTTGAGCGAGCCTGGATTGGACCCGCCGGGACTCTGCCGACGCGATCTCGACATCCTGGTGGATCTGAGCAACCGCCTGGGCTTGCCGACTCGGTTCACCACCGCCGAGGAGGTGATGCAGGAGATCGCGCAGGTGACGCCATCGTGGCGCGGCGTGACCTACGCCGGGATCAAGCGTCACGGCGGGCTCCAATACCCTGTTACCGACGAGGACTCGCCCGGGACCCCCTTCCTGTTTGCCGACGGCTTCCCGACTGCGGACGGCCGGGCCAGCTTCGTCCCGGTCGAGGCCTTGCCGCCGAGCGAACTGCCGGATGAGGAGTTCCCGTTCGTCATGGGTACCGGGCGGCAGATGTACCACTGGCATACCGGCACCATGACCCGACGCTCTGAGGGCCTGGATGCCCGGGAGCCCGTACCGGTGGTGGAAATTCACCCAGCCGACGCGGCAGCTCTCGGCGTAGCGGATGGGGACACGGTCCGGATCACCTCGCGTCGCGGCTCGATCGTGATCGGGGCTCGGCTGTCGGACCGCCAAGCGCCGGGACAGATATTCGTCCCCATGCATTTCCGCGAAGCCGCCGCCAACTTGTTGACCAACCCCAAGCTCGACCCGTACGCCAAAATCGCCTCGTTCAAGGTGAGCGCGGTCCGCGTGGAGGCGGTCCCGGCCGGGACCGTTCCCTGAGAACCACGATGCGGCCTCGGCACCCCGACACCGCGTCCACACGATCATGACCATTCCTCCGGACCGCCCCCGCCGGGGTCGATGACCATGGACCTCGGTCTCGCAAACAAGGTTGCCCTCGTCTGTGGCAGCTCCAGCGGGCTGGGAAAAGCCATCGCGAAGGCACTCGCCCTCGAGGGCGCGCGCGTGGTCATCAATGGCCGCGACGATGAGCGACTGGCGGCCGCCGAGGCCTCGCTGGCGCGCGATGGGGCGGCCCCGGCGGCTCGTCTCGTCGCAGACGTGTCGGTGGTCGAGCAGGCGGAAGACTTGGTGCGGCGAGCCGCGCAGCAATTGGGCTCCGTCGATATCTTAGTGTGTAACGCGGGCGGACCGGTTCAGGGCACGGCACGCGACCTCCCGGGCAATGCGTGGCTCGACGCGCTGCGGCTCAACCTCCTGTCCACGGTGCACCTATGTCGCGCAGCGATCGAGCTGATGATCGCCCGAAGGTGGGGTCGGATTCTCTGCGTGACCTCGGTCGCCGCCAAACAACCCGTGGCTGGGTTGATACTCTCGACCACTGCACGCGCCGGTGTGCTCGGGTTCGCCAAGAGCCTCGCGGACGAGGTCGCGGCATACGGCGTCACGGTGAACACCTTGTGCCCGGGCTACATTGAAACGGAGCGCCTGGTGGCCTTGGCGGAGACGCGAAGCCGTGCCCAGGACCGGCCGCGAGATGAGGTACTGAACGAGATGGCCCGATCCGTACCGCTGGGTCGCGTTGGGAAGCCGGAAGAGTTGGCCTGGGCCGCGGCCTTCTTGGTCTCGGAGCGGGCGCGCTACATCACGGGCACGGCGCTGAGCATCGACGGAGGACTGGCACGGGCAATCCAGTAGCGGCGCCCCGTGGAGCATTCATCGGAGGAACATGCGAGCCCTCGTGAAGTCCAAAGCTGGACCCGGCATGGAGCTGAAGGATGCCCCTCAGCCGGCATGCGGCCCAAACGATGTCCTCATCCGCGTGCATCATGCCGGCTTGTGCGGCACCGACCTGCACATCTGGAATTGGGATTCCTGGGCGAGCCGGCGCCTCAAGCCGCCGGTCATTATCGGACACGAATTCGCCGGTGTGATCACGCAGCTGGGCCCGGAGGCGGAGGCAACGGGGGTCCTGGCGGTGGGCGACCCGGTCACGGCCGAGGGCCATATCGTGTGCGGACACTGCCTTCAATGCCGCACCGGGAGCGCCCACCTGTGCCGCCGGACCCAAATCATCGGGGTCGATCGTGACGGCGCCTTTGCCGATTACATCGCCATGCCCGAGTCCAACGTCATGAAGCTCGAGGGCATTCCGACCGAGATCGGCGCGATCATGGACCCAATGGGCAACGCCTTCCATACCGTGTTCGAGACGGACGTCACGGCACGCACGGTGTTCATCCTCGGCTGCGGCCCCATCGGCTGCTTTGCGGTTGGCGTGGCGCGAGCGGCCGGCGCATCGCTCGTCATCGCCAGTGACATCATCGAGCGTCGCCTTGAAATCGCGCGTACCATGGGCGCCCATTTCACGCTCAACGCTGGGTCGGACGACGTCACCGCGCGAATCCTCGAGCTGACCGACGGGGAAGGAGTGGACGTGGTGTGCGAAATGAGCGGGCACCCGAGCGGTCACGCCCAAGCCTTTGCCGTCGCCCGGCTAGGCGGCCGCGTCAACCTCCTCGGAACCCCATCGCAGACCACCGAAGTCGATTTCGCGCGGGACATCATTTTCAAGGGATTGACCCTGTACGGGGTCACCGGCCGGCGAATGTACCAGACCTGGCATCAGATGCAGCGGTTCCTCCGCGGCGGGCTGCTGGATCCGCTCCCGGTGATCACCCACCGCTTCCCGCTGGAACGCTTCGCGGAGGCAATTCAGGTGATCAAGGCCGGAAAGGCGGGGAAGGTCATACTGGAGATCGGCGCATGAACAGGAGCCTGGACCAACGACTGGACGCGGATATCCAGGGGTTCAAACGGGACGGCGTCTACAAGCGGCTCAATTATCTCGACGGCCCGCAGGCCCCCCGGGTCGTGATGGACGGCCGGGGAGAGGTCATCATCCTGTCGTCCAACAACTACCTCGGATTGAGCGCGGAGCCCGAGGTCGTGGAAGCCGGCAAGGCGGCCCTGGATCGGTTCGGCGCGGGGACCGCATCGGTTCGGTTCATTTGTGGCACATTCACCGTCCACCGAGACCTCGAACGAGCCTGCGCACGCCTGGTGGGAACGGAAGCCAGCCTGAGCTTCGTCAGCTGCTGGAACGCAAATGAGGCCCTCCCGGCCACCATCCTCGGTCCCGACGACATCATTCTGAGCGACCAGCTCAATCATGCCTCGATCATCGATGCCATCCGGCTGGCCAAGTCCATCGCCAAGTGCGACGCGGTCGTTTACGATCATGGCAATCTCGACGACCTCAAAGCAAAGCTGGAGGCGGCGCGCGACCGAAAGATCAAGTTGGTCATTACCGACGGTGTATTCTCGATGGAGGGCGCGATAGCCAACCTCCCAGGCCTCGCGGAACTCTGTCGGGCGCACGACGCACTCCTGATGGTCGACGATTCACACGCGACCGGGGTATTGGGAACTCACGGACGCGGCACCGCCGAGCACTTCGGCATGCTGGGAGAAGTGGACATCATTACCTCCACCCTGGGCAAGGCCCTGGGCGGTGCCGCGGGCGGCTTCGTTGCCGCATCGGCCACCGTGTGCGACTACCTCACGCAACGGGCGCGACCGCAGCTCTTTTCAAACGCGCTGCCCCCGACCGTGGCGGCGAGTGCCCTCGCGAGCGTGGAGTTCCTCGAGCGCCACCCCGAACGCGTCGCCCAGCTCATGGCGAGCACTCGTTATTTCCGCGAAGGTCTCCGGTCGTTGGGCTTTTCGCCGCTGCCAGGCGAGACACCAATCATTCCGGTCATTCTGGGCGACACGGCAAAGGCCATCCAGATGAGCGACATGCTGCTCGATGCGGGGGTGTTCGTGACCGGGTTCGGCTACCCGGTGGTGCCAAAGGGAGAGGCGCGGGTCCGCTGCCAGATATCCGCGGCACACACCAAAGAGGACCTCGACCAGGCGCTCGACGCATTCCAGCGAGTCGGCCAGCGTCTGGATGTGATCTAAGTGCTGTATTTCGCAAGCGATAGGGACGATTGCCCTTGGCAGGGCGGCCTTGCCGAATGCAACGGACCCCGGCCCATCGCCAGGCTGTGACCTCCAATTTGCGGAGTCAAACCCTGTTTCCGCCCATCAGGGAGGCTGATTTCGTCGCCAAGACGGGGTCTGGGGCCCCGGAACCAGCCGCAATCCAGCCCCCAGGCAAGAGATTTGCTACTGGCCCGGTGGGTCACAGGACCAGCGGGTCGCTGCGGGAAGGCCGAGGCATGCTCCGCAACGGGCCGGCGTCCCCGTAATTCACTGCCACAACCCAACGGAGGCACAGTGATGCGTATCCTTTCCCGCAGTCTTTTGGCGCTCGCGCTCGGGGCGCTCCTGGGAACGGCGTCTTTGGCGGGCCAGGATGGGAGCTCCGGAACCTTTCAGTGGTTCGTTGGGGCTCATGGGGGCGTGACGGTCTACGAGACGGACGCCCAAACCCAAGGTGGCATCCCGATGGCCGGCGGGCACATGCTCATCACCGCCAAGCGTACCGGTCTGCTCCTCTCGGTCGAGGAGGGGTTTGGATCGGACGAACGCGCGGCCTACGCCGACGCCACCGCCCCGGCGGGCGTGCAACAGGTCGGTTTCAACGACATCCGGAAATACAGCGCGGTGATCATCGGCTATCCGTTCCGCTCGACGGTGACCCCGTTCTTCGGCGTCGGGTTCGGGTTCATGCACTTGCATAACCCCTTCCCCATCGGAGCGGCCGACCCCGATCTGGCCAAGGCCATTGCCGAGGATTCCGGCAGTTTCGGGTTCGGGACGTTCGTCGGGGGGCTTCAGTTCCGCGTCGGCGGGGTGGCGGCCTTTGGCATGTACCAGATCACCACCCGTCCGGGCGAGGAAAAGCTGATCAAGGGCCCGACGCACACCTTCTCGGGCGGACTGCGGTTTAGCCTGGGTGGGTCACGAGAGGGGACACGGGGCGGCCACTAGCCCGTCGCGATAGCCAACGCGACCCTTCGAGCGCAAATCGAAGGGGCCAGTCAGCCGCTTTGGTGATCCCGATGCGCGGCGTCACCGCAATGCGCGCCGGTTCTCTGGTCGAGTCCAACTCGACCGTGACCGGCGCGCTTGCCATTGGTTTCCCGTCGAGCGCGCGCGTTATCCCCAGAGCCTGAGTGAGCTTTCCCGGTCCGGAACAGAAGGCGGTGTCGACCTGCGTCCCGCGGCGGCGGCGCATAGCCCGAAGCCCGCGAAGCGGTTCCAGCGCTCGAATGAGCACGGCGGACCCGTCACCCTCGGTGTCCGAGCACACCAGGTTGGCACACCAGTGGATGCCGTAGGAGCGGTACACGTACCACGTGCCTGGCGCGGCATAGAGGGACTCATTGCCCGCATGCCGGCGAAACCGGTAGCCGTGCGAGGCTGGATCACGGTGGCCGAGGTATGCTTCCGTCTCGACGATCCGGCCGACCGTGGTCGTGCCCGCCACCGTCGACGTGATGAGCGTGCCGATGAGATCGGCGGCCACGAGGTTGGCCGGCCGCAGGAAGAAGTCCGGGTCGAGCCGGGTACTCACGCGGAAGGGTCTGGCGCGGCCGGTGGCTTTTCCGTTTGTTTCGAAGCCTTCGCAGCCGCTCCGGATTTCGCTCGCTTGCGCGTCGTCGTCTTCGTGGCCCCGCTGGCGGTCTTCTTTCGGGGCGACCGTTTCCGCTTCTTGGCTGCCTTCGGGGACTTTGTCCCGGCCGCGGTTTCCTTCGACTTGGTCTTGGCCGAACCGGAGTCATCGGCCGTCACGACCCCGACCATTGCGACCTCTTCCTTCCGTGCCGTCGTGCGGGACCCACGGCGGAATCTGAGCCCCGCCCGTCTGCCGTTGACCTTCTCCCGTTCCTCAGCCTCTGGCTGGACGGGCGGCTCAGTGCCGGGCGCCTTCGTGCTTGCCTTCTGGGTGGCTCGCGCCGCAGGTGCCGTTCCGCGGACCACGTCGCCGAGCCGGTTCACTTCGTAGGTCCCGTCCTCGAGCTTGAGCACTTCCGCGACGTGCGCATCATGCGCCTGGCGGAGCAGCCGCTGAAATCGACCTTCCTCGAGCAACTGATCTTCTCGACCATGGAGCGTCGCCATCCGGAGACGGAGGGCGGCAGCTGGAGCGGGGAGGTCCATTTCATCGAGCGCGTGGCGCAGGAGGTCGAATGCCTTGGCCAGGCTGAGCCGATGTCCCGAGGGCGGCGGAGTGGTTGGTGCGCCGGCGCCCTTCGCCGGCGCTGCCGCGGTTTTCTTCTTCGCCGACTTGCCGCCCCGACCACGGCCCCCACGCCGGCTGCGCCGGGCACCGTCCTCGGTTCCTGGCGCAGTAGCGGCCCTGACCGTCGGGAGCGCCTCCATGGGACCGACCTCGAACTGGCCGTTATCCAGTTTGGTCAGTCGGAGGGCGCCCTTGTTGCCGGCCTCGATCACGAACTTACTGAAGCGATTGAAACCGAAGTTCCGCTCGTCGAAGTTGGGGTCGATTTGCTGCATGACCTGTTTGAGCCGGTCCGAACGCATCACGTCGCCGTGCTCGGTCATTCTCGCGATGGCTTCCCGCACCACTTCCCAGGGGTCGCGTTGGATGGACGACGGCTCTGCTTCTTTCGTCAACCCGGCTAGGTCGGAATAGGAGAAGTACTCGTCACAATTCTGAATCAGCAGGTCGCTGGCGGATTCGCGAATTCCAACGCCGATCACGTACTTGCCGTATTCCTTGAGCTTGATGACCAGGGTGGAGAAGTCGCTGTCGCCCGAAAGGAGAATGAACGTTCCAATCTCAGACCGGGTAAACACGAGCTCTATGGCATCCACGGCGAGCCGGATGTCCGTGGCATTCTTCTTGTTCGGGCCAAAGGCAGGCGCGAAGATGAGATCGATCGACGATTCGGATAAGGGCACGATGTACTGCGGGTATCGGCGCCAATCGGCGTAGGCCCGCTGCACGGCTACTTTGCCCTTGATGATCTCACTATTCAGCAGGGTGCGGAGTTCCTTGGTGAGATCGGAACGGATACCCAACGTCACGTTGTCAAAATCGATCAGGAGGGCCGCATTGGGGGCGTGCGTCATCGGGACGGTACCCCGGGCTGGTCGAGCAGTAGGTTGCGTCACGTCGTGCTGAGCTCCAAGCTGACGATCTGGGCGAGTTCTTGGCGTTGGACGGTGCCTTCCCCACTCGTGGGGAAGGCGTCGAAAAAGCGCACCAGATCTGGGATCTTGTGGTCTGCGAGATATTCGCGAGAAAAGTCTTTGAGTTCGTCGGCGGTCATGACGGCGCCCTCAATGGGCAGGATACACGCACAGATCAACTCCCCCAGCACCTCGTGGGGAATGCCCACGACACAGGCATCGCCCACCCCCTGGTGCAGCTGGAGGATATCCTCGACCTCCCGCGGGGAGACGCCGTGCCCGCCCCGGAACACCAGCTCCGTCCGTCGGCCGAGCAGGTGGATGAATCCGTCTTCATCGAGCGAGGCGAGGTCGCCGGTGAGGAGGAATCCGTCCGGCGTGAAGGCCTTCTTGGTCTCTCCCGGCATGCGGAGGTAGCCGAGCATCACGTTGGGGCCGGTGACGGCGAGTTCGCCGACCGCCTCGCCGTCGTGAAGCGCCCCGCTCGTCATGTCGGCGACCCGCACCACGACATCCGGCAGCGGCCGCCCAACCGTGGAACTCCGTTTCTGTTCCGGGTCGTCGGGGCGCGTGAGGCTCACGGTCGGGCCGGTCTCCGTGAGGCCATAGGCGATCTCGACATTGCACCAGGCCCGGATCCGACGAACCAGGTCCGCAGAAACCGGGCTGCCGCCGACGACACCGCCCCGAAGCGCCGAGACGTCGCGCGAGGGGAAGGTCGGCTCCCGCATGAGCAGCTGGAACATGGTCGGGACGCCATGCAGAAAGGTGACGCGCTCGCGTTCGAGGAGGTCGAGGGCGGCGGCCGCCTCGAACCGCTCTTGCATCACCACCGTGGCCCCGTGAACAACGGCACCGACCACGACCGAAGCGCCGAACGAATGGAAAAATGGCAGGGCGGCCAAGACTCGCTCCCCATCTCCCATGCCCAACGCCCGTCCCGTCTGCATGGCATTGTCGATGATGTTCCGGTGTGACAACACCACGCCCTTCGGCTTGCCCGTCGTCCCGGAGGTGTAGAAGACGGCCAACGGTGTCTCGGCCGGATCGCCGAGGTGCGCCGCGTGTGCCGAAGCCCGACCCTTCCGCGTGAGCTCGTCGAATCGATAAATCCGATCGTCGGTCCAGAGCTCCTCCCCCACCACCGCCAGACAGCGGAGCGCCGGCAAGCGATCCAACAGCTCGTCGAACACCTCGAGGTAGTCGACCCCGGCATAGGCCGCAGGTATCACGACGGCCCTCGCGTCGCTGTGCCGAAGCTGGTACTGGAGGTCGTGAAAGCCCTGCGACGGGTCGAGCGGGACCAGGGTCGCATCCAGCCGGGCGGCGGCGAGGAGGGTGAGAATCCACTCCGGCCAGTTGGGCAGCTGCACCGCGATCCGGTCACCGGGCGCCACCCCGAGATCCGAGAACGAACCGGCGAGGGCGTTGACCCGCGTGTGGGCTTGACCGAAGGTCAATCGCCGGTCGCCAAAGACCGCCAGGTCGCGATCGGGGTGCCGGGAGACGAGTTCCTCGAACAGGCTGGCTAGGTGGTGAGCGCCCAATATCCCCCTCAATGTCCTGGTCACAGCCTACCAATATAGGGAGCAAAAGGGCTGCGCGGGTAGCCGGGGCCGCGGTGCCGGGGGTCCGGCACCGATCTAGGCCGGAGGCGCGTGCTCGGCGTGGGGAAGCACGAGGCTGAAATAGAACCGGGTGCCCTCCCCGAGGACCGTATCGACCAGCAGCTCGGACCCCATGGCCTCGACGAGCTTGCGGCAAATCGAGAGACCCAGGCCGGAGCCGGAGAAGGCGTAGTTGCCGGGCTGCTGGCGGCGGCGGAACGGCTCGAAGAGGGTACGCATGGCATGGGGCGGGATGCCGCGGCCCGTGTCGCGCACCGCATATTCGACCGTGGTGTCGTCGCGGGCGACGGCGTGCACCTCGACGAATCCTTCGTCAGTGAACTTGAGCGCATTGGTCGTCAGGTTGAGCAGGACCCGGCTCAGGGCCACCGGATGGCCGACCCGAAAGTCCTCGTCGGGCGATGCGATGCGGACCGTTAGGCCTTTCTCCTCCGCGATGGGCTGGACGATGTCCCGCACGGACTCGAGAATATCGGCAATCGAGAACGGAATGGGGTCCAGGTCGACCAGGCGGTCGCCGCCGCGGGCCAGCTCCATCACATCGCTCGCCATGGCGCTCAATCCGAATGCCGCGCTGTAGATCAGCCCGAGCTGCCGCTCCTGGATCTCGGTGACACTCCCGCTGCGACCCCGCTGCAGCGTCTCGGCCAGAAACAGAATGGACGTGAGCGGGGAGCGCAGATCGTGCGCGACCTCGACGACCAACTCGAGCCCGTCCGGCCCGGCCAACCGCTCTGCCAAATGCTGGGACCAGTCCGCTTCGATCCGCGTCTGGAGTGTCTCGATGCCCCGGAGGAGCCCCAGAATCTGACTCGCCTCGGGAATCGGCTCGAGGCCGGCGACGAGTGCGAGTAGCCGGCGGCGGAGGAGCTGCAGGACCCGCCGGGCCAGGGGAGTCTTGGGAAGTGTTGGCGCGGTGGTCTCAGAGCCCTCGACCAGAGCGCGCACGGCCGCCAGCAACGCGGTGATGTGCCCGCCGACCTCCTCGGCCGACACCGCGTCTCGCGAGAGCACCTGCCACTCGTGCCGGACTTCGTCCCCCGCAAGCTCCAGGGCGCTCCAGAGTTCCGGGCAGATTTCATCCGCCTCTCGCACCTTCTGGGTGTCGGGCGGCTGGACGCGGCGCCCCGAGCCCCGCCGTCGGTCATCCGTGATATGACCGGTCACGGGCTCGTCAGGGATCACGCATCGGAACCCGACGCTGCGTTGCGCTGGAAGCTGTGCTTGTCCATGAGACGATACAGCGTGGTCCTATCGATGCCGGCCAGTCGCGCCGCCTTGGACATGTTGCCTCCCGCACGACTTACCAGACGTGACAGATATTCCCGCTCGAACTGGCTGATGATACGCTCTTTGGCAAGATGGAAGGCTTCGTCCATACTCACAAGCGCCGTCCCGCTCTCGGGCGACCAGTCCCCGCCATCGTCATAAATGGGGATGTCCTTGGGCTCGATGGTCTGATCCGGTTCCGCCAAGACCGCAACGTGCTCGATCACGTTTTGGAGTTCCCGCACGTTCCCGCGCCACGGGCGGGTCCGCAGGAAGGAAATGCTGCCCTCGCTGAGCCGAGGAACACGATCTCCCATCTGGCGATGCCGCTGCCAATAATAGGTCAGGAAGTGATTGGCCAGCAGTGGAATGTCTTCGAGACGCTTCCGCAGGGGCGGTAGCATGATCGGGACCACTCGCAAGCGGTAGTAGAGATCCTCGCGCAAAACGCCGGAGGCCACGGCCTCCTGGGGATCTCGATTGGTCGCGGAGATGAACCGCACGTCAACGACGGCATCTTGCTGCTCACTCCCGACCCGTCGCACCACGCCGTCTTGGATGACCCGGAGCAGCTTGGCCTGGAGCGGCAGGGACATCTCCGTCAGTTCATCCAAGAACAGGGTTCCGCCACTCGCCGTTTCGAGCAACCCGGCTTTGTCCCGGTCAGCCCCCGTGAAGGCACCCTTGCGGTGGCCGAACATTTCGGACTCGAGCAAGGGTTCCGGCAAGGCGGCGCAATTGATGGGCACGATGATTCGGCTCGACCGCCGGCTGTTGTGATGGATGTACTGGGCGATCACTTCCTTCCCGGTGCCGCTTTCCCCGGAGATCAGAACCGAGGCGTCGGTGGCGGCCACCTTTCGCGCCAGCTCCACAGCCTGGCGAAACGGCGCCGAGATCCCGATCAAGGTGAACTTCTCACTGTGCCCATGCTGCTGCATCAGCTGCGTTCTGAGCTCGTTGGTCTCCCGGGCCACCATGACGGCGTGGGAGGCCCGCCCGATCAAGACCTGCAGATGGGTGGCCGAGAACGGCTTCGGCAGGTAATCCCACGCCCCGGCCCTGAGCGCCTCGATGCTGCTCGTGACGCTGGGATTCCCGGTCATGACGACGACGATTGTGTCCTTGTGGGCCTTGAGCGCGGCGCTGAGGATGTCCATCCCGGACACCTGAGACATATAGAGGTCGACCAAGATAATGTCGAACTGGCGGCGCTTGACCGTATCGACCGCCTCAGATCCCCGCCCGATGGTCGTAACGTTGTACCCCTCCATCTGGAGCACGGTCGAGCAGCTTTCTCTGAGCGTCCGCTCATCATCCACGACGAGGATCCGAATGCCCGCCTTTACCTCGGCCGGGATCGAGAACGGATCGGACGGCGCTGAAGCGCCCGAGGGGGTCGAGGAATCGGCGATTGAGCGTTCCATCCTTCGTAACTCCTTGTTATACAGCATGATACGTTCAAGTTGCCAGCCCTGATCGCTCCGGCGCTCAGTCTCGCTGACACGACAGCCCTGCCGCGCGGGGCAGGCAATTTCGTGTGGCCGGCGCAACGATCTCCTGCATGGTAGGGGCAACAGTACTGTCGTGCTGTGACAACAATCACAATCAAATGTAGCGCTGGTCGATCAGGCAGCCTACTGGGCGATTCGAGGGGGGTGGGAGCCCCGCGCGGTATTCCTTTTGCTGAAGGGCTACTTAACTTTCCCTAATTAGGGCGGCATCTGCGCCGCTCGAGCCCGCACATAGTCCGGAGTTTCACTGGATGGCCGACAGCCCCCCCAACCCCAATCTCCCAGATCTCGCGTACCCCACTGGGGTCCCAGAGGTCGCGGCGCAATCCCAAAGCGGACTCGCCCCACCAACGTCGTACGGTGAAGACGAGGGTGGCATCGATTGGGGTCGCTATCTGGCTGCCCTCCGACGCTACAAGTGGATGATCATCGGGCTCACCGTGCTCGGCACCGTGGGTGGCGTGTTCGGAAGCCGATTCATCAAACCGGACTATTCAACCACCGCAAAGATTTGGATTGAGCCCAATCCGGGACAGCGCGGCCCGATCCGGGCGCGCGAGCTGCTGGATGAGGAGGCGTGGAGCGAGCTTCTCAACACATGGGTCGTGCTCGACTCGGCGGCGCTAAAGGCAAAGCTCTTTCTGGAGACCGCGCCGGCAGATTCGGCCGTATTCGAGACCTTCGATTTGCGCGAGCCGTACACTCCCGGGGAGTACGCGCTCGCGCTGACCCCGGACGGACGGCAGTACGTTCTCCGGAGCGGTGCCACAGCGGTGGAAACCGGGACACCGGGTGACTCGATCGGCAGGTCCGTCGGGTTTGTTTGGACCCCCAATCCAGCGGTATTGGAAACAGGCCGGACCATCTCATTCAGCGTCACCTCCGTGCGCGCAGCCGCCGCCGCGATCGTACCGAGTTTGGCACCTCGCCTCACAGGAGGGGGGAACTTCCTCACCATTTCGTACACTGGGAAGGATCCCCAACTGGTCACCACGACCCTCAACGCGGTGGTCGATCAGTTCATTTCGGTTGCCGCCGAGCAGAAGACTCGCAAACTGACGGCACAACTCGAGGCACTGGAAGAGCAGGTCCAGATCGCGGGAGCCGACCTCCGGGAAAAGGAGAATCGGCTCGAGAACTTCAGGGTTCGCACCATTACCCTGCCGAATGAAGGCGTTCCCGTGGCGGCCGGCCTTTCATCCACGCAGCCGACCGTGATGACCAACTACTTCCAGCAGCGGCTGGCCCTGGATGCCCTGCAGCAGGACCGGAGGGCACTCGAGGACGCCCTAGCTCGCACAGCCACGACCTCGACCACCATTGAAGCCTTCCAGGCCATTCCGAAGGTCCAGTCGTCACCCGAGTTGAGCGGCGCGCTCCAGCAGCTGGCAGCGGAGGAGACCGGACTTCGGACCGATCTCTTCGTCTATACTGAGGACCACCGACTGGTCCAGGATCGGAAGGAGCGGATTCGGACGCTGCGCTCCGAGACGATTCCGCAGTTGGCGCGGGGGCTCATCGCCGAAGTCGGTATCCAGGAGCAGACCCTCGAGCAGCAGCTCGGAACGGCGTCCCGTGAACTCCAGCAGATCCCGACACGGACAATCACCGAGCAGCGGCTCACCCGCGAGAAGGGCTCGGCGGAGGTCTTGTTTCAGCAACTGCAAAACAACTACGAGCAGACCAAGTTCGCCCTCGCCAGCACCATCCCGGACGTGAGCCTGCTCGACGCAGCCGGGCGCGCGCGCCCAACCAGCAATACCGCGCCGCAGATCTGGCTCCTCGGATTTCTCGGGAGCCTCGGGGCAGGCATTCTCCTCGCTCTCATCCTCGACCGCTTGGACCGGCGCGTGCGTTATCCGGACCAGGTGACCCGCGATCTGGGGCTGACCATCCTGGGCGCCATCCCCGCCATCCGAAAGGTGAAGGTGGGCAAGCGGGACACCGACGAGGCGTCTCAGGTGGTGGAGGCGTTCCGGACCATCCGGCTCAACCTGGCCCACTCCTACGGCGCGGCCGGGCCGGTCTTGCTCACCGTATCGAGTCCCGGCCCCGGGGACGGTAAGTCGCTCGTCTCAGCCAACCTCGCCCTGTCGTTTGCCGAGGCTGGCTACAAGACCCTGTTGGTCGACGGCGACATTCGGCGGGGCGAGCTGCATCGCATGTTCGGCCTCAACCGCCAGCCCGGCCTGTTGGACTTCCTGACCCAGGAGGCCACGCTGGACGAGGTGCTGAAGCCGACGACGCACCGCGGCCTCACCGTGCTTCCATGTGGGACCCGGCGCCACCGCGGCCCCGAGATGTTGGGCTCACCACCGATGACGGAACTCATGGCCGAAGTGAAATCGCGCTTCAACGCCATCGTGGTGGACAGCCCGCCCTTGGGCGCCGGCATCGACCCCTTCGTGCTCGGGACCGCCACGGGACACATGCTCCTGGTCCTCCGCTCCGGCGAAACCGATCGCCAGATGGCGGAGGCCAAGCTGCGCCTGATGGACCGCCTCCCGATCCGGATGCTCGGCGCGGTGCTCAACGACATCCAGACGCAGCACGGTGCCTACCGGTACTACTCGTACGTCTACGGCTACACCGCGGACGACGAGGTGGTAGGTCAATTGCCGGTGGGCCATGGAAACGGCAACGACGAAAGTACCGGCTATGATCCGTGAGCCGGGTCGATGAGACCGAGGCCGAGCAACGCAAAGGCCCTCCCACTCCGGGAGGGCCTTTGCGTTGCTCGGCCTCGGTGAGATCCTAGTGGAGAGGGCCTTCAAACGCCCGCACCACACGCCCGGCGGCAGTCTCCGGCTCACCCAGGACCCGGCGGAGGGCAGTCGTGGCCCGAAGAAGGAGCTCCACCGGGTCGAGCGCGGCCTCCGCAAAGTCGGGCACGACCGAATAGCCGGCTCGCAGACGAATGCGGACCAACTCCTGCGCAGGTAAGGGCGCGGCCTCAATGATCTCACCCAAACGATCGACCAGCCGAAGCACGCCCTCCGAGTCGGTCGCCGGAGCAATCACCGCGAACTCCCTTGGCCCAAGCCGGCCGATCGCATCGGACGACCGACCGCGTTCGCGCATAACATTTCCGACGGCCTCGGCCACCACCGCGGCGTAGTCCTCAGTCCCCTCGTGCTCCTTGGGGTAGGCAGGCTCGGGTGAGAACACCACACAGGCCAACGCGTGGTGGTGACGATACGCTTCAGATCCAATCTCGCGAGCCCGATGCGCCAGACCGCGCATGTTGTACAGGCCCGTATCATGATCCAACAAACTCTGGTCGCGCAGAATGTCGACCTCGCGCTTCGCCTGGAGGAACGTGTGCAATTTCAGGAGCAGCGACTCACCGTCCAGCGGCTGGCCAAGGAACTCCCAAGCGCCAGCGCGGTGAGCCTCGAGCCGCTGAGCGCGTCCGGACGGACCTGCCGTGGTGATGATCACAGGGATCGTGGCGCAGAACCTGGGGTCGTCGCGCAGGGTCCGGCAGACCTCGAAGCCTGAGATATCGGGCAGCTGCGCCTCGATGATCACCAGATCGGGCTGAGCCGTTCGGGCCCGCTCCAGTGCCTGGAGCCCGGTATAGGCGCGGAGCACCGCATACCCTTCCGGGGCGAGGATGCTCTCGAGCGATCGGGAGGACCATTCCTGATCGTTGGCGATCAGTACTAGCGGCGGGCGCGTCTCGGTCGTCTCACGAGGCGGACGCTGGGCAGGAAGGTCGATCGCCCTGGCTCCGGCGTTGTCATGGTCGGTCATGGCTGGCTTCACCGTGCAGGAGTCGTGCGATGCCGTGGCGCACGACCGCGGAGGCCGTACCTGTCAGGTAATCGCATTCCAAGGAAGAACTTATGCGTGGTCGGGCGCAAGATGTCCAGTGGCGCGGGGCGATGCGGCACCGCCACAGAAAGACCGGGGCAGTCCACAGGTCGGATGACGGGTTCGTGAGGGCATCATGTGGCGGAGACGAGCCGAGCTGATGTGGCTCTGCAGCCACATCGCCCTCTGAGCCAGGGGCGACGTCGAGGATGGGGAACTCGGTAATCTTCTATGCAACAAGAACTTAGCGTCAGCTAATCGCCCCGCGCCCTACCCGGTCCGCCGGACCGCGAGAACGGCAACACTTTTGAGTATGAGTATGGGCAGGAGTGCTCGACCCGAGCCAATGGTCCCCAGCGCAGGTAGCCCTCATGCTCTGTCTCCAATGTGATGTGTCCAATGGCGGCCAGCCCTCCGACGAGCCGGATCCCGTGGCCCCCGACATTCGGTGCGACCGGTGCGGCGAGCCCATCGAATATGGGTGCGCCAATGATGCTCGTACCGGGTTCCTCGCCCGGCTCCGGAGCTTCGGTCTGGGAGAGACCCCTTCGCCATTGTTCTCCCCCGACTGGAGACGGCCGGCGCACTGATCCAGGCCTCGATCGTGACCGTGTCACGACCGTCTCATGCCGCGCAGGGCCTTCCGAAGTCGCGTCTGGCAGGTATTTTGCAGCTCATACCCCTAATTGGTGTTATGTGTGGGCGGCCGGCCCTGTGGTGGATCTTCACTCGATTGAGATCGGTGCCAGCGGCTGCCCGGCCCCGGATGAGGTGTGAGGTGATGCAAGTTGCGAAGGTGACCTGGGTGGCGCTCGCCCTGCTGACCAGCTTCAGCGTTGCATTGGAAGCTCAGGGCAATCCGGACGCTCGGCGGGCCCAGACAACGCGGGCCGAACTCGAAGACCTGCTGGCTCGATCAGGTTCCAATCTCGACCCAGCCGAGCGGTTGATGCTCCAGGACCGGTTGACCAACGGCGACTTTCAGGTCGGCGACCGCATCGCGCTCATTGTGCTTCAGGACCCGACCCTCACCGATACCTTCACGGTCAAGGAAGGGCGCACCATTACCCTGCCGAACATCCCTGACATCTCGCTCCACGGCGTCCTGCGCTCGGAGGTACAAGACTACCTCACGGCGGAGCTCGGCAAGTATCTCCGAGAACCCACGGTGGAGGCCGTCGCGATGATTCGCGTGGCCATTCTCGGAGCCGTGGGACGGCCCGGGTATTACGCACTTCCTGCCCAGACGCTCCTGAGTGACGTCATCATGGCCGCCGGTGGCCCCGTGTCCACCGCCGACACCAAGAAGATTAGCGTTCGCCGGCAATCGTCGGAGTTCTTGAATCGCGACGAGACGCAGGCTGCCCTCACCTACGGGACAACGCTCGACCGCCTGAACATCCAGGGCGGCGACGAGATCGACGTGGGTAGCAAGTCGACCTTCCTGACATCGTTTCAGGGAATCGCAGTCCTGGTTACGGTACCGCTGGGTTTGATCTGGGCCATCGCGCGGGTGTTTTGACCAAACCTATGGATACCACAATTCCGGAGGACCGGACGAAGTACACGGAGCGCCGCAGAAACCGGCCGAGTCAGCCGGACCCGACGCCAGGTGCGACTGCCCCGGACGGTCCAGCCGCCACCCAGAGTGAGCAACCCGTGCCAGCGGCCACACTCGATTCGAAGCTCCAGCGGACAATCAACATCGCCGTGGCGACGCTGGGCCTGCTCCTGACCGCGCCACTGCTCGTCGTCATTGCCATCGCCATCAAGCTCACCTCACCGGGCCCCGTCCTTTACCGACAGGCTCGGATCGGCATGGACCGCCGGAGTGCACGACGTGACGAAGGCGGAGACGAGTACGAGAAGAAGCGGGTGCGCGATCTCGGCGGCGCTCCGTTCCGCATTTACAAGTTCCGCACCATGCAGGTCGATGCCGAGCGGGGATCCGGCGCGGTGTGGGCGCAAGAGCGCGACCCGCGGGTCACGTCGGTCGGGCGCATGCTCCGGCAATTCCGGCTCGACGAGCTGCCGCAGCTGTTCAACGTCATCCGCGGCGACATGAATATCGTAGGGCCCCGACCGGAACGGCCGGCGATCTTCGCGGACATGCGGGGGAAGATCGAGCACTACTCCGTGCGCCAGCGCACCCGGCCCGGTATTACCGGGCTCGCCCAAATCAACCAATCGTACGACTCGAGCGTCGACGATGTCCGCAAGAAGGTCGAGTTTGACCTGGAGTACATTGCCCGTCGGGGCTTGGCGCAGGACCTGCGGATCATGCTCAAGACCATTCCGGTCATCCTCTTCCGACGCGGTGGCTGGTAGCCCCTTCCCATCGACTGCCCCCAACGCACATCTCAATGCCAGGGGATTCACCGACGCCGCGCTCCAAAGGCGGGCGCGCCGCTTCTATGGTCGAGGATGGGTGGCCCGGTACAACAACCGCTCGGAGGCCTGTAGGATCCGGACGGACACCGGAAAGCTGGCCGGTGCGTAGGTGGGGACCTTGAGGGAGCGAATACCAGCGAGATTCGCTCCGGCAATGTCGGTCAGGTACTGGTCTCCCACCATGAGGACCTTCTCGGGGGAATCGGCATTGAGCGCTTTGAGGGCAACGGCGATGAGTTCGGTGCTCGGCTTTCGGAACGCTCGGGCAGGAGCTGTCGAGTCGGCTGGGAGTGCCCTGGGGTCCCACGACTCGGACCCCCGAAGGAGGATCCTTCCCACGACGCCGTCGGCGGTCGCGTAGGCGCGCACAATCGGAATGTCTGGGAACATGGCTGCCCAGTTCCCGGTATCGGGATTCGTCGGCGTTCGAGAGGATGGCGTGCCGAAGCCCTGGGGCCGAGACGAGACGTTGGAATGACGGGCGGAATGGCTCCGCCACCTCGCGGCCATGGCGTGGCATCAGGGTTCCATCGACGTCCCAGATGACCGCCTCGATGCCGAGCGACTCCAGCAGCGCCGGTTCGATGGCGCCCACGTCCGGAAGTGCGAGCGACGGCTGCATGTGCCGCACCAGAATCGCGGCTTTGGGTAGGGCTTGCCGGAGGGTCATGAGCCAGTCAGTTACCACAAGGCAGTTCCCCGCGTCGCGCGAGACAGGCCGACGGCTGCCTCATCCGGCATGGTCAACCGGCCGGTCGAGTCCTGACGAACAGGTTGTATTTGACGATGCACCAGAGCGCACGGACGCCGTCTCGCCAGCCGATCTTCTTCCCTTCTGCGTAGGTACGGCCCGCGTAGCTGATGCCAACCTCATAAATGCGGGCCCCGAGGCGGGCCACCTTGGCGGTGATCTCCGGCTCGAACCCAAATCGATCTTCTTGAATCGTGATCTGACGGAGAACATCGGACCGAAACAGCTTGTAGCAGGTCTCCATGTCGGTGAGGTTGAGATTGGTAAAGGCATTGGAGACCAAGGTAAGGAATCTGTTGCCCAAATAATGCCAGAAGAACAGCACGCGATGCGAATCGCCCCCCATGAACCGCGAGCCATAGACCACGTCCGCGTTGCCGTCGAGTACGGGAGCGAGAAGCCTTCGGTACTCGCGGGGGTCATACTCGAGATCCGCATCCTGAATCAGAATCAGGTCGCCACGGGCCTCCTGGAACCCACGCCGCAGGGCTGCTCCCTTGCCCATGTTTCGAGGAGCGAAGAAGATCCTCACCCGTTCGTTCTCCTCGAATGCCGCAAGCCGGTCGCGCGTTGAATCGGTGGATCCATCGTCGACCACCACGGCTTCCAAGGAGATGTTCGCGGGAAGCGGCGCCTCCAAGACACGAGTCAGGAGCCTGCTCACGGACTCTTCCTCGTTGTACACCGGAATCACGACGGAGAGTAACAGGGTATTGGTCATCGCAGCGAGTGACGAAGAGAGTGAGGACGCGACGGAAGCACGACCGCCTGCGGGATACGGACTCTCACCTGATCGGAAACATGGCTCCTTCACGCCCAAGTGTGCAATCAAGCGGCAACATCCGTGGCAATATCGATGCCGCCCTGCACGGGAGCGAGGGTCTTTGGGCCGCCGCGGCAGTGGGGCGCCATATGAGGCCACGGTAATGGGGTCCCTCGAGAGGCGGCGAGGGGTCTTTGCCGGGGTGCTCCTCGGCGCGAGTGTGCTGGGCCTTCTGCTGACCCGGGGTATTCCGGCGGCGGTTCGTGATTTGTATCCCGGTGCACTCCCGGCCCACCCGTACTTCGTGCCCGATCACGCCGTACTGCTCTACCTGCTGCTCCCCGTTGCCTGCCTTGCGGCGGTGACGGTCTTGATGCTGCCCGGCATCTTCCTCGTGCTCGCCCAGGGCCGGGATGAACGCCTCGAGGCCGTGGTCGTCAAGGGACTTGGGGTCTCGCTCGCGGTCCACTTCGTCACCACCGCGCTCGCCAAGACATTCTTCCCGCGCCCTATCGATCGCGGGCACGTTCCTGGCGCTCGTCATCGGTGCCGGGGTCGTCGCCTGGGGAGTCCTGGTTACACGCCTCCACGGTCCGGGCGAAACTCCGATGGCCCGCGAGCGACGGTACCACGCACCGTCGCCTCGGGTGGATGGCCGCCCTGGTAGTGGTCACTGTCGCTGTCCTCCTCCCGATCCTCTTCTGGCAGGATCTCAGCCCTGATGGCTTCGAAGCGATCGAGATCGGCCGGTCACTCTCCTGGACCGTCCTTCCGCGCTTCTTGACCAAGAGCGGACTCGTGGGCCTCGGCATCGGCATGCTGCCCATGGCCTACCCGATTCATTGGTTCGTGATGTTGTTCGGCCCGATCGAAGCGTCCACCAGGCTGCCGCCATGGTGCTTTACCTTCCGGTGTTGTTTGCCAGCTTATTGCCCTGATCGAAGTCGGCTCTCCGCGGCGCCTCCGCGGCATCGAAGAAGCCGCGATCGTGCTCGCCCTCGCGACCTTCGTGGTCGCCATGAGCTTCAGTGCGAGCTATTACCCGTACTTTGCGGACATCGCTTCTCCCGCGGCCTTCGAAACCCTCACGGTCACCCTGATGTGCGGAGCGGCGTACTTCCTCTGGGCGGAGAAGCCAGCGTGGTTCATCGGGTTCGCGGTGCTGTGCTATTTGGCCCGGCCGACCGGCCTCCTGGTCATCGCCCTGTTCGGCCTCGGCCACTTCCTGTTCGTGCCCGAGTCCCGTCGGCGAACGGGTGCCCTGCTGGCGGCGACGATTGGCCTCTGGGGCCTGCTATACGCCGGCTACGAGGTGCTGATTCCTGCCTTGACCGGAGCTCGCCCGGGCTATCCGGCGGAATCCATCCTGGGCCGCTTCCGTTTCATCCGGGTCGACGATTGGCGCCGGGTGCTCTTTCTCCTCGTGCCCAGCGGTATCCTGCCGGCGGTCGCCCTGTTCCTGTTCCGTCGGCAAGATCGCGCTGCAAAATCGCTCACGCTCGCCACACTCGGTTACTTCCTCGTCTTCTACTTTCCGGCATTCACCAATCTCCACCACTTTGCGCCGGTCATGCTCCTCCCTGTCATCGTCTTCTGGCGCGTCGCCCTCGCGGAGCACAGTCGCCCGTGGCTGATCGGCGCTACCCTGGCAGCGGGCCTCACTGCTCTCGTGCTGTCGCTGCCGAGACATTTCGAGATCGATCGGACCCTGCGACGCATCGGCAGCATGATGACCTATCGCATTGGCGAGTTTGGCAGCAAGGACTTTACAGCGCACCGAAGCTCGTACGAGGGACGAGAACTCCTCGCCGCGTTGTTTCCTGTCGACTGGGACGTAGGCGATCCAGCCGCAGAACTCGTCGCGGCCATCGAGCTGGTGTATTATGCCGACCAGAGCATTGGGCGTGGAACTGCCACAAATTATGTCATCCAACCGCTACGGTCAGCACCGCCTCCCGGATTCTCGAAGATCGCTGAACATGACAACGGAGCAGTGTATGTCAGAGATCTGGCTCAATTGCAGCGCGACCGGTCGGGCCCCAGTCGAACGGATTATCGCAGCTGGGTCTGCGAGATCCCACACGAAGGGATGTCAAGCATTTGCGCGTTCGCGCCGGTAATTACACGGCGGATCTGGGAAAGGCGGCCTCTCGCGCCTATCCTGAGGTGGCGCACGGCCGGGCACGGTTCCTGCTGTTACTACTGGGTTTCGCGCACGAGACATTGCTGCGCGGAGTAGATGGCACACCAGAACAGCTTACTGCCAACCGTTGGAGATCATGTGCTCGAGGCCGCCCTCCAGTTCTTTGTTCCCAATCCCGCCGGTGCCTTTTGGATCGGTGCAATCGTGGCCTTTGTTCTCATGGGTGACCTCGACGCGCTGCTCTCAAAAAGGAACCTCGTTCTTGCGGCGCTCCTGGTTCAGGCCGTGTTGCTGCTGGAGGTCATCAAGTGGGGCAATGCGTCGGATGGCCGATTCGCACCCTGGGGCTTCACGGCCATCTATCTCACCACGGCGGCCTATGCGATCTGGGGCGTGACGCTGGCCCTCCGCGGCAGTTCCCTCGCGTGGACCCAAAATCTCCCGCTCCGTGGCCTGCGCACCCTGGTCGGTATCGTCATCCTCCTCAATACCGTCGTCGTCTTCGGCCGCAGGCCCGATGACGCCGGATACTACACCAACCTCGGTGCCCGTCGCTGGGCGGAAACGGGAGTGCTTCCATACGGCGATCTCAAGCTCCAGGGCCCCACTGCCCCGGGATATGGGGCCGCCGCCACGTATGGCCCACTGCTCTACGCATCCCACCTTCCTGCCCAGTGGCTCCTGAGGACGAAATCCAATCCGGCGGACGCCGACCCGATGGACCCGAGTTATGTCCGCCGAAGATCGCGGCAACACAGCTCACCTGTTTTGCGTTCTTCCTCGTGGGGCTGGGAGCACTGTTCGCCATGGTCCGGGATCTCCGGAGTCCGGCGGTTGGGTGGGCGTTCGGGCTCTATGCCGCGAGCCATATGTGATGGGCCTTGGCGGGGACGAGTTCGTCGTCGGCGGGCTTGCCTTCATCTCCCACATCGCCCCGGTCTCGGTGCTGCTCTTGGCGTTCATGTTCCAGAAGCGACCCGTGCTCTCCGGCGCGCTCCTCGCTGCAGCGGTCGGCGTGCTCTTCTTCCCACTCTTCGTGTTCCCCGCCTGGTTGGGGTGGCGGGTGTGGCGGAAGGAAGGGGCCATGCAGTTCGCGCCGGATTCGTGGGAACCGGCCTTGCGATCGCCATCCTCGTCATTGCGTTCACTCCGGCGCCGAAGGGACTAACGCCATCTCCATGTTCCTCCAGAGCACCCTCGAACATCAAGAGGGTGTCGGGCTCCGCCAATACGGCGCCAGCGCGTTCGGGTTTTGGGGCACCCACCCGGGCCTCGCGTCCTTCTGGCAGGCCCGCTGTGGGGAACATCATCCCTGCTCAAGCCGTCGTTCCTGGTATACGCTGCCTGCTGTCTGGCAGCATTCTTCCTGGCGCGGGGTCGGTCAGTGGCGCAGCTGGCCGGACTCACGGCGGCGCTCACGGCCGGGGTCCAGCTCTGGAAAACGCACGCGGCGGGCAGCTATGTGGAGTGGTATCTGCCGTTCTTGATCGTCGCCATTCTGTGCCTCGACCCCCGCAGTTCCACTGATGGTTCGGCAGTGCCGACACATCGCATGCCACGCAGCCCAGATTGGGAACCGTGTCGTGAAATTTTACAAGTGGTGTTTTTGTGTGGAGTAGATTTATGTACATGTTTGTGGTATTAAAAAATTATTCGACCGATCCCTGGGAACGCAATGATCTGAGCCAGACCGAGGTGGGGCGCCGGGAGATCGCACGCTTCCGGACGTGTCGAAAACGCTGTTGAGTGAGATCGCGGCACCGATCGGTGAACGGCTGCGAGGTTCCGATGCCGCATGCCCGGACGATTCGGCCATTCACACTGTCGTCCAGGTAATCTCGACCGATGCACCATAAGGAACGCATGAACTAGTGCACTCGTCACGTGAGGATATTGGATCATGAGACAACGTTCCCTCCTCATTCTCGCGGGCCTCATCGTCCTCAGTCTCGCCGCCCGGCTCCCGGGCGTCTACTGGGGATCGAACTTCCCCGGGGGATGGCAATCGCACCACCCGGATGAATTCACCCACTGGGCGAATGCCCAACTGATCCTCGACCCCGAGGCATTTGGGAACTGGCAGCCCCACCCCTATCCGAAGGGGCTCGCAGCAATGGTCGCGGTTCCGGCTCTTACCTTGCGCAAGCTGAATATCAGGGGTGGCGAGTGGCCGTACAAGCGAACGGTCATTCTCGCGGGTCGTCTGGTGAGCGTCGTCCTCGGAGCAGCCACGATCGTCGTGGTGGTACTCATCACCAATCCCTTCTTTCACGATAGGCGCGTCGGCTGGGCAGCCGGGCTCATCATGGCGCTGGGCGGCCTCCACGTCACCCAAAGCCACTTTTTCGTCTCCGACGTGGCGGGCCTCTTCTGGCTCCTGGTCGGGCTCTACTTGCTCCTGCGTGAGCTCGGTCGAGACCCAGGCAACCGACGCGACTACGTGGGCTGGGCAGCCTTCTCGATGGGGGTCGCGTTCGGGCTGAAGTTGGTCGTGGCAGGTTTGCCGACGTTGGGGCTCATCGTGTTGCTCCGTCGACCCAGGCTCCCGAGAGTCGCCCGGTCGGTTGTGTTCTTCATCGCGGGCGCTACCATCATCAATTTCGGCACATATAGCCCCCGCGATCTCTACCTTACAATGGAGAGTGGCTGGGACGACCCCTTTATCTACAACCGCATCTCTGGCATTCTGCTCTATCTGGTCGAACTTCCGAGCGTTGTGAGCCTCCCGGTCGCAAGCCTGGGCATCGTCGGCGGATTGCTGCTGGCACGACGAGTATTGGCACCCGAGAACCACAATCGCTTTCCCGCGATCCTCTTAGTCGCCGTTCTCCCGCTTCTTGTCCACGGATACTTCGTCGCCTTTAAGCTCGATCACTTTCCCCGTCACCTGATTCCCTTCATCCCATGGCTTGCAATAGCAGCCGGGTGGGGCTTGATAGGAATCAGCGATCGGCTAAAGAGGCGTGGCATCAACCCAGCTTTCTTCATGGCGCCGTTCTTTGTCTATCTCGCCGCATTCGTGTTCGACGGCGAGCGGGTGTTCATTGCTGATCCTCGCAACGAGACTGCCGCATGGATCTCGCACAATGTGCCGTCAGGCACCACGATGTGGTGGCGTGGCGTCAAGCTCGCGGGTTACGAATCCGTCCGGTACCCCGTCAATGGGAAACCGGCCATTCTCGTCATCGACATGAAGGATGCCAACCACTACCTGAGTGGCATGGGAAAGCGAAACAGCTATCCGCGAGACTTCCGGAATATCTTCGCCAGCGCCGGCCAAGGCCAAGCGTGGGTCGACTCGATGCAGGCGGTGTTTCGTGGAACAGCGGATTATTACGAGGTCGCGCGCTTTGGAGAACACTACCTGATGCCTGAGTATCGTGTGACAGACCGACTGATTGGGAATCGATCACGGAATTACATTGCCGAGATTGTTGTATTCCGAACCTCCCGCCCGCAGCGAACCTCGACGGCGCGTCCTGAGGAACTGCAGCCCGAATGACGGACAATCTACCCACGGAAGGGCGACCGCAGGTCTTCATCGTGGTCCCAGCCTTCAACGAGGCCGCCACCATCCGAGACGTGATCGACCGGCTCCGATCGAGCTACGAGCACATCGTCGTGGTCGACGATGGGTCCACCGATGAGACAGCCCAGAGGCTGACCGGCGCTCCGATCAAACTCCTCCGTCATCGGATCAATCGTGGCCAAGGCGCAGCCCTGCAGACCGGGATCACCTTCGCATTATTATGCGGTGCGGACGTCATCGTCACCTTCGATTCGGATGGTCAACATGACCCTGATGACATCGAAGCCATGACGGCGCCGATTGTTAGCGGTGATTGCGACGTGACACTCGGCTCGCGTTTCCTCGGCCACACCCACAACATGCCGCTCGGACGACGGCTCGTGCTGAAGGCGGGAATCGTATTTACTCGCTTCGTTTCCAGAATCCAGGTGACCGACGTGCACAACGGCATCCGCGCGTTCAGTCGAGAAGCGGCCGGGTCGCTTCGCATCTCCATGGATCGCATGGCACACGCCTCAGAGATCCTCGACCAGATAGCGCAGCGCCGCTGGCGATATCGGGAAGTCCCCGTCACCATCCGATATTCCGCCCAGACCCTCGCTAAGGGGCAGTCATCCTGGAATGCGCTGCGCATCGCCGCCCAGGTCTTGATGGAGAGGCTCAAACCATGACCATGTTCCAGTTGATCGCGGTGCCCATCGCGGCACTGCTCTTCCTCCGAAGTGGCGTGCGGTTCCTACGGAGAGACGGTCACCGCTGGGTCGCCGCGCTCTCCATGGCCCTGTGGCTCGCCGCCGGAATCACAATTGCCCAGCCGGACCTCACCAACACCGTTGCGCGGTTCTTCGGGATCGGCCGTGGCGCCGACCTCGTCTCGTACTTGATTGCGCTCTCGTTCCTGGCCTCCGTGGTCTATTTCTACCACAAGTACCGCAAGCTCAACTCCGATGTGACCGAGATCATCCGAAGCCTGGCTATCCAGGATGCGGCCAAAGGGACCCCGGAGGCTCGAGACGATGCGGTGAATGCTGTCCAGGCGACAGGAACGCGGTCCACGAACCGCGACCCGACGGCCTGAGCACAACACGCGGTGATGCTTCCATGAGGCCAGTACTTCCCAAGTGGCTCTTCTGGACCGCCGCCGTCCTCACCCTGGCGTGGGCCCTCTTCGATCCTCGATTCAGGGACGCCGAGAACGCTCTGCTCCCCCAGGTAAACCTGGCATTCGCCCTGGCCGCGGCGCTGGGCGTCGCCGCGCTGACGTGGGCCGGGCACCTCCGAAAAGCCGGACTCTGGCTCGTGGTTGCGATCGTCGGCCAGGCCGTCACGCTCCAACTCATCCGCGCGGGGCCCATCGTTGCCTACCAGCATTACCTGCCCCTGGGCCAACTCCCCTCGGGCCCGAACGCGCTCCTCAGCGGATGGTTGGGCCTACAGACCGTCCTGGTCGTGGTTGGCGTCGCCCGGCGCTGGCCTCCGATCCGCACCTGGATCGGCCGCTCATTGTGGCCCTGGCAAGTCGTCGCCATCGGCATGCTCTTCGCCCTCGCCAGCGCGACCTTGTCGCGATCGATGGTGACCACCGCGACCGAACTCGTCTTTGCGACATACGCCCAGGCCCTGGCTCTGGGAACGATCCTCCTCGCGGTCTGGGCCATTCCCGGCCCCGCGCTCGAATCCGGGCGTCTTGCCAGTCTCGGCCAACTCGGGCTCGACCATGTCACGCCCGAAGACGGGCGCGCCCGCGTCGATCGGTTCGTCCTCCTGGCCGCCGCATTCACCTTGGTCGTGAGCCTGGCCCTCACCCTTCTCTCCTATCAGCGCCACCCCCACGTGCCGGACGAAGTGGCATACCTGATCCAGGCCCGCACCTTCGCCGCGGGAATGCTCTGGCTGCCGCCTCCCCCGGTGCTGGGGGGATTCAGCGTCGATCTGCTCTACTTCGGGGCCGACAAGGTCTACTCGGTATTCCCGCCCGGCTGGCCGGCGATCTTGGCGTTGGGCGTCCGCATGGGAGCGCCCTGGATCGTCAATCCCGTCTTGGCCGCGCTCAACGTGGTGCTCGCCTACGTCCTTCTTGGCCGCTTGTACGACCGGAGAACCGCCCGCATGGGAGCGGTACTCCTGGCCTGCTCCCCCTGGAGCCTGTTCCTCGCCATGAGCTTCATGGCCCACCAATTCACCCTGGCATGCGCCCTCACAGCGGCACTCGGAGTCCAGGCTTGCCGAGCATCCGGCCACGCCAGGTGGGCCTGGCTTGCCGGTGGGGCCATGGGCGTCATCAGCCTGGTTCGACCACTCGATGCGCTAGTCGTTGCGGCACTGCTGGGCCTTTGGAGCATCGGCCTCGGAGGCAAGCGACTCTCGATCGGCGCCATTACCGGCATGATCACGGCGGCGGCCGGCGGAGGGCTGGTGAACCTGTGGTACAACCGGGCCCTCACCGGCATGGCGCGAGTATTCCCCGTCATGGAGTACTTCGACGCTTTCTATGGCCCAAAGACCAATGCCCTCGGTTTCGGACCCGAACGCGGTGTCGGATGGAGTGGGCTAGACCCGCTCCCCGGACACGGGTTAGTCGACGTGGTGGTAAACGCCAACTTCAACCTCTTCGCGACTAACGTCGAGTTGTTTGGTTGGGCCACAGGATCGTTGCTACTCGTCCTGCTGGCGGTGTTTTCCAGACGCATGAACCGAAGCGACCGCCTCCTCCTGACCAGTGCCTTGGCAGTGGTCGGAATTCACAGTTTCTATTGGTTCAGTGGCGGTCCGGATTTTGGCGCCCGCTACTGGTACCTGATCCTCGTTCCGTGCGTTGGACTCACGGCGCGAGGGGCCACCATTCTCGCGGACCTCGTTCAAGCCCGGTTCGCAGAGCGGCGAGTCGTCCTTGGCGTACTCACCCTCTCCGCTATGGCGCTGGTGACATTTGTCCCCTGGCGCGCGATCGACAAGTACCACCACTACCGGGGCATGAGGCCGGGCATTACCGACCTGGCCCGGGAGGCAGGGTTCGGGCGGAGCCTGGTGCTCATCCAAGGAAAACGCCACCCCGACTACCATTCCGCCGCGGTGTATAACTCCCTCGACTGGGAAGCGGACGGCCCGGTCTATGCCTGGGACAGGACGCCGGAAGTGCGCGACTCAATTCTCGCCCACTACGCCAACCGGCCGATTTGGCTGGTTGAAGGTCCAAGCAGGACCGGCGCAGGCTATCGGGTGATCCAAGGCCCGGTCCGCGCCGAGGAGCTCGAGCCGTTTTCGCCAATGCCGTAGCCTTGACCGTTGCGATTGCGCCACAACTTCTCCTTCCATGGACCGGCACAGCGCGTGGTCAGAGCGGTGGAACGGACATTGCTGAGACTTGGCCCGTCATGGCTCCCTAACTCCCAGATATGAAACCATTTGCGATCAGTCTCGCCCTCGTCTTGGCCTTAGTCGCGCTGACCCTCCCGGTCCGCGGCTTGGCCGCGCTGTTGGCTAGCGGGTCGGGCGTCGTCGAGGGCACGCTGATCACCGGCGTCTGGTTGCTCAAGGGCATCCTCCTGACCCTAGCCCTCCTGGCGCTCGCCGCCTGGCGGACCGGGCCCTGGCACTCGGTCGAACGCCCCTTGGCCACGCCCCTTCCGATTGCCCGCTCGACCCGGGAACCGGTCTGGCAGCTGGCCCTCGGAATCACCCTGCTCGTCGCCGCTCTGCTCCGTCTCTCCCACCTCGGCGGCGGGCTGTGGTTCGACGAGATTCAGACGCTGGTCGATTATGTCCGGTATCCATTGAGCCACATCCTCTCGACATACGATAGCCAGAACAACCACCTGTTCTACTCATTGCTCGCGAAGCTGTCCGTGATGACGTTCGGGGAAGGCGCCTTCGCGCTTCGTCTACCGGCCGCCGTCCTCGGCGTATTGAGCATCTGGGCCCTCTTCGAATTCGGTCGCCGGGTCACCTCACAGCGAGAGGCTTTCCTGGCCACCGCTCTACTCACGGTCTCTTACCACCATGTCTGGTTCTCCCAAAATGCCCGAGGGTACACCGGACTCCTGTTGGGCACCCTGGTGGGAACCGCCGCATTTCTCAGGCTCGTGTCCACCGCACAGCCAACGTGGAGAGCCATCCTCTGGTATGGGCTGAGCATGGCACTGGCCATCTACGTCCACTTGACCGCAGTCCTGGTGGTCGCTGCTCACGCCGTCATCTGGGTGGTTCTCGTGTGGCAGCGTCGGCGCGACGCAACCCGCGCCGCCGTCCTGCCCACACTGTGGGCGCTCGCACTTGCCGGGAGCTTCTCCCTGGCCTTGTACGCGCTGGTGTTGCCCCAGTTGGTCGGGACGCTTTTGGGATCGGGAAGCCCGAGCCATGCCACCCAATGGCAAAACCCCATCTGGCTCCTGACCGAGTCGCTCCGTGGACTGAGCCGCGGGTTCCCCGGGGGGCCGATCATCCTCGTGATGGGGTTGGTGGTGGCCGTGAGCGGTTGGGTGAGCTTCTGGCGCCGGAGCCCTACGGTTGCCGTACTCATGGTGCTGCCGGCGGTTCTCACCGCAGCCGCGGCAGTGGTTCTCTCTCATAATCTGTGGCCGCGGCTCTTCTTCTTCTCGGCAGGATTCGGCGTGCTCATAGCGATCCGCGGTATCTTCGCTATCAGCGACGTCCTCGTGCCTGCCCGCGCCCGCGCTGTCGCGACGGGTCTCGCGAGTACCGTCGTTCTGTTGAGCGCACTCACCGTGCCGCGAGCATGGGGACCAAAACAGGATTTCGCCGGGGCCGCAGAGCTGGTCGAGACCTCCTTTGGAAGCAATGATGCGGTCGTGACTGTCGATTTGACGAATTATCCGTACCGGGAATTCCTGAACCGAAGCTGGGACTCCGTCGCGAGCATTGAGGCCCTTCGCACCATCGAGCAGAGTCACACGCGGACGTGGGTGCTGTATACTTTCCCTGTCCGCTTGTCGACCGTTCAACCGGACATTTGGCATCATCTCCAAACCTCGTATGACACGGCGGCCGTGTTCCCCGGTACGGTTGGGGGCGGATCCGTCGTCGTAATGGTGACGCGATGACACAAGTAGCCTCAGGCGCTCCGAGCGTGATCGAAGAAGTCAGCGACGCCAGCCTCGAGAAGTTGGAGCGGGCGGTCTCGGTCATCATTCCAGCCTTTAACGAGGCCGGTCATGTGGCCGACGAGGTCCGGGAGGTCCAGCGGGCACTGAAAGACACCGGCTGGTCTTACGAGATTCTCGTGGTCGATGACGGATCGACCGACGGCACCGCCGAGGCCGCGGCCACCACGGGAGTCCGGGTGCTCCGCCGGGCTCGAAACCGCGGCTATGGGGCGACGCTCAAGTTGGGTGTGGAGGCGGCCCGGCACGAATGGATTCTCATTACCGATGCGGACGGCACCTATCCGGCCTCCGCGATCGCCGCCCTGCTCGAGCTTGCCCCGTCACACGAGATGGTGGTAGGGGCCCGGACCGGGCAACACGTCAAGATCCCGCTGGTGCGCCGCCCAGCGAAGTGGTTCTTGCGCTGGCTGGCCAGTTACCTGGCTGGAGAACGACTGCCGGACATCAACTCGGGGCTCCGGCTCATGCGAAAGTCTCTCGTCCAGCGTTACACCCATCTCCTGCCCGACGGGTTCTCGTTCACGACGACGATTACCTTGGCCGCCGCCTGTAACGGGCACCCGGTGGCCTATCATCAGATCAACTATCACCCCCGGCTCGGCAAGTCCAAGATCCGGCCCCGGCACGCGTACGACTTCACGCTGCTCATCCTCCGGACCATCGTCTTCTTCAATCCGCTGCGGGTGTTCCTGCCCTTGGGTAGCATCCTGGCACTCGCCGGCCTGGCCAAGTTCGCCTACGATGTCATGAGGGACAACCTGTCCGAGAGCGCGGTGCTCGCCCTGCTCGGTGCGCTGCTCGTTTGGTCGGTCGGGCTTCTGGCGGATCAAAACGCGCGGATCGCAATGCACCGATGAAACTGTGGCACCGCGTTACGTTGAGCGCGGGGTTACTCGCGGTCCTGCTCGTCGTTCTGCCGTGGCACGAACTGCGGACGGCATTCGCGAGCCTCTCGGCCCCGCTCTGGCTTGGCGTCCTCGGTGGGTTCGTCCTCGGACATGCCATTGGCGTCTTCAAGTGGCGGTTTGCGGTGAATGCCGGGCGAGGCGGGCTTGGCGCGCTCGATGGAGCCAAGTGTTATGCGGCCGGACTCTTCGCCAATCTGTGCCTGCCGAGCATCGTCGGGGGCGACGTGCTCCGAGCGGCGCTCGCCGCCAAGGCGACACGGCGTCCCGAGGCCGCCGTGTGGGGTGGCGTGGTCGATAGACTGAGCGATGTCGTCGCCCTGAGCCTGTTGGTCGCCGCCGGTGCCCTCACCGCCCGCACCGCCCTCCCCGGGCTCTGGGCGCAACTCCTTGGCCTCGCCGGTGTGATCGGGGTATTGGTGGCCGTCATCGCCTTGCCCTTGGCGCTGCGCCGGCCGCTCGCCAAATGGCCCAAGAAGGTTCGACGCCATGTCGCCCGGAGCTTGGTTGCGATCCGCCGAATCTCGCGCCGGCCCGGAACCGCCGTCACCATCCTCGCCCTGTCGCTGACGATCCAGGGCGGGTTCGTGCTCCTCAACGCCGCGCTCGGCGCGGGCGTTGGCATCCGGGTCCCGCTTGCGGTGTGGTTCCTCGTCTGGCCGCTGGCCAAAGTCGTGAGCCTGCTCCCGATCAGCCTCGGTGGGCTTGCAGTCCGGGAGGCGACGCTCGCCGCCTTGCTGGTTCCCTTTGGCGTTCGACCGTCGCTGGGCGTTGCCGCCTCTTTGGTGTGGCAGTCCGTGCTGATTGCGGGCGGGCTCCTCGGGGGACTGCTTTGGTTGGTGCTCCGTAGGTCAGGCTCCGAGGGGGGCGTGAGCGAGTCGGTATGGCGTTCGGCCAAGGTCACCTCACATGGCTGAACCCCATGTGGTCATCCTCGGCGCCGGGCCGGCCGGAGTCGGAGCGGCCTATCAACTCCGCCGTCTTGCCAAGGCTCGCGTCACAGTCCTCGAGCAGCATGCAGTGGTCGGCGGCAATGCCGGCAGCTTCGAAGCTGGCGGCCAACGACTGGATTACGGCAGCCACCGGCTCCACCCGGCATGTGATCCAACCATCTTGGCCGACATTCGCCGGCTACTGGGTGAAGATCTCTTGGATCGGCCGCGTCACGGCCGGATTCGCCTGCGGGGAAAGTGGATCCACTTTCCACTCACCCCCATCGACCTCGTGCTGCGGCTGGACCCCGGCTTCGCCCTCGGAACCGCGCGCGATGCCATCCGAAAGCTGCTCCGACAGTCGGTCAATACCGAGGACACGTTTGCCGGCGTGTTGCTGGCGAACCTCGGCCCCACCATTTGTCACGACTTCTACTTCCCCTACGCCCGGAAGATCTGGGGGTGCGATCCCGAGGAATTGTCCGCCATCCAAGCCCGCCGCCGCGTGTCGGCCGGCTCCTTCGGCAAACTCGTTCGGAAGGTGATGAACGCCGTGCCAGGCTTCAAGCCGCCGGGGAGCGGCCGGTTTTACTACCCGCGCCACGGGTACGGTCAGATCTCCGAGGCGTACGCCACCGCTGCGCGCGACCTGGGCGCCACGTTTCACTTCGGACACCCGGTCACCAACCTTACCCGACGGAGCGGCTCGGGCGAGGGGTGGGTGGTGGCAGCCGGCCGGGACGGCGAGGTTCAGACGGTCAACGCCGACTACCTCTGGTCGACCATCCCGATTCCCGTTCTGGCTCGCGCAATGAGTCCGCCGGCGCCGCACCCTGTCGCGGAGGCGGCGGCCGCGCTTCGGTTTCGCGCCATGATTCTGGTGTACCTCGAGCTCCCGGTCGACCGGTTCAGCGAATTCGACGCCCACTATTTCCCCGGGGCTGAGACCCGCATGACGCGGATGTCGGAGCCCAAGAACTACGCCGCGCTCGAGGAGCCGCGCGGGCGGACTACTTTGTGCGCGGAACTCCCCTGCGCCGTCACCGACGAGTGCTGGGCCATGGATGAAGCGAGCCTTGGGAATCTCATCGCGCTCGATCTGGAGCGGGCGGGCATTCCGCTTCCGGCACCGCCGACGCGGGTTCATGTGAGGCGGTTGCAACAGGCATACCCGATCTACGTGACCGGCTACGAGCGCGCCTTCGAGGTCCTCGATCAGTGGGCGTCGTCGTTACCCAACATGCTGAGCTATGGTCGTCAGGGCCTCTTTGCCCACGACAACACCCACCATGCCCTGGCCATGGCGTACGCGGCCGCTGACTGTCTGGGACCTGCAGGATTCGATCAATCGTCGTGGAAGGGGTACCGCGAAGCCTTTGCCACTCACGTGGTAGAGGATTGACTCGACCGGAGGAGCAGCAGTGACTATACGATTCGGTGTCATTGGCGCAGGAATCATCGGCACGCTTCGCGCACAGAGCATTCGGGACAATCCGGAGACCGCATTGATCGCCGTGGCAGATCCGAAGACCGAGCACGCGGAACGCGCAGCCCGCGGGACCCAGACCAAGGTCTTCCAGGATTACCGGCAGTTGCTCGAGACCCCGGTCGATGCGGTGATCGTGTCCAGTCCGCTGCCAGACCATGAGGAACAGGTCACGGCTGCACTGAGCGCCGGAAAACACGTGCTGTGCGAAAAGCCATTGGGGAACTCTACCGCGTCGTGCCGTCGCATGCTGACGGCGGCGGCCGGAACCGGCGCACACCTCGCCGTGGGGTTCAACCACCGGTACTACCCCTGCATCAAGTTCCTGAAGCAGGTCATTGACGAGGGCCGCATCGGGATCCTCGACCACCTCCGCGTCTTCGGCGGGCATGACGGTCTCGCCAATTTCCGCGCCGACTGGCAATATCGGGCTCCGGATTCCGGCGGTGGGGCCATGATGGACGTCGGCATCCACATGACGGACCTGGCTCGATACCTGCTCGGCGACATTACCGAGGTCTACGGTATCGCGAGCAATAATATCTGGAAGATCGTGGGCTCAGAGGACAATGCCATCGCCGTCCTCAAGAGCCCCGCGGGCATCCCTGCCGTGTACCAGGCGACATGGACCGAATGGAAGGGGTACCGCTTCCATGTGGAAGCCTATGGTGACCGTGGCATGGTGCGTGGATACTACGCTCCGATGTTCAATCTCCTGATCACCCAGGAGAAACCCGGAGGACCTCGAAAGCGCCAGATCAAGCTGTATCCGGAGATCATCGTACGCGAGAAGCTCAAGAGCTGGACCTCTACCGCGCTCATCTCATTCCGCGAGGAACTCCGAGATTTCGCGAAGTTGCTCGGAGGAGATCGCCACATTCCGCTGGCGGATGGAGTCGCCGGGCTTCGCGCCGTGGAGATCGCCGACGCGGTGTACCGGAGCACTGCCTCGGGCAAGGCCGTAAGCCTCGAGGCGCATCAGAGCGCATGATGCCTGCACGAGGGATTACGATCCGTCTGTTCCTGACGTGTTGGGTGATTTTTAGCCTCCACGTTGCGACGGATTTCGCTCGAGAGCATTACCTGGTGGTCAGCATCGCCGAGCGGGGCAGCTTCCGCCTCGACGAGTACTACGGGTTACATCCGGACATCTTTCAACTCCCGAACGGACATGCCTATCATGGAGCGAACCCCGGCATTTCCATGATGGCCGCCATTCCCTACTTCCTCCTGCGCCCCGTTACCGATCCCATCGTCCGGCGGGTCGTGGCTGCCCGGTCGGCCGAGGGGGATACGGGACGCGCTCGCTTCCAGGATCTTCGCCCCGCTCGCGTGCGGTTCTATCAGGAGGTGAGAAAGCGGGGGCTGGACATCAAGTTCGGCCTCGTAGGCCTCATCACGGTGGTGCTCTTCATGGCGCCGCTCAGCGCATTCGGCGCGGTGATCATGTACCGTGTACTCCTTGGCACCGGCTTGCGGTCCGCTCCCTCGCTCGCCGGTGCGCTGTTCTATGCGTTGGGCACCCCGATCTTCTTTCGAACCGGATATCTGAATCAAAACCTGGCCGTTGCGATCTTCGGCTTCGTGGCGTTCGCCCTATTGTGGAATCCGGGAGGGCAGTTCCGCCTCGGGACACGCACGCGGCTGGTGTGGAGTGGGCTCTGCGCCGGGACGGCGCTCCTCTGCGACTACAGCGGGGCGCTCGCAGTCGGACTGTGTGGGCTCTATGCCCTGTGGCGACACCAACGCCGCGACGATTGGACCACGGGCCTCAAAGCCGCTGGCTGGTACAGCCTCGGGGCGGTGGGACCCATCCTCATGCTGTGGTTTTACCAGTGGTCGGCCTTTGGTACGCCGTTCTACCCTCCACAGCACCACATGCCGCCAGTCGAGTGGAGCGACCTGGGGTACCAAGGCGTAACCGGACCCCAAGCAGACCTGTTTTGGACGCTCCTGCTCGATCCGCGTTTCGGACTCTTCATCACCGCCCCGGCGCTGTCGCTCGCCCTCTTCGCCCCATGGCTCAACATCAAGGGCATTAGCATCGTTCCATGGCGAGAGACCGTGACACTCTTCGGGATGACGCTGTGCTACCTCGTGTTCTTCAGCGCGGTGCAATACACCCAGCTGCAGTACATCACGGGCATTCGGTATGTGATCCCGGTCATTCCGCTCCTTGCCCTGCTCACGATTGCGGTGTTGATCCGGTTGCCCCGCTGGATCAGTTGGCCTGTGGGGCTGGGCTCCTTCGCGCTGGCCTGGGCCATGGCGATGGTGCGCGTGCCGTATCCGGATCGCAGCATCCTGGGAGTGCTCGGGACGGTCGCATCCCACGGAATCCAGCTGCCTGCCTTGACCACCCTCTCCAGAGTCTCGGCGAGTTACGCCGAAAGCCGGGCCGCCGGCATTGTCCCGTTCCTGCTGCTCGGGCTCGGGGGGGTCGCGGTTCTCGCCATTTGGCGGGTCGGGCGGACCTCGGCACCCCCCATCCAGCCCCATAACCCCTCCGGAGACTGGTACTGATATTGCGCTTTCCCCGGGGAGCGGAGAGGTCCAACCGTGCGGCGGAGTTGTGTAACCTATTGATTCATAATATGTTATGTCTAGTTCGACCGACGGACAACCACCGGCAGGAACCGAACGGGGCCACTTCCGTGTCGCGAATCCACAACAGTGGGCCACGCCGCCACAACGTCCGACCGAGGGAGTGCGTCACCGCATGACACACGACTCAACCAAACGCACCGAGCGTCCGCGCGCCGACATCATTATCCCCGTCTTGAACGAGGCGCACGTTCTCGAGAAGAGCGTCCAGACGGTACGCGCCTTCCTCCGGGATCATCTTCCGTACGACTGGCGGGTCTTGATCGTCGACAACGGCTCGACCGACGGCACTGATGCGGTTGGCCGCCGGCTCGCCGATCAGTTCGACGATGTCCGCTTCCTCCACCTCACCCAACGCGGGCGGGGCCGGGCACTCCGTTACGCGTGGACCCAGAGCGACGCGGACGTGGTGTGTTACACCGATGTCGACCTCTCGACCGAACTCCAGGCGTTCCCCAAGCTCATCGGCGCGATTCTCGAGGAGGGGTACGACGTCGCGACAGGATCCCGGCTCATGAAAGCCTCGCGCACCACGCGCAGTTCTTCCCGGGAGTTCATATCGCGGACCTACAACCTCCTGATCAAGGCGGTGCTCTGGACCTCGTTCAGTGACGCCCAGTGCGGCTTCAAGGCGGTCAGCCGGCGGGCGGTGAACGAGATCATTCCCCAGATCAAGGACGAGTCGTGGTTCTTCGATACCGAACTCCTCGTCCTGGCCGAGAAGCAGGGGTACCGCATCAAGGACATACCGGTCGAATGGATCGAGGACGACGATAGCCGAGTGAAGATCGCTCGCACGGCCTGGGAAGACATCAAAGGCGTGCTACGCCTGCGCTGGATGCTCATTCGCACCAGCATCTTCCCTCGGACCGCGGCTCGAGGCGTGCCGTCCAAGCGCACGGTCGCGTAGTCGATCGCCTTGCGATGACATGACGGAGTCGGCACCCAACACCTCGCTCTTCATCACGGGAGCGAGCGGGTTTTTGGGCCAGAGCCTGCTCCGGCGACTTGCGCGCGGCCCCGCCCGGGCTGTCACGTGTCTCTCCCGACGCCCGGAGCGGATCGCTGCCGGCGTTCCCCTGCAACCCGGCTGGAAGTACCTCAGCGGCGACCTCACCGACCCGGCCTCCTACCAAGCGGCCTTGGCTGACGCGCAGACCATCGTCCATCTCGCGGCGGCAACGGGTAAGGAGCGCCCCGAGGTCTTCACCCGCGTCAATGTCGAGGGGACGCGCTTGCTGGTGCAGCATGCCGCACGTGCTGGAACATCCCGCATCGTGTACGTCAGCAGCATCGCCGCCAAATTTCCCGATCGACGTCATTATCCTTACGCGGAATCCAAATTGGAGGCCGAGGGAATCGTCAAGGCCGCCGGACCCGCCTGGGTCATCGTCCGGCCGACGCTGGTATTCGGCGCAGAAAGCCCGGTGCTCCGCGGGCTCATCAAGTTGGTCAAGGGTCCGATCGGCATCGTGTTCGGATCTGGCAAGGTCCTGGTGCAACCAATCGATGTCGATGACGTCGCCGAGATTTTGGTCGAGACGTCGAGCCAGGCGTCATGGGACGGAGATATTATCGAGGCAGGAGGGCCAAGCAGGTTGAGCTTTAGCGACTTGCTCGACCGGATCCGGGCGCGTGTGCGAGGCCGGTCCGGCGGCCTTATACACCTTCCGCTCGGCCCGCTCCGCACCGTGGTTGCGGCGGTCGAGCCGGTGCTGCTGCCGCTCTTGCCGTTCAGCGCTGGCCAGCTCGCCGCATTTGCCAACGACAGTACCGCGGACCGGCATCCACTGGTCGACAAAGTCCGACCGCACATGACGGCAATCGATGGAATGCTCGACGTCGTCAAGCGATCAACGTGACTGAATCAACCCGCACATCCTCGGCAGAGCCGCTCCGTCGAGAGGCCAACATATTCACCCGGTATCTCCTGTCCCGGGCGCCGAGCGACTATGTCGTGGACAAGTATCACCAGGGTCATCGTGTCATTCCGTATCTGAATGGTGCCGGAGCCCTTCCCATCGATACGCTCCTGGTGAAGGTGGCGCGCCGGGGTGTGTTGTCGGCGTGGATCGCCGATTCCTACGCCCGCATCTTCCGGCGGAGCGGGCCCCTCAGGCAGAAGCTCGTCCTGCTCGCCGCCATACTCGAGAGCAGTCCTTCCTTCCATTCGGACATGGGCGGATCGACACACGCGAATCGCCTGCATGTGCTTGTCCGCCTCGTCGTGCTGGGACTTGGGTTCGCAGTGCGGCTGCCGGTGGCGGTGCTCGTGTTCGGCCCGATGCATCTCCTGGGAGCCCTCCGCGGCTCCGACCATCGCCGCACCGAATCGGCGCAATCCAATGGCTAAGGTCCTGGTTGTCGGCTCAGGCGCGAGCGGCGTTCACTTTGCCCTCACGGCACTCGACAAGGGCCATGAGGTCATGATGCTGGACGTGGGATACACCCAACCCGCTCAGCCTCTCGCGGCGGCCACCTTCGATCAGCTCAAGGAACAGCTGGACGATCCCGTGGCATACTTCCTTGGCCCCAGCGCCGAGACCGTCGTGTATCCCTCTGCCGATGCGAAGTACTATGGGTTTCCACCGAGCAAGCGGTATGTCTTCGCCGCTCCGACGACATTCACTGCAACCGGGACAGGGTTCGAGCCGCTCATCTCCTTCGCCCGAGGTGGCCTGGCCGAGGCATGGACCGGGGGGGTGTACGCATTCAACGACGACGACCTCGGCGATTTTCCCTTCGAGTACGCGGCGTTGGAACCCTACTACCACACCGTGGCCCGCCGGATCGGAATTTCCGCCGCCCAGGACGATATCGCCCAGTTCTCGCCCTGGGATCCGCACTACCAGGAGCCTCTCGAGGTCGATACCCACGCGCAGCGGCTTCTGAACCGCTACGCCATGCGCCGGGAGCACTTGAATCGGCGACTCGAGTTCTATCTCGGGCGATCGCGGGTCGCGACCCTGAGCCGGGACCACGGAGGACGGGAGGCCTGCGATTACCTCGGCCGATGTCTCTGGGGGTGTCCTCGGAACGCGATCTACGCGCCATCCACAACCCTGGATGAACTGCAGGGTCGCAGCGGGTTTCGGTATCTCCCAGGTGTGCTGGCCGAGCACCTTGTCTACGATTCGTCGGGCCGCATAACCGCCTTGGTCGCAACCTCACTCGACGAGGGCCAGCGTCACACGTTCACCGCGGACCGGTATGTCTTGGCGGCGGGCACGCTCTGCACCTCAAAGCTCATCCTCGACTCTATCTACCGCGCGACTGGGCGGGTCGAACGACTACATGGCCTCATGGACAACCGTCAGATCATGATGCCCTTTGTCAATGCCAGCCTCTTAGGCCATCCGGTCAACACCGCCACCTATCAGTTCCATCAACTCGCACTTGGCATCCGGGCGGAACAGGCGCGGGCGTACGTGCACGGCCAAATCACCACCCTGAAGGCCAGTGCCGTACATCCTATCATTCAGAATATCCCGCTCGATCTCCGGGCGTCGCTTCGACTGTTCCGCATGGCCCACGCTGCGCTTGGCGTGGCGAACGTCTGGTTGCACGATGAGCGGCGTCAGGAGAATTTCGTGACGATCCGTCCGATCAAAGGTACCGATCGCACCGAACTCGTCATTCGCTACGCTTCGGAGCCTCCGGGGGAGACTCAGCGCCTCATGAGGGTCAAACGGACCCTTCGGAAGTCCCTGCGACAGCTCGGCTGCTTCGTCCCCCCGGGGATGACGCAGGTGCTCCCGCGGGGCTCGAGTGTTCACTACGCCGGCACAATGCCCATGGCAGCGCGACCAACGCCACTGGCGTGCTCACCATCGTGCCAGAGCTATGACTTCGAGAACCTCTATGTCGTCGATGGCTCCGTGTTGCCGTTTCTGCCCGCAAAGAACCTGACGTTCACCCTCATGGCCAATGCGGCTCGGGTGGCGGACGTCATGCAGTGAGCACGCCTCTGCTCTCGGTGGTCGTCACCGTGGTGGACGGGGGGCAGGCGCTCGAACGATGCCTCGAGGCTCTCCACCAGCAGGACCATCCGCCAACACTCGAAGTCATCGTGCCCTATGACGATTCGACGGCCGAAGTGTCGGGCTTGGCTCTGCGCTACCCGACGGTGCTGTTCCTCCCGATGGGCGCCGTCCCGACCGAGCGTGACATCTCGAGCGCGGCAGGGCAGCACGAGCTGTTCGACCGACGGCGTGCGACCGGCCTTGCGGCCGCGACTGGAGAGTTGATCGCCATCCTGGAAGACAGAGGAGTCCCCCGCCCCAATTGGGCCCGTCTGGCCGTGGAATTGCATGCCAGGCTCCCCCATGCGGTCATCGGCGGCGCCATCGAGAATGGACGCGACCGGCTGTTGAATTGGGCCGTGTATTTCTGCGATTTCGGCCGGTACCAGTTACCGTTTGAAGCGGGGCCGCGGGACTACGTTTCCGACGTCAATATCTGCTATAAGCGCCGAGTGCTCGACTCGACACGGGAACTCTGGGCCTCCCGGTACCATGAGACGACGGTGCATTGGGCGCTTCAACGGGCGGGCGAGGTTCTCTATCTCAACCCGGATCTCGTCGTGGATCAGGTGCGGGGCACACTTCGACTGCGGGCGCTTCTTCGCGAGCGGCTCGGTTGGGGTCGCCTCTTTGCCTACACGCGGGCACGCGAGATGACGCGGTCCCGCCGCCTGATATTTGGAATGGTGGCACCGTTCCTGCCAGGGATTCTGTTCTTCCGGATCGTCCGCGGCCAGTTCGTCAGGCGCCGCGCCCTTGGCAGGCTTGCCGTAGCGTGGCCCACGGTCGCGGCGCTGCTCATCGCCTGGAGCCTGGGTGAATCCGCCGGGTACCTGACCGCCAAACCCTAGGAGCGCAGGCCGTTATGCAGAGCATGGGCATCGAGGTCGAGAGATCCGCCCCATCACACCCAGGGGCGACATTCCCCATCCTTGTCGCTGCTTGCTTCGCGTTCCTGGCCGGCGTGGCCGAAGTCATCGTCATCGGGCAGCGGAAGCTGCTGCAACACGAGTTCATCGGTGCCAACGTCCATCTCACGTGGATGACCCCGCTTTCGTACTTGTTGTTTCTCGTCCCACTCGGCGCCTTGCTTAGCATCGCCACACGGGTGTTTCCGCGGCTGGTGACGCCGCGCATCTCGATATTCGTACTCGGGGTGGTGAGCGCCTTCAGCTTCTTCTTTCTCTTCTTCCCTGCCCTGCATCGCATCGCCATCGTTATTCTCGCGCTTGGGATCGCGGTTCAGGCCAGCCGAGTACTGATCGCTCGTATGACAGGGTTCCGGCGCACCGCCCGACGCGTTGTCCGGGTGGGCGTGGTTTGCACGCTTGGTCTCGTGGCAGGGACCGTGGCGTGGGGCGCCATGCGGGAACGCCGAGCGATGTCCGCGCTCGGCCAGGCCACAGCCGGTGCGCCGAACCTCCTCCTCCTCGTGCTCGACACCGTCCGGGCCATGAGCCTAGGGCTCTATGGTCACCCTGGTGCCAACACACCTCATCTCGAGCGCTGGGCGCAGCGTGGAGTCCTCTTTCGAAACGCATTTGCGACGTCGCCGTGGACGCTCCCCTCGCACCTGACCATGTTCACCGGCCTCTACCCAAGTGAGCTCGACGCGGGATGGACCGCCCCCTTGGATGACGAGCACACGACCCTCGCGGAAGTCCTGGCCGCGCATGGATATGGCACGGCCGGGTTCGTGGCCAATCTGCAGTACTGCACCAGGGAAACCGGCATCGCGCAGGGATTCGTCCACTACGAAGACATCCCGCTGTCCCTATCCGAAGTTGTCATGAGTTCCTCCCTTGGCCGGATTATCGTCAACAATCCGACGTTCCGCTCGGCCATCGGCTATCACGATATCCTCGGGCGAAAGACCGCCACGGACATCACCAACGCCTTCCTCAATTGGGTGGGAGACGGGGCGTCCCGACCATTCTTTGCTTTTCTCAACTACTACGACGCACACGAGCCGTATCTGCCTCCCGCTCCGTTCGACACGGCCTTCGGCGGTCCGGTTGAACGGAACGAGAACCTGATCCTGCAGCTCAGCCCGCGGATGGCGGAACGGTCGCAAAAACGAGCGATGTCCGAGGTCGAGCGCCAGGCCGAGGAGCGTGCCTACGAGGCGGCGATTGCGTACATGGATGCAGAACTCGGTAGGCTGTTCGAGGAGCTCGAGCGCCGTGGCCTCCTGCAGAATACCGTCGTCATCGTGACATCAGATCACGGTGAACTGTTTGGCGAGCATGACCTGTTCAGTCACGGCAATAGCCTGTATGCTCCGACCCTGCATGTGCCGTTGCTCATGATCTACCCGCCTCGTATCGCTTCCGCCGCGGTGATTGATCACTACGTCAGCTTGAGAGATCTCCCGGCAACGGCGCTCGATTTGCTCGGCCTCCCACACGAGGATATTCCGGGCTCGTCTTTGGTGCGAACAGTCGAACCCGGCCTGGATTCAGTGATCACCCTGTCTCCCCTTCTTGCGGGGCTCCGCCCAGCTCCCAATCAGCCGGAATGGTTCCCCTCGACCAAGGGCATCATGAGCGCGCTCGTCGAGGCCCCGTACCACTACATCAGAAATGGGGACGGCGTGGAAGAGCTGTATCAAATCGAGGCTGACCCACGCGAGGCCGCCAACCTCGACCACATGGATTCCCTCCTGGTGAACCACCGGACCAGCCTCGACGCCTTTTGGCCGGAACAATCGCGCTGGTTCCCCGTATCAGTCGGAGGCTCGAGGTAGAGCGATGGCGCCACGGCGACCTGCGCTCTCAGGGCCCTACCGAGGAGGGCTATCCGTCCTAGGGCTCATCGGCCTGTGGGTGGCGGTTACCCGATGGCGCGCGCTGCCATCTGCCGTCGACTACGATCCCACCGTCCTGCCGATGCTCGTCAGCGGTGCGGCGCTGTTGGCGCTGGCCCTGATGTGGAAGAGCCCGTGGCGATCGATGACGGCGCTCGTGGGACTCGCGGCCGCCGGCCAGGCCAGCGCGCTCCAGCTGATCGACGCACCCCGGTACGCCATCTACCAACACTACGTCCCCTGGAGCCGCCTGCTCGAGGCCCCGACGCTCGTGCTGGGCATCCTCACCATCCAAGCGATTGCGTGCATCGTCTTGGCAGCCAAGGCATGGCCTGCCGTCAGCACTCACGCCCGGAGCGTGGCTCGGTCGTTGCTCGCGAGCGGGCCCCGTGGACTGCTCGTCACTCTGGGGGTCCTCGGGCTCCTCGCGTTTGCCATCGTCGTGCCTACCGAGAGCGCGGCTCGAGCCGTCGGAGAATTTGCCTTAGCGGCATGGGTCATTCTCATTGGATTACTCAACCTTCTCCTCATCGCCCGCGTAGCTCCAGCGGAACCTCTCACGCGCACGGTCGCGTGGCTGGACCACCATGTGACACTAGATGCAACGCGTGAGGAGCCGCGGCCCTGGGATCGCTTCCTGCCCTGGGGCGTGGCGGTGTGGGTCGTGGTGGTGACCGCCATGGTGAGTTGGTTCGTGATGGAGGGCGTTCCTCACATCGACGACAGCATCTCGTACCTGTTCCAGGCCAAGTATCTGTCCACCGGGCAACTCTTTCTCCCGGCTCCGCCTGACTCGGCTTCTTTCCATGTTGCCGAAACGATTGTCGACGGGCCGAGATGGTTTGGATACGCTTTTCCCGGATGGCCCGCCGTGCTGGCTCTGGGTGCGCTGGTGGGCCTCCCGTGGCTGGTGAATCCACTGATCGCCGGTCTTACCGTCCTTCTGGCCCATCGTTTGGTCCGCTCATTGTACGATCGGAGCATTGCCAACCTCTCGGTATGCCTCTTGGGAGTCTCTCCATGGTTCGTTTTCACATCTTCGTCGTTCATGGGGCATACCGTGGCCCTGGCCTTCGGCCTCTTGACGCTCCTCGCGGTCGAACTCGAGCGACGGCGTCTCACTGCCGGATGGGCGCTGGTGGCGGGCGTGGCTATCGGCGCGCTGTTTCTGACGCGCCCGATCGAGGCGATGTTCGTGGGGAGCATCGCATTGCTCTGGATGGTCGGGTTGAGCGGGTCTCGCGTGCGCGTGCGCTCCATGCTGGTGTACGCCGTGTCGGCGGCTGGCGTGGCAGCCATTGTGTTCGCCTATAACGCCGCGCTTACCGGAAGCCCGTCGTATGCCCCGCACATGATGTGGACCGACCGCACCTGGGGGCCGGGCGTCGACCGCCTGGGGTTCGGGCCGCACATCGGGATTCCCGCCTGGACCAACATCGACCCGCTTCCCGGCCACGGCATCGTGGACGTCGTGTTGAACGCCAACAAGAATCTCTTCATGACCAATTTCGACCTCTTCGGGTGGGCCTGCGGGTCGCTCCTCTTGGCGGTGGTGGCCCTTCCGCTGCTGAAGCGACGCCGCGCCGATTGGCTGATGATCCTTCTGGTGATTCTGGTCGTCGTGGGTCACAGCGCCTATTGGTTCAGCGGTGGCCCCGACCTCGGCCCGCGCTACTGGTACCAGGCACTCATTCCGCTTGTGGTGCTGACCGTTCGTGGGGCCGAAGCGGTTGGCCTCCGGGCGGGGCGCGATCATCCACTTCGCATGTATCGCACCGGCGTGTTCGTCGCCGCAGCGAGCCTCTGCGCCGTAATCACTGTCTTCCCATGGCGCAGTGCTACGAAATATTATCGCTACCGTGACGTGGGCGGCGCGATCCGACTTCTCGCGCAGCAGCATCAATTCGAGCACGCCCTGGTCTTTGTTCATGCACAAGACCGGGCGATCTATCAGAGCGCCTTCAACTTGAACCCGCGCACATTGGAAGACTCGGCGACAATCTACGCCTTCGACGCCGGACAAGCTCACCGTCAGGCGGTCGTCGCGCATTTCGGAGATCGGCCCGTCTGGGTGATCGGTCCCGTACGTGATGGCGATAACCGGGTCGGAATTCTGGCCGGTCCCTTGCTCCCGGGAACGGTACCGCCGGACAGTGCGATTCAACCGTAGCGGCCGGGCCCGGTCAATCGAAGCACTGGCAGGCATCCTTCTGCGATAGTGCACGCGGATTCGGCATCATATACATTCCACTGTCTTTTCGGGATTGATGCCGATGACCCCCTCGCACGAACCTGACCCAGGTCACCAGGCCACCGCCGGACCCCCAGCGCCGAGCTTCGCACGCTGGGCCTTTCGCTGCCTCGCTTTCCTGTTGGTGCTCGTTCTCATCGCGATGCTGAGCTGGCCGTTTGGATGGGATCAAGGCCTTTTTGCGTGGGTGGGAGACGAGATCACCCGAGGAGGTCTCCCATACCGGGATGCCTGGGACATCAAGGGCCCCCTCACCCATTACACGTTCGCGCTCGCGCAGACCATCTTTGGCAGGAACATGTGGGGCATCCGAATTCTGGACGTCCTGCTGCTTGCACTTTGCTGTACCGCTGTGTTTCGCGTCGTGAGCTTGCTCACCACGAAAGCCGTTGCACGATGGACGGTCGTTCTGTATGGGTTGTGGTACGCGGCCGGCGCCTACTGGCAAACAGCACAGCCCGACGGCTGGGTCGGCATGTTCCTCGCGATCGGCCTGTTCCCATTGGTGTTCACGGGCAGCTCAGCCTCCTGGCATCGATGGGCCGGAGCAGGACTGGCCATCGGTGCCGGCGCGCTCGTCAAGTTACCATACGTCGTGTTTCTCGTCGTCCCGCTTTCGCTGGCATTCCTTGACTTTCAAGAACGCCGGCGATCAACTGCGCTACAAAACCTGGCCGCCGCTGTGGTCGGTACCGCCCTGCTGCCGCTCGTCGCCCTGATTTGGTTCTCGATCCACGGCGCACTTCCACAGGCCATCGAGGCCTTGTACACCTATCCCGCGTCGGCCTACTCATTGCACGGTGTGCAGAATCTCTCCGGCCGCTTGAAGGGTCTGGTCCTCTTTGGGCAAGCGGCAACGTTGGTTGCGGTTGCACTTCCATTCGCCATCTTCGGATGGTGGACTCTCAAGTCGACCAGTCGCCGCGCGGCTACCGTCATGCTCTCTTGGCTGGTGGTCGGAATCGCTGCCGTCGTTGTACAAGGGCGCTTTTACACGTATCACTGGTTGATCGTGTCCCCTCCAATCGCCGTGTTGGTTGCATCCGGTGTATGGCAGGTAGCCAAGATGGAGTTTGCCGGATCTTCCAGATTGACCTTCACAATCATTGTCACGGCCGTGATGGCCTTCCACGTTTCCACCCACCCAATGCTGGAAACCTTGGAGTTCTTCAGATATGTGACGGGCTCGACCACGAAGGAGGCCTATTACGCGCACTTCGGGATCCCCGGAGACGACCTGCGGGCGGCCCAGTACCTGCGAGATCATACTCCAGACAGCGCGTCGGTTGTCATGCTCGGTTGGAACGCGTCGATTCTCTATCAGAGCGGTCGACGGTCTCCAACTCGATTCGGATACAGCATGCCGCTCTTTATGGGCGAGGGAACGAAGATTCGTGAAGCCTATCGGACGGAATTCATGCACGTTCTGGAAGCTTTGCCCCCGGCGATCATCGTGGTGGGGCAGCTCAGCGAGATGATTCTCGGCGCCAACTACTCGGTGACCGACTTTCCCGCGTTTGCCGCTCTCTTGACCCAGAAGTACAGGCGAACGGAGAGCTTCGGGAACATCGTAGTCTACGAATTGCGGCCGCAGGCAGATCCTGCCGCTGACTCCTTACCCGCAACTCCCTGACCCGCAGATATGTGCATACGGCAACGCTCTGGATGTTTGGCAGGGGCAACGGTCGGTCAGGGGCGAAGCGATCGCCGGGTTCACATATAGCCGTCACGGCGAAGTGATTCCAGTCCGCCGCCGTCATCCTTGTCCTGCGCCCGGCCCGATCGCTCGGCGATGTTGGCAAACTTGCCCGTTCGGAGCTCCACGATGATCTCGCCGACATCCGACGCCGAGGAATCGACCGGGTTGGTACACGGCCAGCATCCGAGCGAGCGATACCGCTTGCCTTCGCCCTGATCGTAGTACAACGACACGGTCGGAATCTGCTCGCGCTCGATGTACTCCCAGATATTGAGCTCCGTCCAATCCAACAAGGGGTGAACCCGCACGTGGGTACCCGGGGCAAACTCGGTCTTGTACTGATTCCAGAACTCCGGCGGCTGATCGGCAACCTCCCATTCATTCTGGTCCGTCCGGGCCGAGAAATAGCGCTCCTTCGACCGGCTCCCCTCTTCATCCGCCCGGGCTCCAACGATGACCCCGGTGAACGGCTCGGTGTTGCTATCCAGTTCGTAGGTCTTCTTCACGTGGTTGAAGCGATACCGGGGCCATGCCCCGCTCAGGGTGTTCTTGAGTGCTTCGGTCTTGAGCAGACCGCAGCAGGTCAGCCGGTCGACGGCGCCATCCGGAAACGTACGCTTCTCGGCGAGGGCGACCTGGTTTTGGCCATAGATCAAGTTGAGGTGCCACTCCGCGACGAGCCGGTCCCGGTACTCGATCATTTCAGGAATCTTGAATGACGTATCGATGTGAATGAGTGGAAACGGTACGTGGCCGAAGAAGGCCTTCCGGCTCAACCACAAGAGCACCGTGCTGTCCTTCCCGATCGACCACAGCATGCCCAGGTGTTTGAAATTCGCGTATGCCTCGCGAAGAATCTGAACGCTCGTGTTTTCCAGTTGATCCAAGTGGTCCATGCAACTCTCCTAGCCGCGTAACTGCATATGTGACAATACTTTCACAGCTGCGGCGTCGACGCTGACGTCGGTCGTGTCGATCACGACCTCCGCATCGGACGGCGATTCATACGGATCGTCGATGCCGGTGAAGTTCTTGATCTCGCCCCGGCGAGCCCGAGCATACAATCCTTTCACGTCCCGTCGTTCGCATTCCGCGAGCGGCGTGGAGACATAGACCTCGATGAAGTTCCGGCAGAGGCTTCGAACGAAGTCCCGCGAATCCTGATATGGTGATACCAACGATGCCACGACGAACACGCCGTTCTGTTCCAATTTGCTGGCGAGGTAGCCCACGCGGCGGATGTGTGCATCACGCTCGTCACGGGTGAACCCGGTCTGCGGAAAGATGCTTCGGATCGTGTCTCCATCCAGGCGCTCCGTCTTGTACCCGCGGCGCTTGAGCTGCGCAAACACCTCCTCCGCGATGGTGCTCTTGCCCGAGCCCGACAGGCCGGTGAACCACAGAACGGCAGGCTCGATCTCGCGCCGTCCGAAGCGGATGTGATTCCAGCCACGCTCGTGGGCGTAGTACAGCACCATCTTCGAGATCGCTTCCAACCCCCCAACAGTGGCGGCCAGACCGATCTCATGCGTGAACAGCCAGACCAGGAGCGTCGTGGTGAACGTGGCGACAATCCGCCACGAGATGGTCTTGACGATCGCACGGGCGTGCGATTCACGGTATGGTCCCGTCATTGGCGCTGTCGGAACAGTGTCGGCATGGCGTCAGTCGATCCCGATCACGAACGAAGGGTTTCGGAGGTCGGGCCTATTGTATCGCAGTGGCGAAATCCGCGCGCCCGAGCGAGCCGAGTTGCGGAAGACACAGTCCCCCGCAGCAACGTCCCATTCCATGGTCGGCCCCAGCCTCGGATAGACATCGGCCTTGCCCTCGGCCACCCAACAGAACTTGAGCGAGCTCCCCGCCTGGACGCGACGTCCCACGATGATCGTCCGCAGATAGGCTTCGAGTGCGTCGGACGGATGCGAGCGGCTTTCCACCACGGTCAGCGGCTTGCCTTGTTCGGGGGGGTGGGATTGGATTCGGCTCGCGGCGGCCTGACCGCTCTGCTTCCACGCGCCGAGCCCCCGACCCGCCGAGTACATGAGATCCTGGGCCGGGACGAACACGACGCCCAGAACCGGAATCCCATCCGCAATCATGGCGATATTGACGGTGAATTCGCCATTCCGCTTCAGGAATTCCTTGGTCCCATCGAGCGGATCGACCAGCCAGAAGCGCTCCCACGCCTGCCGTTCGGCATATTCCGGAATCGTCCCCTCTTCGGAAACCACTGGAACCGCGGGGTCCCAGGCGGTCAATGCAGCCAGAATGATCCGATGTGCCTCCCGATCCGCCACGGTCACCGGGGAGCGGTCGGCCTTCTCCTCGGCTACGGTCTCGGCATGGTAGTGCCGCAGGATGGCGGCGCCCGCTTCTCGGGCGATGTCATCGAGCCTCCGAAGGCTCTCTTGAGAGATCTCGATCATCGCTCCCGTGCCCATTGGGCTCACCATGGCCGGTAGATGATGCCCGCTTCCTGCAGGTGGCTCTTGAGGCGGAACACCTGCTCGTCCACGGTTTCATGCTCGGACAGAAGAATGTCGTAGGCGAGGTCGGTCGTCACGTTCTCCCCGACCCACACCGTCTCGATCCGGTCCGAGCCGACGGACGTCCGGATCAACTGCAGCTCCTGGTGCGTGAGCTCGGCGGCGGTGACAACCAGGATGACGCCCGCATCGAGCATCAGGTTGGCAATCTCGCCCAGCCGCCGGAGATGCTCCTGCCGGTTCTCGACCGTCCGCTCGATATCGGCGTCCACGCCGTAGAGCACGTTCCCGATGCCCAGGAAATACACCACCCGGCCATCATCGAAGAGCCGTGACTCGAGGCCCTTGGCGACCGACTTCCGGTCGGCTTCCTGGGCACCGGTGATGAGCATGAGCGTCGAGCGTTGATTGTATTTTTCCGCACGATGCTCCGGCGCGATGATGCTGGGCTCCCACTTGTAGTTCCGCAGGAGCACCTTCTCGCGCACCCAAGCCTGCTGATCCTCGAGCGCTTCGCGGATGATGCCGCCGCCGCGGATTTCGTAGCCGTCCACCACGACAAACCGACTGGTGGCTGCGATATCTTCCGCGAGATCGAACGCGATGTCTCGCTTCAGTTTGAGGGTACAATCCGCGACGTCGTGGCGGTTGATCCGGTCCGTGTCTGCCATGGCACTCAAATCCGAGGCGTCGATAACCCGATGGACCTGCTCCAGGCGCATCGGCACGCGAGTCGTGCCCAGCTTCAGGGTGTAGTCCCTATTCTTGATCAGCGAATCCTTGCCCAACCAAAACAAATTTGCCCGGATGAGGCTGGTCACCTTCGGGTGTGCCTCGGACGCCCGCACCACGATTTCGCCGCGGGAAACGAAGATCTGCTCCGAGAGGGTGAGGCCGGTTGCCTGTCCGGCGCTGGCCTCGTGCTGCTCGGGCCGGTGAAACGCCTCGATCGACCGGACGTGGCTCTTCTTGCCGGAGGGATAGAACACCACCTCGTCCCCGACATGCACGGTGCCGCTCTGGACGGTCCCGGCAACGATCCGCCGGTCATCCCCGTGCTGGGTAAACTTGTAGACGCCCTGCACCGCCATCCGGAACGGGCCGTTCACTGGAGGCTGGGGGGCTGCGAATTCGTCGAGTGCCTGCAGCACCGTGGACCCCTCATACCAGGGCATATGAGCCCCTGCGCGGGCGACATTCTCTCCCTCCCGACCACTGACCGGAATGAAGTAGGTCGGCCGAATGTCGATCTGCCGCAGGAATGCGTCGTACTCGCTCACGATCCGGTCAAAGACCCGGCGATCGTACTCCACCAAGTCCATCTTGTTTACCAACACGGCAATCTGCCGGATGCCGAGCATCGACATCATGTAACCGTGGCGGCGTGAATTTTCCTTCACGCCCTCCTGGGCATCGATCACGAGCAATCCGGCCTCGGCCCGTGCCGCACCAGTCACCATGTTCTTGAGGAATTCGATATGCCCCGGGGCGTCAATGATGATGTAATAGCGCCGGCTCGACCTGAAGAAAACGCGGGCCGAATCGATGGTGATGCCTTGGGCCTGTTCGTCCTTCAGCGCATCGAGGAGGAACGCATACTCGAAGGGCCTCGCATTCCGCTCGCAGGAGGCCCGCACCTGCTCGAGCTTGCCCTCGGGTAAGGAACCCGTATCTGCCAGCAGTCGGCCGATGATGGTGCTCTTGCCGTGATCGACATGCCCGGCAATGACGATGGGCATTCGCTCCAGCTGAGTGGTGCTGGATGCACCGCTCGTCCTGGCCAATGGCGTCTCTTTCCGAAGCTCAGCCTTCATTCACCCGTCGCTCCTGTTTGTCTCAGGGCCGAAAATCTGCCGGTGCCAGGCGTTCTACCTCGGCCCGCAAGTCGCGGACCGTAGCGGCATGCTCCGGATGGGCCGCCAAGTTGGTCGCTTCCCGCGGATCCTCGGCGAGGTCATAGAGCTCCGACTCGCCGCTCTCGAGGAGGATATAGTGCCAGCGCGCGGTCGTCAGCGACTTGACCCACCCGTGTGACGTCGGCCAGGATGCTGGCACCTGCGGCCGAAAGCCAACCTCGGCCAAGACGGGAACGTCGCTGTCGCTGAAGAGCGAGGGTCCGGGAAAGGCAGCAGTCGAAAGTCCCGCAAGTTGCAGGACCGTCGCCGGGATTTGGTCGATCCCCACGGCCCGGGACTCACGGACCCCGGCTGCTACGGCCGGAGGATATCGGATCACGAGCGGCACATGGACTTGATCCCGATGAAGCCCGTTCCCGTGAAAGATCATCCCATGCTCGCCAAAACTCTCGCCATGATCTGATGTCAATACAATCACGGTGTTATCCAGGATGCCGCGACTCTCGAGGCCTGAAGCAAGGCGCCGACACCGGCATCGAGCGCCAGGATCGACTCATCGTACTGGTTGACCCAGTCCCGTAGGAGGTCGGGCGGCGGCAGGGCGGTTTCATCGGTGACGGCTCCGAGCTCGATCGTCTTTCCGACGTGAGTGCGCGGCCCGCCAAATCGCCCCGCGTAGGGGGCTGGTGGCAGGTACGGGCCGTGCACGTCCATGTAGTTCAGGAATGCGAAGAACGGACGGCGCTCGGTCCGATCGAGCCATCGGAAGAGCCGCTCGTTGATGTCCCCGGCGCGCATTCGGCCAGGAATGTCGATCTGGCCGAATTTGGGAAGGAACTCATAGGCGATCTTCCGGCCGAGGACGGTGCGAACCAAGGCATCGCCCGGCTTGCGATAGAAATCCTCCCAGTGGACAAATCCGCGATTGAGCCGGGTCTGGCGTCCCGCCCAAAACGTGTTTGCCGTGAATCCCGCCGTGACATAACCTGCCTTCGGCGAATGCTTCCGCCACCGTCGGAAAGCCCCGCCCGAGAAACGGACGGCGCAGCTGACCCGCCCGATGCTCGCTGACCGGACGACCGGTGAACAGCGAAGCGTGCGATGGCAGCGTCCACGATGAGTTGCTGATTGCATTGCGAAGATGGTCCCCTGTGCCGCGAAAGCATCCATGGCGGGGGACGTCGGCCGGCTAGTAGCCCTGGAAACCCAGATGATCGGCCCGCTGGGTATCCAGAACCAGGACCAGCACATTGGGCCCGTCGGGTGCGTGCTCGGGAGTCGCGGCGAGGGCCAATCGTTCCCGTGCCAGACCACTGCCCACCGCCAATACGCCGGTGACCAAGACCCCGGCTGCCAGCCACGGAAGGGACCGAATAAGCCGGGGAAGCAGGAGCGCGTGGCTACGCAAGCTCCGGATGGCGACCGCGCCCATGCCAACGCCCAAGATGACGGAGACCATAGGCGAGAACAGCTGGCCCTGCAGGCTCGCGCCAAGGTATCCCGACAGCGTGACGAGCGCGGCGGCGAGGATGATGTCCCACCGCCACTGGGGGCGCGCTCGTGACAGCAATACTGCCAGGAGGCCAACGAACGCATAGAACACCATGTAGAGCGCCGGCGCGACGAGGAAGACGGGCGCAGAGTTCCCGTTCCGCCAGGCAAGGGCACCGGGCACCAGGCCCAGAACGAAGAACTCGAGTGCCTCCAGAAAGCCGTAGGCCAAACCCAACCATGCGCCAAGAGCCAAGAGGTGTGACGGACGCACACCGCTTGGACGCGGCTCACGTGCCCCGACAGCGCCTGTCACAGCTCAGTCCCGCGTTGGATCGGTCGGTCTCTCGGTATCCCGAACAGACCCGAGACGAGGACACCACTCTCACCACACAGCTTGGGTCGGTGGGGTGAAATCAGCCAGGGAGGAAGAGAGTACACCGTAGGGCCAGATTCGCACTACGGGCAGTCAGGTCTTCCGACTGAAGAGACCCACCACCCGACGGACGGCTCCCGTGACCTGACGCCAGAAGATCATCAGGAGACCGCCAATGGCTCCCAGGACCGACGTGAGGGGGAGGAGGGTCTCAGGCCCGACATAGAAGAGTCCAAGGTTCAGCAGATTCAATCCCACGGTTACCTCGAGGCGTCAGCAGAAGGATGCAAAGTGATGGCTCACTGGCAGGGCACTCCAGCGGGAAAGCGTGACGACAGCGCCTTCCTGCCCTCGATCAGGCCGTCAAATGTCACAGGTCAACAAACGATTTGCAAATGCCATACCACGTGAAGGCCTCATTCACCGCACACCGCCAATGCTCAATCGACCTCAGGGCCACCAGCCGCCAACGCGTTATGTAGCGTTGACGCAACAAGAGCGCGCCAGGGGTACCCTAGACCCGGAGGGCTGGCAGCTGGCCGCGACGGAACTGCACCCCGCCCACCAGCTGCCAGGACTCCGAGGTACGCGCTGCCACCAAAGGCAATCGCCGCCCAGAGGTTCGCTGGGCGGACCACAATCAGGAGCGCAACCATGGCTAGCCCCGACACCGTGGCCCGCCCCAGCCGGCGGAGTGGCAGGACCACCAGGCCCTCCTCTGCCGCGAATCGGAGTGCCAGGATCGTGCGGAGGAGCTCCGTGACCACAGTCGCCCACGCAGCGCCCATGATCCCGTACCGCGGGATGAGAACCACATTCAGCACCAAGTTCAGCACCGTGGAGCCGGTGGTGGTCCGGAGCACTTGGTCCTGGCGGCCGCGCGCGACCAGCGCGGAAATGGCGATATTGCGGAAGAGCGAGACCGGAACCGACCAAATCAACACCTGGAGTGCCGCACCTGCCGGCAGGTAGCTCAAGCCGAACACCTGCTGCACGAGTTCGACGGCAAGCAGCGCCCCACCCAAGGCGACGGGAAGGCCGGCCGTGAATACCTGGGCCTGGGCCGTGTGGTAGAGATTCCGCTCCTCGGTCGTCCTGGCCCCGAGCCGAGTCAAGGTCGGCAGCAAGGCCATGCCGTAGGCCACACCCAAGATTCAACAGAAAGCTGATGAGGGTATAGCCCGCAGCGTAGTAACCGACGCTCGCGAGGTCACGAAACAGCCGCAGGAACACGAGATCCGAATTGAAGATGAGAAGGCCGAGCAACCCATGCGCCACGAGCGGCCAGGCACGGCGGAAGACAGGCCGCACCCGGTCGGGGGCCCAGACGACTCGAAGTCGAAAACCTCGGCGCGCGAGTAAGCCCAGGAGCAGGAGGGCCGCCGCCGACTCTCCCGCAAACTGCGCCAGCGGCACCGACCAAATGTCGCCAGTTCGTTGCACCAGGGTCAGCACCAGAACGATCATCACCGATTCGCCGATGGTGCGCGCTATGCCGACCGGGCGGGCCGATTCCAGGCCGAGATGGACCCATCGGGTGCTGGCGGCGATCGGAATGAGCGTCAGGCTGTAGGCCGCGATCACGGCGCCTTCCGGTTGCGGCAATACGAGCAGCGCAACCGGCAGGGTGACGACGATCAACCCCGCGGCGATCAGGATTCTGGCGAGGAGAATGGGTGGGGCGCGCTCATCGATGGCGTTGGGGTCTTCGGCGACTTCACGGATGCCGAGGGTCTCGACCCCGAAGTCGGCAAGTTGTGCCAGATAGAGCGTGACAGCGGCTGCTAAGGCAACGACCCCGTATCCTCCGACGCCGAGAACGCGCGCCAGATAGATCGTTGCCCCGAAGGCAATGACCGCGCGCCAGCGCGTCTCCGAGCCCCAGGGCGAAGAAATTCCGCCCGACGAGCGTGTCAGACCGGCCGATAGATCACCCAACCGCAGTAGAGCACCCAGAGAACCACATCCGCGAGCAACGCACGATCGGTGAGCAGGGTTTCGGTGGGACTGCCGCCGTCCCGTTGATGGACCAGATACAGATATCGGAATACGCCATAGAGGACGAAGCCGGTGCTGTACACCAGCGCGTAGGAGCCGATCTCTCCCACCTTCTCCGTGGAGACGGTGTACATGATGTAGGTAACGACGGTCACCGCCAGGAGCACGGTGGACATCTGATCCAGGAAGGCGGTGCTGTATTCCGAGAGAACGCTTCGGTGGTCCGTCGATTCATCGCCCAGCAGCAACAACTCATGGCGTCGTTTGGCAAACCCAAGAAAGAGGGCGAGGAGCCCGCCACACAGGATGAGCCAGATCGACGGCCTAACGTCGATGGCAACGGAGCCCGCCAGGAGCCGCAGCAGGAAGAACACGGCGATCGCGAAGACGTCGAGGATGACCACCTGCTTGAGTCGAAAGGTGTACAGCACGTTGAGGCCGAGGTACGACGCGACCACCACGACCAGGGTGGGGTGCACGGCCCAGGCAAGGAAGATCGCGGCGAGCGCCAGTGCCAGCCCGATACCGAGTGCAGTGTGAGTCGAAATACGACCCGCCGCTACGGGCCGATGTCGTTTGGTCGGGTGCGCCTGATCCGTGACCCGGTCGACCACGTCGTTGACCATGTACACCGAGCTGGCCGCGAGACAGAAGGCGAGGAGCAGCTCCGCTCGCGAGTCCGATCGCCTCCGGCTCCCGGACTCGCCCCGAAAACAGGAGCGGTGCCAGAACGAAGCCGTTCTTGACCCACTGCTGCGGTCGCGCCAGCAGAATCACGTCGCGCCAAGTGGACCTCTCTCGCGCTATCTCGCTCACCGAATCTCCATGACGTGTACCCGTGAATGTGGGATTGACTTGAGGCTACCCGAACGCCAAGCTTACGGCTCCTCAGGACCAGAAACAAGGAAGTTCGATGTCTTCCACGGGTGGCGCGACTCAGCAGATTCCGCGCCAGTTTCGGCCTCGTCTTTCGGGGTCGGAGCGTGCGGCGGCTGCGGCGATGGTGCCCCGGGCCTCAGTGGCCCAAGCCCAACCCTGGCGCACATCCAGATCTCGCCGAGCGCCGCGGCACTCGAGCCAGGCCAGGTCACAGGGCTTCGTGGCAGCATGCCTAGGCACCGACGGGAAGCCCTTTCCCTGCCCGGCCCTCACCTGGGCCGTAGCCGGCGGGACCCGGCAGAGTGTTTCTGGGGCTGCCGACACCGCCGGAGTGTTCACGGCGGGTGGCGTCACAGGAACATTCACCCTCGAAGCCCGAACGCCCGAATTATCAAGCGCCGGCAACGGTGGTCATCCTGCCAGCCGGAAGTGGGCCCACGGTGACCGTGGTGCCGGGCGTGACCTACCAGACCATGACGGGCTGGGAAGCAGTGGCGAAGATTGGCCAAGACGACCCGGAATTTTGTGACGCCGGGATCGTGGCCACGTATCGTGACGCAGCCGCCGACCGAGCCGTGGATGAGCTCGGACTCGATCGCTTGCGGCTGGAACTCAAGAGCGGCTCCGAGAACCCCCGCGACGGATTCGCGGAGCTGCTTGCCGGAACGATTGAAGGGAGTGAATGGCGCACGTTCCGTTTCGCCGCCGTCAACGACAACAGCGATCCCAGCAGCGTCAATGCCGCCGGGTATCACTTCACCGAAATCGACCACGCCATCGATAACGTGGTCACGCCCGTTCGCGACCGGCTCCTCGCCCGCGGCGAGGCCCTCTACATCAACCTGACCTACGTCGACTTCAGCGGGCAGGGCGCGGGGTCGTTGTTCCACAAGGATGCCCCCGCCGAATACGCCGAGCTGCTCCTCACCGCCTTCCAGCACATTCAGAGCCGTTACGGCTGGGTGCCGGATGCCGTGGAGATGGTCCTGGAGCCGGACAATGCCTCGTGGAGCGGGACCCAGATCGGCAGGGCGATGGTCGCCGCAGGCGACCGGTTAGCGGCGGCCGGATACCGGCCCGACTTCATCGCCCCCTCCAACACCAACATGGGCCGGGCGATCAGCTGGTTCGATGAGCTCGTCGCGGTGCCGCGCGCCACCCAGTATCTGACCGACCTCGCGTACCACCGGTACGGTGGCGTCAGCGATGCCAATCTCCAGGCCATCAACGCCCGTGCCGTGGCATTCGGTATCCGCACCAGCATGCTGGAGCACATTGGGAGCGGGTATCAGGACCTCCACAAGGACCTCACGCTCGGGCGGAACTCGTCCTGGGAACAGTTCACCTTGGCGTGGTGCAACGGGAACAACGATAACGGGGCGCAGTACTTCCCGGTCGACATCAGCTCCCCGTCGGCGCCGGTCGTGCTGACCGGCAGTCGCACCAAGTTCCTGCAGCAGTACTTCCGACATGTCCGCCTCGGCGCGGTACGGCATGAGGCCATCAGCTCCGCGACCAGTCTCGAACCGCTGGCGTTCCGGAATCCGGATGGGCGCTGGACGGTTGTGGTCATGGCCAACGCCGGGGAGGTCTTCTCGGTGGAGGGGTTGCCGGCCGGAACCTACGACCTGACCTACACCACGGCCGCCCAGTACCGGACCGCCCTGCCGCCGGCAACCATCAGCACCGGTCAGCCGGTGATCGCCAACATCCCCACGACCGGTGTCCTTACCGTCTCTGCTCGATGACCACCAGCGGTATCTTCTTTGAGGGCCGATACGACACCGCGCTCTTCCGACCGCCAAGCATCGATCCAAAGCCAAGCGGCACCCCAGCCGGTCCGAAACCGGGAATTTCTCCACGAATTCGGGAATTTCGCACCGGCCCACCCTCAGGGGATTATTGGCAACCTCTTGTAAATCAAATACTTAGGCGTCTCGATGGAAGGTGGAACGATCCGTGCACAGTCACCCAGCCAAAGGCCGCCCTGCCGTATGAGAACAGGGCCACTCTGCTACACACGCCAGGCGCTCCTCTGGGCTCTACCCTGGGCCAGGTGCGCCACGCGTGCATCCAGTATGAACTCGTGCATAGGCGGACATGGACGAATGAGATGTCGTTTTGGACCTGCAGGATTCTTGCACCGTCGCGCCCTCATTGCGGGAGCGGTCTTGGCTCTCGCCTGCTCACCGGGAGATGTGAGAGACGGTCTGGGCCCCAACGCACCTGATTTCTCTCTCAGCATAGCACCCAGCTCGATTTCCGTCGCGGCCGGCCAAAAACTCCAATTCACTACCACCGCCCAGGGGCAGAGCGGCGAAACCCTCACCGTCGCCGTCGTGTGGAGTGCCACCGGCGGGAGCATCGATTCAGACGGGACCTATCAGGCCGGCTCGACTCCGGGGAATTTCCAGGTCGTGGCCTCGGCCTCGAGCGGCGAAGTGGCCGACACGGCGACGGTAGTCATCGTTCCGGCCGGGAGTGGCCCCGTCGTGACCGTGGTGCCGGGCGTGACCTACCAGACCATGACGGGCTGGGAAGCAGTGGCGAACATCGGCCAAGACGATCCGGGGGTATGCAGCCCAACACTCATTGCAAATTACCGTGATCTCGTCGCCGACCGGGCCGTGGATGAGCTCGGACTCAATCGCCTGCGGCTGGAGCTCAAGAGCGGTTCTGAGAATCCCCGCGACGGATTCGCGGAGCTGCTCGCCGGGACCATTGAACGGAGTGAGTGGCGCACGTTCCGCTTTGCCGCCGTCAACGACAACGGCGATCCCAACAGCGTCAATGCCGCCGGGTATCACTTCACCGAAATCGACCACACCATCGACAACGTGGTCACCCCCATTCGCGACCGGCTCCTCGCCCGCGGCGAGGCCCTCTACGTCAACCTGACCTACGTCGACTTCAGCGGGCAGGGTGCGGGCACGCTGTCCCACAAGAATGCCCCGGCCGAATACGCCGAGCTGCTCCACACGGCCTTCCAACACATTCAGAGCCGCTATGGCTGGGTCCCGGATGCGGTGGAGATGGTGCTGGAGCCGGACAATGCCGCGTGGAGTGGGACCCAGATCGGCACCGCCATGGTCGCCGCGGGTGACCGGCTGGCGGCCGCCGGGTTCCGGCCCGATTTCATCGCCCCCTCCAACACCAACATGGGCCGGGCGATTAGTTGGTTCGACGAGCTTGTCGCGGTACCGCGCGCCACCCAGTATCTGACCGACCTCGCCTATCACCGCTACGGCGGCGTCAGCGATGCCAATCTCCAGGCCCTCAATGCCCGCGCCGTCAATTTCGGCATCCGCACCAGCATGCTGGAGCATGTTGGGAGCGGGTATCAGGATCTGCACACGGATCTCACCCTCGGGCGGAACTCGTCCTGGGAGCAGTTCTATCTGGCATGGTGCGGCGACAACGACAATGGGGCGCAATACTTCCCGGTCGACGTCAGCTCCCCGTCGGCGCCGGTCGTGCTGACCGGCAGTCGCACCAAGTTCCTGCAGCAGTACTTCCGCCATGTCCGCCTCGGCGCGGTCCGGCACGAGGCCGTCAGCACCGTGGCCAGTCTCGAACCGCTGGCGTTCCGGAATCCGGATGGGCGCTGGACGGTGGTGGTCAAGGCCAACGCCGGGGGGGTCTTCTCGGTGGAGGGATTGCCGGCCGGGACCTACGACCTGACGTATACCACGGCCGCCCAGTACCGGACCGCGCTGCCGGCGGCGACCATCAGCGCCGGTCAGCCGGTGATTGCCACCATCCCCGCCAGCGGCGTCCTGACGATCGCACAGTAGAGGGTTGGCGTTGTGATGTCGGGGAGCAGCCGGACACCTAGGTCCGCCTGCTCCGTGCTCTGTTAGGTGGCCGCCAGGCGGTTGTAGACTACCCCGACGAGGCGACCCAAGGCATACCCGACAACGAAGGCGTACACAAACCCAATGAGACTGCCGAGGAAGGTTACGCGAAATCCGGGGAAGAACACGGCCAACAGCTGAAGGTGACGGCCAACGGCGGGACCTCCTCTCAGCACCAGCACATTGGTAGCGATGAAGAGGCCGCCTCCCAGGAGCAGCCCGAAGGCAATCCCCCAGGCCCGAGCATTCAACCGCAGCATCGCTTGTCTCAGGGCTTCTTCTTCAGTCTTTTCCATCGTGCACCGTCCGCATCTCGAGGTCACCCACCGTCAGATATGATCCAGGAAGTCGCGGCTCTGAGCCAACTCGGATCGTGTCCGGACAAAGAAGATCAACACGCCGATCGTAACGTTACGACAGAACGCGAAAAACCATCCCGCAACGAACCCCGCGAGGAACCCCCAAACGAGCCCCACGAACGCACCGCCCCAGGACACGGTATAGCCGGCGAAATACTGTCGCAGGAGGCCGAGGTCGAACCCTGGGTGGGGGTCCCGCAACAGGTAGATGGCGGTCGCCGAAAACACGACGAGCCCCGCGGCGCATCCGATCGCGATTCCGAACGCGCGCTTGTGGAGCGGAGCGAAGGCAAATGTCAGCTGGGTAAGCGATTCGTCTCGGCCACGGCCGACCGCGTTTGACATCAGGACTCTCCTCCGAGGTCCGACGGCTCTTGCGTGCTCGATCGGGCCCCATCCCATGGGCGATCTGAGGATCTTCGTGGAACCGGCGGCCAACTCTGGAGCCCCACTTCGGAGAACGCCTCGACCGCGACCGCAGGCTGAGGTTCACCGACCGCGTGATGCACCAACCATCCCCACCCCACGGCAATACCGTTGAGGAAGTAGTAGATCAAGTGCAAGGGAATCGCCCGGACGGCAAACCAAAAGCCGCGTTCCCGCCGGAAGAACTCATACAAGTGCCGGTTGAACCACAGCACCGGTAGCCCACATGCGACGCTGAGAAGAAGCCACCGCGCATCCCGGAAGCCCAGCGCAACGATCGCAAACAGGGCTGCGGTCCACACCAGCACCGTATTGACCCGCTCGATCAAGCGGAGATTGAGCGATTGCGATTTCGATACGATGCCGCGTTGGATGAGGAGCCGGGTCCACGGCACGCCACGATCCCTGAGATCGGTCGTGAGCATGTTGCGGAGCGTCCAATGCTTCAGATGGGTGGCCTGAATCTCGGGAGCCAGGGTGATACGGTGCCCGAGTTCTTTGAGCCGGTGGCCGAGTTCGATATCCTCGATTTGCGGGCGCGAGAAATGCCATTCGTCGTACATCCCGGCCTCGAGGAACACGTCCCGCCGGATCGCTCCACATCCTGCCCAGAATGTCTCCGCCTCTCCCCCATTCTGTTGGTGGACCCAGTGGTGGAGAAGATTCCGGTATTGGGAGACCAGCCCGGGAGCCGGCGGCGCCGCATCGTAGGACCCAAAGACAGCGCTGAAGCCGGGATTCTCGGCGAAGACACTCGCAAATCGTCGCAGGGTTTCGCGATGCACGCATACGTCTGCATCGATGAAGACAACGACATCCCCCCGCGCCGCTTCCACACCCCTGTTCCGGGCATAGGAGGGCCCCTGCGGTTTGCGCCCCAGCGTGACCACGGTATCCGCATAGCGTGCCGCAACCGCCGCCGTACCGTCCGTGCTGGCATCATCCACCACGATGAGTTCCCAGTCATCCCGAGGCAAGTCACTTTCGACCAAGGCACCGAGCGACTTCGGGAGGACTACCGCTCCTTGGTGCACCGGCACGATGACCGAGAGACGGAATGGAAGTGCCGTCATCGTCCAATCCCCGCCTGGCTCAAGGCTCCCTTCAAACGCCGAGCCGCGCGGCGGGTCCAGAGCCGGCGGCGAAATGCGGGAGTACCCCATCCCGGCAAGCCAGGCTCGTGACGGAAGTAGTACATATCCACCCGCGGCAGCCGCGCGCGATCTTCGTTGGATTGCAGCGCACGGTGCTCCGTCGTGCAGCCCAGTCGGAACAAGCGCCCCACGACCTCGGCGGAGCCGCGGTCCACGGCTCCGTAGGGGTAGGCAAACGTGGTCGGCGTGTGCCCCGTATGTGCGCGGATGGCCTCGCGACACCCTTCGACTTCTTCCTCGATCTCCTGGGGCGAGAGGTCGGGGAGCCGTCGGTGGGTGTGCGTATGCACCCCAAGGGACACGCCCCTGCTCCGCCAATCGACCGAGAGCATCCCAATCCAACAGCGGAAGTGTCGGAATGCCTGGTTGGGATTTGCCGCCCCAGGCGTTGGTGCCACCCACGTGTCCGCTCACGACGAACACCGTTGCCGGGAAGTCCCGCGCGGCGAGAAGCGGAGCCGCAACGCTCTGGAAATTCTCGAACCCGTCATCGAACGTGAGGGCCACCGCATCCGTGGCAGGCGGCAGGTCGAGCAAGGCGTCGAGGGCCACGACCTGGACGGGCCCGGTGGCCAGCCATTCCACGTGCCGGCTGAAGGCGCCGGCATCCACCGAAATGGGGGACCCGGACGGGTCAATTGAGTGATAGGTCAGGATGGCTCGCATGTCGTTCGTCAGGTCGCGGCCAGGCGCGAGCGCTCGTAGACGATGACGTCGCGAACGATGTCTTCCAGTGGCGTACGAGGCCGAAATCCGATCATCCGCTCCAACTTGCTCACATCGGGAACGCGCCGCTGCATGTCCTCGAAGCCCTCCGCGTAGGCCTCGGTGTACGGCACCAGCACGATGTCGGACTTGGTCCCGGTCAGTTCCCGAACCAGCTCTGCCAGCCGGAGCATGCTGACCTCTTCATCGCTTCCCAACATTGACGACCTGGCCAATGGCTGCCGGAGTTTCGACCAGGGCCAACACCGCCTTCACGACATCGCGCACATGACTGAAGCAGCGCGATTGCTCGCCCGTGCCGTACACGGTCAATGGCTCGCCGCGGAGCGCCTGGGCCACGAGCGTCGGGAGCACCATGCCATAGCGTCCGGTCTGGCGCGGGCCCACCGTATTGAAGAAGCGCGGGATGATGACCGGCACCCCCTTCTCCCGCCAGTACGCCAGCGCGAGCCACTCGTCCAAGGCCTTGGAGCAGGCGTAGGCCCAGCGCGAGTTGGCGGTGGGGCCAAGCCGCAGGTCGTCGTCCTCGCTGAACGGAATCTTGATGCCCTTGCCGTAGACTTCCGAGGTCGAGGCAATGACGGTGAGCTTCTGCTTCCGCGCCGCCGCGTTCAGGACCACTTCCGTTCCACGGACGTTGGTCTCGATGGTGCGGACCGGCTGCTCCACGATGAGCTTCACCCCGACCGCCGCGGCCAGGTGTACCGTCACGTCGCAGCGGTCCACCAATTCCGTGACCAGCGGCGCGTCGGTGGCGGAGCCGATGCGGTGCTCGAATCCCTGGCGGCCCATGAGGTGTTCGATATTCCCCATGCGGCCGGTTGAGAGGTCATCCAGCATCAACACCGCATCGCCGCGATCGAGCAATGCTTCCGCCAAGTGGGAGCCGATGAACCCGGCACCTCCGGTAATGAACACCTTCATGCCACCTCCACCGGCGCCAGGGACGCAATGATATCGTGCCGCTGGCGTCGCTCAGCCGCCCGTCTCACGATGTCGAGATATCGAGGCATGACCGCCTCTTCCGACCAGTACGACTCAAACGCCCGGCGGCCGGCACGGGCCAACCGGTCACGATACTCTCGGTCCTCCTGCATGCGCCGCATGGCGTCGAGGAGCTGCGCTTGCGTCTCGAACAACTCGCCCCCGCCCGCCTGTTCGACGATTTCCGGAAACGGACCCAGCCGCCGAGCCAGGACCGGCGTGGTATGCCGAAATGCCTCAATCAGGATGATACCGAACGTCTCAAAGCAAACCGACGGAACGATCAGCGCCACGGCATGCGCATAGTAGGATCGTAACGTATCCATGGGTATCCGGCCCAGGAAACGGACACGGTCGATGCCGGCGGCCTGAGCGCGCAGGGTCTCTGCGTACTCCCCGTCCCCGGCGACGAGGAGGTCCGCGCCCGGGTAGTCGCGAAAGAGCGGGATCACGTCATCGAGCCCCTTGATCTTCTCGAGCCGGCCCACGAACAGAAAATACGGCCTCGGATGCGGCGGAGCCCCGCTCTGGGGCCGCTCGCGGCCCATCGTCGGGCAGGAAATAGGGCAGCACTTCCATGTCCCTCGGGAAGCCGAACTCCTGGTGTTTGCGTCGGCTGAATTCGCTCATGGCAATGAACGCGTCGACGTTGTCGAGTTGCCGCTCGAGGTACCCGGTGTAGCGCCAGGCCTGCGGTGGACGCCGATAGTGAAGCACACACCGAAGGCACTCCCGCCCGGTGCAGAGCTCGCGGCCGTGGCGCCAGAGTACATGGCTCGGACATACCAGCCAGTGCTCATGGGCCATGTAGAGGCGAACCGATCGCTCGCCGTATGAGAGCAACCCGGGGCCGCCCACCAGCGAGATGTTATGAAAGTTTACGACGTCGAATCGTCCGTCGTCGAGGATTCGGCGAATTCGACGCCCGTTGAGCACCGGACGCCCAAACTGCTGGGTGAGCAAGGACGAGAGTGGGCCGGCGCCGCTCCGAAGCGGAATGGTGGCAACCCCGTCCGCCTCAGGCTCAGTGCCAGCCGGCTGAGTGCTGGACAGGGTCGCATGCGCATCGACATCATGCACCACCGTCACCTCATGCCCCCGGGCAACGAGACCGCGCGCAAATCGCTGAATCCCGATCGCGTCCCCACCGAAATGGTACGGCGGGTAGAAGGTGGTCAGGAAGCAAAACCGAAGCGGCTTCATGCCGCCGCCTCGTGGAGCGCGCCGACCGCCACCCGCGCGGCATCGCTCCAGTCGAGTGCCGCTGCCCGTTCCTGGGCACGCGTTCCCAACCTCTGGCGGAGCTCGGAATCGGACAGCAGGGCCACCATGGCCCGCGCCAACGGCTCGGTCTCACCCGGTGCTACGAAGATGCCGCCACCCTCGAGCAGATCGGGCAGCGGGCTGGCGCGAGTGGCAATGACCGGCGTGCCGCATGCAGCCGCTTCCACGGCGGGCAGGCCGAATCCCTCGCATTCCGACGGCAGCACCGCGGCAACCGCACCGGCATGGAGGTACCGGAGCTCTGCGTCGTCGACGAACCCCGTCCACTTGACCCGGTCGCTCGTCCCGAGGTCGGTCACCAGGCGGTCCAGATCCGTTACCGATTGATGGAAAACATCCCCGGTCCGGGTTCCCACCAGCAATAGATAGGGGGAAGAACTCCCACACTGGCGAACGACCTCGGCATGCGCGCGGATCAGCACGTCGACTCGCTTATGGGGATTGAAACCGCCGACGTAGGTGAACCAGCGTGCACCCGTCGGGAGGTCGGCACGGGCGGCGGCTTCCGCCTCGCGCGCCGGGGAATCGCTCTTCTGGAAGGCCTTGCGCCGGCGCTTCAACCGCCACCCGTAGACGCTCCGGCGCGACGCCCAGCATGGCGGTGATGTCCCTTGCGGCAAACTCGGATACCGTCAGGATGAACCGCGCCTGCTTCAAGGCGAGCCCGACTTTGAGCTTCCAGAACAGCCGGTCGCGACGCGTCGGCAGGGTCAGGGCGGGATATCGCTCGGCGATGGTGTCGTGCACGGTAACGACGGCGCGCATGCCCGGTGGCAGCGGGAAATAGGTGTATACCGACGGACTGAAAAATACATCCGGAGCCGACCGCCAGACCGCCCGGGTGAGCCGGAGCATGTCAACCGGAGAACGATAGCCCTCGGCCGCGGCCGCCGCTCGTCGGAGACACCTTGAGCGGCACCTCGATCAGCTCGACATTGGGTGCCGATAACCCGAAGCGCTCCGCAGCCCGCCGGTCGGCGAAGCAGAGAAAGGTGTCATCCGCCGCAATCTCCGCCATGGCCGGCACCAGCTCCCGGGTGAAGCGCCCGTACCCACGTTCGTTTGCCCAACAGGTGACATCCACTCCAATCCGCATGACTCAGCTGCCGGTGGCGACGGGTTCTCGCTCCCGTGTTTCGACCCGCTGCTCCTCGTGGTATTCGAAATCGGTGTTCACCGCCCAGATGTCGTATTCAGCACCGTTCATGTTCTGCACCGCCATCATGGCCGTGAGCATCGAGTGATCCTGGTTGTTGTACTTGTGCATGCCGTTCCGTCCCACCGTGTGCAGGTTCGGAATGGGGTCGATGAAGTCGCGCACGATCTGGAGATGGTCGGCGTACTGTGAATCGTAGATGGGATACGCCTTGGGCATGCGGATCACGGCGCCATCGACCACGCCCGCAGCTTCTGCGAGGCCGAGCTGCTCGAGCTCCCGAGTAGCCAGAGCGATCAGGTCGTCGTCCGACGTGGTCCAGAGCCCATCCCCTTTGAAACAGAAATACTCGAGTCCCAGGCAGGTCCGACCCGGCTCGGGGACCATGGCGGCGCTCCAGTTGTTGAAGTTCTGGATCCGGCCCACCTTGACACCCGGCGTGTGGATGTAGATCCAGTTGTCGGGGAAGAGATCCGCCCGGTCCAGCATGAGCGCCACCACCAGGAAGTCACGGTACCTCAACCCCTCGGCGGCTTCACGGATTTGCGGCGGAGCCGGCGGGTCGAACGAGCGCACCAACGAGCGAACCGGCATCGTGGAAATCACGTGGTCGGCCTCGAAGCGGACCTCCCCGTCAGGCGTCTGGGCGCGGACCGCGACAACGTTGCCATCGACCAGCTCCAGGGCCGTCGCGTAGTGCTGCATGAGGACCTGGTTGCCGGCTGCGACGATCCGGTCGCGGCAGGCCTCCCACATTTGCCCCGGTCCGAGGCGCGGGTACTGAAACTCGTTGATGAGGGTCTTGATCTTGGTGGATCGCTTGTTGAGCGATGCGGCCGAGAGAATAGCGCGCGCCAACGAGAGCCCTTGAATGCGCTGGGCCGCCCACTCCGCCCGGATCTCCGTGCACGGAATGCCCCACACCTTCTCGGTGTAGGTCTTGAAGAACGTCTCATAGAGCCGGCGACCGAACCGGTTCGTCACCCACTGCTCGAAGTTCTCTTCGACCTTCGACGGCCAGATCTTGGCCCGCATGTAGCTCAAGAGGATGAGCAACGCATTCCAGACGCCGAGCCCCATCAGGGCGTTCGAGGCCTTGAGCGGATAGTTGAAGTACTTGCCGTTGTAGTGGATGCGGGAGAGCCGCGGCACGGAGATGAAGTCCTCTCCCAGGATCTCGTGCCACAGCGCCTCGACCGGTTCGATCTTGGTGAAGAACCGGTGGCCACCGATGTCAAAGCGGTAGTTCTTGTACTGGGCGGTTCGCGAAATACCCCCGACCACCTCATCGCCCTCGAGCACCGTCACCCGGTGCCCCTGCTTGGTCAGGAGATAGGCCGCGGTCAGACCGGCCGGACCGGCACCAACGACCACGACGTGTTCGTCGGGAGCGAGCTGGGCGACCGGCCGGCTACTCGGCTGGGTGGAGGCGGACATGCGCCGTAACCTAGCAGACCCGGCTCAGGGCATCGCCCTGACCGGCCCATGCGCCAACGGTCTCGCCAACTCCCCAGGACACCACAAACACCAGGAGCAAGGGGAGGGCCCGGATGATCTCGACCCGGTTCACCCCTTTTCGCCACACGGTGGACACGACCCGCCAAAGGAGCAACGCCGGAAGTCCAAGCGCCGCCGTACCGTAAACCATGCGGCGCAACCACGGCCAGGACTCGGTGCGCCCTCCGGCGTAGGAACGGGTATACAGGAAACGTTGGGACACGTACTCTCGCATGGTATAGTGCTTCTTGTGTCCGACCCGAATGTCGGGCCGGCTGATCAGCTCGATACCGTCCGCTCTCATCGCATCGTGCAGGTAGTTCTCCACCGGCCCGCGGTGATGACACCCGGGTAACGTTCGAGAATGCTGCGACGGTAGACCACGTTGTTGCCCGCGAGGCTGGCCACCGGCCCCTCAGGGAGGGGCGGCAGCAGGTGGCTGTACTCGCACAAGAACGCCGCGCGGTCGACCAATCGCTCGGTTGCGAGGTTCTCCACCGCTCCTCCCACCACATCGGCCCCTGCCAGTTGGGCCTCGAGCATCTTCCGGCCCCAACCGGGTGGCACCACGATGTGGTCCTCGATCACCGCAACCGCCTCTGCTTCCACCCGGGCGAAACCCATCGCGCGAAGGTCCGGAATCGTGGTCCCGCGCGGGGCGTCGAGCACCACCACCCATGGGAACCGCCCCCGAACCTTGGCCCGGAGCGGCTCACCAACCCG
>CAWFGG010000007.1:0-285075 GCA_963815325.1 uncultured Gemmatimonadales bacterium
CCAAGGTCGAGCAATCGGATCTCCTGGCCGCCATCTTCGGGCAGCCCGGCGACACGCCCCACGTCGTCCTCGCCCCGGCCACCATCGAAGAATGCTTTGCCTGCATGATCACGGCCCGGCGCATCGCCGAGGCATTCCGCTGCCTCGTGATGGTGCTGTCGGATGCCAACCTGGCCACCGGGGTTCAGCCCTTCCCTCGACCGGAAGTGACCACGGAATGGATCGCCGCTCCGGTCGACCTGAGCCCCGTTCCCGAGGGGATGCTGCCCTACCAATGGGACCCTGAGGCAGGCCTCTCCCGCCGGATCATTCCCGGCCAACCCGGCGGCATGTTCACCGCCACCGGCCTGGCCCACGACGAGCGGAGCAAGGTCGCCTACGGCCCCGGGGTGAACCAGCTCGGCTGCGCCATGCGCAGTCGTAAGCTGGCGGTCTTTCAGAGCACGCTCCGGCCTCCCACGGTTCGTGGGGATGACGCCGGCGATCTCTTGGTCGTGGGCTGGGGGAGCACCGAGGGGGCCATCAATGAAGCGGTCGATCGTGCACGGGCGGAGGGCCTCGCGGTTTCCTCGCTCCACCTCCGCTTCCTCTCGCCGCTCGAGCCCGGCCTCAAAGATATCTTCCACCGGTTCGGCAAGGTCATGACCGTCGAGATCAACTACAGCGACGAGCCCGACGATCCGTTCATTACCGACGAGAATCGGCGCCGGGGGCAGCTGGCCTGGCTGCTCCGGGCAACGACGCTGGTCGATGTCGACTGCTGGACACGCGTGCCGGGCGAGCCACTCCAGCCCAAGATGATTCACCACGCCATACTCGCCCATCTGGCGAAGGGAGCCACGTCATGATCGAGGAGGGCTGCTCACTGCTGGGGTGCGGAACGGACGACGATCGTTCGTTCACGATGGACGACTATGCCGGAGCCACGGCGCGCTGGTGCCCTGGGTGCGGAGACCACGCCGTCCTCGCCGCGGTCGAACGCCTGTTGGAAACCGAGCAACTGCCGCCCGAGCGCACCGTGTTCGTGTCCGGCATCGGGTGTTCCAGCCGCTTCCCCCACTACCTCCACACCTACGGCTTCCACGGCCTGCACGGCCGGGCGCTTCCCGTCGCCACGGGTGTGAAACTCCGTCGCCCCGACCTCCACGTCTTTGTGGTCATGGGTGACGGGGACTGCTGCTCCATCGGTGCGGGACATTGGATCCACACCACCCGGTACAACCCGGACATGGTCGTGCTGATGTTGGACAATGGCGTGTACGGCCTGACCAAGAACCAAACGTCGCCGACCTCGCCGCAGGGGCAGCCCAGTAATACTCAGCCCAGGGGTGCCTATCTCCCGGGCCTCAATCCGATCTCCACAACACTTGGCGTCACCAATGCCTCGTTCGTGGCCCAGACCGGTGACTGGATTCCTGAGCATCTGTTTCAAACGCTCTCGGCGGGGTTCCACCACCGCGGCTTTTCCTTCATTCGGGTCCTTCAGCGGTGTCCCAAGTTCACCGAGACGCTCTTCTTGGACGCCGTCCGCGACCCGAAGAACGTCGAACTCCTCGTGCATCCGAACGGAATCGTGGCCCCGGATGTCGAGGCGATCTACCAGAACCATATCGTCCACGACCCTTCCGACCTGACGGAGGCACATCGCCTGGCCCAGGTCGACGGCAAGGTGCGCCTCGGCATGTTCTATCGGAATGCGAGCTTGCCGGTGTACGAGGAGGTGCGGCGCGAACACCTCCAGTCCGCAGAACAGAAGCTGGCGTTGCTCAACACGGAGCTGGATCGCTATGCCGTCTGACGACCGCGTGGACCTCGTCTTCCAGGCCCTGGCGGGCCAGCGCGATGCCTTCCTTGCCGCCCTTGGAACCACGGCCGACCAGGTCGACCACTACATCGCGAACCACGGGAATTCCAACGGAACCCGGGAGCGCATGACGGTCGAGCTCGGGCCGTTTGCCGGCAGCCGTATCGATGGCGAGCGGTTTTCGTCCCTGTTCGCGACCGCGTCGTTGGACGGACGCCTCCGCAAGACGATCCAAAAGGCCCGCGACACGATCCGCGACCTGGCGGCGCTCGATCGAGACCTGTTCCTCGTCGACGTGCCGTCGGGCGGGAACCTCACCGCGACGGTCGGCCAGGCGCTCGAACGAATTGGACGCGCCTTCGGTGCTGCTCGCGCGTTCGATCAGGCCCGGTCCGGAGCAGTGACACGCACCAAGGGGACGCCGAGTCTCGATGGTTTCGCGTTTCCCGAGTGGAGCCGGCGGGAGCGTGCGCTCGCGCCGCCGCTGGTGGTCACGGTCGACGGCGCCGATCTGCGGACCGGCGGCGTGGCGGAGTTCCTGGATGGATCGCAGAAGATCGTCCTGATCGTTCGGGGAGAGGCCCCACCGGCCCCGCTGGTCCGTTTGATCACGCCGGGCACCTTCGTGGTGCAGACGCACGTGGTGAGCGGCCTGGACCGTTTCGCTGCCTGGGACGGACCGGGAGTGGCGGCCCTCATGCCCGAATCGGCGGCCGTGTTCACCCACGATCCGGCAGCAGGCGCGGCACCGTGGCAGCGGCTCTCGATCGGATCGGTGCCGTCACGGGAGCCGACTCGCCCCGCGGGCGGCTTGAGCCCGCGTCAGCAGGCCGAAGAACTTCGGCAGTTGACCGCCATGGCAGAAGCGGCAAAGCCCAGCGGCCCGGTCCGTGGTGACGCCGCGGCCGGAGGGATTCCGGCTGGAGCCCCAGAGGCTACAGCCGATCCGGTCGACAAACTCGCCGCCTGGCTCCTGCAACAGGCCGACCTCACCGACGTGAGCTGACTGGAGCGTCCATGGACCTTACGACGGTGCTGGTCTCGGTCGCCATCCTGGGCGGAGTCGGCTTGGTCTTTGCCACGCTCATCGCCCTTGCGAACCGCAAGTTCTGGGTGTGGGAGGACCCCCGGATCAATGCGGTGGCCGACATGCTGCCGGGCAACAACTGTGGCGCCTGCGGAAAGGCGGGGTGCCGGGCATTTGCCGAGGCCCTGATCGACGGACAGATCCAACCGGCGACCTGCACCGTGATGGGTCCCGACCAGGTAACGGACATGGCCTCCTACCTGGGGGTGGATGCGGGTGAGGCCATCAAGCGGGTGGCCCGGCTCCTGTGCGCGGGCGGTTGCGACGTCGCCCCGTCGCAGGCCGAGTACCGGGGGCTCCAGACCTGCAAGGCGGCCGCGGCGGTCGCCGGCGGCGGGAAGGGCTGCTCGTGGGGCTGCCTCGGCCTCGCGGACTGTGAGATCGCGTGCGACTTCGACGCGATCTACATGAACGACGCGGAGCTTCCGGTCGTGATCCCGGAGCGCTGCACGGCATGCGGGGACTGCGTGGAGGTCTGCCCGAAGGACCTGTTCACGCTCATGCCCATCGAGCAGAAGCTCATCGTGCAATGCAAGAACCTGCTCGAGGGAGATGAAGCGGAGGCGGTCTGCCAGGTCGCCTGCACGGGATGCGGCAAGTGCGCGCTGGATGCGGCTCCCGGACTGATCGCCATGGTAAACGGCCTGGCCGTCATCGACTATTCCAAGAACAGCCTCGCCACTCCTGCGGCGACGGCACGATGTCCCACGGGTGCAATCGTGTGGGTTGACGGCGCTCAGACCTTCGAGCGCACCCCGACAGCTGAGAGGGCATACGCGTGATATTCAAGAAGAAGATTCCCCCGACTTCTGCCCCGAAATACCCTGGCATCCCCACGGCAGTTGATGGTACCGCCTCAATCGTGGAGATGGAAACCGCAGCCAGCGAGGGTGCCGGAGCGTATCCGATCACCCCGTCGACCCAGATGGGCGAAGGCTGGGCGGCGGCCGTGGCCGAGGGCAGGACCAACGTCAACGGCCGGCGGCTCATCTTCTTCGAGCCCGAGGGTGAACATGCCGCGGCCGCGGTCACCGCCGGAATGAGCATGGCGGGACTCCGCGCCACCAATTTCTCCAGCGGCCAGGGCATCGCGTACATGCACGAGTCGCTGTACGCCGCGGTCGGCAAGCGCTTGACCTACGTGCTGAACATCGCCGCACGGGCCATGACCAAGCACGCGCTCAACGTGCACGCGGGGCACGACGACTATCACGCGGTGGACGATACCGGCTTCTTCCAGCTCTTCGCCAAGGACGCGCAAGAGGCAGCCGATCTGAACCTGATTTCCCACAAGATCGCCGAGCTGTCGCTCAATCCCGGCATCTGCGCCCAGGACGGGTTCCTCACCAGCCATGTCATCGAATCCGTCCTCATGCCGGAGCGCGAGCTGGTCAAGGAGTTCCTCGGCAACTCCTCAGACATGATCGAGTCTCCCACGCCGGCGCAGCGATACGTCTTCGGCGACCGCCGGCGCCGGATTCCCGAGATCTTCGATCTCGACTACCCGACCATGACGGGCGTCGTGCAGAATCAGGACAGCTACCAGCAAGGTGTCGCGGCCCAGCGTCCGTTCTATTTCGACCACCTGCCGGCGCTTACCGACCAGGCCTTCGCGGAATACGCCGCCTTGACGGGCCGGCAATACGCGCGGGCCTCGGGCTATCGGTTGGACGACGCCGAGTTCGTCATCGCCGGGCAGGGCTCGGTGGTGCCCAACGCCGAGGCGGTGTGCGACTATCTGCGCGAGACCCGCGGACTCAAGATCGGCATCCTGAACCTGACGATGTTCAGGCCCTTCCCCGCGGATGTCATCACCCACTTGCTCAAGGGCAAGCGGGCCGTGACGGTGCTCGAGCGGCTGGACCAGCCGCTTGCGGTCGACCCACCAATTCTCCGTGAGATCCGTGCGGCCATGAGCAAGGCCGCGGAAAATTCGCGGGGCAACGGTTCGCCCCCGTTCCCGGGCCTGGCCGCGTGCGGCCCGGCGGAAATACCGGCTTTCTATTCGGGGTGCTTCGGGCTCGGCAGCCGCGATCTCCAACCGCACGACCTCATCTCGGCGGTCGAGAACATGCTGCCGGGAGGAGCGAGCCGGCGGCAGTACTATCTCGGGATCGACTTCATCCGGCAGGGAACCCGACTGCCCAAGCTCGAGATCTGGCAGCAGGAACTCCTGGAGACCTACCCCAAGCTGGTGGAGCTGTCACTACCACCGGCGGAGGGCGTCAACCTCCTCCCCAAAGGATCCACCGCCATTCGCATCCATTCCGTGGGCGGGTGGGGAGCGATCACGATGGGGAAGAACGTGGCCATGACGGCCTCGGAACTCCTGGGCATGTACATCAAGGCCAACCCCAAGTACGGGTCGGAAAAGAAGGGCCAGCCGACCACGTTCTATGCGGTGCTCGCCAAGGAGCCCATCCGGCTCAATTGCGAGCTCAAGAATGTGAACGTGGTGCTCTCACCCGATCCCAACGTGTTCCGCCATTCCGATCCCCTCGCGGGACTCGCCGAGGGCGGCGTCTTCGTGATCCAAACCGACCGGTCTCCGGAGGAGTTCTGGGCCAGTCTCCCGGCCACCGGCCAGAAGGCGATCAAGGACCGGGGCATCCGGGTGCACTTCCTCGATGCGTTCAAGATCGCCATGGAAGAGGCGTCCGACTCCGATCTACGGTACCGCATGCAGGGCGCCGCGTTCATGGGGGCGTTCTTCCGGGTCTCCGGACTCATTGAGCGCGAAGGGCTGGATGAGGCCACGCTGTTCGACGGCATTCGCGCGCAGATGACCAAGAAGTTCGGCAGCCGAGGCAAGCGGGTGGTAGAGGACAATTTGCGCGTCATCCGGCGCGGCTTCGAGCAAGTCCAGACGCTGGACGCCGCGGCCTTCTCGGTGGCCGAAGGCGAAGTGGGTGCCCCGCCCCTCATGCCGGCCATTCTCGACGGCACCAACGTACGGCCCGGCATGGGCAACCCGGGCAGGTTCTGGGAGCAGGTGTGCGCCCTCTATAAGACGGGTGAGGACGGGATCGCCGATCCCTTCGCGGCCATGAGCGCTATTCCGGCCGCCACCAGCACGATCCGGGACATGACCGACATCCGGTTCGAGGTGCCGAAGTTCGTGGCGGAGAAGTGCACCGGCTGCGCCCAGTGCTGGACCCAATGCCCCGATGCGGCCATCCCGGGTGTGGTGAGCGAAATCGACGAGGTCATTCACGCCGCGATTGCGAGCGTCTCCAACGGCCGGACGTTCGATCGGCTGCGCCAGATCGTGAAGCCCCTCGCCACAGAGGCACGCCGCATCATCAAGGGCGTGCCAATGACCAGCTTCTCCGATGTGCTGTCGACCGCGTACCGGACCGTGACGGACAAGCTCAGCCTGTCACCGGAGCGCCGCCACGAGCTCGATGATGAATTCGCGCCGGTCTACTCAGCCCTAGTCGAATTCCCCTTGGCCAAGACCGGGCCGTTCTTCGATCTACCGGAGTCCAAGGAGAAGGGCACCGGCGGGCTGCTCTCGATCACCGTGAATCCGGAGGCGTGCAAGGGCTGTAACCTCTGCGTCGAAGTGTGCCCCGATCAGGCTTTGATCACCATCAAGCAAGACGAAGACGTCGTCGATCAGCTGCGGCGCACGTGGAAGGTCTGGCAGCACCTGCCCGAGACCAACGATCGCTACGTCAACATCGCGAGCCTCGAAGAGGGCATCGGCGTCTTGTCGTCGCTCTTGCTCAAGCAGAGCAACTACCGGTCCATGGCGGGTGGCGACGGCGCTTGCATGGGCTGCGGGGAGAAGACCGTGGTGCACTTGGTCCTCTCGGCCGTCAACGCGCTCATGCTGCCGCGGGTGAAACGCTACGTGGAGCGGCTGGACGGGCTGATTGCCCAGCTCGACGCCAAGGCGCGCGGCATTCTCGCGTCGGAAGTCGATCTGGACGGCGTGGCGCGGATCCTCGACGGCGGAGACATCCCGCTTCAGGGTGAGAAGAAGGGTGTGGTAGAGCGGATCTCCCGGGTGCTCAGGGAGCTCAAGGACCTGCGGTGGCGCTATACCGAGGGGCCCAGCGGCAAGGGGCGGGCCACGGTGGGCATGGCCAACGCGACGGGCTGTTCCTCGGTCTGGGGCAGCACGTATCCGTATAATCCGTATCCGTTCCCATGGGTCAACCACCTCTTCCAGGATGCGCCCTCGATCGCTATCGGGGTGTTCGAAGCGCACATGCGGAAGATGGCCGACGGGTTCGTCGCGGTGCGCCGAGCGGAGCTGGAGCTAGCGGACCAGTACGACCCGGCCGTTCACGAACCGGAGTTCACCCGATTCGAATGGCGCCAGTTCAACGAGGACGAGTTCGATATGTGTCCGCCGATCATCGCCCTCGGCGGCGACGGCGCCATGCTCGACATCGGATTCCAGAACCTGTCCCGGCTCCTGGCATCCGGAAAGCCGATCCGGGTCGTGGTGCTCGATACCCAGGTCTATTCCAACACCGGCGGGCAGGCCTGCACCAGCGGCTTCCTCGGGCAGGTCAGCGACATGGCCGCCTTTGGAAAGGGACAGCACGGCAAGGAGGAGACCCGCAAGGAGATGTCGCTCATCGCGATGGCCCATCGCAACGTCTTCGTGCTCCAGTCCTCGCAAGCGGCGTCCTCCCACTTGATCGGCGGCGTCCTCCGCGGTCTCCAGTCGCATTATCCGTCGGTGTTCATGCTCCATTCTCCGTGCCCGCCGGAGCATGGCCTCGGCGATGACGCCTCGACCAAGGCGGCGAGGCTGGCGCTCGAGACCCGGGCCTACCCGGTCTTGGTGTTCGACCCGGCGCAGGGAAAGTCCTTCCCCGAGCGGCTGTCGCTCGACGGCAACCCATCGATCCGCGATACCTGGCCGGAATACGACCTCAAGTACCAGGACGAGGATGGCAACGAAGCAGTCATGACGCTGCCGCTGACCATCGCCGACTGGGCCGCCACCGAGACGAGATTCAAGAAACACTTCAGCCCGTTGGCTCCGGATGCCGAAGGGGAGTATGTGCCCTTCCATGAGTACCTGGAGCTGACCCCGGACGAACGCGAGGGCCAAACCCCGTTCATCTATGTCCACCAGGACGGCAACCGGCTGGGCCGGCTGGTCGCCTCGAATGAGATCGTCCGGCTGGCGGAGGACCGTCTCGAGGTCTGGTCCCAACTCAAGCAGCTGGCCGGGCTCGAGGCGACGGAGGAGGTGCGAGGCTTGGTCGAGGAATCGGTGGAGCAGGAGTTCGCCGCGAAGGTCGAAGCCCTTCGCGCAGAGTACGAAGCGAAGATCGCCGACCTCAAGACCCGGTATCCGCGGGTCATCGCACGGCGCATGGCGGAGGGCCTGGTCCGGGCTGGGAACGGCCAGCGGACCGTCGCGGACCTCTTGGCACAGGTCCAGTCCCAACCCGGCCTGGCACCATTGCGTCTCGAACCCGGTGAAAGTGACCTGCGGGCCGCACCGGCGGCGAGCAGCGCTACTGCGACGGCCGCACCTGTTGCCGTAGCGGAGGCTCCGGCGCCCGCACCAGCCGCCGTGGAGGAAGAGGAAGAAGAGGGCGTGGTGCTGGGTCCATGGATCGACTCGGCGCGATGCACTACGTGCGACGAGTGCACCAACATGAACAAGCGTTTGTTCGCCTACAACGGCAAGAAGCAGGCATACATCAAGGATCCGAAGGCCGGCACCTTCAAGGAGCTGGTCATGGCCGCAGAGAAGTGTCCGGTACAGATCATTCACCCGGGCACCCCGCTCAACCCAAAGGAGAAAGACCTCGCGAAGTGGATGAAGCGGGCCGAGCCGTTCGCGTGAGGCCCTGATGCCGTACCGATTCAAGTTCCGCCATGGGGTCCATCCGCCGGACCTGAAGGAGCTGACCGGAAACATTCGCATCCGGCGGGTGCCCTTCCCCGAGGAGGTCATCCTTCCGCTCCGTCAACACACCGGCAAGCCGGCGAAGGTCATCGTCCGCCCCGGAGATCGGGTGGAGCGTGGCGATAAGATCGGGGAGGCGGACGGGTATATCTCGGCGCCGGTCCATGCATCGGCTACCGGCGTCGTCCGGGACATCGACCTCTGGCCGCACCCGGATGGTTCCTACGCCACGGCCGTGCGCATCACCGTGGAGCGGTTCTCCGCCCAAGCGCCGCGTCCGCGAATCATCCCGGACTGGCGAGGCCTCACACCCGAGCAGTTGGTACGAGCCGTCCAAGACGCCGGCGTCGTGGGTCTGGGTGGAGCCGCGTTTCCGACTCACGTCAAGCTCACCCCGCCGAAGGATCAGCCGATCGACGTGCTGGTGATCAACGGCTGCGAGTGCGAGCCGTATCTGACCACTGATCACCGCACCATGGTGGAGTACCCCGATCGAGTCCACCTCGGCATCCGGATCATGATGCGCTGCCTCGGGGTCGAGCGTGCCATGATCGGCATCGAGAAGAACAAGCCGGATGCGATCGCGGCCATCGAGGCCGCGCGGCCGCGCGACCTCGATATTTCCGTCCACCCACTCACGGTCAAGTATCCGCAGGGCGCGGAGAAGATGCTGATCAAGTCCCTGCTCGACCGGGAGGTCCCGTCGGGCAAGCTCCCGATGCACGTCGGTGCCGTAGTACAGAATGTCGCCTCTGTCGCGACCATCGCCGAGGTGTTCGAAACGGGACTCCCGTTGATCGAGCGGATCGTGACCGTGACCGGCCATGGCGTCATGGAGCCGGCCAATCTGATCGTGCCGGTGGGAATGAAGACCCGCGACCTCCTGGACGCCTGCGGCGGACTCACGCCCGACGCGAAGGAAGTCGTCTTTGGCGGGCCCATGATGGGGGCGGCCGTGGCCGACCTCGACGCCCCTGTCCTCAAGGGCACCACCGGTGTGGTGGTCTTGACCGAGTCGGACTGCCGCCCGGTGGCCACCTACCCGTGCATCCGCTGCGGCCATTGCGTCGATGCCTGCCCGGTGTATCTCAATCCGCAACTGCTCGGCAATCTGGCGATGGTCGAGCGGTACGAGGACATGGAGGCGAACCGGCTGGCCGATTGCATGCTCTGCGGCTGCTGCAGCTACACCTGTCCGTCGAATATTCCGCTGTCCCAACTGTTCCAAGCGTCCAAGCTCGCGCTGCGCAAGCAGAAGACCATTGCATGACGACGCCACGGCTTCTCATCGCGGCGTCGCCCCATATCTCAGGGCGCGACAGCACGCCGACGATCATGTGGTCGGTGGTCGGGAGCCTCGTTCCGGTCATTGCCATCGCCACCTACTACTTCGGACCGAGCGTCTTGCTGGTGCTGGTTGGCGCCACGGCAGGTGCTCTCGTGACGGAGCGGATCTTCGGTCGACGGGGCGCCATCGGCGACGGCTCGGCCACGATCACGGGTCTCCTGCTCGGGCTCTCGCTGCCCGCGGGCTTACCCGTCTGGATGGCATTTGTCGGCGGCGCCTTCGCGATCGCGTTCGGCAAGTTGATCTTCGGGGGCCTGGGGCAAAACGTCTTCAATCCGGCACTCCTCGGGCGCGCCTTCCTGCAAGCGGCCTTCCCGGTTGCGCTCACGACCTGGCCGATCGCCCCCGAGTCGTGGTGGCAGCTCCGGGGAGACAACCTGGCCCTGCCTTTCGCGAGCCCCCATGTCGTCGACGCCTTGACCGGCGCGACACCGCTCGGCCTCATGAAGTTCGAGCAGACGCCCACCGGCCTCTGGGACCTGATGATCGGAGCCACCGGCGGATCGCTGGGTGAGACGTCCGGCGTCGTGATTCTGCTGGCCGGCGCCTACCTGGCGCTCCGCAAGCACCTCAACTGGCGGATCCCCGCGAGCATCTTCCTCACCGTGGCCCTCTTTGCCGCGCTTCTCCACACCATCGACGGTGTGCGGTACGCCGGTGCGGCGGCCATGCTCTTTTCCGGCGGCCTCATGTTGGGTGCGGTGTACATGGCCACCGACATGGTCACTTCTCCCGTGACGAACGCCGGGTGTTGGATATTCGGGGTTGGGATCGGGCTCCTGGTCGTTCTCATCCGGTATTGGGGTGGGTTGGCCGAAGGCGTCATGTACGCGATTCTGCTCATGAACGCGATGGTGCCGTTCATCAATCGTGCGACCCAGCCTCGTCCCTTCGGGGCGCGCACCAAGCGGCCGGAGCCGTCATGACGCCTCCAACGCCGCCGACCGAACGGCCCAACGTGGCGCCCGGACGCCTGCTCGCCACGCTCGCGGGGGCGGGAGCAGTGGCCGGGCTCCTCATTGTCTTCGTGTTCGGCTGGACCCAGCCGACGATTCAGGCCTACAAGGCACGCATGCTTCAGGAGGCAGTGTACGAGGTGCTGGAGGCGCCGGACCACTACGACACGCTCTACGCCTATGCGGGCGCACTGCACGACAGCCTGCCCCCCGGGGTCGGGCCGCGAGACAAGGGCCTAGACATCATCTATCACGGATACCGAACGGATGGAACGAGCATCGGATATGCCATTCCGGCCGGGGAGCCGGGCTTCCAGGACGTGATTCGGCTGATCTTCGGCTACGATCCTGGGACGGGGACGATCCTCGGCATGAAGGTCCTGGAGAGCAAAGAGACGCCCGGCCTGGGGGACAAGATCGAGAAGGATCAGGATTTCGTCTCCCAGTTCCAGGGCGCCGGCTCGCCGCTCAAAGGCATGAAGGCCCGGGACGTGACCGGCACCGACCCACATGAGGTCGCGATGATTACGGGCGCCACCATCTCCTCGAAAGCGGTAATCCGCATCATCAACAACGCGCTGGAACGTCTACAGCCGGCATTCCAATCCACGGTTGCCGAGCGAAGCCCATGAAAGAAACGACACCGCAGGCCGATTTTCTGCGCGGGGTGTGGCGGGAGAACCCCGTCCTGGTACAGATGCTTGGACTCTGCCCCGCCCTGGCGGTGACCAACACGGTCGCCAACAGCATCGCCATGGGCGTGGCCACCTTCTTCGTGCTGACCGGTTCGAGTCTTCTCGTCTCGACCTTCAAGCGATTCGTCCCACACGAAGTGCGGATTTCGACCTATATCCTCGTCATCGCCACCTTCGTCACGATCGCGGACATGGGGCTGGAAGCCATCGTGCCGACGGTCCACAAGGCGCTCGGCGCATTCGTCGCCCTCATCGTCGTCAACTGCATGATCCTTGGCCGTCAGGAGGCCTTCGCCTCCAAGAACCCGGTCGGACGATCGCTCCTCGACGCCTTTGGGTCCGGTATCGGTTTCATGATCGCCATGCTCATGATGGGCTCGGTCCGTGAGATTCTCGGCAACGGGACTTTCCTCGGAATGAGCGTGTTCGGGTCGAGCTTCGAACCCTGGGTCATTTTCGCGTTGCCGCCCGGTGGGTTCCTCACGCTGGGCTTTTTGCTGTTGACGCTGAGTTGGGTCCAGCGCAAGCGAGCGCTGAAAGCGGCAATCCGTGAATGGCCGGAGGGCGTGGCTCAGAGGAGGACCGCATGATGGGCGACCTGATGTGGATCCTCGTGTCCGCGATGGTAGTGAACAACTTCACGCTCGTGCTGTTCCTTGGACTGTGCCCGTTCATGGGCGTCTCGGGGCGCATCGAGACGGCCCTCCGGATGGGGGCAGCTAATATTTTCGTCCTCACGATCACATCGATCTGTGCCTGGTTCCTGAACACGTTCATTCTGCCGCATGCGCCGTACCTGCGGCTCATTTCCTTTATTGTTGTGATCGCGTCGTTGGTGCAGATCGTCGAGATGGTCATCAAGAAGGTGAGCCCGACCCTGTTCCGGCAACTCGGGATCTATCTTCCGCTCATCACCACCAACTGCGCCATTCTAGGACTCGCGATCTTCCAGACCAATCGTGGCTACGGATTCTGGCAGGGCTTGTTTTTCGCTGTCGGGGCGGGGCTCGGGTTGACGTTGGCGCTGGTCCTCATGGCCTCGATCAGGGAGAACACCGAGTTGGCCGAGATTCCCGACCTGGCGCGCGGGACCGCGCTGGTCCTGATCATCGCGGGGAGCTTGTCCCTCGCATTCATGGGCTTTGCCGGCCTTCTGAGTTCCACATGAGCATCGTCATCGCCATCTTCGCGGTCGCCCTCATGTTCGCGGGCTTCGGCCTGCTCCAGCGCGGGGCGCACACGTCAACCCACTGCGATACCTGTACGACCGGAGACTCGCCGGCGTCCTGTCATCACTGCGGCTGTGCCGCTCGTCCACCGGAGTCACCATGAACGGCCGTGAGCCCGGAGTGCCCCACCACCATCCCACCCGGCGCGATCTCCTGCGCATGGGCCTCGGCGCCTTCCTCGTGTCGGCGGTGCCGTTCTCATGGCACCGACGCACGCTGGTCCGCCGGACCGTACCCGTCATGGGTACCATCGCCGAGTTTGCTGTCCTGACGTTCGACCCACGGCTGGCGCATCAGGCCATCCGTGCGGCCATCGACGAGCTGCGCGCGGTGGAACGGACGATGAGCCGGTTCGACCCCTCGTCCGATATCGGGCGAGCCAATCGCGGGGCGGCAGCTGATGGCGTGCCTATCAGCGACGACACGGCCCTCGTGCTCCAGGAGGCGCTTCGCTGGGCGGAGGCGAGTGACGGGGCGTTCGATCCGTGCATCGGCAAGGCGCTGGAGCTCTGGGATGTCATGCACCGGCACGCACCGCCGCCGGCCCGGCAAGTCCACACGCTGGCCGGGAGACGGTTCTATCGGGGCATGGATGTCTCGCGCTGGCAGGGAACCGCGGCTGTTCGTTTCACCACCGACGATATTCAGGTCGATCTTGGCGGTATTGCGAAGGGATACGCGGTCGATCGCGCGGTGGCTGCGCTCCGGAGCCGTGGCATCGATCGGGCGCTGATCAATGTGGGGGGAGATCTCTACGCCCTGGGTCGGGCGCCGTCGGGCGACCCGTGGAACATCGGAATCCGTTCGCCGCACGATCCCTCGCGCCTCGCGGGGACGCTCGAGCTCACCGATGCCGCGGTGGCAACGAGCGGGGACTACCTCCAGTACTTCCAGTACGCGGGGCGCCGCTACCATCATCTCTTGGACCCCCGGACTGCGGCACCGCGCCTGACCCCGACACACAGCGTGAGCGTCTCGGCCAGCTCCTGTATGCACGCGGACGCCGCGGCGACGGCGATCTTCGGCATGCGACAGGCCGACGCTGAGCGCGTCTTGGCCGGCCGCGGGCACAATGCGAGGATCGTGAGCTCGCTCTAGCGCTGCTTGGCTAGCCGCTGGTCCCCAAATCGGTGAATACGGCCTCGGTGAGGAGCTGGGTCTCGTTGGCCTCGTGCTCCTCGAGCTGGCCACAAAGCCCGGTCACCTCACGAAACACGTCTGCAACCGGCCCATCGAGGCAGGCTTCCGCCCGCTCGATGATCCCATCGACCGCGGCGAGCATGGCGACGTGTTCGTCGAAGAGTTTGGTGAGCCGGTTCAGGTGATGGGGAGCTGACTCTCCAATCGCCTGTGCCAGCCCCTCTTCGCCTTCTTCGAGCTCGAAGTGCTCTTTCAATTCGGCGCGCAGGTGGGTGAGCTGGGGAATCAGCAGTCTGAGCTCCGTCGTGTGCCGAAGCTTCACCAGAGCCTGTCGGAGGTCGTGGTGATCCTCGGCAATTTGTCCCTGGGCGCGCTGCATCCGGTCGGGATGGGGTGCGGATGGTTGGGATGGCATTTCGGTGCGGACCTCCGGATTGAACGAGGGGCGACGGTCAAGATCACCGTACGGAATCATACTCCCCATCGGCCGAGACCGCTACGGAACGCGACACCCCCTCAACGTCGCGGGGGCAGGCCGTCCGTGGCCTGCCCCCGCGATACCTTGGACCCGCTGCCGGCTCAGCTTGCCGCTGCCGCCGACACGATTCCCATCTGCTCCGGCGTCGGTTCCTCCACCGGCTCCGGCGGCGGCGGCGGTTCGAAGCCAGCCGGCGGTTCGATCTCGATCTCGGCATACCGGTAGATGCCGGTTCCGGCCGGGATGAGGTGGCCGATGATGATATTCTCCTTGAGACCGAGCAGATCGTCCTTGGCCCCGCGAATGGCCGCATCGGTCAGCACCCGCGTGGTCTCCTGGAACGAGGCCGCGGAGATGAACGACTGTGTCGTCAAGCTCGCCTTGGTGATGCCGAGCAGAACGGGCTCGGAGGTCGCCGGGGTATTCTTGCGCTTGACGGTCCGTTCATTCGCGTCCCGGAAGAGCAGCCGGTCGACGGTCTCTCCTTCCAGGAAGTCGCTGTCGCCGGGAGCGCTGACGCGCACCTTTTGCAGCATCTGCCTGACGATAACGCCGATGTGCTTGTCGGCGATTCTGACTCCCTGCAGCCGATAGACTTCCTGCACCTCATTCAGCAAGTACTCCTGGACCGCCCGTGGTCCCTTGATACGCAGAATGTCGTGAGGATTGACCGGGCCTTCGGTAAGCCGGTCGCCCGCGCGCACCCGGTCGCCTTCATGCACCCGGAGGTGCTTGCCGGCGGCAACCTCGTACGTTTGCGCCTCGCCTTCGACCGGAGTGACGAAGATCTCACGCTTGCCGCGCTTGATCTCTCCGAACGACACCGCGCCATCGACCTCGGAGATCGTGGCCGGATCCTTGGGACGCCGTGCCTCGAACAGCTCTGCCACCCGCGGCAGCCCGCCCGTGATGTCTCGGGTCTTATAGGCCTGGCGCGGGATCTTCGTGACGGTGACGCCCTGGGTGACCTGCACCGGGTCGGACAGGAAGACGGTCTTGTCCTTGCTCTCCCGTTTGCCCTTGCTGGGCCACGCGACCTTGATCCCCACCTCCTCCACGTGGAACTTCGAGGACCATGGGTTCCCGGAGTCGTCGAGCCTCATGGCCCTGCTCACGTGGTCAGTGGGCGAACCCAGGATGATCCGTGACCCCTCGGCGAGGGTGTACTCCTGGGGATCCTTGCGATTGGCGCTGTACACCAGCACCGACGGGTGGAGCTCCCGGTCCGGATCGGCGCTCACGACGAGGGAGCGCAGGCCTGTGGCCTCGTCGAGCTCCTCGCGCAGGGTCACGCCGGGAACCAGGTCCTTCCAGCGCAGTTTTCCGTCCAGCTTGATGATGCTCGGATCGTTGTACGGATCCCAGGTGTACAGAATGGTGGCACGCCGGTCCCCGTCGCCGCGTTTGACTGGGTCGCCTTCCTTGACGTGCAGCACCGCCCCTTCGGGAACCGGGTATCGATTGAGGATCCGCTCGGGGTCGTTGGCGTCGACCACCAGGATGCCCTCTCGGTTCTCTTCCTCCGCGGACTCATCCTCCCGCGTCAGTACCACCCGAATCGTGCCCTCCGACCCGTCCTCATGCCGCACCGACAAGTCGGCATACTCCAAGCCGTCGGTGTAGTGGACGATACCGTCGAGCCGGGCGCGCCGCTCGGCCTCTTCGGCGATACGGGCCGACGTGCCACCGATGTGGAAGGTGCGGAGCGTGAGCTGCGTCCCCGGCTCACCGATGGATTGGGCGGCCAAGATGCCGACGGCCTCTCCCATGTCCACCATGTCCATGGTGGCGAGATTCCGCCCGTAACACATTCGGCACACACCACGCCGGGACTCACACGTCAGGACCGATCGAATCGCGACCTTATCGATGCCGGCTTCGTCGATCGCGGCGGCGATCTCTTCCGAGACGAGCTGGCCCGCTTGCGCGAGCAGTTTCGGATCGCCGTCCTCATCGAGCTCATGAGGATCGAACACGTCTTCCGAGATCACACTGCCGAGAATGCGCTCGGCCACGGGCTCGATCACATCCTCTCCCTCCTTGAGGGCCGTCACGTCGAGGCCGAGGATGGTCCCGCAATCCTCTTCGGTAATGGTGACGTCTTGCGCCACATCGACGAGCCGACGCGTGAGGTATCCCGCATCCGCCGTCTTGAGGGCCGTGTCGGCCAATCCCTTCCGGGCTCCGTGGGTCGAGATGAAGTACTCGAGGACGGTGAGTCCTTCCCGGAAGTTCGACTTGATCGGACTCTCGATGATCTCCCCGATGCCGCCGGTGAGTTTCTTCTGGGGCTTGGCCATCAGCCCCCGCATGCCGGCTAGCTGCCGGATCTGGTCCCGGCTTCCCCGAGACCCCGAATCGAACATCATGAAGACGGGGTTGTAGCCGCCACGCGAGGTCCGCATATGGTTGATCATCGCGTTGGCGACGTCGTTATTGGCGTGCGTCCAGGCGTCGATCACCTTGTTATACCGCTCTCCGAAGGTGATCTGCCCCGTGTTGTACGCTTTCTGGAATCTCCCGACGCGCTTATCGGCCTCTTCAATGAGGGTGGCCTTCTCTGCCGGTACCTCCAGATCTTCGACCCCGATCGAAATGCCGCCCATCGTCGCGAACCGGAACCCGAAATCCTTGAGCCGGTCCAGGAACAGCACCGTCTCCGAGAGCCCGGCGCGTCGATACGCTTGGAGCACCAGCTCGGACAGCGTCTTCTTCTTCATTAGGTCGTCGCGGAATCCCAGCTCGGCCACGAGCCGCCGCGGCAGAATATTGTTGAACAGCACCCGGCCGATAGTGGTCATGACCCACCGCGGATACGGGTCCTGTGCTTCGTGCGGTGGCACATACCAGAACCAGATGGCCGAATTGTATCCCACGGAACTGCCGAGCAGCGCCATCTCCAGTTCTGCCGGGCTGCCGAACCGCCGAGCGTCCTTCCAAAGCTCCGCCTTCACGGCGACCCGTGCCTCGTCCTCGACCGCTGACAGCCGCTCTTCGAAGCCCGGCGGCAACTTGGTCATGAAGTAACAACCCAACACCATGTCCTGGGACGGCTCGGCCACCGGCCGGCCATCGGAGGGCTTGAGGACGTTGTTGGATGAGATCATCAGCACCCGCGCTTCGAGCTGGGCCTCGAAGGACAGCGGCACGTGCACCGCCATCTGGTCGCCGTCGAAGTCCGCATTGAAGGCCGCGCACACGAGCGGATGGATCCGGATGGCCTTTCCTTCGACCAGGACCGGCTCGAAGGCCTGAATACCCAACCGGTGGAGCGTCGGCGCTCGGTTCAGAAGCACGGGGTGATCCTGAATGATCTCTTCCAGGATCTCGTAGACTTCCGAGGATTCGCGCTCCACAATCTTCTTCGCACGCTTCACCGTCTCGGCGATGCCCTTTTCCACCAGCTTGTGGATGATAAAGGGCTTGAACAGCTCGACGGCCATGGCCTTGGGCAGGCCGCATTGATGGAGCCGGAGCTCCGGGCCCACCACGATGACCGAACGGCCCGAGTAGTCAACTCGTTTCCCGAGCAGATTCTGGCGGAAGCGGCCTTGCTTGCCTTTGAGCATGTCGGACAACGACTTGAGCGGCCGCTTCCCTCTGCCCCGGATGGCCTTTGAGCGCCGGCCGTTGTCGAACAAGGCGTCGACGGCCTCCTGCAGCATCCGCTTCTCGTTCCGCAAGATGACTTCCGGCGCACGATGCTGAATCAGCTTCTGCAGCCGGTTGTTGCGGTTGATGACCCTGCGGTAGAGATCGTTCAGGTCACTGGTCGCAAAGCGCCCGCCATCGAGCGGAACCAGCGGCCGCAGATCAGGCGGGATGACCGGCACGACGTCCAAGATCATCCAGCTGGGATCATTGGGCAGGTCGCCGGAGTCGCCAGAGCTCAAGAACGCGTCCACGATCTTGAGCCGCTTGAGCGTCTGTTTCTTCCGATGCTGGCTGGTCTCGGTCGCTACCTTGGCGCGAAGATCTTCCGCCAACTTCTTGAGTTCGAGGCGGCTCAGGATCTCCCGCACGGCCGGGGCGCCGATGTCGGCCTTGAACCCATTGTCGCCGTCGGATTGGGCCTTCTGTCGGAGATCGAGATACTGGTCCTCATCGAGCAACTGGTGCAGCTCCACCTCTTGTTTGCCCGGATCGATGACGATGTAGTTCGAGTAATACACCACCCGTTCGAGGTCCCGGAGCGTCATGCCCAGGAGATTCCCCATGGGCGACGGGAGGGTCTTGAAGAACCAGATGTGCGCGACCGGCACGCTCAGCTCGATGTGCCCCATGCGCTCGCGCCGAACCTTGCTCAGCGTGACCTCGACACCGCACCGGTCGCAGATGACTCCGCGATAGCGGATGCGCTTGTACTTGCCGCAATGGCATTCCCAGTCCTTGACGGGGCCGAAAATGCGCTCGCAAAAGAGCCCGTCCTTTTCCGGTTTGAACGACCGGTAGTTGATCGTTTCCGGCTTGGTCACTTCGCCCCACGACCACCAGGTGCGTTGGCCCTGCAATTCGAGCCGCTCGCGTTCCTTGGTATCCCGGGGCCCCCGGATTTCTTCGGGGGAGGCGATCCGGATGCTGATGTAGTCGAAACTCGAACCGTCGGGCTCGCGTCCGCTGCGAAAATCAATCATGGCTACCTCGTTACTCGTCGCCGTCGGCGGTGGTGCCGAGCGTGACCTTCAACCCCAGGGCCTGGAGTTCCTTGACCAATACATTGAAGGATTCGGGAATCCCGGGCTGCGGAAGATTCTGACCCTTGACGATCGCTTCATACACTTTACTGCGGCCGTTCACATCGTCGGACTTGACCGTCAGCATCTCTTGGAGGACGTGGGCGGCGCCGTAGGCCTCGAGCGCCCAGACCTCCATTTCCCCGAACCGCTGACCGCCGAACTGCGCCTTTCCGGCCAATGGCTGCTGGGTGACCAACGAGTACGGGCCGATCGATCGGGCGTGGATCTTGTCATCGACCAAGTGGCTCAACTTGAGCATGTAAATGGAGCCGACCGTCACATCGCCCTCGAATTCCTGCCCAGTGCGACCGTCGCATAGCCGGGCCTTGCCGTACGGCAGCAGGCCGGCAGCGCGCATCAATTCTTCGACCGACGCGTCGATGTCACCTTTGCCGTTGGATTCGAGCGCCTCGGCCAATGCAGGGTACCCCCCCGCGACCAATGCGTCAGCCGGTGATGCCTCAGCCTTCGCCTCCAGGTCCTTCATGACCTTCTTGGAAGGCGGGCCGGTCAGCGTTGCGTCGTCCGCCTCCTCGACCCAGGCCTGGTGGAAGGCGAGTGCGTGCCGAGATTGCTGCTGCTCACGGGCGCCAAGGTCCTTGGCCGCCTCCACGAGGAACGTGCGAACCTGATCGTGCAGGGCGCGGGTCGAAGGTGCGGCACTCGCATCGGCCAACAATGCAATGCCGACGTCTTCCATGGCCGTCTTCTCCCCGTGCGGCGCCAGCCGCTTGAGGTCGTCTACCATCTGGGTAATGACTTCGCTGGTCGGTTCGGGGGCAGGCGCTCGAAGGTACAGCGCCTGGGCCGCCCACTTGCATCCAGCGAGCCGCAACAAGGTGCCCACTTCGGCTTCGTCGGCGCCGCGGAACACCGGCGTCTTCGCCTCGAACCCGAGCAGCTGCGCACACCACCCCAGGTGGGTTTCCAGAATTTGGCCGACGTTCATGCGGCTCGGCACGCCGAGCGGGTTCAGCACGATGTCGACCGGTTCCCCGTTCGGCAGGAATGGCATATCCTCTTCCGGCACGATCCGGGCGACGATGCCCTTGTTGCCGTGACGGCCCGCCATCTTATCGCCAACGCTGACTTTGCGCTTTTCCGCGATATAGACCTTGACCAACTGAATGACGCCCGGAGGCAGCTCATCCGGTTGCAGGATCTTGTCAATCTGGTCCTCGGCCTTCTCCTCGATCTTGGCCCGCTCGGCAGCGGCCGCATCGATCGTGGCCCTGATGCGGTCGTTCGCGGCCGGATCGGCCACCCTCAGCGTCTTCAGGTCGATCTCCGTCAGATCGAGGTCTTTCAGCATCGCGCCGGACAGCTTGGTCCCGGCCGGATAGAATTCCTCGACCGTACCCGCCTTCAGCATGAGGGCAACATCCTGGCCTTCCAGGAGGTCCGCCAGCTCCTCCAACATCGCGGTGCTGATGCGAGCCTTCTCGTCGTTCTCGATCCTTCGGACTTCCCCGATACGCTCGCCACGATCCTTCTCGACAACCTGATCTTCGATGCGGCTGAAGATCTTGACGTCGATGATGACACCCTTCATACCGGGCGGCACCTTGAGGGAGCTGTCCTTGACGTCCTTTGCCTTCTCGCCGAAGATGGCCGTCAAGAGTTTTTCCTCAGGCGAGAGCTCGGTCTCACCCTTCGGCGTGATCTTTCCAACGAGAATGTCCCCGGGAACCACGTGGGCCCCGATTCGGACGATGCCGCGCTCGTCGAGATCTACCAGCGCCTCATCCGAGACATTCGGGATTTCACGCGTGATCTCCTCTTGGCCACGCTTGGTATCGCGGACGTGGAGCTCGAGTTCCTGGATGTGGATCGACGAATACACGTCGTCCTTCACGAGGCGCTCGGACAGTACGATGGCGTCTTCGAAGTTGTGGCCGTACCACGGCATGAACGCCACGACGACATTGCTGCCAAGTGCGAGTTCGCCGTGGTCGGTGGCGGGCCCGTCTGCAATGACTTGACCCTCGGTAACGGTATCGCCGACCTGGACGAGGGGCCGCTGATTGATGGCGGTGTCTTGGTTGGTGCGCCAGAATTTCTTCACGCGATAGCGGTCGTGCTGGCTCAGCCGTGAGAGGGGCGCCGAGCTTGCCTTGGCACGCTTGCCACCGGCATCGATGAGGATTTCGTCTGCCGTCACCCGCGTCACGGTTCCCCCACGGCTGGCCACGATAACCGCCCCCGAGTCGCGCGCCACCTTCTCCTCCAACCCAGTCCCAACCAGCGGCGCCGAGGGGAACAGGAGTGGCACGGACTGACGCTGCATATTGGAGCCCATGAGGGCGCGGTTGGCGTCGTCATGCTCGAGGAACGGAATGAGCGCGGCCGCGATGGAGACCAGCTGCTCCGGCGCCACGTCCATATACTCGATGTGCTCCGGCGCGAGCAACGGATAGTCGTCGCCCTTCCGGGTCAGCACGAACGGATTCTGGAAGGTGTTATCCGGGTTGAGCGGTGCGTTCGCCTGCGCAACGGCGTAGTCTTCCTCCTCGCTGGCCGAGAGCCAGTGGATCTCATCGGTGACCTTGCCGTTCTTGACCACGCGATACGGCGTTTCGATGAACCCCAGATGGTTGATCCGGGCATAGGTCGAGAGGCTGGTAATGAGGCCGATATTCGGGCCTTCAGGCGTCTCGATGGGGCACATCCGGCCGTACTGCGAGTAATGGACGTCGCGCACCTCGAAGCCAGCACGCTCCCGCGTCAGACCGCCCGGCCCCAGGGCCGACAGCCGCCGCTTATTGGTGAGTTCTGCGAGCGGATTGGTCTGGTCCATGAACTGCGAGAGCTGTGACGATCCGAAGAATGCCTGGATGACGGCCGAGACCGTCCGCGCATTGACGAGATCGTCCAGCGAGATCTTCTCGGGATCGCTGTTGATGCTCATCCGTTCTTTGACGAGCCGCGCCATCCGCGACAGACCCACCGAGAACTGGTTCGCGATGAGCTCGCCTACCGACCGGATGCGGCGATTGCCCAAGTGGTCGATGTCATCGGTGTACCCGCGACCCTCGCGCAAATGGATGAGGTAGCGAATGATCGCGACGAAATCGTCTTCGGTCAGGACCGTGTGGTCTTCCGGGGACACGGTCCCGAGCCGCTTGTTGATCTTGTACCGGCCCACCCGACCCAGATCGTACCGCTTCGGGTTGAAGAAGAGTCGCTTGAGCGCTTCCCTCGCCGTTTCGAGATTCGGAGCTTCACCGGGCCTGAGAAGCGAGTAGATCTGCTCCAGCGCCTCGGCCTCGCTGTGCGTAGGGTCCTTGCTCAAGGTGTTCTTGATGAGCGACGACTCCGCCCGGCCGGATGGCAGGAATACCTCGACCCGGTGTACGTCGGCCTTGAGCAGGGTCTTCCGCAGAGACTCTGACAGCTCCGCCCCGGCGTCGGCCAGGACCTCGCCCGTCGCCGGATCGGGTACCGGGGCCGAGAGAATCCGGCGTTCCCGCTCCCGCGTGGTGGTGGGCTGCTCGATGCTGCGCAGATCGATCGTGGCGTAGCCCGCAAAGATGACCACCTGCTTGACACCCACGTGCCGCACGGCGTCGAGCCGTTCGGCCGTGAGCTCGTCACCGACGCCGGCGAGGGGAGCGCCGTCCGGCTCTTCCGGATTCGGAATCGGCTCGGCCAAGAGCGCCCCAATCACCTCTCGGCGCTCGTGGCGCGCTTCCAACTTCCCGGTGATGTCGATGGTCTTGGTGGAGAAGAACAGCCGGAGGATGTCGGCATTCTCCCCATGCCCGAACGCCCGGAGGAGTGCCGTAGCAGGGAATTTCTTCTTCTTGTCGATGTGGACGAAGATCACGTCATGGATATCGATCGTGAATTCGACCCACGAGCCACGGAATGGGATGATCCGCGCCGAAAAGAGCCGCTGACCGTTCGGATGAATGGACTCCTCGAAGACCACACCAGGCGACCGGTGCAGCTGACTCACAACCACCCGCTCGGCCCCGTTGATCACAAACGTGCCGAGCGGCGTCATGATCGGCAGCTCGCCGAGATAGACCTCCTTCTCGATCGCATTCTTGAGGCGGCGTTGCCCGTCGACCTCCTCGAACACATCGAGACGGAGTTTGGCCTTGAGCGGGGCCGCATAGGTCATGTCCCGCTCAATGCACTCTTCCACCGAGTACTTCGGCTCTCCGAGCGCGTAGGACAGGAACTCGAGGCAGTACTTCCCATTGACGTCCGTAATGGGGAAGAGATCCCGAAACACGCGATCCAGCGAAACGTCCTGCCGGTCCGCTTCTGCTTCAGGAATCAAGAGGTTGCTGAACGCCTGAGTCTGGATGTCCAGCAAGTGCGGCATCGGCATGCCGCTCTCGCGCTTGGAAAACGTGATGACCGGTCGACTATTCGGCATTAGTAGGCCTACCCAGCACAAAGGGCCCCGGCCTGGCTCCGCCACCCCCGGCGGAGTCCACGCGGGGCGTCAAGATCGATCGAGGTCCTGCGATGCAGTCTGAGTTCCATTCCGTCTCACTGAAGTGCGCCTCGAAGTAGCCGGTGAACCCGCTTGGCTCACCGGACATGCTACGGGCTACTTCAGCTCGACGGTTGCACCCTGCTCCTCTAGCTTCTTCTTCATTTCCTCGGCTTCGGCCTTGGACACGCTCTCCTTGACCGGATTCGGCGCGCCGTCCACCAGGTCCTTGGCCTCCTTGAGGCCGAGGCTGGTCAGCTCGCGGACCACCTTGATCACTTGGATCTTCTTGGCGCCGATTTCCTTCAGGATCACCGCGAACTCGGTTTGCTCCTCGGTCGCGGCTTCGCCCGCACCACCCGCCCCAGGCCCAGCCGCAGCGGCGGCCATCGGGGCAGCGATCGTGACGTTGAACTTGTCCTTGAAGCTCTCGATGAGTTCGGCGAGCTCCACCACGGTCTTGTTGCCGATGGCTTCCAGAATTTCTTCGTTACTCAGCTGCGTCGCCATTGCCTTATCTCTCCGTACGATTAAGAAGCCGCTAAGAAGCCGCGCCTCGTTGCGCGCTGAGCGCCTCGAGGGCGCCTACAAACTGATACAGCAGTCCATTCATGATGCCGGCGAATTGGGCCATCGGCGCCTGCAGCGCCCCGGCGAACTGCGACAACAACACATCACGCGGCGGCAGGGAGGCCAGATGCGTGATCTCCGCTGGCGTCATGGTCTGGCCATCCACCAGGCCGATCTTGAGCGCCGGCCGTTCGTGCTCCTTGATGAAATCGGCAAGCACCTTGGCGGCAGTGATCGGGTCATCTCCCGCCAGCACGAGCCCCGTCGGCCCGGCCAAGTGCTCATCGAGCCCGGATACCTGGCTATCGGCCAGGGCCCGCTGCATGAGCGTGTTCTTGACGACGCGGTACCGCACGCCGGCCTGCCGGAGCCGACTTCGGAACTCGGTGATCCGGAGCACATCCATCCCGGTGAAGTCCGTCAAGTAGAGGTTGGGAGACCGCTCCAGCTCTTCTGCGAGGGTCTCGACCATTGCCTGGCGTTCAGTCTTGCTCATCGGTACTCCGCCGGATCCAGTCGCACACCCGGCCCCATCGTGCTCGAGACCGTGGCCGACCGGACATACGTGCCTTTGGCCGCCGCGGGTTTCGCGCGAACGATGGTGTCCATGAAGGCGACGATGTTGTCAACCAACTGGGACGCCCCAAAGGAGACTTTCCCCACGGGAGCGTGAATGTTCCCGGTCTTGTCCACCCGGAACTCGATCTTGCCGGCCTTGATGTCGTTGACCGCCTTGGTGACGTCCATGGTGACCGTGCCCGCCTTGGGATTGGGCATGAGCCCCCGGGGGCCGAGCACCCGGCCGAGCTGACCCAGCTGGGGCATCACGTCCGGGGTCGCCACGATCACATCACACTCGAGCCACCCGTCCTTGATCTTCTGGACGTACTCGACACCGACGAAGTCGGCCCCGGCAGCCTCCGCTTCCTTGGCCTTGTCGCCCTGGGCGAGGACCAGCACCCGGACCGACTTGCCGGTGCCATGTGGCAGCACGACGGTGCCGCGGACCACCTGGTCGGCATGCCGCGGATCGACTCCGAGCCGGACCGCGATCTCCACGGTCTCATCGAACTTGGCGAACGCCGCGCCCTTGACCAGGTCGGCGGCTTCGGTCGGCGTGTAGACCTTGGCCCGATCCACCCGAGCCAGCGCCGCAGTGAATTGCTTGCCTCGCGTGGCCATCAGCCCTCCACCTCCAGCCCCATCGACCGCGCCGTCCCGGCAATCATCCGGACGGCGCTATCGAGATCGGACGCGTTCAGATCTTCCATCTTGATCTTGGCGATCTTCTCGAGCTGGGCGCGCGTGACCTTGCCGACCTTATCGCGATTCGGCTGCCCGCTTCCCTTCGGGATGCCGGCCTCCTTGAGCAGCAGGTTCGGCGCGGGCGGGGTCTTGGTAATAAAGGAAAACGTACGGTCGGCATAAATCGTGATGACGACCGGAATCACCATGCCCGATTGGGTTTGGGTCTTCGCGTTGAACTGCTTGCAGAAATCCATGATGTTGACGCCGTGCGGACCCAACGCCGTACCCACGGGCGGTGCCGGGTTCGCCGCGCCAGCCGGGCACTGCAGCTTGACGACAGCCTGGACTTTCTTCGCCATGTTACTCCTCGTAACGTCGGGGCATTCGGGCGCCGTCGACTCCCGCGTTCACCCGCGCGGTGGCGGGGGGCCACCCGGCCCACCTTCGTCTATGAGTACCGGCGCGCACGCTGGGCGCGCCGGTCAATGGCCTCGCAACTGGAGGTAATCCAACTCGACCGAGGTCGGCCGCCCAAACAGGCTGACCGAGACCTTCACCTTCCCCTTGTCGGGCAAGACCTCCTCCACCGTGCCGCTGAAGTCCGAGAACGGACCTTCGGTGATTTCCACCACCTGCCCCACCAGGAAGGGGATCTCTTCCTTTGCCTCTTCCTCGACCGTTTCCGCGACGATGCCCAGCAGTCGGTTGACCTCTTCCTGCCTGAGCGGCTGCGGTAAACGGCCGGTCCCGACGAACTTGATCACGCCCTGGATGTTGTTCACCACGTGGAGCGCTTCCTGGCTCATCTCCATTTCCACCAGCACGTAGCCCGGATACAGCTTGCGCTCGACCGTGACCTTCTTGCCATTCTTGATCTCCACCACTTCCTGCGTGGGGACCAAGGCCTGGCGGATCAGCTTCTGCTCCTCAGGCCGCACGTCGTCCGTAATGCGGCGCTCGAGCAGGCCCCGGACCTTGTTCTCGTGTCCGGCCGTGGTCTGGATCGCGTACCACCGGGATTCCATGGCAATCACCGGGCGATCGCCGCGATCCCATCCACCAGGATCTTCTGGAGGACCCAGTCGAGCAGTCCGATGAGCACGCCCAGTGCCAGCGAGAGCAGGAGGATCTTCTTGGTCGCCTCGACCAACTGCTCCCGCGTAGGCCAACTGACCTTGCCCAACTCGACGCGCACCGCCGAGAGGAAGTCGGCGGAGCGCATGAGGGCGTTGCCCTGCGCGACCGCGGCATCGCCGCGCACGACCTTCCCTTTGGCCATGCTACCTCGACTCTTTGTGCACGCGGTGGGCGTTGCAGTGCGGACAAAACTTCTTCCACTCTACCCGCTCCGGGTGCTTCCGGCGGTTCTTGTCCGTGAAGTAGTTCCGATTCTTACAATCGGTGCACTCCAGGATGATCTTATCGCGCGGCATGTTGCTCCTCTACCCCCGACTCCCTATTTCAAGATCTTGGTGACCACCCCGGCGCCCACCGTCCGGCCGCCTTCCCGAATCGCGAACCGCAACCCCTCGTCCATCGCGATCGGCGTGATCAACTCGATCGTCATCTGCACGTTGTCCCCCGGCATCACCATCTCCACCCCCGTCCCCAACTCCACCGACCCCGTCACGTCCGTCGTCCGGAAGTAAAACTGCGGCCGATAGCCCTTGAAGAACGGCGTGTGCCGGCCCCCCTCCTCCTTCGTCAACACGTACACCTCGGCCTCGAACTGCGTGTGCGGCGTGATCGACCCCGGCTGCGGCCAGCACCATCCCCCGCTCGATCTCCGTCTTCTCCACCCCCCGCAGCAACAACCCCACGTTGTCGCCCGCCTGCCCGTCGTCCAGCAGCTTCCGGAACATCTCCACCCCGGTCACCGTCGTCTTCTTCGTCGCCCCAAACCCCACCATCTGCACTTCCTCCCCCACCTTGATCTTGCCCCGCTCGATCCGCCCCGTCGCCACCGTCCCCCGCCCCGTGATCGAGAACACGTCCTCCACCGGCATCAGGAACGGCTTGTCCACCTCCCGCTTCGGCTGCGGGATGTAGCTGTCCAGCGCCGCCAGCAGCTCCGCGATGCACGCCGCCTCCGGCGCCGCCGGGTCCCCGCTCGCCAACGCCTTCAGCGCGCTCCCCTGAATGATCGGCAGATCGTCCCCCGGGAAGTCGTAGCTCGACAACAGCTCCCGCACCTCCAGCTCCACCAGCTCCAGCAGCTCCGGATCGTCCACCATGTCCACTTTGTTCAAAAACACCACCATGTACGGCACGTTCACCTGCCGCGCCAGCAGAATGTGCTCCCGCGTCTGCGGCATCGGCCCGTCCGCCGCACTCACCACCAGGATCGCCCCGTCCATCTGCGCCGCCCCCGTGATCATGTTCTTCACGTAGTCGGCGTGCCCCGGACAGTCCACGTGCGCATAGTGCCGATTCGCCGTCTGATACTCCACGTGCGCCGTCGCGATCGTGATCCCCCGCTCCCGCTCCTCCGGCGCCTTGTCGATCTGGTCGAACGCGATGAAGTCCGCCAGCCCCGCCTTCGACTGGATCAACGTGATCGCCGCCGTCAACGTCGTCTTCCCGTGGTCCACGTGCCCAATCGTCCCCACGTTCACATGCGGCTTCGTGCGCTCAAACTTGGCTTTGGCCATGGCGTGCGTTCCTCGAATCGGTCCGTCTTTGAGTCAGTCTTCGGCTATCGGCTGATCGGCTATCGGCTATCGGCTATCGGCCCGAGAAGGTACAGCTGTTAGCTGTTACCCCTCCTCCTCACTCCTCCAAGCTCGCGACCGGGATTGAACCGGTGACCTCATCCTTACCAAGGATGCGCTCTACCGACTGAGCTACGCGAGCGACCGTCGGTGTCCCAAGCGGGCGACGGGACTCGAACCCGCGACCCTCAGCTTGGAAGGCTGATGCTCTACCAACTGAGCTACACCCGCGATACCCTTCCCCCTCTACGTCCCGGGCGGGAAGTGGGCCCGAGTCCTCCACCATTCCGTCTTCCATCTTTCGGCCTGACCCTCATACCGCCCATCAGTGGTGGGGGTAGGATTCGAACCTACGTAGGGCAAAGCCCGGCAGATTTACAGTCTGCTACCATTAGCCACTCGGTCACCCCACCGCGATTCGCGCGCTACCCACGCACGTCCCGGCCCGCTCGAGGACCAGGCACACAGGAGCTGACGGAGGGACTCGAACCCTCAACCTGCTGATTACAAATCAGCTGCTCTAGCCATTGAGCTACGTCAGCAGCCCCAAAAATCGACAGACCCATATAATATCGGGCCTGTAGGCTCCAGTCAACATGGATAAGCGCCGGAAATATGGTGGGATAGGCCCGGTCACGGTCCGGGTGGGAATCAGCCCAGCCGGACCACCTCGGCCCCGCCGTCCTTGGTATCCCGGACCTCGAATCCGTGGGTCCGGAGCAGGTCCCGGATCCGGTCCGCCTCCGCGAAATCGCGGGCCTTTTTGCGCTCGAGCCGCACCAGCGCCCATTCCCGGGCCCAGTCGGCTGCCTCGGCCGCCCCGGCCGGCGGCTCGGCCGCCGGCAAAACCCTAGCGTGACCAAGTGCCCGCCGGGGCTATGGACCCGCTAGTCTGGACCTTAATCACCTTGCTCGAACGGTCTGCCACGTCCAGAACCGCGTCGGCCAGAGCCCAGGCCCCGAGTGCCCTTGGGCCGGGACGGACCCCCTCATCCAGGAGCCGGTTCCCCTCCCGGGCATAGTCGAACAGGGCCGCGACCGCCCGAGGGGCGTTCAGGTCATCGTCCAACGCCGCCTTGAACGAGGCCTCGAACCGCCCGGCCGCTTCCTCCAACGGCGCAGTAGGTCCTTTCCCCGGCGTCTCCGCCGCCTCAGCGAGCTTCCGGCCGAACTCGCCCAGCCGCCGCGAGCCCTCCCGAGCCCCCTCGAGCGCCTCATCGGTCCACTCGAGCCGCTGGCGGTAGTGGGTCTGGAAGACCAACAATCTCACCGCCCCACTTCCCACTCCCTGCTCACTGAGATCTCGCACGGTCAGGAAGTTTCCGAAGCGTTTCGACATCTTGGTGCCGCGGACATTGAGGAACTCGCCGTGGAGCCAATACCGGGCGAAGTATTCCTGCCCTGTATAGGCACAGGCCTGGGCGATCTCGTCCTCATGATGCGGGAAGATCAGGTCCACACCGCCCGCGTGGATGTCGACCACGTCCACGCCGTACTGCTGCCCGACCAGTTCGAGCGCCATGGCCGAGCACTCGAGATGCCAGCCGGGGCGGCCGCGTCCGAAGGGCGCATCCCAGGCCGCTCCCACCTGCTCGTCCGCGGGGCGGGCCGCCTTCCAGAGCGCGAAGTCCCGTGCGTCTTCCTTGGCGTACTCGTCGGTATCGACCCCCGCCCGGCCGCCACCCGAACCGGCGCCGGCTTGCAGCTGTTGGCGGTCCAGCTGCGACAGGCGGCCGTAGGCCGGAAAGCTGGCAATCTTGAAGTAGACCGAGCCGTCGTCACCCACGTAGGCGTGCTCCTTGTCGATGAGGCCCTGCACCAACCGAATCATCGGCGCGATGAATTCGGTGGCGCGGGGATATTCGTTGGCGGGACGGATTCTCAAGTAGTCACGGTCGGCATAGAAGGCGTCGATAAACGGCTGGACATGCTCACGCAGCGATGTTCCAGCAGCCGCGGCGGCGTTGATGGTACGATCGTCCACGTCGGTCACGTTCATGATGTGATAGACGCCGTACCCGCTCGCCTCGAGCCACCGCCGGAGCAGATCTTCGAACAGAAAGGTCCTGAAGTTCCCGATGTGCGCGAAATTCCACACGGTTGGCCCGCAGGTGTAGAGCGATACCCGGCCGGGCTCGAGCGGTTCAAACGGCTCGAGCCTGCGAGTCAGCGTGTTGTAGAGGGTGAGGGACATGAGTCCGATAGTCGGTTAGTCGGAAAGTCGAAAAGTCGGAAGTCGGAAAGTCGGAAAGTCGAAACATATGTTGGTTGGGCAGTCGGGACCTCGGAACTCGGTCCCGCGCGCTCACTTCCGGCATCTATCAATACGCTGCCTACCTCATTGCCGATGGGAAGCTCCCCTATCGAGATTTTGTCTTTCCGCAGTTACCGTATCTGAGTTATCCCTATGCACTTCTTCCACCCACGTTACTTAGCGCTCGACTAGTCTCGATAGCGTTTGGCTTAGCGTTGGGATGCTCGCTCATGCTCGCGCTTCGCTCCCATCCGAAGGAACGACTGTGGGTGTTGATCTTTCTCGCGACGAATGGAGCGATATTGGCATGGGTACCGGTGGCAAAGCACTATGCCCTGACGATGAGTTTGTCCTACTTGGCTTTTTGGCTGGTGCTCTCTCCCTCGTACAAGAAGACGGCAATTAGCGGGGCTCTCTTAGGGATCGTCTGCGGCACACGCCTGCTCTATTTTCCGTTTCCATTCGTGTTTGGCTTGTTCCTTGGCTTTCCGAAGAGCGGGCGCTGGCAGCGGCTTTCCGCGTTTGCGCTTGGACTTGCCCTGACTCTCCTTCCAGTTCTTGGGCTCGCGTTAGTCGTTGCACTCGGGACCTCGGTACTCCGCGATTACTCGCGCAGCTTACTCCTTACTCCTTACTCCTTACTCCTTACTCCTCAGCTCCTCCCTGCCGTCCGGCAGCCTCAGCTCCCGTCTCACCGCCTTCAGCAGCTGGGCGTCGACGGGGAAGGCATTTTCGAACGTCACCCGCGCCGGATCCAGCTTGGCCGCCCGAACATAGGCGTCCCGGTACCGGGTGGCCAGCTCCGGCGCCCGGACATCGAGCAGCATTGCCCCGCATCGTACCGCGGCCCGGCTGCTGACGCGCTCGGCGGTCACGCGGTCGTTGCCAGGCACGCCCTGCCGCGCCACTTCGCGACTGGCGATGGGATAACAGAGCTCGCGGATCGCGGCAAACAGTACGACCTCCGTGTCACCCAGTGCGAGCGGCATGCCGACGGCAACGACATTGTCGCCCGGATCATCCGGCTCGCCCAGGAAGATTCGGCCCTCCGGCCCTATGGCCGGCGAGGCGATCACCACGCCTCGGTCGAGACGACGATCCATGAGCCAACCTTCGAGGGCTGGCTCCATGCGCTCCTGCCATTGCCGCTCGACCGCAGCCAGATAGGCATCCCGCTGCGGCGACTCCGCCTCACGGTGCGCCCGGAGAAACACCCGCCACTCTTCTTCGAGGGCGGCGATGAACTGGCCGGCGATCTCGCGCTGGTTCTTCTTCTTCAGGACCTCGGACAGAACCCGGGCTCCAAATTCCTCTCGCGTCTCACCGCGAGCGGCGGCGGCCAATGCAGCCAGCATCGGCTCGGGTTCGGGCGAACCGAAGTAGAGCGGCAGGAAATGAAAAATCTCAAACGTGCTGTCGGTGGCGAACGCGATCCGGAAGTAGGATCGGAGTCGATCGAGCGTCGTCGGATACAGTCCTTGGGCTTCCTTGGCGCTCTTGATGTGCGCCGCGTAGTCCGGGGCGTAGAGCGGGAGCGGCGCAAGCCCGTCATACCCCACTACCGCGAGGCCATGATACCAGAGATCGACATGTGCTGCCGAACGTACCACCCACCCGGGGCCACCACTCACCTGAGGGACGGCCTGTCCAGGAAGCGGCGCGGCCCCAGCGACGAGCACACCGAGCGCGAGGCCTATGATGGTTGCCTGCTTCATTGATTCAGATCCTCACTCGAACACACAGTCATGGGCTCCTCACACTCTCCGCTGCCGCCCGGTGCAGCAGGTTGGCGAACGTGGCCGTCCGGCGGGCCCGCTCGGCCCAGAAAGTAGCGATGGAGCCCAAGGAATTGGCATAGCCGAGATGCAAGTCCACCCAGCGGTCGGCCTCAGCCCCGAGCCACTTCATCATAGCGGGTGCATCCTGCCCCAGGAGTGACCCCAACACGAAGCGCCTCCCACCGGCTCGCACGCCGAGAGAGAGTTCCCGCCCCGCCCGCTCGAGGTCGGTGCGGGTGAGGACGATGCCGCACCTGACCGGAGCCGCGAACGCCGACACCAGCTCCTCGAGGCTGGCAGACTCTGCGTCGGGCAGACCCGGGGCCTCGCGCAGATGGAGGGGCAGGACCGTGGGAACTCCGAGGCCTGAGGCCTCCGCCACCAGTGCCGACTTGAGCAGGCGTGCCCAGTCTCGAAAAGGGCCCGGCCCAATTTCGATCGCCTTCTCGAGAAACGCAGGCTGCCAACTCAGGAGGTGCTCGAACAGGAGGGCGGAGCGTGCCCTGCCCAGCGCCGCTCGGCGCGTCAGATCGGTTTCGGCCTCTTCGAGTTCAGCCAGACGCACATAGAGTCCGAGAAGGGCCGTCAGATGATCGGGCTCGGTCGGTGGCGCTGGGCCCAGGGCCCGCCAGAACCCCCGGACCCGATCCTCGGCTTCGCCACCCAGCATGCCCTCCGCGCCCAAGTACACGGAGGCGTAGGGAACGAGCTGGAAGACGAAGAGGTCGGTGTGTTCAGCCGCGGTCGGCGGCCGATCGAGCTTCAGGACCCGGGCAAGTCCCGCGGTCTCTTCGCTGGGGGACTCGGCAAGAACGGCAAGCGCGCGAAGTAACTCCATCCGCTAGGAGGAGCCTGGCCCGACGCCCGCTGGGTGTGTCGGTTCCGGCAGGCGGAAGTGTTCCTTCGCCGGCTTCAGGGGCCGGAGCAACCAGAACGGCCGGCGGGTACCCTCCGGCGAATGGGTATCAGCGGGACGGGCCTTCTCCAACCAGCGCCGGTACATGTCACGCGCCAGATCCGTGTCGACGGCGATGTCGCCATAGGCGTCGCCGGGATCGGCCTTCCGGATGCGAACGGCCTGATGCCAGCAGTGCTGCCCGGAGACGGGATCCGGATGCACGGAGAACGTGAGGTTTTGATGTACGCCGACATCGGTCCACCAGATTCGGAGGGTATCGGGATCGGACGACGCAAACGGTTCGACACCGCGCCGGCGCGTGAGACCCCAGCTCGCACCGCGGTGATCCAAGTTCACCGTGGCCATGAGCTGCCGCTGCCCTGTCTCGCCGAGTTTCCACCGACCCATGTGGTGACTACAGGCAACCACACCGGGGCGGATCCCCTCGGTCACCCAGGCCTTGACCACGAAGTGCCCGATCTCCGTTTCCACCCGAACGAGGTCGCCGGTCGAGAGGCCGAGGCGGCTCGCATCGGACGCATGGATCCAGAGTGGATTGGTGTGCGCGATCTCGTCGAGCCACTTGGCATTGGCGCTCCGGGTGTGGATGTGGACCGGGAGCCGGAAGGTGCTGATCAGCGGCATCTGATCCGCGGCCAAGTGGGTCGGGTGGATGTGGCTCTTGAGATAAGTGGGTAGGGCCGCTTCGGGCCACCCCCACTCGGCCAGGGTGCGTGAGTAGAACTCGAGCCGACCGCTTGGCGTGGGCCAGCCGCGCAGAATCTTCCCGTCGACCGTCACCCCGACGGGGCGGCGGCCTTCCGCGTCGGGCTCGGGCGACGGCTGCGGCACCACGTTGGGTGATGGCGGCTTGGGCGCACGGGTGTACACCCGGCCGAATTGATCCTCGCGGATATCCTGGAGGTCATCGCGGGGAACCTCGTACGTGTAGACCGGGCCGACGCGTCGCTCGACCTCGAAGGCACCGTAGCGACGCATGTAATCGAGCGGGCTCAGGCCCTCGGCGGCAGCTCGCTCCGGCAGTCCGGGAACCGAGTGCTCGAAGGCGTAGGCGTAGTACTCGTCCACCGTGAGCTTCTCGCCGGGACGCTGTTTGGAGGCGACGAACTGGCGGATACCCAGTGCCCCGTCGGGGTCGATCCGCCAGGTGAGGTCGATCCAGAATTCGTTCTCTTCCCAGACCTCGCCCGGATTGACCTCCCGCGTATCGGCCACCCGCTGGCCCATCCGTTCGCGGAGCGCACGCAAGACCGGCTGACGGAATCCGATCCACTGCGCGTCGTGGGTCTCGTACGAATGGGTGTCGTGCCGCTCGGAGCTGTGGCCCATCGGCAGCACGTAGTCGGCGAAGTAGGCCGTTTCATTCCACGTGGGGGTCAGGGCGACATGCAACCCCACCAGATCCGGGTTGGTGAGCACTTCGATCCACGAGAAGCCGTCCGGATTGGTCCACACCGGGTTGTAGACCCGGGTGAAATACACATCGACTCGCCCCCGCCCCTCCTTCAGAAAGTGAGGTAGGAGGAAGGAGAGTTCGTTCATCGCCAACGGGTATTCCACCGGCCACGTCAGTTCGTTCCAGGTCTTCGGGTGCGGCGGCGTGTGAATCGGTTCGGGGACGAACTTATTCCAGGCGTTGGGGAAGGTGCCGCCTTCGCTCGCCACGGCGCCCATGAGAGCGTTCAACAGGAACAGGGTGCGGGATACCTGCCACCCTCCTTCGTTCCCGGCCGCGGCACTGCGCCAATTGTGCGTGGCGAGCCGAGTCCCGGCGGTGGCCACCACCTGAGCCACATCTTCGATGACCGAGGCATCGAGCCCCGACTCCGCGGCGGCAAACTCGAACGTGTAGTCGCGATACAGCTCCTTCAGCACGCGCTCGAAGTTGTCGAATGACGGCTCGAGATCGTCGCGCTCGCAGGCGAGATACTCGTGCCAATTCCACCACTGCCGCACAAACTCTCTGTTGTAGAGATCGTGTTGAATGAGGTAGTTGGCCACGGCCAAGAGCACCGCAGCCTCGGAGCCGGGATACGACGCCAGCCAGTGATCCGCGTGGGTCGCGGTATTCGACAGCCTGGTGTCGAACACGATCAACCGAGCGCCGTTTTGCTTGGCCTCCATGACGCGCTGGGCGTGCGGGTTGAAGTAGTGTCCGGTCTCCAAGTGCGCCGACACCAGCACCATCACCTTCGCGTTGGCAAAATCCGGGCTCGGCCGGTCGTAGCCCATCCAGAACTGGTACCCGGCCCGACCGTTGGAGGAACAGACATTGGTGTGGGAGTTGTGCCCGTCCACACCCCACGCGGCGAGGATCCGTTCGGTGAACCCATCCTCGCCGGGACGACCCACGTGGTACATCACCTCGTTGTGGCGATCTTCCTGGATCGCCCGGCGAATCCGCCCGGCGATGTCGTCCAGCGCCTCATCCCACCCGACCTCGACCCACTTTCCCTCGCCCCGGACGCCGGCACGCTTGAGGGGCACGAGGATGCGGTCCGGGTCGGTCACCTGGGTAATGGTGGCCGGACCCTTGGCGCAATTCCGCCCCCGGGAGCCGGGATGCTCCGGATTGCCCTCGAACTTCCGTACCTGCAGCGTCTCCTTGTCCACGTAGGCCAGCAGTCCGCAGGCCGATTCACAATTGAAGCAGGTGGTGGGGACCAGGCTGTAGCGGCGTTCCACCCGCTCGGGCCAGGCGCGCGAATCCAATTCCACCCAATCGTCCCACCGCTCTTTCGGCGGGAAGGACGCCAGGTGAATCCGGCTTGGCCCGGGGTAGAAGGTTTCACCGCGCCGTTCGACATCTTCCTTGGCCGCGCGGACTCGGTCGCTCAGCTCTCTCGGCGTCATCGTCACACCCTCACGCGAGCGGAACGGATTGCCCGGCCTGCACGTAGGCGTGCTCGTGGGCCAGCAGTCCGGCCAGGGCCAGCGGTGCTGCCGCCATCCCGATCCACGGCGCCAGGACCCCGCCGACCACGAGTGCCACCCCAACCCAGAAGAACCGGGCGTAGCGGCCGCGGATCATCTCCCACGCGGCCAGCTTGGCGTGGGCCGTGGGATGGGTCATGGTGGCTTCCCCCAGCACAAACAGGAGGTGAATCAGGCTACTGACGGCGAGCACGGCGAGCAACGGAATGAAGGCGCGAGGCGCCAGGCGAGGTGCGACCAGCAGCACGGCGGCCGAACCGGCCAGCACGGCTTGGACCGCCAGGTGCGGCACGAGAAGCGGGCTCTGCCAGAGATCCCTGGCCTTTGCCTGCGCAAAGAGGTAGGCCGTGTACACCGCGGTGAGGAGGGCCAGCGGCACGCCGGCCAGCATCCCGAACCATTGAAGCTGTGGCACAGAGACGACGCTGCCAACGAAGTGGGCCGCGAGAACGGCTGCGTAGCCAGAGATGACGATCCCGCCGCGTACCAGCCAGCTCTTCGGCTGGGCGTGGGTGAAGAGATAGTAGAACCGCTCGGGGTGCTCGAGGTCCCAGATCAGGAGCAGCCCCGTGAGTGCGAGGAAGCCGCCTCCCATGAGAGGGGCCACCCACTGCCACAGTGCACTCGACGCGGGGATGATGTTGAGCGCCACGAGCAGGAACGGCACCAGATAGGCGCCCGCCGCGATGCCCTTGGTCCACGTGTACAGGCTGACGCGCCAATCCCACGGCATCGTGTGCGGAATATCGTAGGCGAGGATCGCGGCCGCCGAGTTGTTCGGCTCGGCGGGGTGGCCGGAGACCACGGCGTGGGAACCGGCGGCCTGCTCGCTCCACATGAAGAGCCCGCCGGCGGGCCGGCGGGCCGCGATGGGATCGAGCGTCGCTTGGTGCGCGCCGTTGTAGAACAGCTTGGGGCGGGTCGCCTTCTCGGGCCGCCGCACTGTCACCGGCCCGCGCATCGCCAGCTCGGCCACCCGCGACCCCGCACTGTTCAGGTCGCCGATCAAGATCGCCTCCGTCGGACACACCACGACACAGGCCGGTTCGAGCCCCACGTCCAGCCGATGCGCGCAGAAATTGCACTTCTCGGCGGAATGATCCTCAGGATTGATGAAGATGGCGTCGTAGGGACACGCGGCGATGCAGGCCTTGCAGCCGATACAGATCGACTTGTCGAAGTCCACGATCCCGTCCGAGCGCTGATGCATCGCCCGCGTGGGGCAGGCCGTGACACACGGAGGATCGTCGCACTGGTTACACCGCGTCACCTGGAAGGCGCGACGCGCCTCGGGAAACGTGCCGACGTCGACGTACTTGACGTAGGTCCGGTTGACCGACAGCGGCACCTCGTTCTCTGACTTACAGGCCGTAGTGCAGGCATGGCAGCCGATGCACCGGGTGTGGTCGATGACCTTGCCCCAGTATATCGGCAACTCCTGCCCTTGTGCCGCCGCTGCTTCAGGCATCGCTACGCTCCGCTCTGCCGGTCGATCATGGGATTTCCGGGCGGTATGACCGCCGCGCCGAGACACGCCCTGGGAAGATTAGCGGGCCCGGCGCCAGGCACAAGAAGCATGAAGATGTCCTTACTACCGAATTTCGGATGCCTTTATCAGAATCTTCAGGAGTCTTCAAATGATCCTCCCGGAGCCTTCATAGGGCAAAGTGTATTCTCCACTCGCGATATATGAATATCGCCATTTCCCTAAGGTATCACCTGAGAAAGGGGGATCGCGTGCGCTTCGCATTCGGATTGGGCCCGTGCCCACGCCTGGCGGCAGCAGGGGCTCTGCTGGCCCTCGTGCTGGGGCCTGGCCTGGCGGGGTCTGGCTCGAGCGCCGTGGCCCAGGAGGCCCCGTCGTACGGGGTCTATGTAAAGCTGATCGACCAGGCCGTGGGACCGTTTGACGCGGTGGTATCCGCGCTCAAGGGCGGATTGGCCGGCAGCGAGTGGACGGTGCTCGCGGACTATGAGAGCGGGGTGAATCGCGACAAGTGCGCCTACCGGGGCCATGTGTTCGTGGTGAACTCGCCGGCGTACGCTGCCCAAGTGGCGCAGCGCGGGCCCGTCGCCGCGTTCGCGCTCCCGGTTCGCGTGGCCGTGTACCAAGATGAAAACGGGACCCACGTGGCGCTGGCCAACCCGCAGTCCCTCACTCGCACCATGGTCGCCGAGACAGGCTTCGCGATTCCGGCCAACGGTGCCCTGGAGCAACTCAAGGCGATCGTAACAAAAGCGGTCCCGGGCAACGCAGTCGCCACTCAATACGGGGAAATGCGTGACCGCGGACTGATCAGCAAGACGATGGGGATCATTGCCGGCGGTCCGTTCGACTCGAAGATCGAGAAGATTGCGTCGGTCGATCTCGAAGCGGGCATGTCGGTTCAGGATGTGGCGCAACGTCTCTACGCCGGGCTCACGAAGTTGGGCGGGTCCCGCCGGTGGGGCGTCCGACCCGTGTACATGCTGAGCCTGCCCAACCACGATCTCGCCATCATCGGCGTGACCGGTGAGGCGATGGAGGCCAAGGCGTTCGACATCGTCCAGCACGGCAGCGACGACACCAGGAAGGACATGGCCTGTCCCGGTCTCGACCACGCGGCGGCGTTCCCGATCGAGTTGGTCCTCACGCGGGTGGACGATGCGGTCGAGATCCATGCGGTCGACGCCATGTTCCGCATGAAGATCTACTTCGAGGATGCCGGTTCGATGAAATTCGCCGCCAATATGCGTATGCCGCCGTCCATTGAAGATGAAATTCGCGACAAGGTCGAGGAATCACTCGAGTAGTACGGTTCTACTTTACGGAGGGTGCAATGCGAAGAACGAGTCTGTTCGGTAGCGCACTCATTGCGAGTCTCCTGGTGTGGCCGGCCTCAGCCCTGCACGCCACGGATGGTTACTTCTTACATGGAGTCGGCGCGATCAACTCAGCCATGGGCGGTGCGGGGATTGCCTCACCCCAAAGCCTGCTCGCCGCCTACTACCTGAATCCCGCGGGCCTCATGGCCTTCGACGGTACCCGGGTCGAGTTCGGCTTCGAGATGTTCAAGCCGAACCGCACCCTGAGCAGCGACGCCTCCGCCATTGGCTTTGGCAGCGGCTCGACGGTGAGCAAGAGCGACTGGGTTCCGATCCCGGCCATGGCGTTCAGCACAAAATTGGATAACGAGAAAGTGGTCGTCGGCTTGGGAGGCCTATCAATTGGCGGTTTCGGGGTGGATTACCCGGCCAGCACCACTAATCCTATTTTGGCGCCCCGGCCCAACGGCTTCGGCCAGATCTACAGCAGCTACGGCCTGCTCAAGCTGTCGCCCACCGTGGCCTTCGCCCCCACCAAAAAGCTCTGGTTGGGGGTCTCGGCCGTCGTGAATTGGGCCTCCCTGGCGGTCGACCCGTTGCCCATTGGCGCGCCGGCGGTTGATCCGGGACCCGACGGCACACCGGGGACGTTCGATGACCGGGCGTTCTATTCCTCTGGCGCAGCGGCGGACGGCGCGTTTGGCGTCGGGGCGCAAGTCGGGGTGATCTACCACTTCAACGACATGGTCTCGATTGGTGCCTCGTTCCAGACGCCGCAGTGGTTCGAGGACTTCGAATTCAACACGACCTGGGCCAATCCCAACCTGCCCAACTTTGGGACCCCCCGCCTGGTGACGTTCAACCTCGACATTCCGATGTTCCTGGGCGCCGGCATTGCGATCAACGCTGCACCGAATCTGCTCCTGGCTGGTGACTTCCGCTACATCCTCTACGGGAAGGCGGACGGCTTCAAGCTCGAGGGAAACGGCGTGTTCAATCCTGACGGCTCGGTCAAGGCCTTTGGGTGGGAGAACATTGCTTCGATCCATGCCGGGGTCGACTACCGGGCCAGCGACAAGCTGTCCCTCCGGGCCGGATACAATTGGAGCGAGAACCCGATTCCCGATTCGCTGTCCTTCATCAACACTCCGGCCCCAGGTATCGTGCAACATCACGTGACATTCGGCGTCGGGTTCCGGCCCAGCCGGCGTTTCGAGGTCAGCGCCGCCTACTATCACGCGTTCAGCAATACCGGAACGGGAGAGTTCCTGAATCCGTCGATTCCCCCGGGAACGACCAGCGTCACCAACGAGCTGAAGGAAGACTCGTTCTTGATCCAGTTCAGCTTCGCCACTCGGGGAAGTCTGTGACAAACCGACTGTAGGTCTTCGAGCCCGGACCAGGGGGGCGGTGAGGGGAGCCTGGTGGCGGGGACCCGCCACCAGGCTCCCCCACCTCAGTCGAACAGCGGTGAGTCGGCGCCGAAGACGTTGGTGAGGATGCGCCGAGCCTGGGGTGGGATGCCGACCATCCCCACGGTCAAGCCCGCTTGCTCCGCTTCCTCGATGACATTCTTGAGTGCGATCGCTCCCGAGTAGTCGATCCGGCCGAGCTGGGCGAGATCGATGACCAGCCGAGTGGCGGAGGGATGTGCAGCAAGCTGGGTGATCAGCGCCCCTTCGAGGCCCGGAGCTGACGCGAAGAACAGCACCCCGTGCGGCGTGAGCCGAAGCGTTTCGTCGTCATAATCCGCCCCGATATGGACCGACAGTTCGCGCCAGAGGTGGATCACGATCGCGAGTGCGACACCGAGGAGTATTGCCCGCTCGATGCGTGGGGCGAGGATGAGCGTAGCGGCGAACGTGACCCAGGCGACCCAGGCTTGGGGAAACGAGTATCGCGTGAGCTTCGCCAGTTGTCGCAACGTGATCAGGTTGAGCACCGCCGCGATGACGATCCCGCCGAGCACCGCGCGAGGAAGCGGGGCCAAGATGCCGGCTACCGGCAGGAATGCGAGCACGACCAGGCCGGTCACCGCACCGCTCCAGCGAGTCTTCCCCCCCGCCAAACGGTTGACCGAGCTGCGCGAGAACGAGCCGCCCACCGGAAATGCGGCCGAGAATCCGGATGCGAGGTTCGCCACACCCTGACTCAGAAACTCCCGGTCCGGACTCCACGGCCGCCGGTCCTGCGCCGCGAAGATTCGCGCGATGGCCGCGGGCTCCGCAAAGCCCACCAAGGCAATCACGACTCCGGGCACGAGCAGAGATGGCAGCGACGACCACGGAAGCTCCAGCGAGAACGGGGGCAGCCCCGAAGGAATGGGGCCCACGATCGGGCCGGGATAGCCAGCCATCAGACTCACGCCAACCCCGACCGCGACGGCGACCAGGACGCCGGGCAAGAGCGCGTGAATCCGGCGCCCACCCAGAACGAGTGCGACGGTCGTCAAGCTCAGCAACACCGCAGATGGCTGCCACAGGCTCACATGGCTGAGGGCCCACCAGGCCTTGCCCAACAGCCGCGTTCCGTCGGGGTCGACCCCAACGGCGGTCGGCAGCTGGGATGCGATAATGAGAATCGCCGCAGCATTAGTGAAGCCGATGAGGATCGGGCGCGACATCAGGTAGGCCACCCAGCCGACCCTGAAGAGCCCGAATGTGGCGCGGACCACCCCAACCACCAGGGCCAGCAGCGCCGCGAGCTTGATGTAGTCCGGCCTGAACGGCTCGGCGAGCACCACGAGGGCCCCGAACGTCAGGAGGCTGGTCATGGCGACAGGACCAGTCTGGAGGTACGGGGAAGACGCAAAGAACGCCGCGGCGATTGGCGGGAGCATGGCGGCATACAGCCCGTAATACGGCGGGAGCCCGGCCAGCTCGGCGTACGCCAGAGACTGCGGGATCAACACCGTCGCCACACTCACGCCGGCGATCACATCGACCAGGCTGAATCGGCGAGGCTGGGAACGCTGCTGTGTGGCGTCGCTCAGAGCGAGTCCTTCCCGACTTGCGCCTTGCTGGACCAGGGCTCAGGGGATATAGTGATGTATTGTTATACGTAGATATATTGGTTTTCGCAACATTTTGATCGGGCCACCTGCCAGCGCGGGCCCGACCTCACCCCTCACGCAGAGGCTGTCGAGGCATGACCGAGCCACACCATGACAGAACCGACGTCATGATCGCCAGCGAGGTCCTCGCCCGCGCCGCCGAGGTGATCAAGTGCCTCGGACACCCGCTCAGGCTCCGCCTGCTCGAGGCCCTGGAACCCGGAGAGAAATCGGTGGGGGAGCTGCAGGAGTATTCCGGGGCGAGCCAGACGGCGGTGTCGCAGCACCTCGGGTCGCTCAGGGCCCGTGGGATCGTCGATTTCCGCCGCGACGGCACACACGTGTTCTACCATATAACCGAACCCAAGGTCACGGCGATCCTGAATTGCATCCGCCGGCACGACCTTGCCGGTGGTGACGTGTAGATCAGCACTCGAAGCCTCCGCAACACTCTTTCCAGCAGGTGGGGCCATGTTAGAGACGCACGAGACCAAGTTGACCGAGGAATCGGTCCGCGCGCTCATTCGAGAAGAAATGCAGCGCGCCTTCAAGAAGGATTCCGCCGCGAAGCGGGCCTGCCTCATCTCGTCCAAGGGAACGCTCGACTGGGCCTATCCCCCGCTCATCCTGGCCACCGCCGCGGCCGCGACCGGCATGGACGTGTCGATCTTCTTCACCTTCTACGGCCTGAACGTGATTCACAAAGACTTTGAGCGGAAGCTCAAGGTCTCGCCGGTCGGCAACCCCGGCATGCCCATGCCGGTTCCCATGCCGGATATCGTGAGCTCGCTCCCCGGCATGACCGCCATGGCGACCGGCATGATGAAGTCGAAATTCGCGAAGAAACACGTGGCCTCGATCCGCGAGCTGTTGGATGTGGCTCGGGAATCCGACGTGAAACTCATCGCCTGTCAGATGACCATGGATGTCTTCGGATACTCCCAGGACGATTTTATCGAGGGTGTCGAATTCGGCGGCGCGGCTGCATTCTTATCGGAAGCGCGCAAGTCGCACCTGACGCTGTTCATTTGACCCAGACCCTGTGGAGGAGCGGCTGTCATGGCTGATATCAAGGAAGACGTCGTACTCGACGCGCGAAATCTGTTGTGCCCGATGCCGGTGGTCAAAGCCGGCAAGCAGATCCGCTCGCTCACCAACGGCCAGATCCTCAAGATTCTAGCCACCGATCGCGGGTCGATCGCCGACTTTCCGGCCTGGGCCGACGACACCGGAAACGAACTCCTGGAGTGGCACGAAGAGGATGGCACGTTTGTCTTCTATGTGCGCAAGGTGGACGAGGAGGACTGACCCATGATCATGAAGCAGTTCCGGTTCGAGCCCTTGGCGCAGGCATCGTATCTGATCGGGTGCCCGCGGGCCAAAGAGGCCGTCATCATCGATCCGATCGACGACATGGGCGCGGAGTCGTACGTGCTCGAGGCCGCCGACCTCGGGCTCACCATCACCGGCGTCTTCGAGACGCACCTCCACGCCGACTACATCTCCTGCGCTCGCGAGCTGGCCGAGATGAACGACGTGCCGCATTACCTGCACGAGTCGGCGGCCGACTTGGTGAAGTACGGCTTCACATCGTTCACGGATGGCGAGGTCTTCGAGATCGGCGGGGTCCGGCTCACGACGATCCACACGCCTGGCCATACCCCCGAGCACACGTCGTTTGTGGTCACGGACACCGCCCGCTCGGAGGAACCCTGGTGCGTCCTGACCGGCGATGCCTTGTTCGTGGGCGACGTCGGTCGGCCTGATCTCCTGCTGGGCGATCAGGCGCTGGACGTCATGGACGAAGCTACCCGGGCGGAGACGCTGTATCGGAGCGTGAAGGACAAGTTGTTTGCCCTGCCCGATCACGTGGAGGTGTATCCGTGCCACTACGGCGGCTCCACCTGCGGGGGCGTCAATATGAGTGGCAAGGCGGCCTCGACCATTGCCTTCGAAAAGCGGTTCAATCTGGCCATGCGGAAGGAGACGCCGGCCGAGTTCGCCGCGTTCGTCAAAGAGACGGCCAAGCCGTTCCCCGACGATTACGCGCGCATCAAGTCCTACAACCTCGGCCTCATCTCGAAAGACCAGATCACGGAGGCAGCGGTATGAAGCCCAGCGAGGTCCAGGACGCGGTCGCCAATGGCGCCGTCGTCCTGGATATGCGACCGCCCAAGCCGTTCGCGAAGGAGCACGTGCCCGGCGCGGTCAACTTCCAGTTCAATCGGGCCGATTTGGCCGAACGCGCGGAGATGTCCCTTCCGCACGACCTGACGTACCTCATTCATGCCGAACCCGACCCGATCGCCAAGGTCGCGATGGGGATCCTGAGCAAGGCCGGCTTTCATGTCGAGGGCTATCTCGAGGGCGGCCTCAAGCAGTGGAAGGCCGCGGGGCTTCCCACCGAGGCCCTGCCCCTCTTGACGGTGGATGAGCTGAAAGATGCGCTCGATCGCTACCGCGTGGTGGACACGCGGGAAAGCTTCGAATTCCGGTTCGGACACATCCCGGGCTCGACCTGCCTCGAATGGACCGAGCCGTGGGCCGCGATGGAAGCGATCGAGAGTGACAAGCCGCTCGCCTTGGTGTGTGGAGACCAGGTGAGGAGCGCATACGTTGCATCGGTCATGCAACGCGCCAAGATGGACGCGGCCCTCGTCTTCGGCGGAATGGTCGATTGGCTCGAACGGGGCTATCCCGTGGAGAAGTCCCCGAAGAAAACAAAGGCGCCGAGCCCGTAGGTTGCGCCCAACGCTTCAGCCCCTGACATGACGCGCCCGGCCCCGGCCGGGCCCGCTGTTATGTGCCAACCGATCCCGTGCGCCGCGATTCGAGGTACCGTTCGCGCGCGGCGAGGATCGCCTCGACGAGAGGCTCGCTCGGGAAGCGAATGGGATCGGTCGCCGGGAGGCCGGTTTCCGCCTCAGCCTGCTCACAGGCGCGCCGAGCGCCTTCTTCATCCAGACCCTGGGTGTTCATCGCAATCACAATCACTCGCGTGGGAGCGACCGGCACCGCGAGCGATTCATACCAGCGGATGTAGTCGGCCAGGGGCGGGATCGGGAACCTGAGATCCTTCCGGAACTCGCCGATGAAACGGCGACCGGCCTCGTGGCAGAGAATGAGCGCGTCGGGGCACGAGCCGTGAAGCAACCCCAGCGTCACCCCGGAGTACCCCGGATGGTTGATGCTCCCCTGCCCTTCCACCATGACGATGTCCGCATCCACGCTGCCCTCGAGGGTAATCCGCTCTGCCGCCCCGGCAATGAAGTCGGCCACTACGGCATCAACCGCGATGCCCCACCCTTCCAGGAAGATCCCCGTTTGCCCGGTCGGAACGAACCGGGTGCGGACGCCCCGCTCGTTGAGCACCCGGGTCAGCTGCAGCTGACTGGTCATCTTGCCGACGTTGCAGTCGGTGCCGACGGTCTGAATGACAAACGGTTCGAGATCTCGCGCGCGCCCGGATGCAACCTCCAAGTCGGGCGGCGGCCGGCGAACATCCTGAATAGCGGTTCCCCGTACCCGGGCCCGCTCCGCTAGTGCCGCGTCGTCTGCGAGGAAGGTGTGGAGCCCGCTCCAGATGTCGCAGCCCGCATCGATCGCCTCGAGCAACCAGCGACGCCATTCCGCCGGCAGACGGCCCCCGACGGGGGCAATCCCGATCAGGATCGTGTCCGGCCCGAGCGCGAGCCCCTCGGTCATGCTCGCCACCACCGGAATGGCCCCGCCGAATCCCAGCACCGCCGCCGCCGTGCGACCAGCGGTCTCCCGGTCGACCACGCCGACGACCTGATCCGGCTGATAGCGGATGATGCAGTTGGCCGTCTTAGACGTCATCGGGCCGAAGGCGCCGTCGGCCAGGATCAGGTGCTTGGGTGCCGGCATAGTGCTCTTCTACCTCGAGGAAACGGGGCGACGACCGAAAAATACAGAGGCCGCCCGAAAACGGACGGCCTACGGTGTAAGCATCGCTCGGTCATGCCTCAGGCTGGGGCGTCGTCGTCCTCGACCACTTCGGCGTCCTCCACGTCCCCATCGCCCGGCGCGATCTGTTTCGCGGCCTCGTCCGCGCCGGGTGCCAACAGCCCCATCTTCTGCTTCAACTCGAGCAGCTGCTGCTCCTCGTTGCCGTGGTATTCCAGGGCGCGGAACTGGTCCTCGAGCGTGTGGTCCTCGAACTCGGCGTTCAGCTCAGCCGCCGCCAGCGCCTTTCGCTCGGTCGCTTCGATCTTCTCAGCCATGCGCTCGAAGGATTCGAAGGCGCTCTTGTCCGACAACCCGGACATGGTTTCCTGGATGCGTTGCTGCGCCTCCGCCCGCTTCGACCGCGCGATGAGGATGTTCTTCTTGCGCTTTGCCTCTTCGATCTTGTCGTTCAACTGCCGGAGGGACACCTTGAGCGCCTCGGTTTCGACCTTGTGACGCTGCCAGGTCTCATGCAGTTGCTGGGCCCCCTGCAGGTGCTCGTTGTACCGCATCAGGGCCTGCTTGGCCAGGTCATCGCGACCTTCTTGGACGGCCAACATGGCGCGGCGTTCCCAGTCTTCCGCCTGCTTCCGCGTGCTCTCGGCATCGGCCCGCAGTTTCTTCTCGTCGGCGATCGCTGAGGCCACCTGCTGCTTGGCCTTCGCCAGCTGGCCCTTCATGTCCACGATCATCTGATTCAGCATCTTCTCGGGATTCTCAGCCCGGGAGATGAGATCGTTGATGTTCGACCGGAGCAACTGGGACATACGGTCAAAGAACCCCATGGGCTGGCTACCTTTCGCGGAACGTTGCCAGCGCGCCCATGTGCGAGGCCAGCGCCAGCGTCATCGAATCAAAACTGGACTCGAACTCGACGTAGTCGAGGTTCTCGAGCTCGAGCGTATCGGTGAGCACGATGTGGTCCCCTTCCAGACCGTAGGAGCCATGGACCAACTCGTTCGCATTGAATTCGAGGAGTTGCCGATAGAGTTCGGAGCGTCGGGGCTCCTCGGCCGGAAGCTCCATGACCCGGACCCGGAGGATCACCACAGGGGGCGCGTAGTGCACCACCAACTCCGTCTCTTCCGGGGTCTGCACCACCCACAACCCCGGCTTGACCTCGTTCGGCGACATGGCGCCGCCCTCGAGCCGGTCGATGTAGGACTGAATCTCTTCGCGAGTTATCATCCGTTCAACCCCTCCGCCTGACGCCTCGTCATGCCGCGCCTGGTGCGGCGAATGCATAATGTAAGCGCGATCGCCATCGTTGCGAAGCCACCCGTCATGGGCCGCCGCCGTGGACCCTCATGGCACCTCACGGCCCGAGTTTCGATTGTTCTCGCTGCTGAGCCAGCAGCCGTTCGGCAAACTCCATCCGTTCTTCCAGCTCCCCCATACGCAGCTGGCGGTCTTCCAGTTCCGCCACACGAGCCTCGAGCTCTTCGATGTGGGCTGCATCGCCCACGCCCTTGTGTTCCAACCGCCGGGCCAACGCTCGCACCAGCGGCCAGAGAATCACGGTGGCCGCCAGGATCCCGAAGATGATGATCTCGGTCGGCGGCCCACCGGTCGACACGAAGATCGGCGGTATTTCAGGTGCCGGAACTTGCATCGCCAACACCCCGATTCGTCGTCACCGACACGCTCATGCTCCTCCCGGAAGCTGCTCTGGCTCGTTCTGCCGTGCCAGCATGCGCTCGGTAAAGTCGACCCGTTCGTGCAGCTCCGCCACATCGGCCCGGATCTCATCCAGCTCGGCCAGGATCTCCGGATCGTGCTGTGCCAGCGGCCGACCCCGGATCCGCTCCGCCAAGGCCCGCCCGACCGGGCTCATCGACAACCCAAACACGGTCAAGCCGCCGAAGATGAAGATGATGGCGACAACGCCTTCCATGTCTGGGCCTCTCTTCGAGAAGTCTCGATCCGGCTGCATGGCCAGTACGGAGGCCCTACCGGTTTTGTTTCAACTCGGAACACCTAGGAAACGCCCCCGGCCGGGCTTCGTCACCGCCCCTCGGCCACTGCTACACCAGTTCGACCTCGGCGATCGCGCCGAGCGATAGGGCGATCTCCGTCTCCTCCATGCCCGCGGGTCTCAGGTACACCTCGTGAGCCGCTACATGGGTGTCGAGGCTGGTCGGCACCCCCGTGACCTCGGTTCGATCGATGGTAATGATCCGGACTGGCCGGTCATTGCCCCCGGCATACCCGAGGAGGGCGACGATCTCCTGGTACGTCATGGGTCACCTCCCGAGGCTGGCGCCGATGCACAATCTACGGTTCGCGGAGGGAGCGCGCGACCCCGGCCCGGAACCGGCCCGACCTCGTCCGGGTGGAGGGTTACCGCCGCGAGACGGTGCCATCCCCGCTCGGCCCTGTGGGCCGCAACTGCGCCTCGAGGTAGCTGGTGATTTCTCGAAAGAGATGCCGCTGGCTGTTCCCGCCGAAGATCCCATGGGTCCGGTTGGGATAGATCATGAGGGAGAATTGCTTGTCGGCCGCGATCAACTCGTTGATGAGCGCCTCGGAGTTCTGAAAGTGGACGTTGTCGTCGCCCGTCCCATGCACGAGCAAGAGGTTGCCGCGAAGTTTGTCCACGTACGAGAGCGGCGAGCCGCGATCGTATCCGTCCGCGTTGTCGTGGGGCAAGCCGTTGTAACGCTCCGTATAGATGGTGTCGTAGAACTTCCAATGCGTGACCGGAGCAACGGCCACTGCGGTGCTGTAGACGTCGGGGTGCTGGAACAGCGCGTTGAGGCTCATGAACCCGCCGTAGCTCCACCCCCAGATCGCCATGCGAGTGCTGTCGACGTACGGCCAGCGGCCGATGATCCGGGCGGCGGCGGCCTGGTCCTGAGTCTCGACCACACCGAGCTGGCCGTAGACGATCTTGCGCCAGTCCCGCCCCCGAGCGCCCGTGCCCCGGTTGTCGATGCTTGCGACCGCGATGCCCTGCTGCGTCAGCATGAGGTGCCACAGATATCGGGAGCCTCCCCAGGAATCCCGGACGGTCTGGGATCCGGGCCCGCCATAGACATAGAAGAGGACGGGATAGGCATGCGTGGCATCAAACCCCGGCGGTTTCATGATCCAGCCATTGAGACCCACGCCGTCTTGAACGTCGACGGTGAAAAACTCGTGCGGGCCCCGTTCGAGGGCAGCGACCCGGCCTGCGAGCGTTTCGTTCGCGGCGAGCGGCCGAATCGTTTGGTGATCCGGCAACCGCACGAGGGAGATCACGGGCGGGGTATCGAACGTGGAATAGGTGTGAAACGCCCAGCGTCGATTCGGCGACACGTTGTACGAGTGGCTGCCTGCCTGGTTGGCCGGGGACAGCCGCTCGGCCTTCCCCGTTCCAGTGAGCCGGGTCCTGTAGAGGTACCGCTGGGCCGGGTTGTCGGGTGAAGCGATGTAATACAGCCACCGCTCGTCCGGATCGACGCCGATGACATTGAGCACGTCGAAGGCGCCCGGTGTCAGGAGCGTGGCCCCTGAGCCATCCCGCGAGATCGCGTAGACGTGAGTCCACCCGTCGCGCTCGCTCACCCACAGGAACCGCTTCCCGTCATCCAACCAGCGGAAGTCATCGACCGTCTCGACCCAGGAGCTATCGCGGTCCGCCAGGATAGTCGACACGCGTCCGGTCGCGGCGTCTCCCAAGAGCAGTTCGTTGGTGTTCTGGAGCCGGTTGAGCCGCTGCATCACCACCTCAGTGGAGTTGGCGGCCCAATCCATTCGGGCGAGGTAGTTGTTGCGAGGATCTCCCGGCACGTCGAACCATCGGGTCTCGCCGCCCGCGGCGGGCACGATCCCGATCCGGCCAGCGGAGTTGATCTCGCCCGCCTTGGGGTATTGGATCGGGGTGACTTGCGCGTACAAGGAGTCGGTCGTGTTGATCAGGCTGAAGTCGCGCACGCCCGCGGCGTCGAGTTGCCAGTAGGCGATCCACTGCCCGTCGGGGCTCCAACGCCAGCCGTCTTGCAGGCCCAACTCCTCCTCGTACACCCAATCGAACGTGCCATTGATGATGGTTCGCGACCCATCCGAGGTGAGTTGGGTGATGGTGCCGGTTCGGAGGTCCTCGACGTACAGATTGTTCTCCCGCACATACCCCACATACCGGGCATCCGGAGAGAACTTGGCGAACATGAGCGTGGATGGCGCTGCAGGGCCGCCGAGCTTCCGCAGTTGACCGCTAGCCCGCTCGAGCACCCAGTAATCGCCTCGGGTATTGGTGCGCCACACCCGCTGCGAGTTGGTAAAGACCAACAGCTGCTCGCGATCATCGGACCACTGATAGTCGTCGATGGTGAGCGGGACCGAATCGCCTGCCGGGGTGAGGCCGGCGGTGGACACCAGGACGGTTCTGGTGCCCGTGCGGGTGTCGTAGTGGATGATGTCCTTCCCCGGTCCGCCCGACGCCGGCTGCTCCAGGGTGGTATACGCCGAGCCGTCCATGATCCATCGCGCGGGCCCGAAGGGCTCGGGCGCAAACTCCCGGGAGCCGAAAACCCGGTCGACCGAAAGGCGTGCGCTGTCTGCCGCCTGAGCGGTGGCCGGAGGGGCGGAGACGGCGAGAACCAGCGACGCGAGAACGAGAACACGGGCTTTCACGCGCACCTGCCAACGATGAGGTGAGGAGGATGGTCGGAAAATAGAGGGAGATGGAGTGATAGGCTACGCACGCGCGGCCTGCAATTCCAAGCCCAGGGCGCGCGCCACATAGCGCCCGGTGTGGGACTGAGCGATGGCCGCCACAGCCTCCGGCGATCCCTCCGCGACCACGCGACCTCCGGCATCGCCGCCTTCGGGACCCAGATCGATGATCCAATCGGCCGTTTTGATCACATCCATGTTGTGCTCGATGACGATGACGCTGTTTCCCTTGTCGACCAACCGGTGGAGCACCTCGAGCAACAGCCGGACGTCTTCGAAATGCAGGCCCGTGGTTGGTTCATCGAGGATGTACAGGGTCCGCCCGGTGTCACGCTTGGCCAATTCGCTGGCGAGCTTGACTCGCTGCGCCTCACCGCCGGAAAGCGTGGTCGCCGACTGTCCCAGATGGATGTAGCCCAGGCCGACATCGTTCAGAACCTCCAGCCGATCGGCGATGCGCCGCTGGTTGACGAAGAACTCCAGCGCCTCGGCCACAGTCAGATCGAGCACGTCGGCGATGCTCCGCCCCTTGTACCGCACTTCCAATGTTTCACGATTGTAGCGGCGGGCTTTGCACACCTCGCACGAGATATACACGTCGGGCAAAAAGTGCATTTCGATCTTGACCAAGCCGTCGCCCTGACACGCTTCGCAGCGCCCGCCCTTCACATTGAAGGAGAAACGGCCGGGGCCATAGCCCCGCATCTTGGCCTCCGGCAGCGAGCTGAACAGTTCCCGGATCGGGGTAAACAGACCGGTATAGGTCGCGGGGTTCGAGCGCGGCGTCCGCCCGATCGGGCTCTGGTCGATGTCGATGACCTTGTCGAGTTCTTCGAGACCCTCGATGCGCGTATGGTCGCCCGGCACGACCTTGGCCCGGTAGAAGTGGCGTGCCAGCGCTCGATAGAGGATGTCGGTGACCAGGCTCGATTTGCCCGACCCCGATACGCCCGTCACCGCGACAAAGAGCCCCAAGGGGAAGTCGACCGTGAGATCGGCCAGGTTGTTCTCTCTTGCATCCACCACCCGGAGGAGCCGGTTCGGCGAGGGTCGCCGCCGTTCGGGCGGCACCGGAATCCGGAGCTCGCCACGGAGATAGCGGGCCGTCAGGGACGAAGGATGCGACAGCACCTGGGCGACGTCACCCTCCGCAATCACTTCACCCCCGTGGCGACCGGCGCGCGGGCCCAAATCGATGAGATGGTCCGCGGCCTGAATCGTCTCCGCATCGTGTTCCACCACGAGCACGGTGTTCCCCAAGTCGCGGAGCTCGCGCAGCGTCTCGAGCAGCCGGGCGTTGTCACGATGGTGCAGTCCGATGCTTGGCTCATCCAGAATGTAGAGCACGCCCACGAGCCGGGATCCGATTTGGGTGGCCAACCGGATGCGCTGCGCCTCACCACCAGACAGGGAGCTGGCAGACCGCCCAAGGGTTAGGTAATCGAGCCCCACATTCCGCAGGAAACGCAGTCGGTCGCGCACTTCCTTGAGAATCGGGCCGGCGACATCGGGGTCGAGCCCGGGGTGCCCGTCTTCCCGCAACGGGATGGACTGGAAGAACGCCAACGCCCGGTCGATCGACAGATCGACGACGTCCCCGATGCTCACCCCATGCACCAGCACGGCCAGGCTCTCGGGCTTGAGACGCTTGCCGGCACACTCGGCACACGGTTGCTCGACCATGTACTCATCGAGCGAGGCGCGAATCGAATCGCTGGTCGTCTCCCGGTACCGTCGCTCGATGTTGCTGAGCACGCCCTCCCATTCGCTCTCGTAGTTCTCGCGCTCCTTCCCCTTCGCCACGGCGAACCGGAGCTTTCGTCCGGGCACGCCGTGGAGAATGGCTTCGGTGGCGGCCTCCGAATGTTCGGCCCACGGGGCGGCCAGATCGAACCGAAACGCTCGGGCCAGGGTGGGCAACACCACCTTACGGAGATAGCCGCTGGGGTCACCCCACGGGAGGATCACGCCTTCGAGAATGGAAAGGCTGCTATCGCCGAGCACCAGTCCAGCCGCCACCGTCTTGCGGGTGCCCAGGCCATGACAGGACGGACACACCCCATAGGGCGAATTGAACGAGAACAAACGGGGCTCGAGCTCAGCCAAGGAGTGGCCACACACAGGGCAGGCAAACTGTTCGGAGAACAGCATGGACTCCGCGTTCCCGTTGCCCGACCCTTTGCTCGGGCCGGTCCGTACAATTTCGACAATGCCTCCGGCGACACTGAGCGCAGTCTCGATCGAATCATGGATCCGCGAGCGATCCTGGGCCCGCGCCACGACACGGTCGACCACAACAGAAATGGTGTGGTTCTGCCGGCGATTCAGCTTGGGAATGGCATCGAGATCATGCGTAGTCCCGTCGATCTGGACTCGCACGAAGCCACGCTTCCTGATATCGTCGAACAGCTCACGGAACTCACCCTTGCGCCCACGTACCAGCGGCGCCAGGACCTCGAGCCGGGTCCCCTCGGGCCACCGGAGGACGGTCTCCGTGATCTGAGCGGCATTCTGCCGCTCGACCGGGCTCCCGTCATTGGGACAGTGCGGAATGCCGACGCGCGCCCACAGGAGGCGCAAGTAATCGTAAATCTCTGTCACAGTGCCGACAGTAGAGCGCGGGTTGTGCCCGGTCGACTTCTGCTCGATGGAAATGGCCGGGGAAAGTCCCTCGATCGCGTCGACGTCAGGCTTCTCCATCAGACCGAGAAACTGCCTGGCATAGGCCGATAGCGATTCCACATACCGGCGCTGACCCTCGGCATAGATCGTATCGAAAGCGAGGGACGACTTGCCGGACCCAGAAAGGCCCGTGATGACCGTCAAGCTGTTCCGGGGAATGGCTACGGAGATGTTCTTGAGATTGTGTTCCCGTGCTCCGCGAACCCGGAGATATTCCTGAGGCATAGCCTGGTAACGTAGGAGGAGTCAGACCCGGAAACAACTCTGGCTGGGAAATTGCACGTCGGGGTCTGGCAGCGAGGGCTATCCCGTTGGGGGAACAGAAGATCAGGGCCTTTTCCGCCGCACTGGGCCGGCGGGACGGATCCCGGTCTACCGGCTTGCAGGTGGGGGAGGCAAAATGCGACGATCCCGTCGCGCCAAACGCGCTCGACACGCCAAGGTCAGATACGATTCAACCGGCCAGCGCTGGTCCGGACCGGCTGAACCCAGTGACGGCCCACCCAAGCACGGAAGCGAGATTCCCCCCAGCCAAAGCACGCCTGGGGCCTCCGCTCCTGCCGGAGTGTCCGATGCGGCCGTTCGTGAGGACCCGGCCCCACCGGAGTTGCTGTCGGCAGACGACCGGGAGGTCGAGCAGTCGCCGGCCCTGGCCGCGCTGACCCGAGAGCTGGACGAGCGGCCCGACGACGTTGGGTTGCTGGTGGCCCGAGGCGCGCTCTTCGCGAGCCGCCAGGAATGGGAACCGGCCCTCGCCGACCTCCGGCGGGCCGTCCGTCTCGCGCCCGATGCCTGGAACGCCTGGGACGAGTTGGGCCTTCTCTATTGGCGGCGGGGCCGGCCGGCCGAAGCCGCTGACTGCTTCCGGCGGCTCACGGCTGCCCGTCCGACGGGGCGCGGGTATCTGTTCCTCGGCAAATCGTTGATACAGACGGGAGACCTGAGCGGCGCCCAATCAGCCCTGGAGCGGTCGGCGGAAATGGATCCAGCCTGTGCCGAGACGTACCGGCTGTTGGGAGGATTGGCGGACCGGTTCGGGCACTCGGAAAAAGCCTCCGCGTATTATCAACGGGCGTTGGAGCCTCCGTCACAATGATCGAGGTCGTGGTGGGCGACCTCGCGCAAATCCGAGTCGATGCCGTCCTCAGACTCTCCACCGACGGGCTCGCGCCCGTGGGTCCGTTGACCAACCGTCTCGATGCGGCCGCCGGGCCAGACTTCGCCAGACATCGAGCCACGCGGGAGCCACTCGACATCGGAGCGGCGATTGTGACGGGGGCCGGAGATCTCGCGGCGCAGTTCGTCATCCATGCGGTGGTCCATACCGACCTCCATCGTACGAGCCGGTCGACGATCGAACGCGCGTTGGTTTCGGCCTGGCAGCGGGCCGCCGACTGGGGGCTCTGCACCCTTGCCGCCGCACCGCCTGGCGTCGGTGCGGGCCTCGAGCCCGCGGACGCGAGCGCGCTCCTGATTGAATCGTTCACCGCACGGTGCACGGCCCTGTCCGATCCACCCACGCTCACCATCGTGGTCGAGGATGAAGCGGAGCGCGCCCGCATCGAAGCGGAGCTGAGGACCGTCCCCTGAAGCGCCGCATCGTCGCCGCCGCCATCGTGCTCGCCTGGCTGGGCTCCCTCGGCTGGCTCGTCCAGCGGGAGTATTTCCCCAACACCGGGACAGCCGCGCAGACCCTTGCCGCGACCCTACCACCCAGCGCCACCTTTTACGCCATGTGGAGCCGCGACCGGCAGATCGGCATCGCCTCGGCGACGGCCGACACGGTGGAGGACGGAATCCGGATCGTCGCTCGCCAAGATCTCGATCTCCCGCTCGGCGAGGGACCTCGCCGAGCCATCTTTTCGAGCAACGGCCACTACTCCGAGGATCTCCGCCTCCAGTCATTCTCGAGCCGGCTTTCGGGCGAGGCGGGCGGCTACCTACTCGAGGGCACGGTGGAAGGTGATTCCCTGCTGCTCCTCTCGTTCACGAGCTCCGCGGATTCGGAACCCGAGCGGTATCAACTGAACCTGCCCGGTCCCATCCTCCTTCCCGAGGCCGTCTCGCTCTCCGTCGCGCGCCAAGGCCCGCTCGAGGTGGGCCGCGAGGCGGACGTGGCCGTGTTCGATCCCGTGCGTTTGACGCTCTACCGCCAGCACCTGACCGTCGCGGCGGAGTCGATCCTTGTCGTGCCGGATAGCGCCGAGGTCGACCCGGTCAGCGGCCTATGGGTACCGGCTCACTTGGACACCCTCAACGCCTGGCGCTTGGACACGTGGGACCGAGGCATCCCGGTGCACCTCTGGGTGGACCAGCGTGGATACGTCATCGCGTCCCGGAGCCCGTTGGGCGTACGAGTCGAACGGTCGGCCTTCGAAATCGTGCGGGGTAACTACCGCGGGCGCGGGCGAGCGGCCATCGCGACCGACGCCTTGGCTCCGCGCGGTACGCCGCCGCCCCAGAGCGCACTGGACCCGAGCCCGTCGACCTATCTCGCCGTGCGTCTGGCCGGCGCCGACACGACGGGGCCGGACTGGGTGCGCCTGGGCCTCGATGGCGCGGCACAGACCCGCCGCGGCGATACCATTCTGCTGCATCCGGTGGACGCCACCGTGCCGGAGGTCTCGGCCGACGAGACCCAGTGGATGGGGCTGGCCGCTCCTATGCTCGCGCTCGCCGATCGGCGGGTCGAAGCCCGGGCGCGCCAAATCGTCCGCCGCACCAGGGAACCCCGCGCGATCGTGGAGGCGCTGGTCTCGTGGGTATCCGGGAATCTGAGCGTGGCACCGGACGGGGTTCCTCAGAGCGCGGGGCGGACGCTGGATCGACGTCGTGGCAGCACGAGCGACATCGTCCTCGCGTTTGTGGCGCTGGCGCGTGCGTCGGGTCTTTCCGCACGTCCCGTGGCGGGATTTCTCCAGGCGGAGCAGAACTTCCATTATCATGCATGGGCCGAAGTCTATCTCGACCGCTGGCTACCGGTCGATCCGGTCTACGGGCAGGTCCCCGTGGATGGGCGTCACGTGCGTATCGTGGTGGACGGTTTGAGCCGGCCGCTCGAACTCGTACCTCTCGTGGCCCGAATACGGCCTGAACCGGCGGCCGGGGGCGATGATTCATGATCAAGCTGCACGACCTGACCAAACGGTATGGCAACTTCACCGCGGTCGATCACATCGACCTGCACGTGCCGGCCGGGAGCCTCTTCGGATTCGTGGGTCCAAACGGCGCCGGCAAAACGACCACGCTTCGCATGATCGCGGGCATCCTCCGGCCGACCAACGGCACGGTCACGATCGGGGGCCACGACATTCACCAAGAGCCGCTGGTGGCCAAGGCCAAGCTGGGGTACATCCCGGATCGTCCGTTCGTCTACGACAAGCTGACGGGTGGCGAGTTCTTGCGGTTTGTCGCGGCACTCTACGGCCAAGACGGTGACGCGGTCGAACGCCGGATCGACGAGTTGCTCGAACTGTTCGAGCTGGCACCGTGGAAGGATGAGCTGACCGAGTCGTACAGCCACGGCATGCGCCAGAAGCTGATCATTTCGAGCGCCCTGGTTCACCGCCCGGAGGTCATCGTGGTGGACGAGCCGATGGTGGGACTCGATCCTCGCAGCGCACGGCTGCTCAAAGACCTGTTCCGTCAGTTCGTGAACCGCGGCGGAACGGTGCTGGTCAGCACTCACACACTCGAGGTCGCCGAGGCCGTCTGCGACCGGATTGCCATCATCCAGACCGGACGCATCATCGCCTCCGGCACCATGGACGAGCTGCGGACTCAGACCGCCTCGGGTAACCTCAGCCTCGAGGACCTGTTCCTCCGGCTGACGGGCGGGGCGACAACGCGGGAACTCGACATGATCCTCGGAGATTAGCGTGGGCGCCATCATCGCGGCGACACACGTTCGGCCCCGGCAACCGAGCCTCGCGACCATCCTGACGCCCAAATGGCGGAGCGTACTTGCGCGCATCCGCCGGCGCGACTCGGGCACCAGCACCAGGATCCTCCTCCTGGCACTAGTGGGGCTCGGCTTCTGGTCCGCCATCTTCGGCATCGCCTTTCGGGTGCTGCGCTACTTCCGCGGCGTGGCCGATATCGGCAATCTGGTCGCCGCGAAGATCTTGGGCATCATCCTGCTGGCCTTCCTGGCGATCCTCCTGCTCTCGAACCTGATCACGGCGCTCTCGACGTTCTTCCTGGCCAAAGACCTCGATCTCATGGTCGGCGCGCCGGTGGAAGGCTTCCGGTTCTACTTGAGCAAGCTGAGCGAGACCCTGGTGCATTCGTCGTGGATGGTGCTCCTGGTAGCGATCCCCATCTTCACGGCCTACGGCTTCGTGTTCGACGGCGGCCTCTTGTTTCCGTTCGTGGCCATGGCGGCCGTGGTGCCCTTCCTCGTAGTCCCCGCGGTCTTGGGGTCGGCGCTGACGCTGTTTCTGGTCACGATCTTCCCTGCTCGCCGCACCCGTGACCTGTTGAGTCTCATTGCGATCGGGACGGCCGGCGGCGTGGTCCTCCTGCTCCGCGTCATCCGGCCCGAGCAGATCGCCCGGCCGGAAGGGTTCCGAAACCTGCTCGACTTCATCACCCTGCTTCGTGCCCCGACCAACCCCTTCTTCCCCAGCGAGTGGGCGGCGCAGATGGTGATGAACTGGCTGCTTCGGCTGGCCGACCCGTTGCCGATCCTCTTGCTCTGGTCCACGGCGGGTGCGGCCGTGGTCTTTGGCGCACTGGTACACCACGAGTACTACCTGCCCGGGTTCTCGAAAGCACAGGAGGGCGCCGACCGGTTCGTCCGGGGCCGCGCCTGGCAAGGCCTGGCCGACCGCATCCTCGGCGCGCTGCCGACATCGAAGCGCGAGTTCATCCTCAAGGACCTGCGGCTTTTCTTCCGCGACTCGACCCAGTGGAGCCAGCTCATTCTGCTGGCCGTCCTGCTGGTGGTATACCTCTTCAATATTCAGGCGCTGCAACTCTTCTCGGGAGAAAAGGTCCCGTTCTTCCTGGTGACCCTCGTCGTGTTTCTGAATCAGGGACTGGCGGGCTTCGTGCTCGCGGCCATCGCCGCGCGCTTCATCTTTCCGTCGATCTCGCTCGAAGGCCGGCAAATGTGGCTGCTGCGCTCGAGCCCGCTCGATCTCCGCGCCCTGATGTGGAGCAAGTACTGGATCGGCACCATCCCGCTCCTGGTGTTGGCCTTGATCCTGACGATCACCACCAACGCGCTGCTTCAGGCCTCGGGGTTCATGATGTTCATGAGCATCGGCACCATCATCCTGTTCACCCTGGCCGTGAGCGCGCTCGCGCTGGGGTTCGGTGCCCTCTATCCCCAATTCGAGACCGAGAACGCGGCACAGATCCCGACCAGCTTCGGTGGCTTGGTGTTCATGATGACCACCATCTCACTCCTCGGGCTCGTGATCGTGGTGGAGGCCATCCCGGTCACCGGCTACCTCCGGGCCCGCCAAGCCGGCATGGCCCCCGGCCTGACGCCGGAGCTCGTGCTCACGATGGTCGTGGTGGTGGCAGTGTGCGCCATCGCGACCCTCGTGCCCCTCAGGATCGGGCTCAAGCGCATGAGTGAGATGGAGTTTTAGAGGGAGTGGGGAGTGGGGAGTGGGGAGTGGGAAGTAGGTGGCTTCCCTCCTCCCTACTCCCTACTCCCTGTCACATTCTCCCCGCTTTCACGCCTCCCCCCGCAACCTTCCGGTACCGAAGCTTCGCGTTGCGACCCCTACCTTGGGCGCCCGTCACCGCACCACGCGCGTGACGGGCTTCTCGAAACCCAAGGAGGAACCATGTCACGGAGGCTTTGGCCGGCAGCGGGGTTGGTGCTGTTGGCCGCAATTGCGTGCTCCGACAACGAGGCCTCGGGGCCCACCATGCCGGCCGACGAACCGACGGCGGCGCTCGCCAAGGGGCCCGACCAGGCCAAGCTCGAAATCCTGGCGCGGCGTTTCGCCGTCGCGCTCGCGGACGACGCGTTTCGGCTGGACCTCAAGGCTCAGCTCGATGCCTCGCCCATCGTCGAGCACAAGCTGCACTTCCGCACTTTTCTCCAGGGACGCGGTCGGGCCGCCCTGCGCCAGGTTGCGGCCGCCAACCGCATGAACGAGGTGCAACTGGAAGCCGACATGGACGCGGCAATCCCGGTCGAGATCTATCTGCCGGTGGCCGAGCACCGCGCCCGGTGGACCGGAGACCAGAACATCCTGGTGGCCACGGCGCTCGACGATGGCGACGCACCCGTTGCCTTCGACATCCGGGGCAAGCGCACCATGCTCGATCCGGACCGGCCCCCAGCGACGCCGGTGCTGGCGCTGGTGCCGGTCGAGACCTCCTTCACCCGCACCGCAACGGCCCAATGCCTGGACTGCGATCCACCACCCCCCGGCGGCGGGGGCGGGGGCGGGGGGGGCAGCGGCAATCTGCTCATCCGCGACCTGACCCTCACGTATGCCCAATTCAACAAGGATTTTGAGGGTTGGTTGAAGGGGAAGCCCGAGTTTGAGATCCATATCATGGGACCGGCAGCCCGAGGCGACACGACCAAGCTCAAGAGCTACCAGTGCATCGGCGAGCACGCCCCGCCGGGATACACCTGGGACATGAACAGCCTGACGTGGACCGGCGCGGCACGGCTCTACACAGCGGCCCAGATGGACGCCTTCGAGCAGGCCAACCCTGGCACGGCGTTCCTGGTGTTCGTCCTGGAGGACGACGATGCAGCCTGTGAAATCCGAACCGACGAAGATCGATCGGGCGCCGTCTTGAAGGCCCTGGGCCAAGTCTACAAGGACTACAAAGCAGCCAAGGACCAAAAAGTGCTCACGCCCACCGGGGCGACCCGCATTCTCACCGCGGCCAAGTCCGCGGCCGATTTCCTGTCGGCGCTCCACAGCTTCTTGAATTCGAACGACGACATCGTCGGCTTCGCGGTGGAGAACGGAGTCACCGGCCTGTCCCACCCGGTCGCCAACTGGGCGGTGCTCGACGAGAGCAGGCAAAACGGCTGGGTCAAGCTCGAAATGCGGTAGCAACGGGTACCGGCAACCACCAATCGGGAGGCTCCATGATCAGACAGTCACTGTGGGCGCTCGCACTCTCGGGGATTCTCCATGCACTCCCCGTTCCCGCGGCCGCACAACAGCAGTCGTGGAGTCTCTCGGCGGAGGTCGGGTGGGCCGGAATATCCGGCGCATCGCGCGACCCCCAGACGGGGGCGGCGTTTCGCCCCGCCAACGGCCTCGTGCTCGGGCTGGCCATCGCGCGCCAGAGTGTCGCGTTTCACCTGGGGCTCGTGCTCCGGACCCAGCAGAGCGACCTCACCATTGCCGACTCCCAAGTCACCATCATCACCAACGACCTTGGCTTCAGGCGATACGAGGTGGCTCCCGAACTTGGGATCAGGCTCCTTCGGGTGAGCCGCTACGCAACGATCAACCTGGCCGCCGGGCCGGTCATCGAACTCTGGCGAGTCACCGATTCCAAGAGCCGCACCCGAATCGGCGGGAGGGCGGCACTCACCCTCGAGAGCCTAGTTGCAGATGGCGTGAGCGGAGTAGTCCGAGCGGAGGGCGCTGCGACCGGCTCGATGTTCGACGAGGGTGAGCTGCCGCCCGAGTTCGGCCAACGGCGGACGCTCAGAGGAGTCGTGACCGTGGGGATCAAGTACTCCTGGAACTAAGGACCGCTCGCCGAACCCATCGGTTCGGCGAGCGGTCAGAGGATATTGGTGTCGATCAGGCTGGTTGGAGCGTCAGGCCGCAACCTTGGTTCCGCAGTTGCCGCAGAACCTGGCGCCTGGCGTGAGCGGCGCGCCGCACCCGGTGCATGCGCCGGCCCCGTTCAGCGACCGTCCGCACGACGAGCAGAACGCTGCCTCGTCTTCGGGGCGCGGGCCGCAGGTCGGGCAGACGACGCCGTCCGTCACCCCGGCTCCGCCGCGGAGCGCTCGGACGCGCGCCGCAACCATCTGCTCGATTTCATCGGGGCCGGCACCGGTCCCGGCCCCGCCTTCCTCGGCCCGCATTGCGACCAGCGCCTCCGCCGTGTAGGTCTTCCGCAGCTCTTCGTAGTCCGCGTCCGACAGCTTGCCCGTCTCGCGGTCGAACTCGATGTCGCGGAGCGCGGCTAACGCTTGCCCCTTTGCGGTCTCCTGGGGATCGGGCGGCTCATAGATGGGCGGTGCCGGCGGCGTGGGACGCATCAAGGGGTCGAGCACGAACCAGAGCGCGAGCAGGCCTACCATGCCGGCGGCCAGCGCTTCCAACAGCATCAGCCGTCCTCCCTGAGCAATTCCTGGCGCAGGCGCTCGAGTTCCTCTGGACTGGCGTCGATCCCTGGCGGCAGCGTTGGGGAACTCGCGTCCGCCACCGGAACCAGCCCCTGTTCCCTGCGTCTCCTCAGGAGATGCGCCGTCAGCAACAGCCCGGCTATGACCATGACGATGCCAGGCACGAGATAGCCAGCCAGATTGAACCCCTCAGGCTTCGGCGACATCAGCACCTGGTCGCCGTACCGGGCGACGAAGTCGTCCATGATTTCCTGGGCGGTTTTCCCATCGTTGTGGAGCGCCAGGATCTCGCGGTGCAGCGCCGGTGACGTGGCGCACGAGAAGTCGGTCGTGCGGCAGGTATAGATGTCGAGGTTACACCCGCAAGTACAGCGCAGGCCTTTCTCGAGCTCCTTGATGTACTCGTCGTTGTCCAGGTCGACCGTTGGCGTGCGCTCTTGCACCGCGTCTGGATTGTAGAGCCGGCCCGCTTCCTCCTGCGCAGACGGGGCGGCCTCTTGGGCGCCCAGCGCGCCGGCCAGCGCGAGCATGACCAGCGGCAGGAGGCCGCGCCGGAGAACGTGATGCGCCGAGAGACGTCGTGTCATGTTACACACCCACCGGTTCGGGACGCTCGGCTGCAGCCGATGGAATGGGCCGGATCGCTCCCGCCTCGGATGGCCACATGGTGGTGATCCCGCCGATGATCAACAAGACCCCACCGAGCCACAACCACACCACGAGCGGATTGATCGTAAAGCGGAACACCGCCTCCTCAGTCCCCTGCACCGCGCCGGCATAGACTACGTACAGGTCTTCCTGGAGATTGTATCGAATCCCGACTTCGGTAGAGGGCTGGAACTGCGGCCGGCCGAAGCTATCGACGTGCTGGCGCTTCTCGGAGTTGATCAACCCGAGCTTCTTGCCATTCCGTGCGACTTCGAGCGTGGCCACGGAGACGACCCGATTGAGCGCTTCGTATTGCGAGACCCCGACGTGGGTCAGGGTGTAGGTGTGCCCGTATGGGCTCCTGATGTCGGCACTCTCCCCGGGCTTGAGGGTCGCTTCCTGGTCTACCCGGAACGCGGCGCCGGCAAACGCCACAAAGTAGAGCAGAATGGCCACATGCACGATGTAGCCGCCGTAGCGCCGCCGATTCCGGCCGAAGAGATGGTAGGTCGCGGCGAGGTACGACTCGCCGTGAATCCGGTGCCGGGCGCGAGCGCCGCGATAGAACTCCTGGACCACCGTGCCCAGCACGAAGCCCGACAGGCTGAGCGCCATGATGGCGTAGAAGTTCCGCATGCCGGCGAGGAGCAGCGCGGCCACCACGACCAGCCCGCTCGCGACGGGCCACCGAAATTGGCGCTGGAGATTCGACGCCGACGCCTTGCGCCACGCGATCAACGGCCCGATCCCGGTGAGCGCCAAGAGGAACAGTCCCAACGGAATGTTCACCTTGTTGAAGAACGGCGGCCCGACCGTGACCTTGGTGCCCTGCACCGCCTCCGACAGGATCGGGAACAGCGTGCCCCAGAGCACCGAGAAGGCGATGCCGACCAGAGCCAGGTTATTGAACAGGAACGCCGCCTCCCGGCTCAGCATCGACTCGAGCTTGACATCGGGCTTGAGCAGCGGCCAGCGAAGGTAGAGCAGTGCAAAGCTCGCCACCGATGAGAACACGAGGAACCCGAGGAAATAGTAGCCGACGCTCGACTGCGTGAAGCTGTGCACGCTCGAGATGACGCCCGAGCGGGTGATGAACGTGCCGAAGATGCTCAACAGGAACGTGCCGATGATGAGCCCAAGGTTCCAGCGCTTGAGCATACCGCGCTTCTCCTGGATCATCACGGAGTGCAGGAACGCCGTCATGGTGAGCCAGGGAAGGAAGCTCGCGTTCTCGACCGGGTCCCAGGCCCAATAGCCGCCCCAGCCCAGCTCCACGTAGGCCCACCACATGCCAAGCGTGATGCCGATGGCCAGAAACAGCCAGCTGAGCAGCGTCCACTTCCGAATGGCCAGAATCCATCCCGTGTCGAGCCGTTTCGACAGGAGCGCCGCAATGGCGAAGGCAAACGGGATCGTGATGCTGATGTATCCCAGGTAGAGCATGGGCGGGTGGATGATCATGCCCACATTCTGGAGCTGGGGATTGAGCCCATTCCCGTCCGGCGGCGTGAACGGCAGCCGCTCGAAGGGATTGGACGAGAACAGCATGACAGCGACGAAGAAGACCGTGACCAGCGACGTAACGCCTGCGACGTATGGCAGGAGGTCTGCGTACCGCCGCGATGTCAGGAACTGCGCCAACGCGCTGAAAGTGGCCAATACCACGGCCCAGAAGAGGAGTGATCCCTTTTGGCCGGCCCAGAAGGCGGAGAAGAGGAAGTACCCCGGGAGGTTTCGCGATGTGTAGGACGCCACGTACTCGATGTTGAAATCGTGCTTCAGCAGCCCGACCATGAGCGCGAACGAGGCCACCAGGAGGCAGGCCAGCAGCGCGTAGGTCGATCGGTTGACGCTGGCGGCCAGATCGGGCCGGGTACGCCACTTGCCCGAAAACGCGATGACCACGCCCCACAGCCCGACCAGAAGCGCGGCCCACAGCGAAAAGTGTCCGAGGAGCGTCATGGATCAGGCCTCAGGCTCGGCCGTGTCGTATTCCGCTTCATAGCGAGACCCGCACTTGGCCAGGAGGGTCGTGGCGTGAAAGACCCCGTCCGTGCCCAATCGGCCCTCGACCACCACCTCGATTTCCTGCTCGTCGTTGAAGGTGTCGGGCGCCAGGCCCTGGTAGATGACCGGGTAGGACGTGGTTCCATCCGTCACGCTGAACTCGACGGTCTGGGTCGCCGCATCGCGCTCGATGGTGCCGGGCACGACCCGGGCCCCCATCTTGAGACCGACATTATGGAACGTGGGGTCCTGGGCGGTCTTCTGCGCCAACTCGGTTGGGGTCAGGAAGTAGACCCCGGTCTGCCGCACGCCTTCAAAAATCAGGAAGCCGACGCTGCCGACGATCAACACAGCTCCGAGAAGAAACTTGGTTCCGGCCTTCATGTATCCTCCGCTCGCGGGCTCGATCAATTCCGACTCGTTCGCCCTGTAATATAGAATGGTCGGGGCTCATCCACCGGCCGCCTGCGCCTCCTGACGGAACGACTCCAGAATGGCCGGATGCTCGCTGTACTCCTGCCGGCCGACGTTCATTTCTGCATCGTAGTTCTTCAGATACCCCGCATACTCCTTGGCCAGCGCCGCCTTGTCGGTCGCCAGCTTCGCCGCCGTGCCACGAATCACGAAGCCGAACAGATGGGTGGGGACCTGGGCCGAAATCGTGTCGGCCAGGGCCACCGCCTGTGCCGCGCCGCCGGAATGGAGGTGGATCATCGCCGCGTGGTACCGCGCATCGGCATCGCGGTCGGCTTCCGGAAGCATGTCGTACGCCTGCAGAGCCATCGGCCCGAAGTTGGACACCGTGTTCGGGTCTCCGCCCTCCGCCGCCCGCATGACTCGATTGTAGAGCCGATCGAAGCGCTCACGCGGGCCCATCGCATTCAGATCGGGCAGGCCGCCCGCCCCTAAAGCCGCGTCGGCGGCGGGTGCTCCCAGCGCTTCCGGGGCCCGGCCCGAGGAACTCCGCGAGACCATGATGAGGAGTGCGGCAAGCAGGCCCACCGTCGCCACCGCCGCGATGATCCAGGGAGTGCGGTCGGTCCGGCCGCCTGGGGCTAGGGGGCGGCGCCCGATGCCGGGGCACCGCAGCCAGGGCAGAACTTGACGCCCTTCGGCAACGCCGCGCCACAGCCGCTGCACGAGCCTCCGCCAAGACTCGCCCCACACCGGCTGCAGAACTTCCCTGCTGCGGAGGCTCCGCACGCCGGGCACGTACTGGACGTCGTCATGCCACGCTCTCCTCGATGAAATGCACGATTCGTGAGCGGGGAATTCTACTCGGAAATGCCTCGGCGTGGCAGTCAGCAAATACGAGGAAGTTGATCACCGGGAAGGAGGTCGACGATCCGGCGCCCGCCTAGGCCGGTGTGGAGCACGACGAAGCCGGTGTGCTCGTCGACCACCTGGCCGATCCGGGTGGCATCCCGCCCCAGCGGGTGAGCCCGCAACGCGTCGAGTGCCTCAGCTTCCCGGTGTTCGGGCACGAAGGCGATGAGGACACCTTCGTTGGCCACATACAGCGGATCGAGACCGAGCATCTCGCAGGCCCCCGCCACCGGTCCCGGAACGGGAATCGCACCCTCCTCGAGCGCCATCCCGACCTTCGAGGCGACCGCGATTTCGTTGAGCGCGCTCGCGACCCCGCCGCGCGTCGGATCGCGCAGTACGTGCACGTCGGTGCCCACGGCTTGCTCGAGCAGCCGGACGAGCGGATAGAGCGAGGCCGAATCGCTTTCGATGGGCGCCTCGAACGCGATCCCCTCGCGCACCGCCATGATGGCCATGCCGTGGCGGGCGATGGCTCCGCTGACGAGGATCACGTCGCCGGGGCGGGCGTTGCCGGGAGCCGGGCGGAATGATGGACCCAGCCGTCCGATGCCTGCCGTGTTAATGAACAAACCGTCGGCCTTGCCCCGCTCGACGACCTTGGTGTCACCCGCGACCACCAACACATCCGCCTCACGGGCGCCATCGGCCATGGCGCGGATGACGCGGTCGAGCACGTCGAAGGGAAGCCCCTCTTCCAGGACGAAGCCCGCGGACAGGAACATGGGCCGCGCCCCCATCATCGCGAGGTCGTTCACGGTCCCGTGCACGGCCAAGGAACCGATGTTTCCGCCGGGAAACTCGAGTGGGCTCACGACGAAGCTGTCGGTGGATACCGCAATATCCTCTCCACCCAGCGTGACCACCGCGGCGTCGGCCAGTTGATCGAGTGCGGGGTTTCCGAAATGAGGCAGGAAGCGTTCGCGCAGTAGGGCGGCACTCAGTTTGCCACCCGACCCGTGACCCAGTTGGACCCGGTCGGTCGCCTCGAAGGGAATCGGACAATTCAAGCCCGATGCCACCGACACGTCTTCACTCACGGCGCGCTGCTTGATGCTGGTCCGCCCGGAAGCGTCCGTAGTTGTGGTACGCCGCGCAGGCGCCCTCGGTCGACACCATCGGCGCGCCGAGGGGCCGCTCCGGGGTGCAGAGCGTGCCGAAGGCCGCACATTCGAATGGTTTGATGCGACCGCGCAGCACGTCCCCGGCGCGGCACGCTTCGGGCTCGGTGACGTGGAGCTCCCCCAGCCCAAACCGCAGTTCAGCGTCGAAATCGGAGAATTCGGGCCTCAGGCCCAATCCACTCCGCGGAATAGTGCCGATGCCACGCCATTGTCGATCCACCGGCTCGAAAACCTTGGCCACGAGGTCCCGCGCCGGCACCGTCCCCTCACGCCGCACCGAACGCACATACTGGTTCTCGACCTCGTGGCGCCCCTCCTCCAGCTGCCGGATCGCCAGGTACATGCCCTCCAAGAGATCCAGCGGCTCGAACCCGGTGACGATGATGGGGACCCGGTAGCGCTCGGCGATTGGCTCGTATTCGGTCCAGCCCATCACCGTGCACACATGGCCCGCGGCCAGGAATCCCTCGACCCGGTTGTCCGGCGATTCGAGGATGGCCGTCATGGCCGGCGGCACGGTCACGTGCGAGACCAGCACGCTGAAATTCGTGACGTTGAGCTCGCGGGCGCGCCAGACCGCCATGGCGTTGGCCGGGGCGGTTGTCTCGAATCCCACAGCAAAGAACACCACTTGGCGATCGGGGTTGCTGCGGGCCAGTTCCAGCGCATCGAGCGGCGAGTACACCACGCGGACCTGCCCGCCACGTGAGCGGACCTGTTGGAGGTCGCAGGTGCTGCCAGGCACCCGTAACATGTCGCCGAACGAGGTGAAAATGACGTCGGGGCGGGACGCGAGGTGGAGCGCTTTGTCGATCTGCTCGAGCGGCGTCACGCAGACGGGGCAACCGGGTCCGTGAATCATCTCGATCGCGGGTTCCAACAACTCGTCGATGCCCTGCTTCACGATGGTGTGCGTTTGCCCACCACACACTTCCATGAGGACCCATCGCCGCGTCGCAGTGCTCAAGATCCGGCGGATGAGCCTCCGGGCCAGGGCGGGATCGCGGTACTCGGTGAGGAACTTCATGACGGCGTCTCGTCGAGCTGCCCGAGCCCTCGCTGCGCCACCTCTTCCATCCATTCGAGCTCGTCGAGCTGGCTCATCTCCTTGAGCAGCTCGTAGGTCCGGCGTGCTTCCTCTTCATCAACCTTGCTGATGGCGAAGCCTACGTGGACGATGGCGTAATCGCCGGGCTTCACTTCATCTCGGATGTAGGCCAGACACACCTCGCGTCGCACCCCGGCAAAATCCACGGTGCCCATGGGAAGTCCGCCGTCATCGCGGATGTCGATGATGCGGCCGGGTATGCCGAGACACATGACGGATTCCCTCCTAGGCGGCAGACTCGCGGTGCAGCATGGCGGCGGCCGCCGCCGCCTGGCCATAGCTGATCGCGCCATCGTTCGGGCTCAAGGCGCGCGGCACGAGCACGTCCAGCCCGCGGGCCGCGAGATCGGTGCTCACCAACCTGAGAAGCAGGGCGTTCTGGAAGACTCCACCGCTCAACACCACAGTGCGCCGTCCAGTCGCATCGCCAGCACGAAGCACGAGTTGAACGGTAGCCGCCGCAACCGTCGCATGGAAATCCGCGGCGAGGTCCTTCACCTCCGCGCCACGCTGGCGGCGCTCACCCAAGGTGACGAGTAGCGGGAGCGGATCCAACACCCATCCACCCGCCCCATCGTCCTCGAGCCGGTAGGGGAGTTCGCTTCCGATCCTCCGGCCCGCCACCGCCTCCAGTTCCATTGCCGCCTGTCCTTCGTATCGCACGCGGTGGCGCAAGCCCAACACGGCGGAGGCCGCGTCGAACAGTCGACCCATGGAGGAGGCCATCGGGCTATTGATGCCCCGATCGATTTGCCGGCCGGCAAGCTCGAGCTCCGCCGGGTCCACGCCGCGGAAGGCAAGGGCAAAAGCTGCCGCTGCCCCATGATCGAGCGAACGATAACCCAACGCCGTCCGCCAAGGAGCCCGGACCGCCCGGTCACCACCGGGGAGCGGCGCGTACGTGAGATGCGCCAGCCGACGGTACCCGAGGAGGTCCGCCTCGAGAATTTCCGCCCCCCACACCTTACCGTCGTCGCCATACCCTGTTCCATCATAGGCCACCCCGATGACCGGCTCCGTCCGTCCGTACTCGGCCATCACGGCCGCGACATGCGCGTGATGATGCTGAATGGCGATGACGCGGGAGCAGTCGAATTCGTCGGCCACGCGGGTCGACAGATAGCCAGGGTGATGGTCGCGCACGGCCACCTGGGGGTCGATGTCGAACAGGCGGCGCAGGCGATGGAGCGTCGTCTGGAAGTGTTCGAGCGTCTCCAGATTTTCCAAATCTCCGATGTGCTGGCTCACGTACGCTCGCCGTCCGTGCACCAGCGTGAGCGTGTTCTTCAAGTGTGGACCGACCGCGACGAGCGGGACCGGACTCGCGACCGGGAGGTCGAGCGGGAGCGGCGCGTAGCCACGGGCCCGGCGCAGGAATATCGGATGTCCGTCCACCAGCCGGACCACCGAATCATCGTAGCGCGAGATGATGTCCCGATCGTGCAGCAGGAAGCCATCGGCGAGGGTGCGGAGCCGCACCAACGCTTCGGCATTCCCGGTGGCTATGGGCTCATCGCTGATGTTGCCGCTGGTCATGACCAGCGGGCGGGCGACGGCGTCGAGCAAGAGATGATGCAGCGGCGTGTAGGCGAGCATGATCCCGACACGGTCCAGCCGCGGGAATACCTCGTCGGTGAGCTGAGTCTCGTTCGTGGGAGCCACCAGCACGATCGGGCGTGCGGGCGACGTCAGGAGCCTGGCCTCCTCCGGCTCGATGACGGCCAACTCACGGGCATCCGCCAGGGTTCGGACCATCACGGCCAATGGCTTGGCTTCGCGTCGCTTGCGCTGTCGGAGCCGCGCGACCGCCTTGGCGTCGGTGGCATCGACCGCGAGGTGGAACCCGCCGAGCCCCCGGATGGCCACGATCCGCCCGCCGGTGAGCAGACGGGCCGCGTACTGGATGGCTTCGAGGCCGTGCGTCGTGTGGCTGGGAGTCTCAATAGCGCTGAACCAGACCTGGGGGCCGCATTCCGCGCAGCTATTGGTCTCCGAGTGGTAGCGACGGTCGGCCGGGGTGTGGTACTCGGTGAGACACGCATTGCACTGGGTGAAGGCACCCATGCTGGTGCGTTCCCGATCGTAGGGCATCGCGCCGATCACCGTGTAGCGCGGCCCGCAGTCGGTGCACGTGATGAAGGGATAGCGATACCGCCGGTTGGTCGGATCGAACAGTTCGGCTTCGCACGCCTGACAGATGGCCACATCGGGAGAGACCGGCTGGCGGCGGTTGGCCTCGGCCCGGCTCGTGAGAATCTGGAACTCCGTCTGACCTTCGGGCGGCTGCGGCTCCGTTTCCACCCGTTCGATCCTGGCGAGTGGTGGGGCGTCGGTTTCCAGGCTCTCGAGGAATTGCTCCAGCGCGGTGCTCGGGCCTTCGACTTCGATTTCCACGTCGCCCGAGGCGTTCCGAACCCACCCGCCCAGGCCGTGGAGGAGCGCCAGGCGGTGCACGAAGGGGCGGAAGCCCACGCCCTGCACGACGCCGGTCACATGCAATCGCACGCGCTTGACGGGTGGAGCGGGGGCGGCGCTGCTCATGCCGGCTTGTCCGTGCGTGTCCGGCTTCGGAGGAACGCAAACCACTGATCGAGTCCTTCACCGGTGAGCGCCGAGGTGAGGAAGAACTGGAGGTCCGGGTTCACCTCCCGAGCGTATGCCAAGGCTCGGTCGACATCGAACGGGACGTACGGCAGCAGGTCGATCTTGTTCAGGACGGCGTAGCGGGATTCCCGAAACATCTTGGGATACTTGAGCGGCTTGTCTTCGCCCTCGGTGACGGAGAACACCACGATCTTAGCGTCTTCGCCCAGCGACCAGCTCGCGGGGCACACCAGGTTCCCGACGTTCTCGATGAAGAGGAGTCGCGTATCCTCGAGATCGAGTGCGTCGAGTGCCGTCGCGACCTGCCGGGCGTCGAGATGGCACGCGCCTCCCGTCACGACGGCCTGCACCAGACCGGTCGTGTGTCGCGCCAGCCGATCCGCGTCATTTTGGGTCTGCACGTCGCCGGTGACGACCGCAATGCGCAGTTCTTCGCCCACCGCATCCAGTGTTCGCTCCAGCAGCGTGGTCTTCCCGGAGCCCGGGGAGGACACCAGGTTGAACGCCGTGACACCCGCCGCGCGGAGCCGCTGCGCGCACCGATGCGGCCAGCTCGTCGTTCTTGGCCATGACCCGCTCGCGGACTTCAATCGTCCGGACTGCCATCGTCTATCTCCACATAGCTGACCCGCAAGTCGGTGCCATCCAGGCGCGTGATCGCCGGCCGGCCGTGACCGAATGGCGGACTGGACAGCAGGACCTCGAGGCAGAATTCAAGGTTGCCCACCTCGACGCCGGCCTGGTCTCCAACCTCGACCCCGACCTCGACGACCTGGGATAAGTGATCCGCCCCGACGTGTGCCTCGGTGATGCGGCACACTTCGTGGGCGAGGCTCATCTCATGCATGCAACGAGGTGGCGTGTTCCCGGGCTGCGTGCCCCCACGCCTCGAGACGCTCGACGACCCGGGCGAGGAGGACGTCCATCGTGCTTCGGATGAGCGGGCTCAGGCCGATGCCCATTTCGACCAGCGCCGGCTGCAGCCCGATGGCCACCGTGTCTCGTGGGAGGGTACCGCGGAATTCGGCAAGGGACAAGACGTCCCGGAGGTCGATCTGGTGCGGCGAGAGTTTGGCCGACAGGAACATCGGCAACTGGTGCCGTTCGAGGACGATACAGGTTCCCGGCTCGGCGCCGGTATTGATGGCGTCCACCAGGAGCAGACGGCCGGCCGATTCAACCAGGGGCAGCAGGTTCATGCCCCAGGTCCCCCCGTCCACCAGCTCGACGGGGGGATCGAAGGACCACCGTTCCCTGAGGATCTCGAGCACGACGAGGCCGAGCCCGTCGTCGGCCATCAGGGGGCTGCCGAGCCCGATGACGGTCGTGGCAGCCACGTCACTCCTCATATGGTTGCTCGAGTTTGTGCTCGTCCACGTACGGGAGATCGTCGCGCACGAAACGTCCGCCACTGACCATCGACGAGATCCGCCCTTCGCGGTGCAACGCGTCCGCCCGAACCGTGAAGTAGATGTGCACCGGCAGGAAGATCACGAAGAACCAGGTCAGCACGTGATGGAGCAGCCGGACGATTTGGGCCCCACCGAAGAACGGGACCACCCAGGCGAACAGCGTGTAGATCAACCCGCCCGGGTTCGACAGTCCGTACATCGCGAATCCGGTCACGATCTGCACGATGGCGATCAGATACAGTAGCGAGTAGGTGGCCTGCTGGAGCGGGTTGTGCCCCAGGTAGTGCGGAGCCCGTTCCGGTTCGATCAGGAGGTACTTCTTCAACACCTTCGCCATGTTCTTCCACTGCGTGGTCCGCCACGGAATGAGCGAGCTGAACGATTCGAACTTGTTCCCGATGAACAGCCAGTAGACTCGGACCATGGCGGTGGCGACGAAGATCGCGGCCGCCAAGAAATGGAAGAAGCGCATCCAGCCCATCAGGAATGCGGGCGTGTTGCCGGTGCTGGTCAGGAAGTACGGCCGGCCGATGAACAGGCCGGTGACAACCAGGACGGCGACGCATCCGGTGGAGATCCAGTGCATCGCCCGGATCGGCCAATGCCAGAGGTACACCCAGCGACGGCCGACCTTGTTTTGGCGGACCCAGGGCGCCTCGCCCCGGGCCACGGCCGTTGTCGTTGCGTTGGTCACTGGACCCGCACCTCCGTCACGGGGTTGCCCTGGGCATCCAGCACATGGACCCCGCACGCCATGCACGGATCGAACGAGTGGATGGTCCGGAGGATCTCGATCGGCTGGTCGGGCCGGACCAGGGGATGGTTGTCCACCAACGCCGCCTCGTAGGGCCCCATCTGCCCCTGCGCGTCCCGCGGCGAGCAGTTCCACGTGCTGGGAACCACGCATTGATAGCGCGAGATCTTGCCATTCTCGATCTGCACCCAGTGGCCCAACGCACCGCGCGGGGCGTCCAAGCAGCCGTAGCCCTGGGTCGTTGCGGGCCAGGTCTTCGGGTCCCATTTGTCGCCGGCGAAGGTCTGCGTGTCGCCGCTCTTGATCCGGTCCACCAAGCGGTCGTACCAGACGTTCATCCGGCGGGCGAGCAATACGGTCTCGATGCCGCGCGCGGCCGTCCGGCCAAGGGTGGAGAAGAGGGCGGCTGGTCCGACGTTGAGCCGGCTCAGCACTTCCCCGACCAACGCGCGCGCCTCCTCGTGTCCTGACGCGTAGGCGACCAGCATCCGCGCCAACGGCCCGACTTCCATCGGCCGTTCGTCATACCGGGGAGACTTCATCCACGTGTACTTGTCGTGGTCTTGCAGATACGTCCACGGGGTCGGGGGGCCGGTGTACTTGGCCTTGGTCTCCCCCTCGTACGGATGGAGTCCCACCCCGTCGCCACCCGAATACTCGTACCACGAGCTGGTTACGTATTCTTTGACCAGTTGCTGGTCGTAGGGCAGGACCGTGCTCAGATCCTTGTTCAGGATGACGCCGGCCGGGAAGTAGAGTGATGCGGCGTCTCGGATGTCACCATCCGGGAACTCGCCACAGGCCAGATAGTTGCCGGTCCCGCCGCCGATGGCGCCCCACTCCTTATAGAAGCCCGCGATGGCGAGGAGATCGGGCCAATAGACTTGCTCGACGAAGCGCTGGGCCTTGGTGATCATGGCCCGGATGTCGGTCAGCCGCTCGGCGTTGATGGTTGCCGTGTCGTCGAGGTTGATCGCCGAGGCCATCCCGCCCACCAGGAAATTCGGATGCGGGTTCTTGCCGCCGAACACCGTGTGGAGGCGGATCACGTCCCGCTGCCAGTCGAGGGCTTCCAGATAGTGCGCCACGGCCAGGAGATTCACTTCAGGCGGCAGCTTGTAGGCCGGGTGACCCCAGTACCCGTTGGTGAAGATGCCGAGCTGCCCGCCGGCCACGAATTTCTTGAGGCGATCCTGCACTTCTTGGAAATAGGTGGCCGAGTTGTTGGGCCATGGCGACACTTGCCGGGCGATCCGCTCGGTCGCACCGGCATCGGCACTCAACGCACTCACCACATCGACCCAGTCCAGGGCGTGCAGGTGATAGAAGTGAATCACGTGGTCCTGGACGAACTGCATCCCGTGTATCAGGTTGCGAATCAGGTTCGCATTGGGCGGAATGCGGATATCCAGGGCGTCCTCCACGGCACGGCAGGATGCCACCGCATGTACCACCGTGCACACGCCGCAGATGCGTTGGGTGAACGCCCATGCGTCGCGCGGATCGCGGCCTTGCATGATGATCTCGATGCCGCGGAACTGTGTCGACGACGCCCACGCATCGGCGATCCGACCGTTCTCCTCCTGTACCTCGATGCGCAGGTGGCCTTCGATTCGGCTGATCGGGTCGACCACGACCTTGGTTCTAGCCATTCTGCCCTCCCTCGTCGCCCGACGGCGTGTCGATGACCGGAAGCTCTCGCTGCTTTCTGCCTGCGCGGACCTGCTGCACGCCAGTCGCCGCTGCATGGGCCACAACGCCCGCGGTGGCCCCCACGGCCAGTGCCGCACCGAGGAGGTCGATGTTCCGCTCCACCCCGAAGCCCGCGATACCCGGCAGGTGATCGTAGAACGGGGTCATCGAATCCCAGAACCCCGGCTCGGTGCACCCGATGCACGGATGTCCCGCCCCAATGGGCCAATTGGTTCTGGTGTTCCACTGGAAGATCGGGCACGGCGAGAAGGAGGCCGGCCCTTTGCAGCCCATCTTGTAGAGGCACCACCCCTTCCGGGCCGCGTCGTCATCGAACTCCTGGACGTATTGCCCGGCATCGTAATGCGCCCGCCGCTGGCACTGGTCGTGGATCCGGGCGCCGTAGGCGAACAGCGGACGGCCGAACGTGTCGGTCTTGGGCAGGCTTCCGAACGTGAGATAATGCACCACGGTAGCCGTCACCACGTCGCCGATGGGAGGACAGCCGGCGATGTTGACGACCGGCTTGTCGGTGACCAGCGCCGATACCCCAACCGCGCCGGTTGGGTTTGGTTTAGCCGCCTGGATGTTGCCCCAATGCGCGCAGGCGCCGACCGCGATGACCGCCGCCGCTCCGGCGGCAGCCTCCTCGAGGATCTCCTTCGCCGTCCGCCCGCCGATCGTGGTATAGATGCCGCCTTCGTTGAGCGGCACCGAGCCGGTGACCAGCAACACGTACTTCCCGGCATTGGCTTCCATCGATTGCTTGAGCGCGTCTTCCACCGCGTGGCCGGCGCCTGCCATGAGGGTGTGCTGGTAGTCGAGCGACACGAGATCCAGCACCAAATCGCCGATGGTGGGCTCCGACGTTCGGAGCACGCTTTCGACACAGCCGGTGCACTCCTGCAGCTGGAGCCAGATGACGGTCGGCCGTGTTGTCGCCTGGAGCGCGTGCGCCATGGTCGGCGCGGCCAGTCGTCCGACTCCGAGGACGACGCACAAGTCGCCGCAGTAGGTGAGAAAGTCTCGGCGCGATACGCCGCGGCTTTCGAGTTGCTCGCCGAGGGTCTCACCCTCGGTCCACGGATGGGATGTGGGGAGATACATGACCCATGCCTCCGGCCCAAGACGGTAGGAGCACAGCTGGAGCAATGTGCCGACGGACGCGAGGCAGCAACCGGAATGGGTACGGGAAGTCTTACGGCCTCCGGCGCTGGTGGGTCAACATGAGGAATTTTTTATGAAGGAAGTCTTAATTCCGAGTTAAGTATTCCGGGTCTACCAGCCCGTCTCGGCGCGTTTCGTGTCCATTACAAGGCCTGTCCGGCAGGGAGCCGGGTGGGGAAACACCGCGTGGGGACAGCCGCACCGACCAGGACGGCGGTCGGACACCGCCCTCCAAGAGTGCCCCTACCGCCTCGCACGCCGACGTTGGACAAGACGCGGCGCGACAACGGATTCCGTTGCGGAACCCGAAGGAGGTCACCTACTATTAGGTCGATTTTCTGGCAGCATTCTTTTCTCCGCACTTTGCCCGGTCGGCGCAATCGTGGCACTCCGGCGCCTACCGAACGTCGATCGAACTGCAGCACACGCCTGACCTGAAAGGAACGCGCGGAGCATCATGGAAGCGAATGGGCCAGGGTCGAGACTGACATTCAACGGGCTCTTGCTCGCCGGAGTGATTCTCTCCATGGCCATGGCGGCCGGCATAGCGGTGTTCCTCTATCTCGTGCCTGGTGGCCACCTGCAACTGCCCGAGCTCCAGCCGTTTGTCCAGGTGGCCCGCGAGGCCGACTTCCCCGTTGGGGCCAGTCGGGTGGTGAACTGGGGAGATCAGATCATCCTGGTGGTCCGTCGCGGCGACCAGGAGTACTTCGGACTCGAGGGAACCTCGCCCACGGACGGGTGCATTCTGGAATGGGACGCGGAGTCGCTTCGGGTGGTGTCTCCCTGCACTTACGTGGTCTATGACGTGCGCGGCAACGTGGTCGCCGGACTCACCACGACGCCGCTCAGACCGTATCCGGTATACGTCCGCGGCGGTGTCATCTACGTGACGACCTGAGTGCTATGCCCAATCGACTACGCAGCAACATTTCGGAGTGGCTGGGTCAGCTCTGGGCCGATGTGAAAACCAGCACCGACTCGAGCCTGCTCAGTGTCATCCGGTGGCTCGGCCTGCTGTACGGTCCCATCGACCGTCGCCTCCCGATCGACCAGGCCTACCGGAAGGCCATGACCTATCGACTGCCCGCGCACGTACGCTGGAAGCACGCGCTCGGCAGCATCACCTACCTCCTCTTTGCCATCCTCGTGATCACGGGCGTCCTGTTGTCCTTTTACTATCGCCCATCGGCGCAGGAGGCGTACCCCAGCATCCAACACATCGTCTCGGACGTGTCCTTCGGGTGGCTGATCCGTGACGTCCACGTGTGGTCGGCCAGCCTGATCGTCCTGGTGGTACTGGCCCACTTGGCCAGGGTGTTCTTCGAGATGGCGTACAAGCCGCCGCGAGAAACCAACTGGTTCATCGGCATGCTGCTCCTCATTGTGATTGTGGCGTTCGGAGCAACCGGCTACCTGCTGCCATGGGATCAGTGGAGCTATTGGACCGCGGTGGAAGTCCTCGCATCCTACGACAAGATTCCCGTCATTGGCTCCTTGGCCACCTCGCTGTTGACAGGAGACGTGATCGTTTCGGGAGCCACTCTCAGCCGGTACTTCGCCCTCCACGTCATCGTACTGCCCTGGATAGCGTTCGCCCTGCTGGCCTTCCATTTCGCCTTGGTCCGGCGGCACGGCGTTGCCCCACCGGTAGACGGAACCGCCGGTGAGACCCCAGGACGGGCGTTCTACCCCGATCACCTCTTGCGAAGCTTCGTCACTGCCGTCCTGGTGGTGGCGCTGGTCATCACGTTTGCCGTCCTCTTTCCGCGACCGGTTGGCGATCCGGCGAATCCGTATCAGGTCCCAAGCGACTTGGTGACGACGTGGGCGCCGGTGAGCGTCGGCCTGGCGGTGGTGCGCTATCTCGGCCCCTGGGGCGTCATCGGGTTCGTCATCCTCGGGCTGGCCCTCGTGTTCCTGCCGCTCTTCGACCGCGACCCAGAGCGTCACTGGCGCAAGCGCCCGCTGCCGCTCGCCCTTGGCATCATCTTCTTCGCTGCCCTCTTGGTCGGGTGGGTGGCCGGCCGGCAGATCCACTCCGTGAGCCCCGCCGTGGCACCGGCGATCCAAACACCGGGCGAGGTCGGGGCGCCAATCCCTGACTTGCCGCCACCGGCAGATACCACCGGCCCTGCCCCGGAGGCGCCATGAGCATGCTGGGGGTGTCCCTTGCCACGGCGGTGGTTGCGAGTACCGGATGGGTCACTCCGTCCGCGCCGTCCCTGCGGATACAGGCCGGCCAGGATACGACCTACAGTTGCCTCGTGTGCCATGCCGACAAGCGCCGGAGTTTTGCTTCAGGAGTCCATTCCGAGCGCGGTATCCGGTGCGCCAACTGCCACGGCGGAAATCCAAAGGCACTCGAGACCGCCGCCGCCCACCGCGGCATGAAATTCGATCCGAACAACAAGATCGCCATCGCCCAGGAGTGTTCGTCGTGTCACTCGGACCCGAATCAGATGCGCCAGTATGGCCTGCCGGCGGGGGAGCTCGCGGAGTTCCGAACCAGTCGCCACGGCCAGGTGTTGCTGCAAGGGAACACCGATGCGCCGACATGCACCGATTGCCATGACGCGCACACCATCCTGCGGCCCACCGATGCCCGGAGCAACGTCTACCCGACCAACATCCCAAGCACCTGCGCCGCCTGCCATGACAACGCCGCGATGATGCAGAAGTACGGCCTGCCCACTAACCAGTTCGCCACATACCGCGCCGGCGCCCATGGCGTCGCGGTGTTCGAACAGGGCAACTTTGCCGCACCCACCTGTATCGGGTGCCATGGTTCCCATGCGGCACTGCCACCGGCCATCACGGAGATTTCCACCGTGTGCGACCGGTGCCACGTCCTGCTCGGTGCGGAGTTCCACAACGGGCCGCATGGGAAGGCCGCGAGCGCCGGCAAGATTCCCGGGTGCCTGGCCTGTCACAGCAACCACGGCACCGAGCCGGTGCCGCCGGAGGAAATCGCAGCACTCTGCACCCGATGCCATACGGGCGACAGCCGGGCAGCGTTGGTCGGAGTCGAGATTCAAACCCAGGTGGTGCGGGCACGCGAGGAGCTCGTGCTGGCCGAGCATGCGATCGCCGAATTGACCCGCCAGGGCCGCCGAGTCAGCGATGCCAAGTTCCGGTATGAGACGGCGCTCACCGATTATCGGGAGATCGCCAAGGTCCAACACAGCCTCGACCTGGAACTGCTATCCGACTTGGGGCGACGGGTGGCGTCGATCTCGAAGGAGGTGCGGGAGACCGCGGAGGTGAGCCGGGAGCGGCGCTGGGAGCACCGACTGATGTTGGTGCCGGTGTGGTTCCTCGCGTTGGCCGCCATCGTGCTGGCCGGGTTCCGGCTGGGCCGGCCGCGGCGGAAAGGTACCGGCAGCAGTGACCACGCCTGACGAACCGCGCGAGAAGGTGAGCGCGAGCGCCGGCGGGTTGTCGGCGATATTCCGCGCCCGCCCGCTGCGCCTGGCCATCCAGGTCGGCATCCTGCTGGTCATCCTCGCAGGCGTTGGGACCGTCGGCTTCGTCGAGTACAGCGCGCAGCCGGGCTTCTGCAACAACTGCCACAACATGGTCCCGTACTACGAGTCCTGGAAGACGTCCTCCCACAACTTCGTGCCGTGCATCCAGTGCCATTACGCGCCCGGCATCAAAGCGGAGGCCATGGGCAAACTCCAGGCGGCGAATCAAGTGGTGAAATACGTGACGGGCACCTACGGCCTCAAACCGTGGGCCGAGATCGAAGACGCCGCCTGCCTCCGCTCAGGCTGCCATGTGACCCGGCAGTTGGAAGGCGAGGTCAGTTTCGAGGGCGTCCGCTTCGACCACTCGGCGCATCTCGGCGAACTACGGCGAGGAAAAGAACTTCGCTGCACCAGCTGCCACTCGCAGATCGTGCAGGGGCAACACCTCACGGTGACGGCCTCGACCTGCTTCCTCTGTCACTTCAAGGGGCGCCCGGCCGGCGACCCCGTCGGCGGATGCGTCGGATGCCACCCGACACCGCCGCGGGTGGTGTCGCCGGCCGGATTCACCGTCGATCACGAGGACTACGTCCGGGACATGGTCTCGTGTGTGTCCTGCCACGACAACGTCACGGAGGGCTCGGGCACGGCCGAGAAGTCGCGCTGCTTCATCTGCCACAACGAACCCGAGCGGGTCGAGCAGTTCGGCAATACGACCGTGATGCACCAGATCCACATCGCCGAGCACAACGTCGAGTGCGCCCAGTGCCATCTGCCGATCGAACACCGGGTCTTGTCTCACAGCGAGACCTTCGACCTCGACTGCCGCTCATGCCACAAACAAACCCACGATCAGCAGCAAAAGCTCTATGCCGGAATCGGCGGCCACGGCACAGAGGCCATGCCCAGCTCAATGTATCTGGCCAACGTGTCGTGCAAGGGCTGCCACGAGTTGACCTCCCGAATCAAGGGACACGAAGAGGTTTCGCTCGCGGGCGAAGCCTCCTGCTTATCCTGTCATGGGACCCGCTACGCCAACATCCTGCCCGCCTGGCAGAAGGAGATGACGCGGAAGGTGGACCGGGTTGCCGGCGTCGTCCGGGGTGCCAAGGGCGCGCGCGCGGCCGCGTCGGTCCGGACCCGGCCCACGGTCGACTCGCTCTTCCAATTGGCGGACGACAACGTCGCGTTGGTGCAGGACGGCAAAGGGGCACACAACATCGCCTTCGCGGACGAACTGTTGCGCCAGACGCTTCAGTTTGTGCGCCAGGCAGTCACTGCCGGCCGGCTGCCCTACACAGTGCCCACGGTGGACCTCGGACCGTCGGTGACCGCCAACGTCTGCCTGCAATGCCACCTGGGCACGGAACGGAAGACGGTCGACTTCAAGGGCACATCGTTCAGCCACGAACGGCACGTGCTGCGCGGCGGTCTGGCCTGCACGGCCTGCCACACACCCATCGAGGACCACGGCAAGACCCGGCTCGGGTCGGCGGCCGACTGTCAGTCCTGTCATCACCGCGCGGCGGCGCAACCGCTGGACTGCGCCCGGTGCCACCAGGGGGGTTCCGGCGCGCCCGAGGGCACGATCGCCACGGCCGGCGGCGATCTCTTCCCGCATCAGACCCATCTCACCGCGGACCTCAGCTGCGCTACCTGCCACAAGGCGCCGAGCATGAAGGCCACGGACCTCAACTGCGAATCGTGCCACGACTCGCATCACCAACCCAAGGCCACCTGCCTCAACTGTCACCGGCCGGAAGACGGCGTCAAGGCCAAACACACGAAGGCGATCGCGCATACCGTGGCGTGCGTCCAATGTCACGGCGAGGCCGTGAAGAACCTGACCGGATGGAGCCGGCAGGTCTGCACCACCTGCCACGTCGATCGCGTCGACCACAACGCACCCTTGCCGTGCGATGGATGCCACCGGATGGCGCCGCAGGCAGCGCCCGCTGCCGACTCGACCCGTGCGACTGGGCAGTAAGCAGCTCCACAGCATGATCAGCCACTACGGCGCCCGGCTACTCGTCCTGGCCGGCGCCTTGGTGGTGACGTCCCATGGAATAGAAGCGCAGACCCCTCGGGCCCAAGCCCGCGCCCGGCCGGCCTCGTCGGTCGACTGCCAGAAGTGCCATGGCGACCGCCAGTTCTTGATGGGGAAGGTGCCACGGTCGGGCCAATGGGCCACCCTCTACGTCACCGACTCGATCCTCCAAGGCACCAAGCACTCCGACCAGACCTGTACCGATTGCCATCCGGGCTTCGACGCAGGGTTTCCCCACACCGCACCGGCCGCGGCGGTGCCGTGCGCGAGCTGCCACGAAACACAGGGCGCCGACTGGGCTCAGTCCATCCATGCGGTGGACACCAATGGCGACACGCCCACCTGTGTGTCGTGCCACACCGCCCACACCGTGTTCGGCGCGGACGATCGCCGCTCGCCGACCCACGCGCTGAATGTGGCGGAGCTCTGCGGCAGCTGTCACGCCGACGAGCACATCATCGGGACGTATTTCTCGGGCCCGGAGGGAGCCCAGGCGCGCGAAGCCGTGGCGCAATACCACACCACGGTCCATGGGGTAGCACTCACTCGCGCCGGCCTCTTGGTCTCAGCCACCTGCAACGACTGCCACCGGGCACACAAGGTGTTGCCGGCCGACTCGGCTGAATCATCGGTCAATCGCGCCAACGTCGCGGAGACTTGCGGCGCCTGCCATCTCGGCATTCTCGACGTGTACCTGCAGTCGGCGCATGGCACCGCCTACGAGACCGGCGTCCGCACCGCCGAGGGACGCGAGGCTCCGGTGTGCGTGGAGTGTCACAGCTCACACGAGGTGGTACGTGCCGACCAGCCGGATTGGTTCCTCGGCATGGCGGAGAAATGCGGCTCGTGCCATGGGGAACTGCTCGAGACTTACCTGGGTACCTACCACGGCAAGGTGACCCGGCTGGGCGGTGGCCTGACGGCCAAGTGCAGCGACTGCCACACGCCCCACGACATGCGCCCCGCCACGGACACCACATCGTCGGTGTTCCCCACCAAACTGGTGGCCACCTGCTCCGGATGCCATCCGAAGGCCAACCAGAACTTCGTCAAGTACCACGCCCACGCCGACGAGCATCAGCGGAACCGATATCCCTTGATGTATTGGACCTGGCTCGGGATGACGTCCCTGTTGGTCGGGGTGTTCAGCTTCTTCGGGCTGCACACCCTGCTCTGGCTCACGCGCCTGGCTATCGACGGGATGCGGTCATCGGGCCGTTCGCTCATGCCATGGGCGTGGCGCTGGGTGACGCGCGCCATCAGCGCATCCCATCGGGGACCCGGACCCTACCTCCGACGGTTCACGGTGCTCGAGCGCACGCTCCACGCGTTCGTCATCGTGTCGTTCTTCGGGCTGGTCATCACAGGTATCCCGCTCCATTTCTCGTCCGCGCGGTGGGCGGGCATTTTCGTCAAGGCCATCGGAGGTTTCCAAAGCGCCGGATTCATCCACCGCTTTTGTGCCATCCTCACGTTCGGGTACTTCTTTACCCATGTCGCGACCCTCACGGTACGGGCCTTCCGGAGCACCAACAAACAAGATCTCCTCTGGGGACCGAACTCCATGGTGCCGCAGCCGAAGGACATTCTCGATGTTGTGCAGCAGTTCCGCTGGTTCCTGGGTCTGGGCCCGCGGCCCAAGTTCGACCGGTTCAGCTACATGGAGAAGTTCGACTACTGGGCGGTGTTCTGGGGTGTTGCCATCATCGGGGGCTCGGGGCTCCTCCTTTGGTTCCCCGAGTTCTTCTCGCTGCTCTTCCCCGGATGGGTGTTCAATATCGCCACCATCGTACACGGCGACGAGGCGCTCTTAGCACTCGGATTCATCTTCACCATCCACTTCTTCAACGTGCACCTCCGGCCGGAGAAGTTCCCTATCGACGTCGTCATCTTCACCGGGAGCGCAACGGCGCAGTACATGGAGGAGGAGCATCCGCTGGAATACGAACGGTTGAAGGCCGAGGGGCGGCTCGAGAGCCTGGAGGTCGAGCCTCCATCGACCGTGTTCTACGGCTGGTCGATCATCCTGGGCTTCATGGCCTTGGCGCTCGGCATCAGCCTCATCGCGCTGGTGATCTGGTCGGTCCTGCAGTGAGTCGGTAGGTCGGTCGGTAGGTCGGTCGGTAGGTAGGTGGGTAGTCTCGGCGGATAGCACAAGCCCGCTTGGCTGGCAAGGTCCTTGCAAAGTAGACCTTGGGCTCACACCTTTGAGCCTGCGCCGGATGTGCTCCGGTGACCACGTTGAAGTCCGATTCTCGATAGTGAGGCTGACACGATGAAGAACCTGTTCCGTCTGGTCCCAATCGGGGCGATTCTCTTGCTCACCGTGGGCGTGGTGCCCGCTTTGGCACAGGCGGCCAAGCCGCCGGCTGTGACCCACGACCTGGCGGGGCGGGATCAATGCTCCATGTGTCATTCGGGCGCCATGCCCGACATCCCGGTCGCACCGGCCGCAAGCCACAAGGGCCTGGAGGTCAAGACCTGCCTGTGGTGCCACGCGCCGGACGCTGCCATGCTGACCAAGACCGCGACCGCGATCCCGCACGCCCTCGAGGGCCGCGACAAGTGCAGCATGTGCCACTCCGGGGCCGTGCCAGACGTGAAGGCCATGCCGGCCGATCACAAGGGCCGGGCCGATACAGACTGTGCGGTGTGCCACAAGCCTGCCTGAACCGATAGGCGGCCTTGCCCGCACCTGATTGAGCGACACGCGGGGCGTCCTGTGTACAGGACGCCCCGCGGCTCTTTCTGGACATCCGGCGGGCACCGTTGCGACACCATGAAGAAAACATGAAGATTGTCGTAAGGGACTTTAATCCCCCTTTTCGTCTGTCGAAGAGGTCCGTAGTTTTACGCAGCGTTTCACGGCTTCTTCATGGTGACCGCTGCAAATTCAGTCCCATATCAGAGTACGATTCTCCGATTTCGAAGTGCAATGAAGGTTCACCTCGATGGGTCTCCCCCGATTCGGGTGGAATCCTGAATGGCCATGGCAATGGAGGTGGATGTGAAAGCAAGACTCGTTCGTTTCCCACATGCCCCGCGCCGGACGCGCGGTGCATGGCTCGCGCTCGCTCTCGTGGGCGCGATGACCGTGTTGGCCGCGTGTACCGACACGGAAGTCGTGTTCCGCGACCGGGAAATCTTCAACCCGCCGCCCGACGCCACCTTCAACTTCCTGGGCTACTTCGACGCCGACGCGAAGCTGACTACGTGCGGCAACTGCCACGTGGGCCAGCAGGCCGGGTGGGAGACCACGGGCCACGCCGACGCGTGGGACGGACTCCAGGCAAGCGGCCACGCACAGGCCTTCTGCGAGGGTTGCCACACCATCAGCGAGCTCGGCAACGCCCTGGACCAGCCGGCCGGCTACAACCTGGTAGCCGACGAGGCCTACGAGGACGTGCAGTGCGAGAGCTGCCATGGCTCGGGCTACGACCACGTGCAGGATCCCGACGCCACCCAGCCGTTGGCACCGATGTCGGTAAGCACCGGCCTCACCACCGGATGCGGCGAATGCCACGAAGGGGCGCACCATCCGTTCGTCGAGCAGTGGGAAGAGTCGGCCCACGCACTGACGCCCGCCTGGCAGGGAAGCTCGAGCACTCTGACCAATCCGTCGTGCATGCAGTGCCACGAGGGCAAGACGGCGATGGTGGTCAAGTTCCTCGAGACCGACGACTACATCGAGAAGAACGACGGGCAGCCGCAGCCCATCGTCTGCATCGTCTGCCACGATCCGCACGGCTCGCCTAACGACGCCAACCTGCGGGCCTCGATCACCGTCGCCTCGACCGAGCACCTCTGCGTGACCTGCCACTCGCGCCGCGGCACACCGTGGTCCTCGCATGGGCCGCATGCGGCCCAGGGTCTCCTGGTGCTGGGCGAGAACGTGGGGTACATCCCGGCCGGGTTCGTGTATGACACCAACTCGATCGCCTCGACCCACGGCACCACGGCCAACGCCAAGCTCTGCGCCACGTGCCACGTCAACTTCTTCGACGTGACCGATGCGGCCACCGGCGACTTCCTGCTCACGTCGGTGGGCCACACCTTCGAGGCGGTTCCCTGCCTCGACGCGCAAGGGCTGCCCACCACCGGGCCGTGCGCCGACGACCAGCGCCAATACGTGGCCTGCACGGGGGCAGGGTGCCACGTGGGAGCCACGAATTCACAAATGGCATTCCGCTTCGGAACGCTTCGTGGCGAGCTCGAGTTCCTGCTCGACCAACTGTGGTTCGATACCAACGCCGACCACATCATCGATGTGGCTGACGCCGGCCTCCTTCCGCAGATCGTGGCCACGGGCGACACTACCCAGCTCGATGTCTCGGGTGCCTCGGGGGTGAGTGTGGCCATGGGTGCCATGTGGAACGCCTACCTGGCGTACACGAGTACCAGACCGTTCTGGGCCGACTTCGAGGTCTTCGGCACCCACGCAGGGACCCACAAGGCCAGCGGCGAGGGCGTACACAATCCGTTCCTGCTCAAGGCCCTGCTCATTGCCTCGATCAACGAGGTGAAGTCGACCTATGGGTTGCCGGGCGTCCCGATCACCGTGGATGTTGGAACGCTGCCGCCCGGCGTGCGGCGTATCCGCTGACTGGGGGAAGGCGACACGACACGGGTTCAGGGGGAACCGCTAGGGTCGCCTAGTTGAAGCAGCACACGAGCGGGCGGGATTCACTCCCGCCCGCTCGTGTGTATGATCATATCGAGACGAAGTTCAACCTTCGGCGCCCCGGTCTTCGGGAGGATCCCGTGCGCAAGACCGTCGTCATTCGGACCTGCAAGACCACCACCGCCCTGGTTGCCCTGGCGTCTCTCGGCGCCATCCTGGTTTCCTCACCCGCGCGCGCACAGGAGTGGCGCGGGCGCGCCTCCACCCGGGCGCAGTACGTCGAGCTCAGGCCGTACCGGCTCGACAGTGTCCCGGTGGCCAACACGACGCTGGTAAGCGGTCGGAGCACGTTCAACGGGCGGCTGGTGACCTGCGCGCCCGCCGCCGCCTACTGCTTCTTCTACGACTCCGACGAGGTGGTGTCGACCGCCCCGCTGGTGCAGGACCTCGACCTGTCGATGTGGGGATTCGGCGTTCAGGGCCTCAGGGTCTACCTGAGCACCCGGCTTCGTGCGTCCCTGGGCGACGAAGAGTTCTGGCCCCGCTCGGACGACCACTTCGACCTGATCCAGGGCTACGTGGAGCTCAAGCGACACAGCTACCGGTTCCGCCTCGGACGCGACTTCCAGGTGAGTGGCCTCGGATACTATGGCTACGACGGCGCGTCGGCCGAGGTGCGATTCCGTCCGGCACGCATCGAACTCGAAGCCTACGGCGGATGGGGCCTGGCGCGAGGCCTGGCGGAACCGGTCACGTCGGATGCCCTCGCCTCGCTCGAGGAGTTCCAGCCCCGGCGCCGGAACTACCTGTTCGGTTTCCGCGCCTCGGCGCGGCCGATCCCGAACGGGTCCATCGAGGCCGTATACCAAAAGGAGATCCAGACCAACCGCTCGACCATCGCGTCGGAGCGGGTCGCCGTCGATGCCTCCTACCAGCCCATTCGTGACCTGTCGATCAAAGGCCACGCAGACTACGACCTGGGCACCGGATGGTGGGGTAAGGCGGGTGCGACGGTGGGATGGTCGCCCATATCCAAGCTGTACGTCGAGGGGCGGTTGTTCCGCTACCGGCCCGTATTCGACCTGCAAACCATCTGGGCCGCCTTCAGCCCGGTGCCCTACACCGGCTACGGCATGGCAGTGGGAATCCAACCACGGTCGGATCTCTCGATCCGCCTGGAGGGCGAACGGCGCGACTATGCCGACACCGAAGCGGAGGTGCCGTTCATGGTCACGACCGACCGCACCTGGAAAGCGGGAGCGTCGGCCAACTGGCGCGCCACCAGGCAGGTCGACGTGCAGGGATCCTACTACCTCGACTTTACCTTCGGCTCGGCCTTGAGCGCTGGTGAGGCGCGAGTAAATGTCCGCCCGCTCGACAAGCTCAGCCTCGGCGCACGGTTGTCGGCATTTCAGCAGCTGGGAGAATTTCGCGTGGGTGAAGGCCGGGTCTGGAGCATCGGCGGCAACGTCAAGTACGATTCGCCGATTGGAACCGTTTGGGGCGCGGTGGACCGCTACCGCCACGATCGCCGGGACCCGGAATCCGGCTTGCCCGATTGGAACCAACTCAGGGCATCGTTCGGCCTCGCGTTCTACATTGGCTCGGAGCCAGGGAGGCGGCCATGATCATCCGTGTGGGTACTGCAGCCGCCACCGTTATGCTGGGCCTGGTGGCCTGGAGCGGCGGGGGCAACGGGACCAGCGCGCCCATCGTGAAGAGCGCGTTTCCGCATCTCAAGCACCAACATCTCTTCCCCACCTGCGAAAGCTGCCACAAGGTCGAGGCGGGCGCCGTCACCATCCCCGCAGCCACGTTTTGCGGCGCCTGCCACAACGGACAGACCCAGCCTCGGGTCGACTGGGAGGGCCGCAGCCGCACGCCGAGCAATCTCAAGTTCGACCATGCCACGGTCATCGAGAAGAAGAAGGCGGCCCTCGGCATGGACTTCAAATGCGCCACCTGCCACCAGAAGTCCGGCGGCGAGCCGATGGATATCCAGCGCGTTTCGGTAGGGGGCTGTCTCGGGTGCCATGCGGCAGGAAAGACGCACGAGGTCGACGCGCCGTGCGCCACGTGCCATGTGCCGTCGTGGGAGGCGCAGGACTACACCGGAGAGGAGATCCTCGCGTTCCCGAAGCCGGCCGACCATGGCGACGACTTCGCGCTCGCGCATGGCCCGTTGGCCAGCGACAACGCGGCGCGGTGCGCCGTGTGCCACTCACGCGATCTGTGCAGCACCTGCCACGTGAACGCCGCCTCGGTTCCGGCAATCCAATCGCTCGAGCCGAACCCGCGGGTGGCGGAGATCGTGGCTAAACGGACGGTCACCTATCCGATTCCGGCATCGCACGGCGCCAGCGACTGGCAGGCAAGCCATAGCGAGTCGGCACGTGCCAACATCGCGACCTGCGCGACGTGTCACACCCAACAGAGTTGCCGCACGTGCCACGTGTCTCCCCTGCCCGATCCGATTCCGGAATTGGCTCCGGGCCGGGCAAAGGCCTCGAGCGTGCACCAGGCACAGGGCGTGGTCCTCGTGCGGCAGCCGCCGTCGACCCATACGGCTGGGTTCGCGGAAAACCATAAGGCGCTCGCCGCCTCGGCGACCACCACGTGCACCACCTGTCACACGCAGGACCAGTGCATCACCTGCCACTTGGGATCCGAAGCCTTGAGCACGCCGGGAGAGCCGGTGGGGCGGTACCACCCAGAGAACTTCGTCCTGCAGCACTCGGCCCCGGCATTCGGTCAGGATGTGGAGTGCGCCACCTGTCACAATCCTGAAGCGTTCTGCCGGGACTGTCATACCGGCCAGGGATTGGCCACGAGCGGACGGATCGACACCGGGTTCCATAACCGGAAGTCCACTTGGATTTTCGGGCACGGCCAGGCGGCGCGGCAGGGCTTGGAAACCTGCGCCACCTGCCATTCCCAGCGTGACTGCCTCCAGTGTCACAGTGCCTTGGGCGGACGGCGCATCAACCCGCACGGCCCAGGGTTCGATGCCGAAACAATGAAATCGAAGAGCCCGGTGATGTGCCTGGCCTGCCACCGGCAGTCGGTTCTGGACTAGACGATAGAGGGGCCCGGACGTTCAGTCGGCCCGGGCCCAGGAGAGGGCTGCCTGGACGGCCCGATTCCATTCGGAGGCGAGGCGGTTCCGGGTTTCCGCATCGATCGATGGCTCGAAGCGGGTGAAGTGACGTCCCTCGAGGAACGCCTCGATACCTGGCCACACGCCGAGCGCCAGCCCGGCCAAGGCGGCCGCCCCGGCCGCTGTCGTTTCGATCATGTCCGGCCGCTCCACCGGAACCCCAAGCACGTCCGCCTGGAACTGCATGAGCCAGGAATTGGCAACCGCGCCACCGTCCACGCGAAGCGCGGGGATGGTGACGTGGGCATCGCCGGTCATGGCCTGAAGCAGATCCCGGCTGCTGAACGCCATGGCTTCGAGTGCCGCGCGCACCAGGTGGGCCGTGGTGGTTCCGCGGGTGAGCCCGGTAATGGTGCCGCGGGCGGCCGGCTCCCAGTGGGGCGACCCCAGGCCGACGAAGGCCGGGACGAAATGCACCCCGCCGGTATCCGCAACGCTCCTCGCCAGGTCCTCCGACTCGCCGGCATTGGCGAGCAGACCAAGTCCGTCGCGGAGCCACTGAAGGGCCGCGCCCGCAATGAATACGCTTCCCTCCAGCGCGTACGCGGGCCGGCCTTCCGGGTCACAGGCGATGGTGGTGAGCAGCCCGTGCGAAGAGACCGGGCGGTCCTGTCCGGTGTTCACGAGGAGGAAGGCACCGGTCCCGTAGGTATTCTTTGCCAGGCCCGGCGTCACGCATCCCTGCCCAAACAGCGCGGCCTGTTGATCGCCCGCCACCCCGGCGATGGGAAGCGAGGCTCCGAATATGTCCGCCTCACTCTCTCCGATGACACCGCTCGATGGCACGACATCGGCCAGCATCTCTTGGGGAATGCCGAACAGCGCGAGCAGCTCCGGATCCCACTCATGGGTTTGCACATTGTAGAGGAGCGTACGGGAGGCGTTGGTGTGATCGGTGGCGTGGCGCGCGCCACCCGTGAGCCGGGCAATGAGCCAGCTATCGATGGTGCCGGCGGCCACCTCGCCCCGACCGGCCCGAACCCGGAGTGCCGGATCGCGCTCCAGCAACCACGCGAGCTTCGTGGCCGAGAAATACGGATCGAGCAGGAGACCGGTCCGCTCGCGCACCATGGGCTCCACGCCGGTGGCGCGCAGGGTGTGGCAGAGCTCGGCGGTCCGGCGATCCTGCCACACGATGGCTCGGGCCAGCGGCTCGAGTGTGGCCCGATCCCATACCACCACGGTTTCGCGCTGGTTGGTGATGCCGATGCCCACCGGCATTTCTCCGGCTCCGGCGAGCGCCTCGCGCGCGGCCTCGATCGTGACCCGCAAAATCTCATCGGGGTCGTGCTCGACCCAGCCGGGCTGTGGAAAATACTGGGTGAACTCGCGGTAGCCGCGAGCCAGGACCCGGCCGTCCTGGTGGATCACCAAGGCGGTACTGCCGGTCGTTCCCTGGTCGAGCGCGAGTATCGAAGCCATCGATCACTCAATGCGAGGAGGGACGAAAGCGGACCTGGGTCACCAAAGTTAACATCATCTATCTTTCAGTCCGGTGCCTTGCCCGGCCGGTCGTAGATACCAACACTCCCACACCTCAGCCACGGTGTCGTCATGCCATTCTCTTTGATACAGTTCGAAACGAAAGAAGGGATCGCCACCCTTACGATCAACCGCCCGGACAAGCTCAACGCCTTGAATGATGCCGTCATCGAGGAGCTGAGTGAGGCTGTGGCCGCGATCGAAATCGATGATAGTATCCGGGGCGTGATCGTCACCGGAGCCGGGCCCAAGGCCTTCGTTGCCGGAGCGGATATCGGCGAACTGGCCACGCAGGGACCGCTCTCGGGAAAGGACCGGTCGCTGACAGGTCAAGCGGTGTTTCGCCGCCTCGAACGCTGCGGCAAACCGGTGATTGCCGCGGTCAACGGGTTCGCGTTGGGGGGCGGCTGCGAGCTGGCCATGGCGTGCCATTTTCGTTTGGCCAGCGAGAACGCCAAGTTTGGCCAGCCGGAGGTCAAGCTGGGCATCGGCCCGGGATACGGCGGCACGGTTCGGCTGCCGCGCCTGGTGGGCAAGGGCCGGGCCTTGGAGCTCCTGCTCACGGGAGACATGATCGACGCCCACGAGGCCTACCGCATCGGCTTGGTCAATCGGGTAGTGGCGGCCGACGAGCTGATTCCCGAAGCGGAGAAGTTGTTGCGGCGTATTCTGGCAAACGGACCCATCGCGGTCCGGCTCTGCCTCGAAGCCGTGGAAACCGGGCTCGATTTGAGCGTGGACGAGAGTTCGCTGCTCGAGGCGAACCATTTCGGTCTCATCGCGTCGACCGAGGACATGCGGGAGGGTATGGCGGCGTTCCTCGACAAGCGGTCGGCGGCCTTCAAAGGGCGCTAAATCGGCCGCAGCGAAGGGACCGCGGCGGCTCCAATTTGGGCTTGGATGCTGCTAATTTACAGGGATGAGTTCGGGATCGAGCGTGCCTCTGGGCCGGCTGGGCGTGGGGGCCCTCCTCGTCGTGGCCCTGTGGTCGTCGGCCTGCGTGGACCGTGAGCGGCCTTCGTTCCTCGGTCCCAACAACAGCCTTGGCCCGGTCATCGACATCCAGGTGCCGAGCCAGGATACCACCGTTGTTCTTGGCTCCAACGTCTTGGTGGCGGGGCTCGCGGTGGATCTCGACGGGGTCGACGTCGTGATCTTCGACGTGATCGGGGTGAATTTCACGCTTCCGCCACTCAACACCGACGCCGACACGGTACTGTTCAGCTTCACGGTACCCACGAGCGGACTCGTGGCCGGCGATACCGTCACCGTCGGCATCTTTGGCTTCGACCTGTTAGGCGAGCGTGGTGACACCGCCTTTCGGCGCGTGGTCCTGCAGTAGTGTGGCTGGAAGGCCTGGTGGTGCGAGGGTTCCGCAACCTGGCGTCGATGGACTTGTCGCTGCCCAAGGACGGTGTCGCCCTTCTTGGAGCCAACGCCCAAGGGAAGACGAACCTGCTCGAGGCCGTGTACTACCCGGTGTTGTTTCGCTCCTTCCGGGGAGCCGCGGACAGCGAGGTCGTCGGATTTGGAGGTCCCGGGTTTCGCGTTGAGAACCGGGTCCGGCGCGACGGCCGAGCCGGAACGATCTCGGCGGATTTCAGGATCGCTCCCAAGCGGAAACGGGTGGAAATCGACGGCACGGAGCCGGAGCGGCTGTTGGAGGGACTGGGACGTTGGATTGCCGTGGCGTTCCTCCCATCGGACGTGGTGCTGGCCTCCGGGTCGGCCTCAGAGCGGCGACGGTATGTGGATCGGCTGCTCTGCCTAGCCGATCGCGGGTATCTCACCGCGCTCACGCGGTACCGGGCGGTCTTGTCCCAGCGCAATGCAGCCCTCCGAACCGAGCGCCGGGAGGTGGTGCGCGCCTTCGACCTGGCCCTCGCCGCGACCGGGGCTGAGGTCATTGCGAGCCGCATCCGGTGGGCCGGGCGGGCGGCGGGGACGTTCGCGCAGGAGTTTGCGACACTGGGAGAGACAGCGAGCGTCGGCATGCGGTACCGTGGGCGCGAGGAACTCGCGGCGGCCCAGGCATGGCCTGAGGCGCTCGAGGCCGCCTGGAGTGTCGATTCCCGGAAGGGGGCCACTACCATCGGGCCCCACCGCGACGATCTGATCCTCGAGATCGACGGACGGGCGCTTCGGGATTATGGCTCCACCGGTCAGCAGCGAAGCGCCGTGATTGCGCTCAAGTTGGTCGAGCTCGCCACGCTCGCCGAGGCGACCGGAACCGAGCCGGCCCTCGTGCTGGACGACGTGTTTGCGGAGTTGGACGCGGATCGGCAGGAACGGTTGGTCGAACGTCTTCATCGTGGTGAGGCCCGTCAGGTGTTCGTGTCGGCGCCGCGTCGCGACGAACTGCCACACAAGCTTTCCCTGCCGGTCTGGACGGTCACGGAAGGACGAGTCACATGCTGAGTTTGGTGTTGAGGTGCCTGGCGGCATGAGGGAGAAGCGGCCGGTTACCTCGATTGGGGACGCGCTGGCGAGTTTCTTCGCTCGTCGCAAGTGGACCAAGCGATTGGACCAGGTGCGGGTGCTCGACGAGTGGCCCGAGCTGGTCGGCAGCCAGATTGCGGCGGTGACCGAGCCCGAATCCGTGAGTCCGGATGGCGTGCTTCGGGTCCGGGTGGCGACGGCACCGTGGGCGACGGAGCTCGGCCTCATGACGCCCAGGATCCTCGCGCGGATCAACCAGGAACGGAAGGGACGCATCGCCGGCATTCGCTGGATTCCCGGACGCATCAACCGGCCCCAGCACGACGACCATCACGCACACCCAATGAGGTAGCACTTGCCCAAGAAGACGGCCGTGAAGGCGAAGAAGGGCTACGACGCCGGGTCCATTCAAGTTCTCAAGGGACTGGAAGCGGTCCGGCGGCGGCCGGGCATGTACATCGGTTCGACCTCGGAAACCGGGCTCCATCACCTCGTCTACGAAGTGGTGGACAACTCGATCGACGAGGCGCTCGCCGGATTCTGCGACCAGATCCGGGTCACCATCCACGCGGACAATTCGGTCACGGTCGCCGACAACGGACGCGGTATCCCGGTCGACCTGCATCCGGTGGAGAAGATTCCCGGGGTCGAACTCGCCCTCACCACCCTCCACGCGGGGGGCAAGTTCGACAAGTCGTCCTACAAGGTGTCAGGTGGCCTGCACGGCGTCGGCGTCTCGGTGGTCAATGCCCTCTCGGAACGGCTCGAGGTGGTGGTGGATCGGGACGGGCACAGGCATCACATGGCGTTCTCCCGCGGCAAGACCGCCCAGCCGCTGACAATGCTCGAGAAGACCAAGGCCACGGGCACCATTGTCCGCTTCAAGCCCGATCCGGACATCTTCACCGTCCTGGAGTACCACTACTCGACGTTGGCCGACCGGCTGCGACAGCTGGCGTTCCTGAACGGCGGCATCACCATCACGCTGGTGGACGAGCGGGAGGAGTCGCCCAAGGAGGAGCAGTTCCATGCCAAGGGCGGTCTGGTCGAATTCGTGACTTGGCTTAACCGGAACAAGAAGCCGTTGCACCCGAAGCCTGTGTCCATCTCGACCGTGAAAGACGATGTCGACGTCGACATCGCGCTGCAGTATGAGGACGGCTACAATGAGAACATCTTCACCTTCGTCAACAACATCAACACCCACGAGGGCGGCACCCACCTCACGGGCTTCAAGGCGGCACTGACCCGCACCATCAACGATGCGGCGAAGAAGTCGGGGGCGCTCAAGAAGGAAGACTTCACCCTGTCCGGCGAGGACGCTCGGGAGGGGCTCACCTGTGTCCTGCACATCAAGGTGAAGGAGCCGCAGTTCGAGGGACAGACCAAGACCAAGCTGGGGAATTCCGAGGTCGAGGGGATCGTCCGACAAGTGATCAACGAACACCTGGGCAATTACCTCGATGAGACCCCATCGGTGACCCGGGCCATCGTGAGCAAGGCCGTGAGTGCCGCCCGGGCCCGCGAAGCCGCTCGCAAGGCGCGGGAGCTGGTGCGCAAGAAGACCGGCCTCGAGAATGCCGTGCTCCCGGGAAAGCTGGCCGATTGCTCACTAAACGATCCGACCCGGACCGAACTCTACCTCGTGGAAGGTGATTCCGCCGGTGGCAGCGCCAAGCAGGGCCGAGACCGGCGATTCCAGGCCATCCTCCCGCTCCGCGGCAAGATCTTGAATGTCGAGCGCGCGCGGATCGACCGCATCTTGAACAACGAGGAACTCCGCGCGATCATCACGGCGATCGGCGCCGGCGTCCACGACGACTTCAGGCTCGAGGAAGTCCGCTATCACAAGATCATCATCATGACCGACGCCGACGTGGACGGCGCCCACATTCGAACCCTTCTCCTGACGTTCTTCTTCCGCCAGATGAAGGAGCTGATCGAGGCCGGCTACATTTACATCGCCCAGCCACCGCTCTACCGCATCGCGACGAGCAGCAAGAACGCCTTCTATGCGTACGATGAACAACAACGCGAGGAGCATCTCAAGCGGCTGAAGAATGGCGATGACGGTAAGACCAAGATCAACATGCAACGCTACAAGGGTCTGGGCGAAATGAACCCCGACCAGCTCTGGTCGACCACCATGGATCCCGAGAAGCGGACTGTTCTCCGCGTGACCATGGAAGACGCGGTCGAGGCAGCCAAGCTGTTCGAAGAACTCATGGGCGACGACGTCGAACCGCGCCGGCTCTTCATCGAGGCAAACGCCAAGTACGTGAGCAACCTCGACGTCTGACGCTGTCCCGATCGGGGGTACCCACCACAAGTCCCCTGCGAGCATGCTCGCAGGGGACTTTCGCTTCTGTGTGGGGCCGACAACCGCGGCCGTGTTACGAACTTGGCGGCGATGATTGTCCGCCAGGGGGCACTTGCTCCGTCCGACGACCCCCCACGACGATGCCCACGAGTCCCGCCGCCAACGCGAGCACCGCCACGACCCCCGTAATCCGAAGGAGGATTCGGAGCCACGTTTCGAACCCGCTCAGCAAGGCGAGAATGAAGAGAAGGATCGAGAGGGTCGCGAGGACCACGCCCATGATGAACAATTGGACCCACTTCTGGCGCTTGGCATACCGGGCCAGCGGAAAGAAGCACTCCGGGCAGATGGCCCCGCTCGGCTGGAGCCAGATGAAGGACCACCGCTTGGCGCTGTCGCCAGCACTCGGGGGCGGACCCCCGGCAACTGGTCCGGTTGAAGGAACCACGTTCTTGCCGCAGCCCGGGCATTTGACCGTGGTCCAGGCTGAGCTGATGCGATCGGTAACAGTTGGCATCCGCACCTCCATCCGGGTCTCAGGATGGGTGGGCGGCCGGAGGGGGGAAAGCCGCTCGCCCAAGGACTCAACACCGCCTCGAGCTCAGCTCACACTGCAGATCCTACCCCGTTGGATTGGCAGTGTAGCCAAGGTACGTCAACACGATGATGTATACAATGGCGCCGATGATGATCCAGGTGAAGATCTTGCTCGACTCGCCGCGCGCACCGCGCCGGTCCAGCACCGGGACGAGCAGCAGCAGGAGGCCTGCGAACGAGAATCCCAGAATGCCCACCAGCTCGCCCTCGATGCCGAGGATGTGGCTCGGCAGGTACTTGAGGGTCTGGAACATGAACATGAAGTACCATTCCGGCTTGATCCCCGCCGGGGCCGGCGCAAAGGGATCCGCCTTGCTGCCCAGTTCCGCCGGGATGAACGCGGCGAGCGCGGCAAGGATCGCCAGCGCGACGAGCCAACCGACTAGGTCCCGGAGCAGGAAATTCGGGACGAACGGCATGACCCGGCGCGAGCCACCCTCGCGCTCCACGCTCAGCGGGACGCTCATGCCGTGCTTCTGCACCAAGAACAAGTGGAGCCCGAGAATCGCGGTCGTGGCTGCCGGCAAGACAGCCACGTGGATCGCGTAGAATCGTGTCAGGGTCGCACCCGTCACATCCGTTCCTCCGCGAGCCACGCGGAGGAGGAAATCGCCAACGATCGGAAAGGCTCCCGTTATCTCCGTGCCGACGCGGGTGGCGAAGTAGGCCAACTCGTTCCACGGGAGCAAGTATCCTGTAAAGCCGAACGCCAGGGCCACACCGAAGAGCGCGACACCAGAGTACCAGGTGAGGTCACGCGGCGGCCGGTACGCCTTCACGAGCAACACGCTGAACAGATGGAGGAAGAGCGTGACGATCATCAGGTTGGCCGCCCAATGGTGGATGGAGCGTACCAACCAGCCGAACGTCACCTCGGCCATGAGGAATTGGATCGACTCAAAGGCTTCTTCGGCACTCGGTCGGTAGTAGAACAACAGCAGGATACCCGTCGAAACCTGGACGATGAAGAGAAAGAGGGTCATCCCACCCAGGTAGTACCAGATGGTGTGCCGGTGAACGGGCACGTCCTTCTTCTTTGCGAGCTTCCGCAGGCCGTCAAACCCAATGCGGTCTTCGAGATACGCCCCAAGCCCGCTCAGCCACGTGCTGCATGCGCGGCATATCAGGCGCCCTTGCTCACGACGATCTGATCGCCTCGCACATTCACCACGAAGCTCTCAAGCGGCTCAGGCGGGGGTCCTTGGACCACGTGACCACTCAGATCGAAGTGGCCGTTGTGACAGGCGCACCAGATGTGACCAATGTCCGGCCGGTATTGCACGATACAGCCAAGATGGGTGCAACTGGCCGAAAAGGCGCGCAGGTCACCGGTGGCCGAGCGGACGAGAATGCCCGGGCGGCTGCCGAACTTGAAGATCTTCCCCTCGTTCGGCTGGATCTCTTCGGGAGAGAACGGGAGCGTCACACTGCCCGCGGCGGATTCTCCGGTCTTGGGAGGGACGATGTAGCGCCCTGCCGGATAGACGATGGCCGCGACCAGACCGCCAATGCCCGTGCTCAACAGCCAGGTGGTGAGCGTCCGGCTCATCAGCCACTCGATGAACCTCCTGCGGGGCGGCCCTGGGGCCTGCGCAAGCTCTGTCATGCACCGTCCTCGAGTTAGGTCGCTACTGCCTTGCGGTCGATCTCGCGGATGCGGAGCACGAGCCCCGCAATCAATAGCAGGATGACGCCCACCGATACGGCCAGCCCGGTCCGCCGAAACCGAAGCTCACCCATAGCCCGATCCCCCCGGGCAAAAGCAGTATCAGTGAACACCAGCCCCGCATTGACATGGGCCGCGACGGAGTCGACCACGAAGGCATGCACCGCGGCCCGGGCTTGTACCAAGGCCGTCTGCGCTCCTTCGAGGTCGAAGAGGGCCTGGCTCACCTCGACCCCGGAATTCTCCGCCCGCAACAGGAGTGAATCGGCCCCTTGCGAGGACAGAATCAGCGAATCGAGCAGCGAGCGCATGGCCTGGATCTTCTCCCCGCTAGCCGATTCGGGCTTGTGGCACTTGACGCACGCCGCTCCTTCGCCGAACCCGAGGAGTTCGTCGCTCGCGGGTACAATTTCGTGGTTGTTATGGCAGGCAGCGCAGCCGGGCACACCCAGCATGGGAAACAGCTTCGCGTGGAGGCTCTGGGCGAAGTAGTCCGCCATGGTGGAGTGGCATTGGCCACAGGTGTTTCCCACCCAGGACACGCCAGGAGGGGCCGCCCCGTGGTTCCCGTGGCAGTCATTGCAGGTGGGGGCCGAGAGGTCGTGCTGCTCGCTGAGCATGGTCCAGTGGATGCTCCGCTCGTACTTCTCCTGTTGGTCCGTCGGGATACCGTAGGACGCCATGTGGTCTGCGCTGGCGTGGCAGGCACCGCATGTCTCAGCCACCTTCAGCGGGTGCACGCTGGAGTTCGGATCGGAGGGCGGCCGCATGTTGTGCGCCGGATGACAACCCACACACGTGGCAACCAGCGTATCGGCTGCTCGCGTCAATCGCTGGCCGTGCACCGATGTCAGGTACTCGCGTTCTTGGTCGACCCGAAGCGACGGATTGTATTGCTTCATGAACTGCGCGTCGGAGTGACACCGGCCGCACAGTGAGGCGAGCTGTTCCCGCTGGGGTTTCCCGACGTAGCCCTTGGCCGGGTCCATCGCGGCCATGCCGGCAACGGTCGGATCGCCGCCGTGGCAGGCCACACACCCGAAGCCCTTGGCCGCATGCACGTCGCCCGCATAGGCCTTGACGGGGTCGGACAGGCGCGCATCGGGGAGGATCTCATGACATGTGACGCAGGAGCCCTTCTCGGGAGCCTGCGCCAGCAAAGCCAGCGGAAGCACCGACGCCGTCCCAAACAAGAGAACGGCGATGGCGATGCGGCCCCTCACTTGGAGACTGATTCGATGAAGAACGCCGCGATATCCGCCATCTCCTCAGGAAGCAAAGTTGGCCAGATGATGCGTCCCTGGGCTTGGCCGGTCATGACCCGGCCGTGGTTCCACATGGCGGCGATCACTGCCGTGGGCGAGTCCAGCCCCTCGATCGTCGTCAGGTCGCCCGCGTCGTTGCGCCCTTGCCCGCCCAGCGCGTGGCAGCCGAGGCAGCCGCGGTTCTGAACCAGGCGTCGCCCCGCTGTTGGGTTGCCCAAGCGCTGAAAGTAGCGAATCGAGTAGAGGTAGGCCACGATGTCCGCCATCTGGCTTACCTCGAGCTTGGGCACATCTGTTCCCCGGACCCGCATGGCCCGAAGCATGGCCGGTGCCTTGTTCCATATCATCGAGGAAAACTCAGCCAGGCTCGGCGGCCGAGCCCGGCTGGCCAGGTCCGGAGCACTCCCACCACCCTGGCCCCGAATGCTATGGCATTCGAGGCAGCCCTTTTCGACAAACCACTGCCGACCCAGTTCCGCCCGACCCGGGAGAACATACATGGGACCTTCCGGCGGCCCCGGAGCAGCTTGGCGGAGGTAGGCGATCAGATCGGTCAGCTCGGAAGCCGTAAACGACGGACGCCGGATCTTGAGCGTCTGCATCGCCTCGGCCATGGCGGGACCGTGGTTCCACATGGCGGTGGCAACTTGAATGAACGAGCCCATCTGGCCCAAGTAGTCCAGGCTCGGCCCGACGACCCCCCCGACACCAGCAACCTGATGGCAGCGAACGCACTCCTTCTCGGTGAAGAACTGCTTGCCATGGTCGACGTTGCCGGGCTCGTCGAAGTAGTTGATCGAGGTGAGGAAGGCGATCAAATCGCCCATCTCACGGGGGCTCATGTGGGGAGGCTCGATGCCCTGGGCCCGCATCTGGGCCACCATACTGGGGTAGTGATTCCAGAAACCCGAGGCCAGGTCGTAGAACGTGCGCAACTCGCCGACGCGGCCGAGGTCCGGGGCGGTGGTACCGCCGAGACCATTGATGGCGTGGCAGGCGGAGCAGCCCTTGGCCCCAAACACCCACGAACCGGCCATGGCGTTCTGGGCCGGCTCCTGGGCCGATCCCACCGACTGAGGGAGCAGGATGAGACTCACCAGGGCAACGGCCACCTGGGTTGATCGGAGGGTCATCCGGCGAAGGCTCAGCATAGCATTCGGTTTCATAATCTCACCACTTTAGGACACTTCCTGCAGCGGGCTGGACCCAAATTGGCCGGCCGGCTGGCGCTCGCTCGTGGGCTTGGACCATGACACTATGGCTCAAAATGGGTCGAGCGCAAGACCCAAGGCCATTGGGGCCCAAGCCTCACGGATGACTCATCTTAGCCCTCGGCTTGTGAACGAACCCCGAATTCCTTGTGAAGCCTCAGGGCGCCGCATCGGCCGGAGCATCCGCCCGATCGGCCCGCTCCAGCTCCGCCAAGGCCCGCCGGGCCAGATCGCGTTCCGGCTGAAGCACAGGGTCCGGATCGTCCCAGAACTTCAGGAACTCGCGGTAGTACTGCATTGCGAGATCGCGCCGGCCGAGGGACTCGTACACCGCCGCCCGCTGGGCGTAGGAACGCACCAACAGCAGCCAGTCGGCGTCCGGTCCCGCCTGGACCGCCGCCGTGTATCTGAGGGTATCCATGACGGTGTAGTACGCGATGGCCTCCTCGGGCCGGCCCAGGGCTTCGGCTGTTCGGGCCATGGCGGCCACGTGCACCGGCGCCTCGGAGGTGTCTGGCTTGGCAGCCATGAAACGCCGCTCCGCGAGATCCCGGTCACCCGCCACCATGGCCGCCCACGCGTCGATGCCGGCATCGCGGCTCTCCTCGGCCAACTCGCGCCAAGTCCTCACCTGAGCCGTGTCGCCCAGGGTCGCCGCACCCAAGAGCACGGGCCAGCGGACGCCCTGCCGAATCCTCACCTGCTCCGAATCCGGGAATATCCGGATCAACCCGGCCACTGAGTCGAGTGTCTCGGTGAGAAGCTGTCGGGACACGGCATCGATCGAGGCCGCGGCCCTCAATCGGGTCGATAGCCCCGCGACATCGAGCCGGGCGAGGCGCTCAGGGTCCGCGCCGAACTGCCTCGCAGCTTGGTATCGTTGATCGGCCACGCGGCCCGCCTCGGCCACCTGCCCCCGAAGCAGCAGATAACCCATGATCGGTCCCGTGATGACGGCCCGCTCCGGTGGCAGATCGCCTGACCACTCGGGCTGGGCCAGCAGCGAATCGCCATGGGCCATCGCCTGATCGAACACCTGCCCCTCGAGCGCCCAGCTCAGCTGAACGAGTTCAATGGGCACCGTCCATTGTGCTCCCAGTCGCTTCGCCTCGGCCAACGATATCAAAGCACTATCGAATTGCCGGTCCACCGCCAAGTTGTTCGCCAGGAAGAAGTGAGGCTGCCCCTGATCCGGAGCGAGGCTGATCCACCGACGAAGGTGGTCCCGCGAAATGACGCGGGCCCGGGCGCGAAGCGAGTCCAGGACCTCGGCCGAGTATCGGATCTCCAACGAGTCGTCCCGAACCGTGATCAGAGAATCGCCGACGTAGAGCACCCTGTAAAATCGCACCGGTCGCCCTTGCCTACCGATGGTGGTTATCCCACCCGGCGGCGGCTCGTTGAAGGCCGGGAGTCCCGGCGCTTCTTCCTGCGAGGCGAGCAATAACAAGTTGGAAACGGCCGGGTAAATGCCGTAGTCGCTGGCGTCGAGCTCGAGCGCTCGCCGGAAGCTCTTGAGCGCAACGCCTGGTGATGACGGGAAGTATTCTTTGCCCGCGGAATCGGTCCTCAGGGTCAAGTCCATGAGCGAAGCCGAGGCGTAGCCGCTCCATGCGTCGACCACGGTTGAATCTTGCTCCAACAGCTCGCGGTAGAGCGACTTGGCGCCCTCGAAATCCGCGTTGACGTAGGCGTGAAACGCCCGAATCAGAAGGCGTTCCTTGGGTGGGCGCTGGGCGGAGTATCGGAGAGCACTGTCGGCGAGTGCAATGAATGTTGGTGCCGGGGATGTCTGCTCGAAGAAACCGGTGACCGAGCTCAACTGGTAATACGCCAGGGCGAACGCCGGATCGAGGTCGACCGCCCGCCGGAACTCGTCCCTGGCCCCGGTGATGTTCCACCGGCTGGTGGCCTCGATGCCCCGGATGTAGGCGCGATAGGCATCAATGGACTTGGTAGGCGGCTCGACGTCGAGCCGTGCCGATCGTGGAGCACCGGCAACATCGAGCAGCTGGTTGGCCAGGCTGTCGAAGGCCATGGCCAGTGCCGTATCGGAGCCGGCCGTGGCCGACGCGGTCGAGAGCCGTCTTCCCGTCGCCACGTCGTACACGTTGGCCGTCAGTTGAATCTCGTCGCCGAGCTTGATGACCGAGCCGACCGTCGCGGTCCAGACGCCGGCGGACTTGGCCAGCTTGATCGCATCGCCGCTCGAGAGTGGCTGGTCTTCCGCCACCTCCTCTCGGCGCGCCAGGTCGAGCAGTCGCTCCGACTCCACCACCTGCAGGTCCTGCCAGCGACTCAGCGACCGCGCCAAGAGCTCGACCCCGCCGAACCGAAGCCACTCGAGGTCCGGATCCTGCCTGGTGTTGTCGAAGAAGCCGATCAGGATCGACTGGCGCGGATCGACCCCGTCGGGCACTCCACTACCCCGCCCCATCAACAGCACGCTACCCAGCGCAATGACCGCCACACCGCCAAGTGCACCGAGGGTATAGCGCCGCCTTCGGTTCGTCGGGCGTCTGGTTGGAACGCGAATCGGCCCGGTGGCCGCAAGCCCGGTGGCCGCCAACACCTCAGCTGCGTCGTCCGCCGTGGCGTAGCGCTCGTCAGGATTCCGGGCCAGCATGCGCCCGACCACGGTTTGGATTTCCTCGGGCACATCATCGATGCGCTCGCTGAGCGGGGTCAGCTCATGTGTCAGATGCGCAATCATATAGTTGCGGGTCGGTCCGACCTCGTACGGATAGGCCCCGCTCAGCATCTCGTAGAACAGAATGCCGAGCGCGTAGATGTCGGACGCCGCGGTCAGGTCGTGCTCCCCCGAGGCCTGCTCGGGACTCATGTAGCGTGGCGTTCCCATGGCCACACCCACGGCGGTGAGCTTTTCCTGATCCGCCGCCTCGCCGGGTGAGGTGTCTCCCGGCGCTACGATGCGGGCAATGCCGAAGTCGGTCACCAATGCGCGCCCGGACTCCCGCTCGATGAGCACATTTTCCGGCTTGATGTCGCGATGGATGATGCCGCGCCTGTGCGCCGCACTCAGCGCGGCGAGGATCTCGCTGCAAATCCGCACGGCTTCGCCTGACGGTAGGCGGCCCTCCCGTTTGAGCCGCTCCGCCAGGTTCTCCCCTTCCACGAAGGCCATGGCATAGAACGCGAGCCCGTCCGCTTCGCCCACGCGAAAGATCTGGACGATGTTCGGATGCTGGAGCTGGGCGACGGTTTCGGCCTCGCGCTGGAAGCGAGCCCGGAACAACGGGCCTTCACCCAGCATGGGGTCGAGCACCTTCAGGGCGACGAGGCGATTGAGGGATCGTTCGCGGGCCAAGAACACGCTGGCCATCCCACCCCGTCCCAGCGGGCGGATGATCTCGTAGTCCTCACGCAAGGCAGCGGTGAGGCGCTCGAGCAGGGCCGGAGGCGAGGAGTCAGGCACGCTGGAAGTTAGTGGGCCACACCGGGGCTGTTAAGGCTGAGCATCAGGGCCTGGGCGCTCCGGGACCCCAATCATCGCCCACGAAACCGTCTTCCGGGCTCACCTCGCGGCCCAGGTCCCGGACTTCCCGCTCGGCCGCTTCGAGGACCTCCCGATCGACATCCTGCGATCGGCGCGCTGTTCGGGCTCTCCCCCCGCCCGCTTCTTCGCCGCGGCGGACCAGCCAGAGGAGAAGCCCCACGAATCCGATGAGGCCGAGGACGGCGCCGAGGCTCATGACGGAGACCCGGGCCAGGCCTCGACGCCTTCTGCCGTGATCCGGTGGGAGATGAGCGGAACCGCGCTTGCCGTTTCGCCAAACGAGATGGCGGAGCGAAGGATTGCGCGGCCGACCTTGAGGTCGGTGTCATGCTTGGCGTGAATCGTAGCGATGGGTTGGCCCCGCTCGACTCGATCGCCCGGCTTGACCGTGATCACAAACCCGACGCCGGGGTCGAGCACGTCATCCATCGCGAACCGGCCGCCTCCGAGCGAAGCGATGCCGCGACCAATGGGGCGGGGCTCGATCCGGTGCACCACACCATCTTCGGGGGCCTCGAATACCCCCTGGACCGCCGCGTGGGGCAGCAACGAGGGATCATCGACTACCGCCGGGTTGCCGCCTTGTGCCGCAATGATCTCGGCAAAGAGGGCCGCGGCTCGTCCCGAATCGATGGCAGCTTCGAGACGCGAGCGCGCCGCGGCGGCATCTCGCTCCACGCCGCCGACTTGGAGCATGGCGACCCCCAAAGCGTAGGTCACCTCCATGAGATCCGGCGGGCCCTCACCCCGCATGGCCTCGATGCATTCCTTCACTTCGAGGGCGTTGCCGGCCGCCATGCCCAGCGGATGATCCATGGTCGTGAGGAGGGCGATGGTGGGGCACTGGTGCGCCTGACCGATCGCGATCATGGTCTGCGCCAGCTCGGTGGATCTCGGTAGGTCGGGCATGAAGGCCCCTGCCCCGGTCTTCACGTCGAGCACCAGGCCGGTCAGGCCCTCGGCCAGCTTCTTCGACATGATACTGGCGGCGATCAGCGGGATCGAATCGATCGTCGCTGTGACGTCGCGTAATCCGTAAATCTTCTTGTCGGCCGGTGCGATCTCGCCGGTTTGGCCGATCATGGCGCATCCGAGACGTCGGACCTGTGCCTCGGCTTCGCGAAGTGACAGATCGGTGCGGAAGCCGGGGATGGACTCCAGCTTGTCGACGGTGCCTCCGGTGTGCCCGAGGCCGCGCCCGGAAATCATGGGAACGGCAACCCCGCACGATGCAACCATCGGCGCGAGGATGAGTGACGTCTTGTCGCCAACGCCGCCGGTGGAGTGCTTGTCGACCACGGGAAGGCCGAGATCCCGGAAGTGGAGTCGGTCTCCCGAGTCGCGCATCAAGGCGGTGAGCGTCAGCAGTTCGCTGTCGGTCAATCCACGGAACCACACCGCCATGAGGAAGGCGGCCATTTGATAATCGGGAATCCGACCGCCGGTATAGGCCGTGATGAGTTCCGCCCACTCGTCCGCCGAGAGGGCCTCGCCGTTTCGCTTCCGTTCAATGAGTGTGGGTACCTGCACCCTCGTGGTTCCCTCGCGTGCTCGATTAGTATTGATGAATGAACGAGAACGGCACTCGTCGTCTGACGACAAACCTAGCGGTGGCGCTGCTCCTGTGGACGCCCGTTCAGGCCCAGAGCCCGCCATCGACCGCCGCCGAGCACATCGCGCTCGGGATCGCCGCTCCGGAAGGGATGGATCCCGAAGCGGCGCTCCGGCACTACCAGGCGGCCCTCGGACTGGATTCCCTCAGTTACCAGGCGACCTGGCGCGCAGCATTTGCCCTCCTCAACATCGGCAAGCGCATCCCGGACGAGGAGAAGAGCCGGTGGCGCGATTCGCTGTATTTTGAAGCCGAACGATTGGCCCGGCGAACGGTTGAACTCGAGAACCTCGACCCGCAAGGCCACTATGTGCTGGCCTTGGCGATTGGGCGAACGTCACTCACCAAGGACGTCAGGGAGCGGGTCATGCTAGCCAGAACCATTCGCGTCGAGGCGCTCAAGACCCTCGAACTCGACCCCGAACATGACGGCGCCTACCACGTCCTGGGCCGCTGGCACTGGGAGATCATGCGCCTGTCGGGATTCGAGCGATTCTGGGCCAGGAACGTGTTCGGCGCCAAGTTCTTCAATCTGGCGTCGTGGGATGGCGCCGTAGAGAATCTCGAGCTGGCCGTTCAGTTCAACCCGACCTACATCTACCATCGCCTGAAGCTGGCGGAACTGCTGGTGGAGCGGGAACGCTACGCCGAAGCCACCGCGCAGTTGGAGATCATTCCAACACTGCCCACCACCGACTACATGGATCCGAGCTACCGGGCAGACGCTGCCGCACTCCTGGCCCGCATTGCTGCCCCCGAGCGGCGTTAACGCGACAGGGGGCCAGCCTCCATGACGTCGTCGATGATGTCCCGAGCCCGGCCGGTGGTGCGGGTCACGGCGCCGCGGATCTTCCGCCGCTGCCGTCCCAACTCCCGCCCGGCATCTTCGCGCACATGGTCGATCTTTTCTTCGGCCCGTTCCCTGAGGTCCTTGACGCTGCGCCCGATCCGGCGGCGCGTGCGCGAGCCCTTGTCGGGCGCGAACAACACTGCGACCGTGGCCCCGACCAGCGCCCCGAGCAGAATCCCGGCGGCGAAGCCCGCCGCGACCCGATGATGGGTCTCCTCTTCGAGGAACTCCGCTTCGTCCTCGAACTCCTCGTCGTCTGGGTAGGACCCATCGCGTTTGCGTGACATTGCCCCCTCCAAATGCCCAGGTGAATCGCCATTTGCCGGGTGTGTACGTGTCGGCACAACCGAGCCCCCTGGAAGCTAGCGGCTTCCCGAGCCAAACGAAACGCGCTTGACCCCTTCGGGGTCCCTCGCGACATTCTAGGCATCCCATGACCCCTGTCCCGGACTCCATCACATGACGTTGCCGACCCCTTCCATCCAAGAGGAAGCCGAACGCCTCAGTGCACGCGTGGCCGCGCTGGAGCACGAGCGTAAGCACCTGTTGGCAGTCATCGAGATCCTCGAGGAAATTGCGGGCTCCCTGCACTTCGTCGACATCGTCCAATCGATCGCCCGGCGGCTCGGCGAGGCGTTCGGCCTGGATCGCTGCTCGATCTTCCTCGTGGAGCGGGCCGAGAATACCGTCCGCCTGGTAGCCAGTTATGAAGATCCGAGTATCCGGAACTACATCGTGGACGTGGATCGGTATCCGGAGTTGAAGCAGGCCCTCGAAACCGGGGAGACGGTGTTCATCCCCGATGCCGCGAGCGCCCCGACGTTGCGGCACATCCAGGGAGCACTGGCCAACCGCCGGGTGAAGACCATCACGGTGGTGCCGATTACCTATCGTTCGGCTGCCATCGGCGCCATCTTCCTCCGCACCTTCCGAGACGGGCCGAGCTTCTCCGATGCGGACGTTCGATTCTGCCAGGTCGTGGCAAACCTCACGGCCAAGGCGCTCCGCAGTGCCCACCGCTTCGAGAAACTCCAGGAAATGAGCGGGATCGATCCCATCGCCGCCGGCAAGGATCGCGAGCGCGTCGCGTTGGTCGGGTTCCTGCGTCGGCTGCTGGACCGCCATGCCGAGCAAGAGGGTCCCTGGGAAGAGGGCATCCTCGGCAAGGCCAGCGCCGAGGAGATCGACCGGTTGGTCGGCGTCGCAATGGCCGTCATCGCCCAGGAGGCACAAAGCCGGTGAGCGCCGGCTCCGGCGCCCAGGCGGCGCGCCGGGTCGCCGCGCTTCGTACGCAGATCGATCGGGCAATCCACGCCTACTACATCGAAGACGCGCCGGAAATTTCCGACGCCGAGTATGACCGCCTGTTCCGCGAGCTGAAGCAGCTCGAGGACGAGTATCCCGACCTCAAGACTCCGGACAGTCCGACGCAACGGGTCGGTGCCCCGCCTGCCAGCGCATTCACCAAGCATCCGCATCTCCGGCCCATGTTCTCGCTGGCTAATGCCTTCGACACCGACGAGCTCGGTGAATGGGAGGCCCGAAATGCCCGCCTGGCTCCGGCAGTCCGGAACGCGGGCTACGTCACCGAAATCAAGATCGACGGGGCCGCGGTGAGTCTTACCTACGCGGAGGGCAGATTGGTGACCGGAGCAACCCGTGGCAACGGGGTCGTAGGCGAAGACATCACCGCAAATTTGAAGACCATTGCAGACGTCCCCCTCGTCCTGAAGGGAGGCCCTCACCCCACAGTCATGGAAGTGCGCGGCGAGGTCTACTTCCCGCTGACCTCCTTCGCCCGGCTCAACCGCCAGCGTGAGGCCGACGGTGAGCCTCTCTATGCCAACCCTCGCAACACGGCGGCAGGCAGCCTCCGTCAGCTCGACCCTGCCATCACCCGGAAGCGTCGACTGCGCCTGTTCGCCTTCCACGTTGAGGTGATCACCGGGTCGCTTGGCTTCGTGTCGCAGTGGGAAGTGCTGGATGCCCTCGAGGCCTGGGGGTTTCCCGTCGAGGCACACCGAGCCCGGTCCGAGGATCTCGCTGGCGTGATTGAGAAGATCTCCGAGTATGAGACCTTGCTTGCGACCCTGCCCTTCGAAGCCGACGGGGTGGTGGTCAAAGTGGACCGGCTGGCCCTGCACGAGGAGCTGGGCATCATCGGAGGGCGGGAGCCGCGCTGGGCCATCGCGCGCAAGTTTGCCCCCGAAGTCGCCGTGACCCGGCTCCGTGACATCAAGATCAACGTCGGACGGACCGGGGCGCTCAATCCCTACGCGGTGCTGGAGCCGGTGGAAGTCGGTGGGGTGACCGTGACCAATGCGACCCTCCACAACGATCAACTCATCGCCCAAAAAGACATCCGGATCGGTGATTGGGTCGAGGTGGTTCGGGCCGGCGAGGTCATCCCGCAGATCCTGGGACCTATTCGGGAGCGCCGCGACGGAACGGAGCAGCCGTTTCAAATGCCGACAGCGTGCCCGGCCTGCGGCACACCAACTGAGCGCCCGCCCGACGAGGTCATGCGGTATTGCCCCAACGTCTCCTGCCCCGGCCGCATCCTCGAGGGCATCGTTCACTTCGCCTCGGGCGGTGCGATGGACATACGCGGCCTGGGGTACGAGCGGGTGAGGCAGCTGCTCGACGCCGGGCTGATCGAGAACGTGGGCGACCTCTATCAGCTGAGCGTCGACCGGCTCGTGTCGCTCGAGCGGTTTGCCGATCAATCGGCCAGCCAACTCGTCGAGGCCGTCGCCGCATCGAAGCGCCAGCCACTTTCGGTTCTGCTCTTTGCCCTCGGGATCCGGCACGTCGGGAAACAATCCGCCCAGCTCCTGGCCGAACGTTTCCAGACGATAGACCGCCTGCGCCACGCCTCTCGCGAAGAGATCAGCGATGTCCCGGGAATCGGCCCGACCATAGCCGACGCCGTAGCGGGGTTCTTCCAGGATCCAAAGAACCTGCGCCTGCTCGACTCCCTGGAGCGGGCCGGCCTCTCGATGGAGGAGCCCGGCGCCGGCAAAGCCGGACCGCTCAGCGGCAAGAGCTACGTGCTGACCGGCACGCTGCCAACCCTGAGCCGCAGCGAGGCGACTAAGCTGATCGAGGCCGCGGGCGGCAAGGTGATCGGCAGTGTGGGCAAGAAGACCCACTGCGTGGTGGCGGGAGAATCCGCCGGGAGCAAGCTCGACAAGGCCCGCGCGTTAGGCATCGAAGTGATCGACGAGGCGATGCTCTTGCGCCGCGTAAACCAACGTTCCTAGCTTACGGCAACCTGAGCCCGAAAGACACCCATGAACGCATCTCTTTTGCCTCGGCACCATTGCGTCGGCCTGAGCAGTCGAGCCTTCCATGTCCTGCGCTCCAGCCTGGAGCGAGACAACGGGCTGCAGACCGCGGCCTACCTGCAGGAGGCGGGGTTTGCCTCCGGTGAGGACCTCTACAATGCGTTCGTCAGCCGGGTGCGCGATGTGTACCAGGTTGATTCACCGGCCGACCTGGACTTGGCGTTCCTGAGCGAGGCGCTCTCCGCTCATTTCGGCGAGTTCGGCTGGGGGTCGTTGCGGTCCACGCCGCTCTCCGCCGCAGTGTTGGCGCTCGATTCCGACGACTGGGCGGAAGCCGCGCCGGAAGGCGGCGGTCAATACCCGTCCTGTCATCTCACCAGCGGATTGCTGTCCGACTTCCTCGGCCGGATGTCCGGCGAAGCCGTTGCCGTCATGGAAGTCGAGTGCCGATCCCGCGGAGACGACCGGTGCCGATTCCTCGTGGGCTCGCCGGAGAGTCTCGCCATCGTCTACAATCGGATGGTCCACGGCGCGAGTTACATCGAGGCCGCCCGATCGTGGGAGGCGTCAGCTCCTGAGGAGCCGGATATCGCCTGAGCCCGTCTCGATCCGAACCCGCCCCTTGCCATTGCCAATCTGGCCACGGACGCTGTCCCGGCCGTACTTACGAATCGTGACGGAGAAATCCGTCTCGATGTCGCCGCTGCCCGTCTCGAACTCGACGTGAGCGCTTAGGTCTCCAGGCACGCGAATCTCTACATCGCCCGACCCGGTTTCAACAGCCAAGAGGTTCGGTGCCTGCTTCAGTGCCAGGGTGACCTCACCACTTCCGGTCTCGATAGAAACGCTCGCCGCCGCCACGTCCGACAGCGAAACATCGCCGGACCCCGATTCCACATCCACCGATTGGGTGGTGATCCCGGACCCCTCGAATCCTCCCGAACCGGTTTCGACGACCAGACGGGGCCCGCGAATATCGAGCGCGACGACCCTACCAGATCCCGTGTCCACCGACAGCTCGCCTTCAATCGTCCGGACATCGACCGCGCCGGAGCCGGCATCGACGGTAAGGCTCCCAGTCACGCCGGACACGGTAACCGGTGCGCTCGCGACATCGATCCGAAGCTCGCCCTTCACATTGGTCACCGTCACTTCGCCCACGGCCAGGTAGAGCCCCACGCGCTTCCCTGGAGGGATGGAGACGGCAAGGTCCGCGGCGGCGTTCATACCGCTGCCGGACCCTGCAATCACGACCTCGTCCCCTCGGTCCCGGCCGCCATCGCCAAAGGTGCCGTCGCGCCGTACCTTGAGAGAGGTTCGCGACCGGCTTCCCAGGCTCGTGGCGACGATTCGGTTTGATGGATAGACCACACGCAGCGACTGCCACTGGCGGCCATCGTGATCGATGGCACCGGTTTCGACCGCGAGTCGCCCGGCGTCGGCACCGCGGCGACTGACCTCGACGGCGACGTCCGATCCCCCGCCGCCGGTAACCGTTACGCGGCCGACCAGATTGTAGATCGCGACCGCCTCACCGGACACGAGGTGACGCTCAGGTGCTTGAGCCTCGAGGGTGAGGTGGGCGCCCAGCGCGCCGAGGATAACCACACCGAGACAGCGACGGACACTCGACATGACACGGACTCCTCAGTTGGTATACGAACAGTTAGATGGCAGGAGCACTCCGAGGGTTGGAACGGCAAGGCGCGGAGGCCGTTCCTTCGCCGCGATAATGCTCCTCTTGGCCGGGCTTACCGTGGTCCGGCTCGCGGCACAAGACCGCCCCATTGCTCCCGACCTGGTGGTGCTCAACGCCAGGATATATACCGCCGACCCCGGCAGGCCGCGCGCCGAGGCGCTGGCCGTCGCCAACGGCCGGCTGGTCTTTGTCGGGAGCCGGCTCGAGGCCGAGGCTCTCGTCGGGCCAGGGACCAACGTGTGGGACCTGGGCGGGGCCACGGTCATCCCCGGGATGGTCGATGCCCATGCCCATCTGGTCAGCCTGGGAACCGCCCTTCGGACGGTGGACCTGGTAGGCACGCGATCCTACGACGAGGCGATCGCCCGGGTCGTCGAGCGTGCCCGAAGCGTGCCTCCCGGCACCTGGATCCAGGGCCGCGGCTGGGACCAAAACGACTGGAGCGTCACCGCCATGCCGACGCTCGAGCCCTTGTCCCAAGCCGTCCCGAATCATCCCGTCTACCTCACCCGCGTCGACGGCCATGCGGCGCTGGTGAACGCCATGGCGCTTCAGCGTGCCGGCATCACCCGGGACACGCCCGATCCCCGAGGTGGGAGCATCTTCCGGAACCCCGACGGCGTCCCTACCGGCGTTCTGCTCGAGGACAACGCGATGGAGCTGGTGCGGCGGGTGATCCCTCCCCCAACACCGCGGGAGCTGGAGCAACGCATCCTCCTCGCGATTCGCACGGCCAACGAGAACGGCCTGACTGGCATTCACGACGCCGGTGTCGGGGCGGATACCATTGCGGTGTATCGGTCGTTGGCCCAAGCGGGCCGGTATTCGCTCCGCAACTACGTCATGATCAGTGCGGCCGACACCGCGCTCACCCGCCTGCTGCGCCAGGGGCCCCAGCTCGGCCTGTACGATCGGCTCTGGATACGCTCGATCAAGGTCTCGGCAGACGGAGCGCTGGGTAGCCGGGGCGCGTTCCTGCTCGTGCCGTACACCGACGATCCGGCCACGCGTGGTCTCTTGCTCGCGTCCCGTGACAGCCTGAAGCGCGTCGCCGCCCTCGCCCTGGCTCATGGATTTCAGTTGAATGTCCACGCCATCGGTGATGGTGCCAACCGGGCCGTGCTGGATGCCTTCGAAGATGCGCTTCGCGACCGCCCCACGGCCGACCACCGGTTTCGCATCGAGCACGCCCAAATCCTGAGTCCCGACGACATTCCCCGGTTCGCCCGCCTCGGCGTCATCCCCGCCATGCAGGGAAGCCATCAAACGAGCGACATGTACTGGGCCGTGGATCGTCTGGGTTATGCCCGCGCGGTCGGCGCCTATGCCTGGCGCAGCCTGCTCGACAGTGGAGTGATCATCCCCAACGGGTCAGATTTCCCCGTGGAATTCGTCAATCCCCTCATCTCGTTCGCGGCATTTGTGTCAAGGCAAGATCGAGACGGCTGGCCGCCGGGCGGCTGGTTCGCGGCTCAGCGCACGTCGCGTGAAGAGGCGCTCTACAGCATGACCCTCTGGCCGGCGATGGCCGCCTTCATGGAGAAAGACACCGGGTCACTCACACCAGGCAAGTTTGCGGACTTCGTGGTGTTGGACAGGGACATCATGGAGGTTCCGGCAGACCAGATATATCAGACCGGAGTCCTGCGGACCGTCCTCGGCGGGAGTACCGTGTTTCCGGTTGCGGACTGACCGGCAGTGGCCGATTGGTTAGCTGCCGCCCCCGATCAGGTGGGCGTATTCGGGACGGAGCACCAACTGATCGCCTTCGATGATCTCCCGGTCCCACGGCAGGAGGATGAGCTTGTCGGTCTCGAAGGCATAGAAGTCCGGCTCATACGGGCCGGTCCGGAACGATACCGCGGTCCGGATTTCTTTGGGATTCAGTGCCGCGACCTCGTTCAAGGCCAACTTGAGCGTGTCACCGCTGTTGCAGGTTTCATCGACCAAGAGGACGCGGCGCCCACGCACGCTGGCCGGCGGGCCGGCAACGAGTTGTGGCGGTGCGCCCGGCCCATGCCGGGTCAGCGCCATCGAGGCGAAATCGCGCTGGAGGATCGAGGCGACGACCACACCGGGAATGACCCCCGGTTTGGCGATGCCGAGGACGACCTCGGGGTCATACTCTCGGCTCACCTTGAGGGCGAGGGCTCGGCAGACCTCTCCGAAGAACGGCCAATCGACTTCCATGATCCCGCGCGAGCTATCTGAAGTGGGGCACACGCTGGTGGTCTCCGTGAGGATGCTGGCTTCTCGAAGCTAGTCGGGCCCCGTGGCAGCGGCAACCGCGTTGCGGGCTTCGGGCGGTTCTTACTATCTTAATGACCAATGCAGACTTACGTCTCCCACCCTATTTGGTCGGGCTGCTGTCGATGAGTTTCTGGCATCGGCTGTTTGGGCGCAGCGGCCGCAGGACCCTTCGGCCTCAGCGCCTCGACTACCTGAACGAGGCCCTCGCGCTGGAGCGACAAGGAGACTACGAGGCGGCGCTTACCTCGTACCGCCTCGCGCTCCGGGACAATCCGTCGGATCTCAGGATTCTCCAGAACATGGCCATCGCCTTCACCAAGACGGGGCAACCGGAGGAGGCCCTCCGGCATTACCGGAGGGCGCTGGGGCACGACCCGACCTTAGTGGGCGCCCACTACGGGGTAGCCTTCCTCCTGCTCAAGCGCGGCGAGACCGGGCAGGCCACGTCTCACCTTCGGGCATTCCTCGGGAACCCTCCCAGGGGCCCCGACGCCGAACGCTGGATCCAGCACGCGGAGAACACGCTGAGACGAATCGAAACCGCGCCGACCGCAGCGGAAATGTCGTGAGGCCTCGGCCCTATCTCTGTCTGACCGCCGTACTCCTCGCCTGCAGCAACATCACCGAGAGCAACGGTGTCATTTCCCTCGAGGTCCTGGCACCCGTCAGTCCTTCCGTCGAGGTTGGCGATACGCTCCACCTGACGGCCAGGGCGCTCGACCGGGATGGCAACGAGGTTGCATCAGCTCCGATCGTCTGGCGCACGCCGGATACCACCGTGGCCGTGGACAGCACTCTGGGCATTGTGACCGGGCTGGTGGGGCCCGGGACCGGCCGGGTCCAGGCACAGGTAGGGAGTCTTGCCTCGAATTTCGTGACGGTATCGGTCACGGCTCGGCCCGATACGCTCGTGGTAGTTGGACCTGATACGCTCCGCATCGCCACCGGCGACAACACCTCGCCGGCGCTTGCAACCCAGCTGAATACCATTTCCGGCAGCGACACCACCGCCGTTTCGGGTGGCACCATCATCTACGACATCATCGAACCTGTGTTTCCGACTCCGGCGGACCGAACCGTGGAGTTACCGGGCGGCGTGGTACTGGATACTGTGACGACGGGATCGGACGGGATGCCGAGTCCGGCAGTGACCTTGAGCCGTGTGCCGGGCGTCGCGCAACCGGACAGCGCCATCGTCGAGGTGCGGGCGGTCCGGACCCGGGGCACAGTGCCGGTACCCGGTTCGGGCCAGCGCTTCATTGTCCGGATCGAGCCCTGACAACCTCAGAATAGAAGTCCACGATCGGCCGGGTGGCACGGAGCCCGGCCCTTCATTGCCAGGAGACCGATTGCTGCCTACTCCAGCCACGCTGAACGACCTCTTCTTTCAGAGCATCGAGCGGTACGCCACTAGCCCCGTCGCGATGCGCACCAAGGTGGGTGGGCGTTGGGTCGAGCGATCGTACGCACAGATGCGCCACGAGGTCGAGGCGACGAGCCGCGGGTTGATGGCACTCGGGATAACGCCCGGCTCCCACATCGCCATTCTCTCCGGGAATCGGCCGGAATGGGCGATCGGCGACTATGCCTGTCTCACAGCGTGTTGCGCCGATGTACCGATTTATCCAACCCTGCCCGCGCGGCAGGTCGAGTACATCCTCAACGATTCTGCTGCGGTTGCTATCTTCGTCTCGGACACCGAGCAGCTGGCCAAGGTGCTCGAGATCCGCGACCGTATCCCGACCCTGCGGCACGTCATTGCGTTCGACCCAGGCCTTGCCGGCGAGGGCGTGCTCGGCTTCGACGACCTCATGGCGCGGGGGACCGCGACCGGCTCCACCCGGGAGTGGGAAACCCAAGCCCGCACGGCCACACCGGACGACCTCGCGACCCTCATTTATACCTCCGGGACGACCGGAAACCCCAAGGGGGTCATGCTCACCCACGGCAACCTGACGGAGAACGTCGTGGCGGGGCTCCAGGCCCTGGACCTGAGGGAGGCCGACGAGTGTCTGTCCTTTCTGCCACTCTCGCACGTATTCGAGCGCATGGCCGGTCATTATTGCATGATGGCCGCCGGGGTGGTGATCAATTACGCCGAGCGCATCGACACCGTATCGAGCGACATGCTCGAGCGCCGGCCGACGGTCATGCTGGCGGTGCCCCGCCTGTACGAGAAGATCTATGCCCGCGTGGTCGAGGCGGGCATGTCGGGATCCACGTTCACGCGACGGGTCTTCTTTTGGGCGAAGCGGACCGCGGAACGCTGGGTCGATCTGTCGTTGGGCGGGCAGCCTATTCCCACGGCCCTCACCGTGAAGAAAGCGATCGCGGACCAACTGGTCTTCGCGAAATTCCGGGCACGAACCGGAGGGCGCATTCGGTTCTTCGTGTCGGGAGGTGCGCCCCTCTCCGCAGACATTGCGCGATTCTTCCACGCGGCCGGCCTGCCGATTCTCGAGGGATACGGCCTGACCGAGACATCGCCCGTGATCACGGTCAACACATTCGAGCACACCAGGCTTGGGACCGTGGGCCGGCCGATCGTGGGCGTGGAGGTCAAGATCGCCCAAGACGGCGAGATTCTCTGCCGGGGTCCCAATGTGATGCGGGGCTACTATCGGATGCCCGAGGCGACGGCCGAGGTTCTCGAGCCGGATGGCTGGTTTCACACCGGTGACATCGGCGACCTCGACGCCGACGGCTACTTGAAAATCACCGACCGGAAGAAAGACTTGATCGTCACATCGGGCGGCAAGAACATCGCGCCGCAGCCGATCGAAAATCTCCTCAAGACCAACCGCTTCGTGCTGAACGCGGTGATGTTGGGTGACGGACGGCGGTACCCCATCATGCTCGTCGTCCCGGAGTTCGGTGCCCTCACGGCGTGGGCCGACGCGCAGGGAATTCCCACCGAGGATCACGACGCCTTGATCGCGCTTCGCAAGGTGGGGGACAAGATGGAGGGTGAGGTCAAGAAGAGCCTCCGGGATCTGGCGCAGTTCGAGGTGCCAAAGAAACTTCTGCTGGTCAGTGAGGATTTCACGGTTGAGAACGGGCTCATGACGCCGACCCTCAAGGTCAAGCGCCGCGCCGTCGAACAGCGCTACGCAGAGCGCGTCGAGGCGCTCTACGCCGAGCCGCCCGGCGGCGAGCACGACATTGTCGGTACCGCGCGAGAGGAATGACAGCTGGTCAGGTCGGGAGCCCCACCCACACACCGCCGGCGCTGGCAATCACCTCGAGGCCCCCAACGATAGGAACCGGTCCCTCACCCACCACCCGGAGCCCCGGCAGCACGACTCGCTTGGCCTCCGCAAGCCAATGGGGCTCGTCGGCGTAGGCCGAGGCGAGGACCACAGCCCGAACCGAGCGCGACTTGAGCGGAATGGAGGTGCCTTCGAGGACACTGATCGAGGGTATCTCCCGCGAGTGGTCCGGCGGATTTATGCTGGCCAGGTGCACCCCATCGAGCCGATCCGCGAGACCGCGGCACAGTGCGTCCGCCACGCCGACCAGCGCTGCATACCCTCCCGGGCCGGACAGCCCCACCAGAGCCTCGAGCGCCGTGGTGGTCAGCACGGAGTCGGTTTCGTCGACGGACGGCGGCGCATCGAAACGGGCCACTCCGTCCGCAATTGCGTAGGTCTTGCCACACACCGGACAACCGAGACGCCCCGACTGGACTGACCGTTCGACCATCGTGTCCGGCAGCAAGACGAGGAACTGCTCGGCGTGGTCCGCCGGGCAGCGCAGTAAGTCAGTGAGTTCGATGAACAGAGCGGTCTCGACCAGGCAGCGGCTGCTCGCAGCCTATGGCTTGAACACGACCCAGGTCAGTTTTCCGGCCTCGACCATGACCTCACGATAGACTTGACGCCCCGCTATCTCCGTCCCCAGGACGTACGTCCCTTCCGGCACATCGCCGATCGCGAAATTCTCGAGATACACTGGATGGGCGTGCGCGTGGGTTCCGTAGGTCTCCACGAAGGACAGCGGCGTTTCCTGCGGCTCCAGTTTCACGAGGCCGTAGATGCGTGCCTGGGCCACTAACCGGCCGGCGTGGTCCAATACCTGCCCAGCAACGATGCCCGTTCCCGGCAGCGGCTTCAACCAAAGTTCCGGATTGGTGGTGTAGGCCGGGAACCGCTCGAGCGAGTCGACGATCGGGCGGACGTCCGTCGTCGGGGCCACATGGATTTCCAGATGCAGGTGGTCGTTGGTGGCCCGGCCGGTGTTTCCGACCAGGGCAATCACGTCGCCGGCGCTCACCCGCTGTCCTCCCCGCACGCGAAGCTCCGAGTTGTGATAGTAGGTCGAGAAGATGTGGCGGTGCGCGCGATCGGCGCTCAGCGTCGTGTCGTGTCGGATGGCAACCGTGAGCGCACCCGCCTCCGCCGGCCCGGCATAGGCCACGACCCCGGAGCCGATGGCGCGGACCGGTGTACCGTCGGGGTCGTTGAATTCGACGCCCTGGTGTTCCTGGAAGTTGCCGCCCATGGTCGACCCGTACCGGTAGGTCTGATCGATCTTATCGTTGTATTCCGGCGCGATCGGTCGGATGAACCAGCTCGTCTGCGGCCACCGGGGCGTTCCGGCGGACGGCGCCCTGCGATTGATGCACGGCACCGTGTCGGCCGCGGGGCGGAGCCCGCACGGGCGCCCTTTGATCAGGGCGCCACCGATCAGGGCACCGTTGAGCGGGGCAAACGGTGCAAACGAGAGGCGCTGAGATTGCCACTCCCCCGCTCGTCCGCGCCGCAGGCGGACGTTGCCACCGAGCGCTGAGACGACGAGGCCGCGCCGCGTCGCCGATATGCGTTGCACGTATTCATTGGGCAGGAGCCTGAGCGCAGTGTCGGCGGGTCCAAGTGAGATGGGCCCCGTCGAGTCCACGATGGCGGTCCACGAGGTCCCGTCGTTGGTGGTGAACTGAATGCCGTCGGCGGTTGCTACCCACGTCGTATCGCCTGAGGTAACGATTCCCGACGGGGCGACATACTGCCACTCCGGACCGAGTTGCTGAAAGGTCCAGTTCCGCCAGGTCTTGCCGCCGTCGAGTGACAGCCCCCAGCCGTTACCGATCGTGCCGTACCAAATCTGTCCCCGGGGCCCGAAGGCGATCGCGTGCACGAAATCCCACGAGATGGACGTGGCCGTGGTGTCGTGGCGGATCGCTTCCCACTCGGTGGAGCCGGGGCGCAGCGCGTAGATCCCATGCCCATAGGTCCCGACCCAGACACCGTTACGGGGATCGGTTGCGACCTCCAGCACGTGGAGACCAAACCCGTCCGGGTCCGGCAGCGCGGGAAGTGGGGCTTGGGACTGGGCCTGAGCCGCCAGAGAGACGAGCAGACCGAGTGCGGCGAGAGGTTTCATGGTTCCATTCAACATGGGTACGGGCGCATGGTCAAGCCGGGCCGAGTCGGAGCCAGTCGACCTGCACGTGGGGGGGCCGGGCGGCGACGAAGGCGATCGCCTCGGCGACATCGTCAGGGCGGAGCATGCGGGCACGCGGGATGAACCCGTCGCGGTGATCGGGATCGACCGGGTCCCACGCGGCGGTATCGGTTGGCCCCGGAGACACCAGGCAGAACCGAATGCCGCTGCCCCGATACTCGGCGACCAGCGTCTCGTGAAGCCCACGCAGGGCGAACTTGGAGGCGGCGTAGGCCGCGTTTTCGGGAAACCCCACATGGTCCGCCACGCTCCCAACGTGGATCACAACGCCTCCCGCTCCGCGCATGGCGGGCAGGAAGGCCTGGGCCACCGCGAACGGTACGCGCAGGTTGGTGGCGATCTGGGTCTCGAGGTCCTCCGGCCGCGTGTCCTCGAAGGGCCGGAGGAGGAAGGCCCCGGCGTTGCTCACCAGGATGTCGGGCGCGCCCCAGTCGTGGAGCACGGCCTGAGCGGCCCGAGCGAGCGCACCGGCATCGGTCAGGTCACACGGCACATCCCAACGCTGTTCGTCCCGCCGGGGGGTCAGCGAGCGAGCGAGGCCGACGACCCGCGCGCCCCGAGCCCGGAGGAGCTGGGCGGTCGCGGCGCCAATCCCGCGGGATGCGCCGGTCACCACGGCCATCCGGTTGGTCAGGTCGCTCACTCGGCGAAGATGCCCCCGTGGGCCAGGCTCAGAAATTCCTCTCGGGTCTTGGGATCGTCCCTGAAGATGCCACGCATGGCGCTGGTCACGGTCTTGGAATTCTGCTTCTGGACGCCCCGCATCATCATGCAGAGGTGGGCGGCTTCGATAACCACGCCGACGCCGCGCGGATTGAGCACGCCCATGAGGGCATCGGCGATTTGATCGGTCATCCGTTCCTGGACCTGGAGCCGGCGGGCGAAGATGTCTACCAGTCGTGGCAGTTTGGAGAGTCCGACGATGCGCCCATTGGGGACATAGGCCACATGGGCGCGGCCGAAGAACGGCAGCATGTGATGTTCGCAGAGTGAGTACAGCTCGATGTCACGCACCATGATCATGCTTTCGTGCGCCTCCTCGAACACCGCGTCTCCCACCGCGTCGGCCACTGACATGGTATAGCCCTGCGTCAGCCAGCGTAACGCGGCATCGACCCGCTCCGGGGTCCTCACGAGACCCGGACGCTCTGGATCCTCACCCAGCGCCAGGATCATCTCGCGCACGTGCTCCGAGATGGGCAGCGGCAGTGTGGCCTTGCGCTCACGCTCCTCGATAATCGACATAGTTCCTCGGGGTTTCCCAGAGTCGCACTCGGACCAAATGCCCGGCCGGAAGCCGGGGCGCGATCTGATCCCAGCAGAACACTGCAATGTTTTCCGCGGATGGAATATGGTCCCGGAACCAGGGGACGTCCAAATTGAGATTCTTGTGGTCGAGGATCTGGGCAACCCGCTCATCGACAATGGATTTGAGCACGGTGATATCGAGGACGTAGCCGGTTGCCGGGTCGATGTCGCCCCCGACGGTCACCTCGAGCTCGTAGTTATGGCCATGATAATTCGGATTGTTACACGCGCCGAACGTCTTCCGGTTCCACTCGTCGGACTGCGCCGGGTTATGGAGCCGGTGCGCGGCATTGAAGTGTACCCGGCGCGTTACGGTGCAGGTCGGCATCGCGCCTCGCTGGAATGAGAATGTGGATAGATACGAACAAAAAGCGCCGACCAGGAACGATCGGCGCAATCTGGTCGAACGGCAATGAAGAGGATTATTGAAGCCCGGATCGAATTGCTTGGCACCCTCGCCTAGACATCTGCCTTCCCCCGGAGGGGCATGACATCAACCTCGGTATTCGGGCCCGCGATCGGACTGTTGGCTCAATAATTGTGTCTCCCCATTACCGTTCTGACAAACTAAGATATGACCCGGGCGGCAACGCGTCAATAACATCACTCGGACTGTCCTATGAATGCGACACTTGCGATTGCTCTAGTCTGTCTTGCCGCGTGGATCGTGCTCGGCTTCGTGGTGCCCGTCGGGATCGGCGCCGTGCATCTCCTGCTTGCCCTTGGCGCCGTACTCTTGGTCCGATGGTGGGCCCTGCGCGCGTGACGCGTCAGATCTCCCAATTGGAAAACACGATCCCCGTCCGCGGCAGGACTTCGCCGTACGACTCCAGAGTCATCCGCAAGTCGGTCCAGTGTGTCTGGAATCCATGATCGAAAACCAACCGGTATGCGTCGGCATACCGGGATGGGCAGCGAATGCTGACGCGCCGCATGCGGGCGGCATGACAACGGGCCTGCACGTCAACGACGAGCTGTTCGAACACCGCAAGGTCTGCGGCGACCACCTTGAGCACCCGCAACTCGTCGCGAGCGCGGCCTTCGGCGAGCGGCGCCGAATGCCACAGGGCGTACCCGGTGACGGCGCCCTCATGGGTCACGACGGACGTGTCCCCGATGCCGAGCCGCGCGGTCAATTCGATCTCACGAGTGTAGTCGGTCCCGTGGGCAAGCGAGTTGGTCAGGCGGCGGCATTCTGACACCACCGCCCCCTCGCGCTTGCCGAGCGACGATAACAACACTCCTGGCGCCCGCTGGCGCCGCACCACGTCCCGGACCACCGTGATGGTCAGGTGGCCGGGGATGAAGCCGAGGCGGCTGTAGAAACCGATGTTTTCGACGGTTCGGGGCATGGTCTCCAACCCGATGGTCGAAACCCGCTGCTGCATGAGCCAATCGATTCCCGCTTGCACGATTTGCTTGCCGAGCCCTTCGCTCTGGCGGTCCGGACGCACCGCCAAGGGTCCCATCCACCCCTCGGAGCCCGACCGGTGGACCACATTGAACGCGATAAGCTGCCCGTCGGCGTCGCGCCATAGCATGGCACCGTCGGCAGCGTCCTCGATCGCATAGCGCCAGATATCGGGATTGAGGCGCGGGACGCGCACGCCGGCCATTCCGTCGCGACGGTATCGGTCGGTAAACGAACGCGAAAACAGATCATTCAAGGGCTCAATGTCGGCCACCGTCGCGGTACCGGGCCCCTGCACCAGCTGCCGCTTAGGCTGCGGCATGGGCCAGCTCCTCGGCGGCGGGTTCCCTCACGACCGACACACCCCGGGACCCATCGAGCTCGACCCGAATGACGCGATCGAACCCTTCGTTGACCGATTCGATGTGGGTGATGAGAATGACCTGCGGGAACCGGTCGCCCAGGCCCCGCAGAAGCTCGACGACGGCCACGCGTCGCTCCTCGTCGAGCGAGCCGAAGATTTCGTCCAACACCAGGAGCGAGAGCGGTTGGCCCGCGCGCTCGGCGATCATCTGACTGATCGCCAAACGGAGCGCCAAGTTGGCCACGTCCTCTTCCCCACCCGAGATGACGCTCTTGGCCTCGCCGTCTTCCAGGATCGTCGCCACATAGTCTTCATCGAGCTCCAAGTCGGTATACCGACCATTGGTCAGCTCTCGCAGGAACACCGAGGCCAGGTCTGACAACTCCGGCCGGAGGGTGGCGTTGAGATCGGTGCGGAGATCGGTCAGTGCGCGGTCGAGCTCGTGGTAAAGCAGAAGATCGGCAGCCGCCTGCTTGGCGCGGAGGCTGAGCTCGGCTCGCTCGCGCCGGCGCCGCTCGACGGCTGCGACAGCCTCTTCCGCGGCCGCCAACTCCGTCTGCGTGCGGACCACGTCTTTCTCCGCCTCGTGGCGCCGTGTTCGCGCCGCGTCCAGCGCGGCTTGTGCTGCCGCGTAGTCGGCCTCCTTGAACCCGAGACCCGCAAGCCGCTCCGTCAGCTCCTTGAATTCCGTCTCACGCCGGCTCAGCTCCCGTTCCGCCTGTTCCGCTTCGACAACCAGGCCTTCCGCACGTTCCGCCGTCACCTTCATGCGCTCCGCCTCGAGGGCGACGGGCTCGAGGGCTTTCAACTGGTCGCGAACGGCCTGGTGGCGTCCGTGATCATACACAGTCGGCGACGAGTCCAGCAGCGCCTCGACCTCGGCCATCTTCACCTCGAGCGCCTCCCGCTCCTTGGTGAGGACAGGGAGTTCGTCGACCAGGTCCGCCAAACGCTGGACCTCGACCTTGGCATCGGACGCCTCTCGTTCGAGGGCATCGCGACGCTGCTCGGCCTCTTGGACGTCCGTCGGGACATCGGCGAGCTGCTCGATCCGTTGCCGGTAGAAATTGCCGTTGTTTCGAATGGCCTCGAGTTGCCGATCGAGCAGTCCCAACACCACTTCATAGTCCTGGCCAAGCGGCCGCGAACATGTGGGACAGGCACCCTCGGCACCGGCTTCGAGGATACGCTCGCGCTGCTCGGTCACATCCTTGTACTGATCGAGCAGGGTCTGGCGCTTGGTCTGGGCTTCCTGAGCGTCACGAACCCACACGGTCCGCTTGGACTCTGCCTCGGCCGTGGCGCTTTGAACTGCGACTACTCGTTCTTCTACCCGGCGCCCAGCGGCCTCGAGGGTCTCCGGCGGGGGAATGCGTCCCAGCCGCTCCCGCACGCGCTCGAGCCGGGCCTGATTGTCCTGGCGCTGCGCTTCGTAGCCCTTGCGGGCAGCGAAGCGGTCCGCCTGTTGATTGAGCGCCTCGAGCTCGGTCCTAAGCGGGCCGAGCACGTCGAGTTGCCGCGTGAGATCAGTCAGTTTTTCGCGCGCGGCGAGTGCCTCGATCAACTGCCGGTCGAGCACGCTGAACTTTTCGCGGGCAGCGTCGACGTGATGTTCGGCAACGCGGCGCTCGCCGTCCAAGGACAACACCGTCTCCCGGAGCTTTTGGACCGTCTCCCACCGTGGCATCATTTCGGTCAGATGCACTTCGGCCTTGGTGGCTTGGCTCTCCGATTCGATCAGCGCCTTCTTGGCGGCCGTTCTTCGTGCCTGCGCCTGATCGTCCTCGGCATCCAGCTCCGCGGTGTCGCGGAGTCCAGCCTCGAGCAATTCATGCCGGGCCTTGAGGCCCGATCGCGTCACCTTGAGCCGGTCCTGCGCCATCTTCAGTCGCTCGTAGCCCAGCACGCGGGATAAGAACCGGGCGCGATCCGGGGCCGACATCGCGGCCATGACGGCCAGCTCCTTCTGCCCGGTGAAGTAGGTGTTGAAGAACTCCTCCCGCGTCATCCCGAGGCACCGTGTCAGCTTCTCCGTCACCGTGCCGATCGAGTTTGCAATCGGCGCGGGCTCGCCGTCCTGATAGAGCTCCGCGGTGTTCAGGCCTCGGATGACCCGGTATTCATGCGGGCCGAGGGTGAAGTCCAGCTCGACCCGAACCGAAGACCGTGGTGGCGCCCCCCGGCGACGGAGCGAGTCTCGCGTACCGCGCGCCGCCGGCGTGCCGTAGATGGCGTAGGCAATGGCCTCGAGCAGGGTGGTCTTTCCGGAGCCGTTCGGACCGACGATGCCGGTGAGCCCGGCACCGAAGGCAATCTGGGTGTCCTCGTGTTGACGGAAATTCAGCAAGCGGAGCCGGTGGATTTGCATTGCTACTCGGCGAGCTCGCGTTCTGTTGCTTCGATGAGGTCCAGGCCGGCCCGGACGAAGGCGGCCCGATCGATTTCGGCCGGCAACGGACGACGGGTGAGGTAGTCTTCCACCTGCTCCGGCAGCGTTTGCCGCCGCCCCGGGCCACCCACCCCCACGCGCCGTGACGCTTCCGGGCGACGCAGGTCGAGGTGGAAGTGCAACGCCTCAGCCTTATAGGATCGGATCGCCGCATGATCCAACTCACGGGCGATGTGGCGCGGCACGTTCCGCACGACCAGCCGGACGATGTTGCCCTCCAATCCCGCTGCAGGGGCCCGGACACGCGCCTCGATATCGGCGCTCAACTGCTCGGCACTCCGGCCGGTCGCATCGAGCGGATCGAGATCGATGAGATGGCGGGCACCGGGCACCGGCTGGCGCGTGGCCCGGACACGATTGCCATCGAGTTCCACCAACAGCCACCCTTTGCCGCGGAGGCCGCGCTCGGACTCATCTTGCAGCTCCCCCCACGGGTTCATGGTCACGTATTCCAGCGCCCCGGCATACCACTCGTTCGCCGCAACCTCATGCTGGACGTGATAATGGCCCAGGGCGACGTAACTCCACTCCTTTGGTCCGATGTCCTCCTGGCGGAGCAATGCGCCCGCCTCGTGCAGCATGCTCGCGCGAGGGACCGGCAGGACTCCCTCGATCTCGCGGTGTAGGACCAAGACCTGATGCTGCGCACTCCCGTCGGGACGCAACACCGGCCGCTCCGAGCCCATGAGCGCCTCATACGAGACGGCCAGGACCGAGAGGTCGAGTTCCGCAAAGTGAAGGCGCAGCGGCTGCTGGGCGGCCACGTGCACGCCCAGCTGGGTGTAGAGCTCGAGGATGGAACCCGTTTCGGTCGACCGTGGCGTGTCGTGGTTGCCGCCCACCAGAATCACCGGCGCGTCCGGCAGGGTTTCGCGCAGACGCTGGAACTGATGAAACGCGAAGAGGATCGCGGCGTTACTCGGACGGACGGAATGAAAGAGATCGCCGGCGATGATCACGACGTCCGGGCGGGCCCGGATGACGCCGTCCACCGCGGCACGGAAGGCATTGGCGACGTCCGTTTCGCGCTGATTGATCCCGGCGGGAGTCTGCCGATGGAACTGCCGAAATCCGAGGTGGATATCGGCCAAATGGGCGATCTTCACTAGGGGAGAATGGCGCGTCGCGGCGCCCGAAGCAAGCCGATTAGGGCGCGTACGGATCCGAGCTGCGCTTGACCGCGGGGATTCCCCTCTGAGGCGGTGCAACCTCGAGCGGTACGGCCCGGCCCAAGCAGGAACGGAAGAAGGCCAGCACGTTCTCGGGACGGGCCTGCCGGGTGGCGTGGACGGCCCGCCGGACATCTACGTCGCGCCGCCCCTCGATGAGCCCCGCCAGATCGGCCGCGGACAGGTGCCGATCCAGTACCTGGAGCTGACGGCGGACGGCTTCGGCCAAGCTCAGATCCTGCTCGGGCGGGAACCGCTCGATCCCGTCTCGGCCGGTCATGACGGCGGGTCTGGGGAAGCGTACGAAGATGGGCTGGGTGAAATGGGGGTGCCGGACCATGAGTTCGCCCTTGGGCATGGTGGCGAGCTTGCTCTTGGTGGCCGGCGTGACGGTCGAGTACCCCGGTGTCGCCAACTCGTCCATGTCCATCCGACCGAAGATCGACGTGCCTGCGTTGCCAACCACTCGGCGGTGCACTTGCGATCGGAACTGTTGCGCGGAGAAGAGGGCCAGCCCCAGATAGCGGCCGCGCTCCGACAAGTCCAGGATCATCCGGCGCACGTAGGTATCCGGCCCATCCGCGGGCGCATACTTGTTCAATTCATCGACGAAGACGATGACATGATCGACGCCCAGGTCGCGGCGTTCCAAGTGCTCCCTGAGTTTGGAAACCACTCTGGCAAAGACCAGGTCCTGGGCCAACGGGTCGAGGCCTGCCACATCGATGCAGAGCACGCTGCGATCCTGGAATTCGCCCCACGGCAGGTCGTTCACCACGCCGTCATCGGTCACCAGACCCTTTGATCGTGTGCTGATATTGCTGAGGCGATTGCGCACTTTGCGGATCGTCGCCAGGTGGTGGGTGCGCCACACTTCTCCACGACCAAGCGCCTCGGCGTAATCGAAAATCGCGCGGAAGAAATCGTTCAGGTCGGCAAACGTCCGAACCCGAAAAGGCTCTTGCCGCAGGGTGGTGTCGACGTACTCCTTGCCGACCACGCGATCCGCCAGGAAATCGATGAACGCGTCCGCCTTGGCATCGATATCATCCCGATTGAGGAGAACCTCGGCGAAGTCAAGCACCTCGCGGAGCCCCCAGACCAACGGTTCCGTGTTGCCGGATAAGGCCCGGTTGGTGCGGAGGGTGTTGAGGTTGACGCCATCGGCCTTATAGGGCGCGAAGTAGCGCACCGACTGGAAGCACTCCGCCTTGAGGTCGAGCTTCGCGTAGAGCTCCAAGTCCTCGGCGGACAGCTCGCCCGGTTGATCGAGGAAACAGAGGTCCGGGCCCTTCACGTTGAAACACACCGCGGCCACGCTGCCCTTGTGCGCCGGGAAGGTCTGGAAGATGCTCGTCAACAGGAATTCCACGGCACTGGTCTTGGTCGCGAGGCCCGACACCCCGGAGATATTGAGATGCGCGGCTTCCGGGCCGAGCAGGAAGTCGGCATCGAGAAACACGGGAGCACGCAGGCCCGCCGCGTGGTACACGCCGATTGGAAGCTTCGTTGCCCGCTCTCCCTCCGTGTAGGCGTCCATGCGGAGGGCCGCGATCACGTCGATGTCGGTGGCGAGGAACACGTCGCCGATCGGCACGGGTTGGAGCGGCTCGGCGGGCTCCTGGCGGAGGACCGCGGCGGCGTACAGCCGGATCTCGGCCCGCTCGGTCGGGTGGGCATCGACCGCCGCGGGATCGCCGTCGGCTCCGATGACGTCGTCCATCGGTGTCATGAGATCGGAATACGCGTACCCATCGGTCACCACGCCGTATACCAGCCGCTCCACCGTCGCGACTCGCACGATGGCCCCAATGCCGACCGGCGATTGCCGCGCCGTCCAGAAATAGAATTGGTGCGGAGTAGACGGCTTGAGTTCCGTCGCCACCACGCGACCGACCGGAATTACTTCATCCTGCTCTCGTGGCATGTGTACTTCTTTCAGACCATGCGGGACTTGAGATATACCTCAACATCGTGAATGCCATACAACAAGCGATCCCATCGCGGATCCGGCGTGCCGAGCGGCGCGCGCTCCGCCAGGAGCCAGCGACCGATCTGATCGGCTGCGTCCAACGCCTCGCGGGTTGGAGCGGTCTCGACCCGAACCAAACCGTGAAACAAATCTCGGCCTTCCCAGGGCCAGAGCCTCAAGGCCCAGGAATATACCGGAGCGACTGCGTGGGACTCCGGCGCGAACACCGACGAGCGGTTCCCATATGGCATTTCCAAGTACACCACTTGGTCCCGGCCCGCGAAGGGCAACGTTGCGTGGCTTTTCGAGACCCCGATCATGCGCGGTGCGGCCGCCCATTGCGGGCTCTCGGCCAACGAGCCGTCTACCACCAACCACCCCTCGTCCTGTCGCCGATAGGCGTCGCCCACCCGGAGTTCCAAGGCCCCCCGCTCCCGATCGATCGCGCGGCGGGCCGCCTCGAGGTCCACCACAGGATGTCCCGGCTCGTCGTCGGGCAGCACGACCGGCCGCGCATCCTCGAGCAGATCCTCGACCGCACGCAGCACGTCGGGCCGACCCAGCATCAGTCGCTCCTGCTCCAATCCTGCCGTCGTGAGGCGACGGTCCCGGCGCACCCGAACCGCCGCCGCGACCCGGGCCTCCACCAGTGGCGCGCTGCCGAGGTATCCGACGATGTGATAGCGCTGGATGCCGTCGAGGAAGGCCACCAGCCCGGGCCAGGCCTGGGGGGAGCCCACGGCGTGAGTCCTGAGCTCCGCGTCCTCGATGAGCCGCGCAGGCTGAATCGTTGCCTCAACAACCCGGCCTTCGCTTGCCTCCGGCAGCCACGTCGCCGGGCTCAACCCGCGCTCGGCCAGCGCGCGGCGGAGCACCGTGCTCTGTCCCCGCCGGACTCGGACAGCGGTGCGACTAGGCGGCACGTGATCCTGCGAGATGCTGAATGAACGGAATGACGCGTTCGAGTGCAGCCTCCAGGTCCTGATCCGAGACGGCATAACTCAGCCGCACCCACCGGTCGTCTCCAAAGGCGGCACCAGGAACCAGGGCCACGCCGTGCTCTTCCATCAGCCGCTCACAGAAGGCCTGCCCGGTCTGAACCGGACCCTCGAAACCGTCCACTCGGAAGAAGAGGTAGAACGCGCCGTGCGGCTCAACGAATTCGACGCCCGGCACCTCTGTCCGGAAACGTGTGACGAGCGATTCACGTCGGCGCGCGAACTGGGCCACCATTGCCTCCACCGCCTGTTCGGCCCGTTCATCGTCAAACGCGGTCGCGGCGGCCCACTGCGCCGGATGATTGGCACCGGTGGTGGTGTGCGACTGGATGGCCGCCATTGCAGGCACGACGTGCGGAGGCGCGAGCGCAACGCCGATGCGCCAGCCCGTCATTGCATGCGCCTTGCTCGCTCCGTAGGTAATCACCACTCGTTCGAGCAGCTCGTCGGGAAGATCCAACAGCGACGGCGCCGGACCCGACCCGTAGTGAATCCGCCGGTAGATCTCGTCGGAAATGATCCAGATGTTCCGGCGGTGCGCCCACTCGGCGATGGCGCGCAACTCGCTCAACGTGTAGACGGAGCCGGTTGGGTTACAGGGTGAATTGAGAATCAGGCCACGGGTCAGGCCGTCGGCCTGCCGGTCCAAGTCGGCCACGCTCACCTTGAGACCCCACTCGATGTCGCCGGGAACGAGCACGGGCTCTGCCCGCGCCAGGCGCACGATTTGGGGGAAGGACACCCAGGCCGGCGCCGGAATGAGGACCTTGTCCTTGGGGCCGAAGAGGGCAAAGCACGCATTGAAGAGCGCCTGCTTCGAGCCGGTGCTGACGATGATATGATCGGCGTTGATGGGACGGCCCGCGCTCAGACGGGACAGGTGCGCGGCCACGGCCGCCCGCAGCTCGGGAATTCCGACGTTGGGGGGATAGTGGGTCATGCCACGCTGGATGGCCTGAATGCCGGCCTGCGCGACGACGCTCGGCGTGTCGAAATCCGGCTCTCCAACCGAGAGATCGAAGACGTCGTCGCCCGCGGCCTTCCGGCGAGTGGCCTCGTTGGAGATGGCGACCGTCTGAGAGGCCGTGATGTAGGCGAGGTTTGACGAGAGCGGATCGGGCATGGGCATAAGCCGATTGAGGCCGATTGAGGGAGAATTGGCGCTCGAAACCTCCTCGGTCGCGCGAGGAGTGTCAACTCCATCACAGAGGCGACCAGGTAGCGGCCGCGCGGGCACTGACGTAGCTTCATCGCGCACTCGCGCGACTACGGCTGTTTGACAACCGAGGTGGAGCATGACGGATAGGGAAGCGATCCCAACGGGATCGGAGCGCGCGGCGCTCGATCGGATCGGCTGGCAGCTGGAAGACGCCTTCGCAGGTGACGCCGTGCCGACCATCAGGCGAAAGCACAATTTGGTCGTTGTTTCCCCACCGTCGGCGGCTTATGCCGCACCCGCCCTCGCCCTGCTCGCGGAGCGAAGCCAAGCGGCCACGCCCACGTCGCTCGTCCTCGCCCACCCGTCCATGCTCCAAGAGCTGGCCTGGCTCCTAGCCCGGCTTGCTCCCACCGCGGAATCTTCTTTCCTCGCCATCCCCGACTCGCCGCGGACCAGGATTCCGAGCGACGAGCCCGTCCCGATACTCCTGACAACCCCCGCACGCGCCCGCGAGCTCCTCGCGCGCTCGATGCTTCGAGCGAGCGAACTCGAGACCCTCCTGCTTGCCTGGCCCGAAGCCTGGGAGGGCGATGCCCTCCTGCAGGATCTCATGGCCGACGTCTCGGGCGACTGCCAACGGTTGATCTACACTTCCGCGCCGGAACGGGCGGCGGCAGTAATCGAGCGACATGCCTGGCGGGCTCTGACCGTTGGGATGAGATCTGAGGACTCCGTTCCCACACTCATTCCCGTCCGGACCGTTTCGGTCCCGTGGCATCGCAGGGGTGAAGCCCTCCGGGACACGCTGGCGGTGCTGGATCCGGCCCGGTGTGCCGTGTGGACCGCGACTTCCGCCGCCCGGGAGGAGGCACGGCTGGCACTGGCCGGGATGATGGCCGGGGTGACCCTGTTCCACGACGACCCTCCCGAGGCCGATGTCGTGGTCGCCTATGATCTGCCCACGCCACGCCGGCTCAGGGTGTGGGCAGCGACCGGCAGCCGAGTCTTGTTGGTGCCGCCAATCGCGGCGCACTACGTCGAGGCACTCGGGGTTGAAGACCGGCCGCTGCGGTTGCCCGGAGCGCTCGAGGCGGCCCGGGACGACGCGGCAGCCCGGCGCGGCGCGGTGGCCGGCGTGATCGCTCGGACGCCGCTCGATGGGGCGGTCCTCACGCTCGCTCCGTTGTTCGATCGCTTCGACTCTGTCCGGGTGGCGGCGGCGCTCTACCACCTTTGGAGCGAGGCCCCCGGAGAACAGGCGGCAGCACCCGCCGCCGCCACGGAGCCTATTCCGGCGACCACCCGGATGTTCGTCTCCGCCGGCCGGAAAGACGGGGTCACGGTGGCCGACCTGGTTGCGGTGCTCACCAAGGAGATCGGGGTCGACCGGAAGGCGGTCGGCCGGATCGAGCTCAAGGATAGCCACGCGCTGGTCGAGATTCCGGCCCGCGACGCCGAGGCGATCATCGCAGCGATGAACGGCAAGCTCCTCAGACGCAAGCGGGTGAGCGCCCACCTGGATCGCGCGCAGAGTCGCCGCCGCTGAAACGCCGACGGGCCACCCAGCGGGGTGGCCCGTATCCCTCAACAGAGGGTGACGATGGTGAAGATCGGCCCTAGCGACCCTTGTTGACCGCCTGCTTCAGGGCCTTGCCGGCCCGGAACGCTGGGACGGTCGCTGCCTTGATGGTGATGGCCTTGCCGGTCTGCGGGTTCCGGCCCTGACGGGAGGCGCGCTTGCGGGTCTCGAAGTTGCCAAACCCCGGAAGCTGGACCTTGCCACCCTTCTTCAGCGTCGACGTGATGATACCGTTCTTGGCGAAGAAGGTATCGACGATCTCGTTGGCGTGCGCCTTCGAGGTGTCGAGCTTCTTCGCGACCGTTGCTACCATTTCCGTCTTGTTCATGGGAACTCCTTGAGATGGCGAGCGGACACGATGGGAACGCGATGCTGCGGCAGCGGGAAACCCACGCCACACCAGCAATATCGCGAGGTTGCCAGCCCCATGGCAAGCGTCTGCTTGACCGGCGGCCCGTCACGCGCTAACCTCCCGCGGCGCTCGAGCGGGGAGAATCGACCGATGTACCACGGGAGTCATCCCGGATGGATCGAAGTCGTGAGCGGGGTGATGTTCAGCGGCAAGAGCGAGGAGTTGATCCGGCGCGTCCGTCGGGCCATCATCGCGCGGCGGACGGTCCAGGTCTTCAAATCCCATCTCGACGCCCGCTACGCCGGCCTGTACAGCGTTACCAGCCATGACGGCCGGGAATTCGAAGCGACCCCCGTCGATACGTCAGCGGAAATCATGCGTCTGGTCCGACCGGAGACGCAGCTCGTCGCCATTGACGAGGCACAGTTTCTCGATATGGGAATCGTGCCCGTGGCGACGGAGCTGGCATCCCGCGGGGTGCGGGTCATTCTGGCGGGCACCGACACGGACTTCCGCGGCGAGCCCTTCGGGGCCATGGGGCATCTCATGGCCATCGCCGAGACCGTCGACAAGCTCCAGGCCATTTGCGTGGTCTGCGGCGACCTCGCGTGCCGGAACCAGCGGCTCATCGACGGCAAGCCGGCGCCGTACAACTCCCCCACCATCATGGTGGGCGGACAAGAGGCGTACGAAGCCCGCTGCCGGCACTGCCACCGGGTGCCCGCCCGGGACGAGAGTCAGACTGCCCTCCTCTAGCCGGTCCGGATGCTGAAGGTCGGCCTGACCGGAAACGTGGCGGCCGGGAAGTCCGTCGTGGTCGATCAGCTGCGCCGACTCGGCGCGATCATCATCGATGCGGACCAATTGGTGCGGGAAGTCGAGCAGCCCGGCTCCCCCCTCCTCGGGGCAATCGCCGAGCGGTTCGGCTCGGAGATGGTGTTGCCCAATGGGCAGCTCGACCGGGCCAAACTCCGCCGTCGGGTCATGGGCGATCCGGCCGCCCTGGCCGATCTCAACGCGATCATCCATCCCGCCGTCGAGCGGCTGCACGGTGAACGGCTGGCCGAGGCCGAGGCCAGCGGGGCTCGGATCGTGGTGAGCGACATCCCGCTCCTGTTCGAGGCGGGGTGGGAGGACGCATTCGACCTCATCATTCTGGTGGACGCTCCGCCGGCGACCCGGAGCCGGCGCCTGGTCGCGTTTCGCCGCCTTACTCCCCACGAGGCGGATCGTCTCATCGCCTCCCAGGATCCCGCCGACCGGAAGCGGCGGCGGAGCGACATCGTGATTGACAACGCCGGGACCCTCGAGGGCCTCGAGGCCCGCGTGCGGGAGGTGTGGGACGCCCTCGTCGCCCAAGTGAACGGTGGCGCTTGATTTCGGCCCCGCTCCCACGTATCCTCTCCCCCGCAAAACCAAACCGGGAGCGCGCGTGTCCAACGTGCCGGATGATCTCCTCTATAGCGAGGAGCACGAGTACGTCAGAAAAGTCGACGACGACCTGATCGAGATCGGGATCACCGATTACGCGCAGGGCGAGCTGGGCGACATCGTGTTTGTGAGCCTGCCCAAGGTGGGGGAGGAATTCGATCAGGGACAGGTGTTCGGCACGATCGAGGCGGTGAAAGCGGTGTCGGAGCTCTTCAGCCCGGCAAGCGGCGAGGTCACGGAGGTGAACGGCGCGATCGATGCCGACCCGGCGATCGTCAACACGGACCCGTACGGAGACGGCTGGATGGTTCGCCTCCGGCTGAGCGCTCCGAGCGAACTCGACACCCTCCTCAACTCCGAGGCATACAGCCAGCACATTGGAGAGTGAGCACCCCGCGGTGATCACGTCTGGCACCAACCAACGCCCCGGGGACCACACCTCGGGGCGTTTGCACTCAAGGACGCAGACCACACATGGCAACGACGACAGAAGAAGCCGACCGTTCACCATCGGCGCAGTCCCGGACCGGGGCGTCCACCCCTGTTCCCCGCGGCGACGGACGGTTTGTTGACCGGCATATCGGACCGCGCGAGGCGGACGTCCGGCAGATGCTGGACGCAATGGGCTACGATTCGCTGGACAGTCTGATCGACACGCTGGTCCCGGAGGACATCCGCGACCGCCGCCCCCTCGATCTGCCGCCCGCACGATCCGAACAGGAGGTCTTGGCGGCGCTCGAGAGGATGGCGTCCCAGAACACGGTGTACAAGACGTTCATCGGCATGGGGTATTCGAATTGCTACACGCCGCCGGTGATTCAGCGCAACATCCTGGAAAATCCCGGATGGTACACGGCCTACACCCCGTACCAAGCGGAAATCGCACAAGGCCGGCTCGAGGCCCTGCTCAATTTCCAGACGATGGTCTCGGACCTTACGGGGCTCGAGGTCGCCAACGCTTCGCTATTAGACGAGGCGACGGCGGCGGCGGAGGCCATGACGCTTTCACATGCGGTCTCAAAATCCGACGCTCATCGGTACTTGATCGACGCCGGCTGCCACCCGCAGACCATCGCCGTGGTCGAGACCCGAGCCGAGGCACGGGGCATCGAGGTAATCGTGGCGCCGCCTGTCACATTCGACTTCGACGCGTCGGTGTTCGGCGCGCTCGTGCAGTACCCGTCGACCGAAGGGAAGATCGAAGATTTTCGAGCGGTATGCGATCGGGCGCACGGTGTCGGCGCGCTGGTCACTGCTGCCACCGACCTGCTCGCGCTCGCCCTCCTCGTGCCTCCCGGTGAGTGGGGTGCGGACATCGCGGTGGGAAATTCGCAACGGTTCGGTGTTCCGCTGGGATACGGAGGGCCGCACGCCGCCTTCTTCGCCACGCGCGACGACTACAAGCGGCAGATCCCGGGCCGGATCATCGGCGTGAGCAAGGATCGGAGTGGCCAGCCCGCCCTGCGCATGGCCCTCCAGACCCGCGAGCAGCACATCCGCCGCGATAAGGCCACGAGCAACATCTGCACCGCCCAGGTGCTCCTTGCCGTGATTGCCAGTATGTATGCCGTGTACCATGGCCCCGAAGGAATCCGCCGCATCGCCGAGCGGGTGCACCGGCTCGCTGCCAGATTCGCCGAGGGTGCCAAACGACTCGGCTATGAAGTGGCGCACGCGGGCTTCTTCGATACCGTGGCGATCGACGTCGCCGCCGGCCAAGTCCCGAAGATCGTCGCGGCCGCGCGCGAACGGAAAATGAACCTCCGGGAAATCTCCGCTACCCGCCTCGGTGTCGCCTTCGACGAAACCACGACGGAGACCGACCTCTCGGAACTCCTCGCGGCGTTCACTCTCGGGCGTCCCGCGGACGTCGACCTGGCCGATGCACCCGAGCGTATTCCGGCAGCGCAGCGCCGAACCACATCCTATCTCACCCACCCGGTGTTCCATCGGTATCGCAGCGAGACCGAGATGCTGCGCTACCTGAAGCAGCTCGAGGCAAAGGATCTGTCGCTCACCGCGGCAATGATTCCGCTCGGATCCTGCACCATGAAGCTGAATGCCACCGCGGAGATGGTGCCGATTACGTGGGCCGGCTTTGGAGGGCTGCATCCCTTCGCGCCGCGGGAGCAGGCTCGGGGCTACACCGAGTTGTTCCAGGACTTGGAGGCACAACTGGCCGAGATCACCGGCTTCGACGCCGTCAGCCTGCAGCCGAATGCCGGCTCGCAGGGGGAGTTCTGCGGTCTCCTGACGATTCGGGCCTACCATCGCGCCCGCGGAGAGCCCGGTCGCATCACCTGCCTCATTCCGCAGTCCGCCCACGGCACCAATCCCGCAAGCGCCGTCATGGCGGGAATGACGGTGGTTCCGGTCGCCACCGATGCGGGCGGCAACATCGACATGCAGGACCTCCAGGCCAAGGCCGAAAAGCACAGGGACACGCTCGGCGCGCTCATGGTGACGTATCCGTCCACCCACGGCGTGTTCGAAGCCGGGATCCGAAAGGTGTGCGAGATCATCCATGCGAACGGCGGGCAGGTCTACATGGACGGGGCCAACCTGAACGCCCAAGTGGGCCTCTGCCGTCCCGGCGACATCGGGGCCGATGTCTGCCACTTGAACCTGCACAAGACGTTCTGCATTCCTCACGGCGGGGGCGGCCCCGGCATGGGACCGATTGCCGTGGCCTCGCATCTCGCACCGTACCTCCCCGATCATCCCGTCGTTCCGCTGGGCCGGGAAGCGCCGTGCGGAACCGTATCGGCGGCGCCGTGGGGCAGCCCGTCCATCCTCCCCATCTCCTGGGCATATCTGGCCCTCATGGGTCCGGACGGGCTCACGGAGGCGACCCGGATTGCGATCCTCAACGCGAACTACATTGCCCACCGCATCAAGGAACACTTCCCACTGCTGTATAGCGGGACCGCCGGGTTGATCGGGCACGAATGCATTCTGGACACCCGCCCATTCAAGAAGTCGGCCGGGGTCGACGTCGAAGATGTCGCCAAACGCCTCATCGATTTCAGCTTCCACCCGCCAACCGTGTCCTTCCCCGTTCCGGGAACCCTCATGGTGGAGCCGACCGAGAGCGAGCCCAAGCGGGAACTGGATCGATTCTGCGACGCGATGATCGCCATTCGGCAAGAGATCCGGGAGATCGAGGACGGACGCGCCGAACCGGGGAACAACATCCTGAGCTACGCACCGCACACCATCGCCGACGTCATTTCAGATACGTGGGATCGACCCTATTCCCGCGAGCGTGCCGGGTATCCGAGCGCCGAGACTCGCGAGCACAAGGTGTGGCCTGCCGTGGGCCGGATCGACAGCGCGTACGGCGACCGGCATCTGATCTGCTCGTGCCCGCCGTTGGAGGCGTACGGAGAGGTCTAGCGAGTGATCGGTCAGGCCATGCGATGCCACGTGCTGGTGGAGGCCGACGGCGAGCCGGGTTGGCGCAACATGGCGTTGGACCGGGCCTTGCTCGATCTGGCCACGGAAGACGGCGGCGCCTATCTGCGGCTGTACCGGTGGCAACCCTACTGCCTTTCCTTCGGGCGGAACGAACCCGCCACCCGCCGATACGATCGCGAGCGTATCCAACGGCTCGGGCTGTCGGTCGTCCGCCGTCCGACCGGTGGCCGGGCGGTCTGGCACGCTCGCGAGTTGACCTACGCCGTGGCGGCGCCGACCGCGAAGTTCGGCACACTGAAGGAAGCCTACCAGGAAATCCATGGCGTGCTCGCGGAGGCGCTGGCCCGGCTCGGTGCCGCGGCGTCGCTCGCCCCATCACCCCGAGGCAGCGCTGGGCTCGATGCCGGACCATGCTTCGCCCACCCTGCGGGGGGCGAGGTCATGTTGACCGGGGGTAAGGTGGTCGGGAGCGCCCAACTGCGTCACGGCGAGGCCTTCCTGCAGCATGGTTCCATGCTCCTCGAAGACTCACAGGAGACGGTCCGCGAGCTGTTGCTCGGTGCGGACCGGGCGCCGTCCACCCGCGACACGCCGCTTTCCGCGGAACTCGGCCGACGAGTGTCGTTTGACGAAGTAGCGGAGGCCATCCATTCCGCCCTGGCCGGATGGCGCGGGCCGTGGACGGCGGCGGATGGAGCGCGCACGCGTCGTCTTCGCGCGTCAGCGGAGCGATACGCCGGTCAGTTCCGCGATGAGGCGTGGACCTGGAGTCGGTGACCGGCTTCTCACACCCACCCCGCTGTCCCCCTTATCTTCTTATCTTTCCGACGACCACTCGCGCCTGCGCATCCTCTCCTCGAAGGATCGCCCGATGGCCTCACGCTCCCGTGCGGTATTCAGCATAACAATCGTATTCGGCGTGCTCGTTCTCGGGTCCGAACTCGCCTCCGCACAACGCTCCGCAACCATCGTCATCGCCACCGGGCAGGAGGCAACCCTGCCAATCCCCACCTTGATTTCGGGGACGGGGAATCAGGACGTGGCGGATTTGCTCTTCCTTCGGCTCGCCTCCTTGGGGCCGAGCCTCCGCGCGGCCGGCGATGCGGGCTTCGTGCCCCAGCTGGCCTCGAGCTGGCAACGCCGCGATTCCGTGACGCTCGCCTTCGATCTCGATCCCGCCGCACGGTGGCACGACGGGGTCCCGGTGACCGCCCGGGATGTCGTGTTCACGTTCACCCGCGCGCGCAATCCCGCCACCGGCGGACATCTCGCACCCGCCATTCGGCACATTGCCTCGGTGTCCGCGGAGGGAGCCCGCCGCGTCGTGATCACATTCGACCGCGCCTATAACGAACAGCTGTACGATGCGGTGTTTCATGTCCAGCCGCTTCCGGCGCATTTGGTCGGGACGGTGCCCGATTCCCTGTTTGCGTCGTCCGACTTCGCCCAACAGCCCGTTGGCAACGGGCCGTATCGGTGGGGACGGCGGGTGCCGGGACAATTCGTCGAACTGACCGCCGTGGCCGATCATTTCTTGGGCCGGCCTCAAATCACCCGGGTCATCTTCCGTGCCGCCGAGTCGCCCGACGCCCGCCTGATCATGTTGTTGAGCGGGGAAGCCGATGCGTCGGAGGGCGTGGTCCCGCCGCTGTCCAATCTCGAACGACTGGGCCGGGACAAGGACATACGGCTCCACACGGTCCCGGGAAGCGTCGTTGGATATCTCCTCTTCAATCAGCGCTCCCCGCACGACCTCAGTCGAGCCCACCCGGTTCTGGGCGACGCCCGGGTTCGCCACGCCATCACCTTGGCCCTCAACCGGCACGCGATCACCCGGTCGTTGTTCGGCGATTTCGGAGACGTGCCCAACGGCCCTACACCACAGATCTTCTGGATTCGGGGGTTAGCGGGCCCAGCCAAGGCACGCGACACGGCCCAAGCGCGCCGGCTCCTGCGCCAGGCCGGCTGGCGGGACAGCGATCGGGACGGAGTGCTCGATCGTGGCGGCAGGCCGTTGGCGCTCACGCTCAACATCCCCGCAACGAGCGCCGCCCGGCGCCAGATGGGGCTCGAGATTCAAGAGCAACTCCGTGGCCTCGGTGTTCGGGTAGAGCTCTCGATCCTCGCAATCCCGGTATTCATCGAACAGCGCAACGCCGGACGCTTCGATATGGAGATTGGTGCCGCTAGCATGGATCCGACCCCATCCGGCATCCGCAACAGCTGGTCGTGCCAGAGTGTCGGCGTGCCCAATGCGAACGTCGGCGGTTACTGCAATCCTCGCGTCGATTCCCTCATGGCACTCGCGCTGACGACTCCAGCCGATCCCGCCCCTCTCTGGAAGACCGTCCTCGAGCAGATCCGCGACGACGCCCCGGCCGCCTTTCTCTACGCACCCGCCAAGGTCGTCGCCATTCACCGCCGCTTCGGCACCGTGACCCTCACGCCGTGGAGCCCGTGGTCTACGATTTACCAATGGACCGTCGCTCCCTGAGGCGCGCGGGCAGGACTCTCGACCACGCCGTGGCACGGTGAGGCGCTGGATCGCAGGCCGAACGGCGCAGGCGGCCGTGACCATCGCGGTCGCGGCCGTGCTCATGTTCGTTTTGATGCGCGTGACCCCCGGCGATCCGCTGGCCCGGCTGATGGGTGACCGGCCCATGAGCGCCGAAGAAGTCGCCGCCCTCCAGGCACTCTATGGACTGGACCAGCCGATCCCGCAGCAATTCACGCGCTTCGTGAGCGGACTGGCCCGGGGGGAGCTCGGCGTGTCGATCGAATACCGCATCCCGGTGACGACGCTCATTCGTCAACGCCTCCCCGCCTCCCTCTTGCTCGGCGGCACGGTGCTGGTGTTGAACTTCACCCTCGGCATTTGGCTCGGTGCCCTGCAGGCCGTCCGCCTCGGCGGACGCCTCGACCGATGGCTGTCGACGCTGTCGCTGGCGGCATTCGCAATGCCGTCCTTTTGGTTGGGCCTGATCCTCGCCTGGCTCGTGGGCATCCGCTGGCACCTCCTGCCGGCCCTCGGCATGATCGATCCCCTGCTGCCGCCTGATGCCGGGGTCGTGGTGCGGTCCCTCGATATTCTACGCCACCTGGTCCTCCCTGCCCTCACGCTGTCGATCGTGAGTATCGCGGCCACGATGCGCTACCAACGCACTGCCATGATCGAGGCGCTGCGCGAGCCCTATATTCGGACCGCCCGCGCCAAAGGGTTGTCGGAGCGGCGCGTCATCTGGCGGCACGCCTGGCGGACGGCCCTGTTTCCGGTGATCACCCTGTTTGGGCTCTGGCTTCCCATCGTCGTGACCGGTTCGGTCTTCGTCGAGCATGTATTCAATTGGCCGGGGCTGGGATCGCTCACGGCCAAAGCAATCTCAGGCCGAGACTACCCCGTCATAATGGGAGCTTCGCTCCTGGCGGCGGCGCTGGTTGTCGGAGGTGGATGGCTGACGGATATGGCCTACGCCTGGCTGGATCCTCGGGTGCGACACGCCGCATGAGCACGGTAAGGGATGTGTTGCTGAATGCGGTCTCGTCATCTCGAGGCCGGCTTGGGGTCCTCGTGTTGGCCGGCCTCGTGGTTGCGGCTGTCGTCGCTCCGCTCTTCTTACCGGATCCGCTGGCCCAACCAGACATTCTCGCGGGTGCCAATCGGTCGCCGAGCGCCGCCCACTGGCTCGGAACCGACCAACTCAGCCGCGACGTGCTCGCGCGGGTCGCGACCGGAGCCCGCATCTCGCTGTCGATTGCGTTTGTGGCAGTTGCGCTGTCGATAACCTTGGGCGCTATTGTGGGATTGGTTGCCGGCTATTGGGGTGGGTGGGTCGATGTCGCGCTCATGCGTCTGGTCGATGGCGCGCTGGCCATTCCGCGATTGTTCGTCCTGTTGCTCGTCGTCGCTTCGTGGGAGGCCATGCCGCTCGCCGCGTTCATCGTCGTACTTGGCACGACCGGGTGGTTTGGCACGAGCCGGCTGGTTCGGGGCGAAGTGCTTCGGATCAAGCAGGAGCCGTACGTGCACGCGGCGGAGGCGCTGGGCGCGAGCCGCATGCGGATCGTGCTCCGCCACCTCCTTCCCAACGCATCCGGACCGCTGCTCGTCGCGGCGACACTCGGCGTAGGCAACGTGATCCTGCTCGAGGCGGGCTTGTCCTATCTCGGCGTCGGCGTCCGCCCGCCAACGCCAACGTGGGGTGGCATGATCCTGGACGCCCAGGAAACCCTGTTTGTCGCGCCATGGGCCAGCATCTTTCCCGGCCTCGCGATCGTGGTGACCGTCTTGGCCGTCAACCTGGTCGGCGATGCGCTGCGCGCCGCCACCGATCCCCGACTGGCATGAACCCGCTCGTCACCGTCCGCGACCTCCGGATCAGTTTCCCGACTGAGACCGGGACCTCGACTCCGGTCGATGGCGTCACGTTTACGCTGGCCCGGGGTGAGACCCTGGCCCTCGTGGGGGAGTCGGGCTGTGGGAAGACCTTGACCAGCCTGGCTCTTTTGCGCCTGGTGCCGTCGCCTGGACGGATCGAGCCCGGCAGCAGCCTCCATTTTGGAGATCAAGACATCTTGGCCATGGACTCGCGCGCGCTCCGGTCGATGCGGGGGAAACACCTGGCCATGGTGTTCCAGGACCCTATGACGAGCCTCAATCCGGTCTTCACCGCGGGGGCCCAAATCGTCGAGACGATTCAGGCGCATGAGTCGGTGACGCGAAAGGCCGCGCGCGACCGGGCACTGGCATTGTTGCGTGAGGTTGGCATCCCCGATCCGGCCAATCGGATCGATCAGTATCCACACGAGATGAGCGGGGGCATGCGCCAGCGCGTGATGATCGCCATGGCGCTCGCGACCGGGCCCGAGGTCCTGATCGCTGACGAGCCGACCACGGCGCTGGACGTGACGGTGCAGGCGCAGATCCTGGAGATCCTCGACCGACTCCAAGCGAGCCATGGCTTGGCCATCCTCCTCATCACCCACGATCTGGGCATCGTCGCGGACCATGCGGATCGTGTGGCCGTGATGTATGCCGGGCGCATCGTGGAGGAGGCAGAGACCGGCGCGTTATTCACCAAACCAACCCATCCGTACACCCAAGGACTCCTCAACTCGGTTCCGCGGCTGACGGGCCCGCGACGACCGCTGGTTCCGATTCCCGGCGCCGTACCCGACCCAGCCCGCTGGCCATCGGGATGCCGCTTTCATCCCCGCTGCCCCAAGGTGATGCCCCGCTGCCAAGCGGACGATCCGCCACGCTTTGCCATGGATCACGAACACCACGCGGCATGTTGGCTCGTGGAGGACGCGCCCGCATGACCGCCGCCGATCCATTGCTCGTGGTCGAGGACCTCGCCAAGTACTATCGCGGGGTGAGCCTGCTGCGCGCCGCAAGCCCTCCGGTGCGCGCGGTGGACGGGGTGTCGTTCGCGATCGCGCACGGCGAGACGGTGGGTCTCGTTGGCGAATCGGGCTGCGGCAAGTCCACCATCGGCCGAACCATCCTTCGGCTCGAACAACCCACCTCCGGACGGGTCTGGTTCGATGGGCACGACGTCTTTGCTCTCACGTCGCGTGAACTTCGAGCCCTCCGGCGACGCATGCAAATCGTGTTTCAGGACCCATACGGCTCGTTGAACCCCAGGATGCGGGTGGGCAGGGCCGTGGCTGAAGGCATCGAGATCCATGGGTTGGCCCCGCGCGCGGCCATTCCCGAACGGGTCGGACAGCTCCTCGCCGAGGTCGGCCTGGGCCGCGATGCCGCCGAGAAGTATCCCCACGAGTTCTCCGGCGGACAGCGACAACGCATCGGGATCGCCCGCGCGTTGGCCGTAGAGCCATCCTTTCTCGTGTGCGACGAGCCGGTCTCGTCCCTCGACGTGTCGGTTCAAGCCCAAGTGGTGAACCTGCTCGGAGAATTGCAGCGAACGCGGGGGCTGTCGCTATTGTTCATTGCGCACGATCTCGCGATCGTGCGCCAACTAGCCCAGCGCACGCTGGTCATGTATCTGGGACGAATCGTCGAGAGCGCGCCGACCGAGTCTCTGCTTACGGCACCGCGGCATCCGTACACCCAAGCCCTCATTTCGGCGGCTCCCGAACCTCATCCCACCGAATCGCGCCGGCGCATCGTCCTCGGCGGCGAGCCTCCGAGTCCCTCGACCCCTCCACCCGGGTGCCCGTTTCATCCGCGGTGCTTCCATCCGCGGAAAGACACGCGCTGTTCACTCGAGCAACCCGTGCTGCGCCAAGTCGGAGACTCGGTGACAGCCTGCCACTATGCCGAGTGATACCATTTCCGTTGGGCATCCGATTATGATTCAACGGTACCGGTTGTCCCCCCCTACCCGGTGATGTCGCATGCCCGTTCCGCTGCTACAAGTCGACGCCTTTGCCTCCGAGCCGTTCACCGGAAATCCGGCGGGCGTGTGCCTGTTGTCGGAACCGCAGACCGATCGATGGATGCAACAGGTTGCACAAGAAATGAACCTCTCGGAGACGGCGTTCCTGCTGGAGAACGGTGACGGGTACAATCTCAGATGGTTCACCCCGGAGCTCGAAGTCGATCTGTGCGGGCACGCAACACTGGCCAGCGCGCACGTGCTCTGGGAGTTGGGTCGGCTGAACGCGGGTGCCCAGGCTCGCTTCCATACACGGAGCGGTCTCTTGACCGCCGCGCAGGCGGGCGAGTGGATCGAAATGGACTTCCCGGCACTCCCCGCGGAAGCGACGCCACCACCACCCAGCCTGGCCGAAGCCATCGGCGCGACTCCCACCTACGTGGGGAAGAGCAAGTTCGACCTCCTGGTCGAGGTCGAGAGCGAAGAAATCCTGACCGGTCTTCAACCCGACTTCGGCAGGCTGGCCACGATCCCCGCTCGCGGCTGCATCGTGACCAGCCGCACCTCGAGACCGGGGTTCGATTTCGTTTCCCGCTACTTCGCTCCCGCCGCCGGCATCATGGAAGACCCGGTCACCGGGTCGGCACATTGTTGCCTCGTCCCCTATTGGGAAAAGCGGTTGGGCAAAAGCGCCTTCATGGCCTATCAGGCCTCCGCACGGGGCGGCGTGCTGAAGGTGAGGCGCCACGGCGACCGCGTCATCCTCGGTGGACAGGCCGTCACGGTGCTCCGGGCAGAACTCTTGGCAGATCTACCGGTTCATGCGGGCGCGCTACGCTGAGTCCTTCCTGATCCTCTTCTGCAGCACGATCCCAACAAGAGCGAGCGGCCCGGCGAACCAACGCTGGCTCGACACGGACCGCGTAACGCAAGCTGCTCATTCTCAGACGTGTCAGGACAATCTGCTGCACGAACGCACTGAATGACCCGCGGGGCGGCTACCAATGGTAGCCGCCCCGCTTGGCGTGGTCATTCAGTGGTGATGGGCGGCGAACCCTCCTCCACCGGCTCCACCACGACCGGCTCCGGCGCGTCTCGCCACCGCGCGATGTCTTCCGCAAAGAGCCGGGCCAAGAACTCGAGATCGACGTCTTCCTCCACCGCGCCCACGACGTGGTCGGTCACACGGGCCAGGTTGGTCGCGGCTCTTTCATAGGTATTGTCGAGTTCCAGCGCCCTGCCGAAGGCCTTGGCGGCCGTGCCGGGATAACCGCTCCGCTCGAGGGCGATGCCCAGGTTGTTGTGGAACACGGCGATGCCGTCGCGGATCTCGACTGCACGGGCCAGCGCCGGCAACGCCTCGTCGAACCGTCCCGCATGGATCAACACAAACCCTAGGTTGTTCATGGACCAGGCATCCTGGCCGTCCACCACGAGCGCGCGCTGGTAGGCCTCGAGCGCCGCATCGACATCTCCCAGTTCTCCGTACGCCCGCCCGATGAGGCGGAGTGCGTCGCCGGAAGAGGGATTCAATTCCGCCGCCTGCTTTGCCTGAACGAGCGCGTCCGACGGACGGTCCTGGTCGAGATGCACGCGAGCCAGGTTCACCAGGCTCTTCTCGTGAGCCGGATCGATCTCGAGCGCAGCCACGAATGCCGCGGCCGCGTCGTCGAGGCGTCCGGACTTCCAGGCCGACAGCCCCTGCATGTAGCGGCCCCATGCGTTATCGGGGCGGTCCTTCGCGTACGCGGAGAACATACCGAACGCTTCCTCGTATCGCTTGTCTCGGTAGGCCGCCTCGGCCTCCTCGAAGGAGACCGGTCCCGTGAACGCGGGCAGAGTCGAGGTGATGGCGGAAGCTGCGGGCATGGTCGTCGCGGTAGATACTGGTACCACTCGGGTCTCGCCGCGGCTCTCCACCGAGGTGGTCTTGGCCGAGTCGTAGCCCGGGACGTCACATCCGCCGGCCACAATTGGCACGGCGAGAAGAAGAGCGACGGCAGCGCGGATAGGGTACGTCATGGTGTCCTCCGGATTGGGCCCCTCTCGGGGCTGGTGAACTGGACCGACGTGGTCACCAGGCTCTAGAGGCAAGCCGGTAGCCACCCAGCCACGGACCGGAGGATGATGCCTTAGTATGTTGATTTCTAAATACTTATGAGGCGAGAACCACCCGGCGCGACGGACCAGAACCAGTGCGATGTGTCCGATCAGACACTACGAGATCAGATCCTATGTGTCCACATCGACACTTTGTTTGTTCTTCGCCAGGTTGTGGCGGCGCATGATCTTGAGCAGGCTCGCGTGATCGGCGAGCCCGAGGGCCTCGGCGGTTTGGGTGATCCGCCAATCGTTCCGCTCGAGCGCCTCCACCAGAATCCGCCGCTCGGCTTCCGCCTTGAGTTCCTTGAAGGTCCGCGGGGAGTGCGCCGTGTCCACCGGGCCGACCGATCGAAACTCGGCGGGCACGTGCGCGGGCCGGATCACCCCGCCATCCGCGGCGATGATCATGCGCTCGACGATATTGCGGAGCTCGCGCACGTTGTTGCGATGCCAGTCATATCGCATGAGCATTTCCAAGGCGTCGGGCGCCATGGTGACTTTCCGGATCCCAAAGCGCTCGCAGATGGATGCCAGGAAATGCTCCACGAGGTCGGGAATGTCCGAGAGTCGCTCACGCAGCGTCGGCACGCGCACGATGTGCACATTCATCCGGTAGTAGAGATCCTCTCGGAACCGTCCGGCCGTAACCTCCTCTTCGAGCTCCCGATTGGTGGCGGCCACCACGCGCGCCCGTACGGCGACGGGACGCGTCCCCCCCACCCGCATCACGTCGCGCTCCTCGATGACCCGGAGCAGCTTGGCCTGGACCTGGGGCGCGAGTTCCCCGACTTCGTCGAGGAAGATGGTCCCCTTGCCTGCGCGCTCGAACGCGCCGATGTGGAGCCGGTGGGCGCCGGTGAACGCGCCGCGCTCGTGACCGAAGAGCTCACTCTCGACCAGGTGCTCCGGCAGTGCGGCGCTGTTCACTGCCACGAACGGCTCGCCGGCATGCGGGCCCAGGCGATGCAGCTCGCGAGCTACGAGTTCCTTCCCCACTCCACTCTCGCCCACAATCAGCGCCGGACTCGGCACGGCCGCCAACCGGCCAATGGCTCGACGCAGCTCCTCCATGGCCGGACTACCGCCGCGAAGCGGCGTGTCGTCGTCTAGGCGGCGGCGCAAGGTGGACAGCTCGTCGGCAAGCTTCCGCTGGTCGAGGGCGTTGATCACTTCTCGGATCACCTTTGCCATCGGCTCGGATTTGTCGATGAAGCTGTACGCGCCGAGCTGCACGGCCTGGACACACCGATCGTAGTTGCCGGTGCCAGTGTAGACGATCACCGGAGCAGCGTTCCCGCGGTCCTGGAGGACCCGGAGCACCTCGAACCCATCCATGCCCGGCATTTCGAGATCGAGAATGACGCAATCGACATGTTCACTCTCGAGAACCTCGAGCGCCTCGACCCCGCCCGTAGCCGTTCTCGTTTCGAACCCGCCAAGACGCTCGAGGTCGTAGGCGTACTGCTCCGCCATCGCCTGCACATCATCCACCACCAGTACCACACTCATCGGTCCTCTCCTCGGCTCTGGCCCTGGTGGAGGACACCTGCTCCACCGCTATCGGAAGGTCGACGGTGACCCGGGTGCCAACGCCCGGCTCGCTCTCGACCTGGAGCCTGCCACCCAGATCTCCAACGAGACGGCGCACGATGGATAGACCCAACCCGGTGCCTCCCGGTGTCGTGGTGTAGAAGTCTTCGAAGATGCGCCGCAGTTCTTCCTGCGTCATGCCCCGTCCCGTATCGGCCACCGTGAGCCGGACAGCGCCTCCCGGAAGGGCTTCGGGCCATGGAGCGGCGGACACGGTGACGCTGCCGTCATCGACCAGACTCGCGATGGCATTCCGGACCAGATTCTCGAGCACACGTTGAACCACCACCGGATCTCCGCGAACCAGCGGCAGGGCTGCCTCGATGTCGGCCCGGACCGCCCCCACCCCGAGAGCCTGCGCACCGGCGATGACACGATGCACGACAGCCGCCACATCGCAGGGCGCGGTGCCCGTGACCGGGGAGAGCTTGGCATAATTCGCCGCCAGGGTTTCCAAGTATGACAAGCTGGAATCGAGCGTCCCTTGACGTTCGATGAAGACTTCCGGCAAGCTCGCCGGCGCCTCTCGGACCACCTCGATGAAATGTCGGACGACATTTCGAATCGGCGTCAAACCATTCTTGATGTCGTGGTTCACTTGTCGGGCAAACTCACCAACGGTGGCGCGGCGTTCTGCATCGCGGAGCCTGGTCGCGCTCGCTTTGAGCCGAGCCGTCATGGCACCCAGGAGCCGCGACAAGGACCCGATCTCGTCGGTACGCTCGCTGGTGAAGTCGACATCGAGGTTGTCGAGGTCGACATGCGCAGTCTTCTCAGCTAAGTCGGTAAGCGGGCGGCTGAGACGGGCGGATACCCACCCGGCAACTCCGAGCGCCGCAAGGCTAGTCACGAGGAGCGCCACGAGGAACCACAGGTCCACGGCGCGGGTCAGCTCCTGCAACGAAGCGAGGGAATGGGTGATGCGGACGTGTGCCTGCGTGACGACCCGCGGCTCTTCCGGAGCGGCGGAGGGGGCCAAGTATACCACTGGCACCTCACGAACTATTTGCCTTGCGGCAGCACCGTCCGCGGTGTCCGAGGTGTCACCGGACCCGGGAAGCTCGAGAGCAACGGCCAGTTGTTCATCGTCATTCCATCGATCGATGAGCCGCTGCTGAACATCGACGCCGCCAACCAGCCCTAGATCTCGCCCGCCGAGCCGGAACGCCGCGGCCTTCGCAATGACCGTGAACCCGCCGGCGGCGGTCCGCACGGGGACTATCACGGCACTCGGGGCGGCCGCGGCAATCGCAGTGACCAGAGCCGGCTCGCGCCGGTCGTACTCGTTGCGGAAGTGGCCCGAACTCAGGATACGGCCGTCCCGGTCGAGCACCAGCAACATATCGAGGCCGGACTGGCGCATCGCGACGCCCGCGTAATCCAGCACATAGCCTCGGGCGCCGGCATTCCCGAAAAGTCCTTGTCGAAAGCGATTGTCCTCGGCGAGCAAACCGGCGAGCGCCTCGATCCGCTCGGTCACCGCTCTGCCCTGCTGCGCCATGTCCTGCTCCAGCATCGTTACCAAGAGCTCCACTCGCCGGTCGTACTGGGCCACGAGACGCTCGCGGACCAGCCGGCGGCTGCCGGCGGCGAATACCAGGAGTGGAACGAGCACGACGACGAGGAAACCCGCCAGGACCCGAGCGCGAAACGTCATTCCCGGCCCGCTTCCGAGAACATTCGATGGTCGAGCCGAACAGTACCGTCCCAATCCACGGCCATGATAGGAACGCCGCTACGGACCACCAGGCGGCCACGCGTATCCACCAGCGGCACGATGGTGCCGGGGTCGAGCCACGGCACCTTTTCGCGAAGCTCCGCTGCCGCGCGGCACGGCTGGTACACCGCACGGGGCAGCGGGAAGACGTACCCTCGATCCCGGCCCGCGCTGAGCGCACCGTCAAACTCGGTACGACCAAGCGGGGCCGCGACGATGTCCGGTCCCAAGGACGCGACCGGCCCGGTACCCGGACGATATGATCGCGCCAAGACGATCAACCGGGCGGCGAGGCCCGTGGCTGTCACGTCGCGGCCCAAGGTGACGAGGCGTGACGGGAGGGCCCGTGGATCGACGCTGGTCTGTGGATACTCCATGCCGCATGCGCCAAGCTCCTGCCACCAAAACGGTGCGGCTGCCGCCCGGCTCTCGGCCCGCACGGCATCAAGTAGCCGTCCGACGAAGACGTCCGTGCTGGCCGAGTCGACCGGCGCCCCTGCTGGCGACGCCCACACATAGGTCGAGGTCCAGGGCAGGGCGACAGTGGAGAACCCCGAAAGCGATGTCGCGTATTCGGTGACGGCCGGCTCATGGGTGATCAGGATGTCGACCCCGCTGTCCAAGAGGTCGCGGGCGTCCCGACCCTGCCCGTGGATGATCTCGACCGCGGACTCGGCGTGTCCTTCCCTCACGAGTGCGAGCCCTCGGTCATGGCCAGTGGCAGTGGTGGATTCCGGCCGGAAGGCCCCAGTGCCAAGCGGCCACGTGTGCCCGGCGACTTGCCGCGACACAGCCAGTCGAGGGTCGGCGAACCGGACCGGCTCGAGCGCCGGTGCCTCCTCCAGCGGGACGAGGACCTGTGTTGGACCGAGGCTTGCCGACCACATCCCCTCGCGTGATAGACTCGCCACGACATCCTCGGCGGTGATTCGAGTCCCATTCCAGAACCGGGCATCGGACCGCAGCACGAAAACCCACTTCTGCTCGACCGTGTCGCGCGTCCACGACTCGGCGAGACCGCGATACACCCGACCGGTGCAGTCGACGTTGACCAGGGTCTCGTAGAGCTGCGCAAAGATCAGGCGTTCGGCGTCGTTGGTTGCGCGAGGAGCGTGTTCAGCGGCGATGGACCCATCGACGACGAGCCGAAGCGGAAGTCTCTGAGTCCCGTCCGGCGTGATGCACGTGGGGGATGGATTGGGTGCGGGGAATGAGCCGGACGGTGCGGGCTGACCGCTCGCGACACAGCCACCCCCGGCGAGTGCAAGGACCAGGAGCCCAACGAGTCCTTGCTGCCCGGGACTGCGCGCTAGAGGCCCATGACCTTGAGCGGGGCGCTGCTCTGAAGTGGTCGGGAGCGGCCGAGCTGACCGATGAGGTTCTGACCCCAACAGTATCCGCTGCCGGTGGTCGTCACCCCACAGGTATGATCCAATCCCACCGTAATGCCGGTGAATGTGAGGCCTCCGCTGACCAGGATCGGCTCTTGGCTCGAAGGACCGATGTCGGCGCCCAGCTTCCCGTAGGTGTTCAAGCCCCAACAATAAGCGCTCGCATCGGTCGCAATGCCGCACGCGTGATCCCTCCCCAGGGCGAGGGCCTCGAACTTGTGCCCCCCGATGACCGGCGCGGGGACCGCGATCGCCGTGTCGGCCCCCCCACCGTTGCCAAGGCGTCCGCCCGAGGCAGCGCCCCAACAAAAGGCATCCCGGCCGGCCGACAAGGCGCAGACGAACGACTTGCCGACATAGATAGCCGTGAACTGGTGCCCGCCGATGACCGCCACCGGGGTCGCGCTGGTTCCGCCCAATACGCCGTTGCCGAGCTGGCCCCACGTGTTATCGCCCCAGCAATGCGCCGAATTCTGCGTCGAGACACCGCAGGTGAATAGCTGTCCCGCGGCAATCGACTTGAATTGTACAGCCGTGGCAACCCCAACGGGTGCAGCCTGGTCTTGGATATCTGCGTTTCCGAGCTGGCCCTTCGCACCCTCACCCCAGCAGAGCGCCTCGCCCGCCAGTGCGATGGCGCAGGTGTGGCCGTCGCCCACGCTGAGCGTGGTGAACCGAGAGCCACCGAGGACCTCGTCGGGCGTGGTGACCCTGCCTTGGCTCATGCCGTTGCCCAGCTCTCCCGCGTGGGCCGCCCCCCAACACGTTGCCCTCCCATCCTCCAGAATGCCGCAGGAGTGATTGCTCCCGACCGCGAGCCAGCGGTAGCCAATGCCTCCCTCGACCTGCACGGGCGCGCTGCTGTTGAGCGTGTCTCCAGCGCCAAGCTGCCCCAGGGCACCCCAGCCCCAACAGCGGATGATCCCGGCCGTGTCGAGGAAGCAGGAGTGGTTGTCCCCGGCCGCAACCTGAGGAGTGCCGAGCAGACCGATCCCGGTGGGTCCCAACGAATCGCCGCAGGCAGCGATGGCGCCCAACGTGACGATGAGCCCGAAAGGACGGCGGAAACGGTGCATGGTGTCGTTACTCCTTCGTGCCGGCCGGCCGGCAACGGATCGGCTCCTCGTCCCCTGGACGAGGCGGGACAGGTGACGGCCCAGGAGCGGGATCTGGAAGAGGGGACGATTCCGGGGCCGCATGGTTGACACCTCGTGCTTCGCCGGCCGGGCCAGCCGGACCCCATTGCCAAATTGATTCCCGGCCGGATTGCTGTCAAACGCAAGCGGAGCCGGCGAGATCGCCGGCTCCGTGCGCGCCACCTGAAGCCCCGACGGGCTTACGGCAGCAACACCTTGTCGATCACGTGGATGACGCCATTCGAGGCCTCCACGTCGGTCTGGGTCACTTGCGCGTCGTTGACCAGGACACCATTGGAAGCGTCGATGGTTACCGACTGCCCCTGCAGGGTGGTCGCCGAGGTCAGGTTGACCACATCGGCCGCGAGGACCTTACCAGAAACCACGTGGTACAGGAGGACCTCGCTCAGCGCCTGCGGGTCCTGCAGCAGGGCATTGAGCGCACCGGCCGGGAGCGCATTGAACGCAGCGTCGGTGGGTGCGAAGACCGTGAAGGGGCCAGGCCCGGTCAACGCCGACTCGAGCCCGGCGGCCTGCACGGCTGCAACCAGGGTATTGAAGGAGCCGGCGGCCACGGCCGTCTCAACGATGTTCAACTGGGCAGGGGCCGGCGCGACCGGATCGTCGTCACAGGCGGCGAGGCCGAGGCTCAGCGCGAGCACGGCGGCTGCAGCGGCACGCTTGGTGGAGAAGACTGGCATGTTGCTCACCTCCGAAAGTTTTGGTAATCTGTTGTGTAACAGCGACTTATAGACTCAGGCCGACCATCCGACCGGCTCCAATGTCCAGTCATTGTACAACAACAATCGCTCTTTGTCAATAGATTGTCAAAGTAATAGCTGGACATCGCATGGGCATGGCGACCCACAGGGTCGGCCACGGAATGAGCCGGCCGGTTACCGGGAGGCCGCGAGAGGGGCCGGCACGAAAAACCGTCCCCGCCACCCGCTCGCAAGGCCCATGAATAGGCCATCACGGCCACCCGCTTGCCCGCTCGGCGGGTGGCAGTTATTAACTGCAGCGGATTTCCGAGCCCGGCCGGGCTGGGGAGCTCCGAGAGGATTCACGCGTCAGATGGGAGGAGCGATGTTGAAGGATTTCAAGGAGTTCGCGCTCAAGGGTAACATGGTCGACATGGCGGTCGGCATCATCATTGGAGCGGCGTTTGGCACGGTGGTGAAGTCCGTGGTGGACGACATTCTGATGCCCGTCGTGGCCACCGTATTCAACGCACCCGACTTCAGCAACTTGTTCACCGTGCTGCGCAACCCGACCGGCGAGACCTTTACCTCGATTGCCGCCGCACGTGAGGGCGGGGCGGCCGTCCTGGGCTACGGCCTGTTCATCAATGCCCTGATCGCGTTTCTAATCGTGTCGTTCGTGCTGTTCATGGTGGTGAAGAGCATGAACAAGCTCAAGAAGCAGGAAGAAGCGGCCCCTGCACCCCCGCCGGCACCATCGGCGGAGGAGAAGGTCCTGAAGGAAATCCGCGACCTCCTGGCCAAGCGGGCCTAACCACCCGCGCGCGCGTCATCCGACGAACCCGCCGCCCACCCGGGCGGCGGGTTCGTCGTTTCAGGGGGCCTTCGGCCCCCGCAGTTGTACCCGGACCGAAAAAGGGGGATACTTCGAGGTTCCTCCAATCTCCCGTACCCGGTACCATGCCCGAAGAACGTCTGCTCGTCCTGGTCGTCGATGATGAACCCGCCATGCGCGAGGTCGTGGCCATGCGGCTGGCCGACTGGGGCTACGACGTGTGTGTTGCCGCCGATGGTGAGGCGGCCGCGCAGCTGATCCGAACGCGCGCCCCCGACTTGGTCATCTCGGACGTGGTGCTTCCCGACATGACGGGCCTCGATCTGCTCGCCAATCTGACCGCAGGAGACCCGACCCGACCGGTCATTCTGATGACGGCGTACGGCACGGTTGAGCTTGCGGTCGACGCGATGAAGCGAGGGGCCAAGGACTTCCTCACCAAGCCGTTGGATTACGGCAAGCTGAGGGCGGTGTTGCAGGCCGCCGGTCGCGACATCGCGCTACGGGCCGAGGTTCGCGACCTCGAGCAGGAACTGGCTCGACCGGCACCCACCGGCGCCATCATCGGGAAGAGCGCCGCCATTCAGGACGTCCGCGACCTGATTGAACGGGTCGCCTCAACCGACGCCTCGGCACTCGTGACCGGGGAGAGCGGCACCGGCAAGGAACTCGTGGTCAGGATCATTCATGAGTTGAGCGCGCGTCGTGGACAGCCGTTCATTGCCATCAACGCCGCGGCCATGGCTGAGAGCCTGATCGAGAGCGAGATCTTCGGCCACGAGAAGGGCGCATTCACCGGCGCGATCGCCACCCGGCAGGGCTGCTTCGAGCTGGCTCACCAGGGCACGCTCTTTCTGGACGAAATAGCGGAGATGCCGAGCGCGCTCCAGCCGAAGCTGCTGCGGATTTTGGAGGACGGAAAGGTGCGGCGGCTCGGAGGCTCCCAAGAACATCATTTCGACGTTCGGGTGCTCGCCGCCACCAACCGCGAGCCCGCAGCGGCCGTAAAGGATGGCCAGCTTCGCGAAGACCTCTTCTACCGGTTGGGCGTGTTCACCATCGACGTCCCCCCACTCCGGGCGCGGCGGGAGGACATCCCGCTCCTCGCCCAGCATTTCATCCGCCATTTCAACGAGAAGCATGGCCGCGCCATCGAGGGGTTGCGCGATGAAGCGCGCGAGCGGCTCATGTCGTATGGCTGGCCCGGCAACGTTCGCGAGCTCAAGAACGTCATCGAACGGGCCATCGTCCTGGCCGACGGCTGGATCGAGGTGACCGACCTGCCGCCCTACTTCATCGACGTGAATGGCGCCGGGCCGGAGCCCGACGCCGCGGCGACGGAGGCGCTGGCCGGAATGAGTCTGGCCGAGGTGGAGAAGCGACTCATCTTGGACACCCTGAAGCGGGTCGGGCACAACAAGGCGGAAGCCGCCCGGAGACTCAAGCTGGACGTCAAGACCATCCGCAACAAGCTCAAGTCGTACGGGTTGGGCTGAGGCCCTTCCATGAAGGTCGCGACCCGACTCACGAGCGGCTACGGGATTCTCATTGGCCTCCTGGCGTGCGTGCTGGTGTATCAGGCCTACGTCATCTCACAGGCGGTGCGCACGAATCAGGAACTCCTCACCAGCTCGCGCTTGACCCTGGCCGCAACACAGCAGCTGCAGCACCTCGATGATTACAACGAAAATGTCCGGAAGTACCTGGTAACCGGAGAGGCCGGGTATGCCGAAAAGGCCACCGAAGCGCTCCGGGCCTTTGGCACCACGCTGAGTCAGCTTCGGGCGCTTTCACTCTCTCCTGCCGAGCGTCAGGAGCTGAGCCGCCTCCTCGACATCTGGGCCGCGTATGGCGGAACCGGCGCGCGAGAGCCAGACGCGCTCGAGGGCTCGAGCGACGGCTTTCCGGAGCTCCGGCAACAAACCGGGCTGGTCAACGAGGCGGCCCAGGCCGCCATGGTCGCCGAGCTCGAGCGCACCTCCGCGGCGGCGCGGCGCACCCTCCTGATCGCGCTCTTCGGGCTGGCGATCGCGTTGTTGCTCAGCCTCTTGATCGCGGTCCGTATCGTCCGGTCCATCTCCGAGTCCTTACGGCATCTCAAGCGAGGCACCCATGCAGTCGCACAAGGCGACTTCGCGTACCGACTCCACCCGTCGCGGGATGATGAGTTCGCGCAGGTAAGTGCCGACTTCAACGTCATGATCGCGCGGCTCGGAGAGCTCGACCAGGCGAAGAAAGACTTCGTCTCGCACGTTTCGCACGACCTCAAGACGCCCTTGGCCAGCATGCAGGAGGTAAACCGCCTGCTGCTGGAGGAACTCCCCGGCGCGCTGAACCAGAAGCAGCGGCATCTGGTGGAACTCAATCTCTCCAGTGCAAGCCGTCTCTCCGACATGATCTCGAAGCTGCTGAAACAGTCTCAAATCGAATCCGGCAGCCTCCATTATGAGTTCGTGTGGCAAGACCTGGGCGACCTAATCACGACGATTCTCGCCGAGTTCAACGGCGCGGGGCGCTCGGGCCGACGCATCACGGCCGACTTGCCCAACGAGCCTGTTGTGGTGGCGTGCGATGGGCCACACGTCATTCAGGTCATGCAAAACCTGATCGAGAACGCCATCAAGTTCTCACCCGAGAATCAGCCGATCCGGGTGTCGGTCGCCTATCATGCGGAGATGCCGGCCACGATCGACCCAGCAGTGCGGGACCGGATTCGCCGCGCAACCGATGGATCGGGCTACGCCCTGGTTGCGGTGACCGATCGCGGCCCGGGAGTGCCGGACCGGGAGAAGAACGCGATCTTTACCCAGTTCTATCAGGGGTTGCATGGTCGGAAGGCCGCTGGCAGCGGCGTTGGCCTGGGCCTCGCACTCAGCCGGCGCATCATCGAGGCCCACGGCGGGGCCATCTGGGTTCGCGACCATACACCGACGGGGAGCATCTTCGAGTTTCTGCTCCCGGAGGCCCTCTCCTCCGGCGGCGCGATGGATTTGTTCTCGCACCAAGCCAGCCCAGCACCGCGGGTGCCGCGCGCCGAGGTCGCATGAGACGCGCGCATGTCCTCACGGCGGCCGTGGCACTGGCAGCGGCTGGTTGTACCGCGAGTGCACTCGACCGGCATTTCGAAGCGGGGCAATACGAGTTGGCGGCGCGCGCGTACGAGGAAGACCCGTCCGTGGCAGGAAGTGATCGCGCATTGTACCGGCTGGCTTTGAGCTATGCCGCGCCAGGTACTGCCGTATCCAACCCCGAACGGGCACGGGCACTTCTCGCCCAAATGGTGACGCGGTTTCCCCAGAGCCCGCACCTACCCGCGGCCAGAATCCTGGCCGGTGTACTGGGAGCCATGGTCGACCTCAGCGACCAAGCAAGGGTCGAACGCCAGCAACTCGATTCGTTGCGAGCGGTGGTTCAGGGACTCGAGGCCACGCACGCCACGCTTCAGGACACCATTGGCGCCAACCGAGGCCGCCTCACCGACCTCCAAGCCGAAGTGAAGCGTCTGCAGACGGAGGTCGAGGCCAAGGACGCGGTCCTCCGCCGCCTGGAGGACGAACTGCGACGGCTCAAGAACATCGACCTGGGCCGCCCCTCCAACTAGCCGCCGACACAAAAAAGAGCGGCTGGGCCACAAGGACCCAGCCGCCGCACCACGAGTCTCACCTACGCCTGGACGTACTCTATGCTCAACCCTCGCCCGACTCGGGTGCAACCTCTGTCTTTGTCTGTTCGGCGGCCTCGATTTTGACGGTGCCATCGCACGCGCCTTCGGAGCCCTTGAAACCAAGCTTCCACTCACCCGCCGCTGCCTTGCTGGTATCCAGCGACAACATCATGCCCTCGTCTGACGCCTTGACCTCCTGCACCACGATGCCGCTTTCTTCGCTCGCCATGCCAGCCTCGATATTTCCGATCTCGTGCGACAAGCGAACCGTGAGCATCACCGGCTCGGCCTGAACCGGGATCGTCTCCTGAGAGAAGGAAGCGCTGCAATGCTCGGCCATGGCCTCCTGGGCCACGAGGGTGGTGCTGCCGACCATGAGTGCCAGCGGGGCCAATAGTGAAACGGCAATGCCCGAAGTCATCCTGCTCATAATAGTCCAGCTCCTTGGTCCTAAACGTTGAACAACCAGCCGAGGCCCACCTACGCCTCGGGCACATCTGCTGGTAGAGGCATTCTCCGTACCACCCCGACCAGAATCGTGAGTGTGTTGATGGGAAAGAGGTTAGCGATGTGCGCGGTTGGTCGCCCCCGTGACCGGCAGGGAGACCTTCCCGGACCACGAGTCGCAATGGAGGAAACCTTCCCGGTCCCCAGCCGGGCGTGTGGCCGAAGTTGGCGGGAACTGGTTGTGTTTCGTCTGGAGAATCAGGCGAGCGCGACGGTAACCGGGCGGTCACCCAGGATCGTCCAGACGAACCCGTCGCCGACCCAACACCACCCCGGAATCCACCGAGTATCCGGCAGCCGGACGCGGAAGGCTCTACGCTGGTCCCAGGCCGCGTGCGGCCTCATAGGAACTTCGACGCTGACGGCCCTGGCATCGAGGCGCATGCCTTCCCCCAGCACCTTGAGCGCGGCTTCCTTGGCACTCCAGATGAGCGTAACGAGCGTCGGACGATCGACCGGCGCGGTCCGAGCGACCCGCTCCCGCTCCGCGGCGGTGAAGTAGTCCGCGACAAACCGTTCGGTACGTAGTTCAACGCGCTCCACATCACATCCGAGCGCGACGTCGCCAACGGCGGCGGCGGCCAGGCCAACTCCATCGCTATGACTTATGGAGACGCTCACCGGGACCATGACGGGGCCCGCGAGGACGCGGGCAGCGGGTGCGCCGGATTCCTGCGCGAGAATCTCGATGTCGGGCGGCTCGATGCCCTTGTCCGGCAAGCAGGCGATGACCGCCCGCTTCGCGACCCACCGACCAAGCCGCCAGTCCGACCGGCGCTTGGGCCAGCGGAGCTTCGCCTCGACCGATCGCTCGACAGGGGAAAGCCAGCGGTCGCCGGCCGGAACGTCCTCGGCTCGTCCGGTTGCCAGCGTGACCACAAGACCGGCTTCCACCGGGATCTGACTGGTCGTTTCCATCAGGCCCTGAGCGCCTGGAACGGGGCGTTCTCGACCCGGCCCAGTGGGTTGGTCCGGTACCCGCGCAACGACAGCAAGACACGACCGGTTTTGTCGGTCACGTCGACGTTGAATGCTCCATCGCCAGCATCCTCGACCAGCGCGGTTGAACCGTCTGGTTCACCGTTTGCCGCGCGCCGAACCTCGAGTCGTTCGATCCTGCTCGGCAGGCCCATGCGCTCCGACTGCGCGATCTCGGCAAGACCGGCAGTCTGAAATGCGAGCTCTACGAGCCGCGGCGCGACAATGGTAGACCCGCCAGCGGGCTCCTGCCCTGCGGGCAGGCCGCGCGCGAGCCGACCAGCCAGGATGCCCTTGACCCGCCAGGCGTCGCCCACCACGCGATAGGAGGGGCCGTGGAAGTAGACATGATAGATCGCATCGCTTCCTACCACGGCGTCCGAGACGGGCGGCACGCTGCGTGATCGTGCCTCGTCGGGCGGCTTCGATGTAAGCCGGACGGTGCCGGTGAAGTGGGTCGTGACCTCGGGCTGCTCCCGGCCGTGCAGTTGCCGTGACCCCTCGAGCCGGCAGTTGGCCAGGATATCCTCACCGTTGAGGGCGTACTGAACCCGCACCGTGACGGTGCGCGCCTCGCCGCGATAGAACTTGAACGGCTGGAGAAACTCGACACGCTCGAGGGATCCGACGAACCGGTCGGGAAATCCGACGAGCGCGGCCTCGGACATGGCTTCGAGCCCCATCACACCCGGCAGTACGGCCGTGCCGTCGATCTGGTGGTCCCGGAGAAACGGCTGGGCCTCGGGATCGAGCAGGGTCTGAACGACGAGCCCGCCGTAGGGACCAAACGATTCGACCGTTCCGACCATGAGCCCGGCCGCCGCCGACTCGGCTTCGCCCAGGATTACGTCTCTGGCCTGGGTCTCGTCCAGCATGATGCCGAGGCCGTCCGCGATCACCACTTCTCCCCGGGTGCCGGCGGTCAATTCCCGACGGACCACGGGGATTCCAGCCTCGGGCGTCAACATGTCGATGCCCGCCTGCTTCATGATGGCAGGTATGGACCCGCGCGTGGCCATCCCGATGTCCGCCCACGCCGTCCAATCAATGGCAATTCCACGGGTATCGGGCCTCGTGCGGCGTAGTGACGACATAGCCTTACAGAGCATGTCGTTGGCCGCGCTGTAGTCGGTCTGCCCGGCGTTGCCGAAGCGGCCGGCGATCGAGCTGAATACTACCGCGGCTCCCAGCGGGGCATCGCCCAAGCCTCGAAGCAGGTTGAACCACCCGTCGATCTTGACGTCGAAGACGAGGTCGAACTCACGAGGCTCCTTCTTGGGAAGGGGGCGGCTGACCTCGAGCCCCGCCGCATGCAGCAGCACGTCGACCCGTCCACTCTCCCGTACGACTTCGGACATCACCTGCGCCACCCGATCGACATCCCTCAGATCGACGGAGCGATACCGGGTTTGTCCTCCAAGTGCTTCGACCGCTCGAATCGCGGCGAGCGCCGCCCGGGACCGTTCGAGCCGGGTGAGCTCTTGCTCCACCATGGCGGGGGTGGCGCGCTCTTCCGATCGCTTGAGGCGGTCGAACAGATCCCGCTTGAGCCCGTCGCGGTCCGACTCGAGCCGCTGGAGGTCGGCATCGTCTGGATTCGGTTCCGGAGTAAGGTCGAGTAGCCAGAAGATTCCCTTCGAGGCCGCCGCCAGGTCGGCCACGATGGCGGACACGATGCTCCCGGCCGCGCCCGTAACAACGAATACCCCATCGGCACCGCTCAGTTCGCCGCCAAACTCGACGGCCCGGGACTCGAGACCCACCGTCCACCGATGGCCAACCGCGTAGCCGATTTCGGCGGCACCCTTGTCGTACAGCGTCTCGTCAATCAGCCGATCGGCCACGGCCGTCGTCTTCCGCGACGGAGCAAAATCCACGGCCTTCGCCAGGTACCTGGGCTTCTCTCTGGCAAACGCCTTGGTAAAGCCGACCACGGCGCCACCAATCGTGTCGGTGGCGCCGGCTTGATCGTAGCCGTGTCGGCCGCCGAGCCGCGTGGCCGTGATGAGAAACAGTGGCTGATCGTACAGGGCCCGCATGAGGCGGTACAGCGACTTGATCCGGCCGTTGATGGCAACCAACCTCGCCTCGGGATCGAGCAGGTCGGCATCACGCACCGGGTCGAGCGCCGGCAGCCAATAGACCCCAGTGATAGGACCGTCGGCCGTCCACTCGCCGACTCGGCGCTGGAGGTCCTCCGGATCGGCGCAATCATCCAGGACGAGAGTCGTCACCCCGCGCTTGGTCAGTTTCCTGACCAGAGCCTTGCCCACCCCGCCCGCGTCCAGGGCCACGAGTACTCGGTCGCCAGCCCCGAGTTCAATGGTGGTTCCAGCAAATCTCGAGGCCGGCGGCCGCAGAAGTGCCACCGGCACGCGGCGCGGTACCGCCTGCGCCGCCGCTTCCGAGCCTGCGCGAACCGGGCCGGTATCCACCGCCGTTCGGCTTGGCGACACCACGGCAGCGTCGGGCGAAACGACCGGTTTCGACTTCGGCGCGGCCCCGCTCCGCAGATCCGGCCGCTTCTCGAACACGAACTCGATCGCGTGCGCCAGAGTTGGATAGTCGCGCAGTGCCAGCGTCTCGTCGCGCTCGATATCGTAGACCTCCCGGATGGCGGCAAACATCTCCGCCTGCTTCACCGTGTCGATGCCGAGATCGGCCTCGAGGTCGAGATCGAGGTCGAGCATGTCGGGTGGGTACCCTGTCTGTTGGGCTACGATCGAGAGCACGCTGTCGCGCACCGCACGGTCGGAGTCAGCCGATGCGACGTCTTGCACCACCGGTGGCGCGGCCTGCGCCGACGCCTCGGCATCCAGCCTGCCTCCCCGCAGGTCCGGACGCTTCTCGAACACGAACTCGATCGCGTGCGCCAAAGTCGGATAGTCGCGGAGCGCGAGCGTCTCGTCGCGCTCGATGCCGTACACCTCTCGGATGGCGGCAAACATCTCCGCCTGCTTCACCGTGTCGATGCCGAGATCGGCCTCGAGGTCGAGGTCCAAGTCGAGCATGTCGGGCGGATACCCGGTCTGCTCGGCCACAATCGCAAGGACCCGCTCCCGCACGCGGTCAGCCTCGGCGGGGGGGGGTCGGTGCGTCGAAGGAGTCGGGGAAACTGGAAGTGCTGGGGCCGCTGCAGCGGCAACGCCGCCCTGCTTCAGGTCGGGGCGTTTCTCGTACACGAACTCGATGGCCCGCGCGAGGGTCGGATAGTCACGCAGCGCGAGCGTTTCGTCGCGCTCGATGCCGTAGACCTCTCGAATGGCGGCAAACATCTCTGCCTGTTTCACGGTGTCGATCCCAAGATCGGCCTCGAGGTCGAGGTCCAAGTCGAGCATATCGGGCGGATACCCGGTCTGCTCTGCCACGATCGCGAGGACCCGCTCCCCTACGCTGTCAGCCTCGGCAACGGGGCGTCGGGCCGGGGCGGCTGCAGGCGGGTGGACCACAGCCGCCGGCCGGGTCACCAGGTCGGGAGCGGGAACATGGGACAGAGGACGGACCGGTGGTGGGCCCGCCTCACGAACCGGCGCACCGACGAGCGGCAGGTCCAGCGTACGCCTGAGCGGCTTGCGCGCCGGCTCTCGCTTCGGTGGTCCCTGATCTTTGACCCGCAAGGTCCGCCCGACGACTTCCAAATCCGGCGCATCGTATCCGGTCACCCGAGTTAGCCACTCTTGCCATGCTGGGGGGGCCGCGATGCGGTGCTGGTAGCCCATGTCACCTGGGGAGCGCCTCGCCCCATCCGGCGGCGGCGTCCATTTCAGGAGCATCATGCTGATCTGCGATCCAAATCCGGCACCCAGCCTGAGCGCGTACATGACGGGGTAGCTGCCGCCACGGCTGAGATTGAGTGCTCCAAGTGCCGGATCGATCTCGCGGAAATTGGCAACGGGCGGGACGATGCCGGTCTCCAGCATCTTCACCGCCAGGGTGTCTTCGATTCCCACTCCCATCGCGTGGCCGGTGAATCCCTTGGTATTGGCGATCACGATCGAATCGGCCGCACCGCCGAACACGTGCCTGAGCGCTTCCACTTCGGCGCTTGCACTCCCGCCACGGGCCGGCGTGTAGGTCTCGTGGGAGACGAACACGGTCTGCGCTGCGATCTGCTGCCGGGACAGACCCCAGCGACGTTCGACACCGGCTACTAGCTCTTCCATCACGCCGACGATGTGATCGATGTCGAGGCGGCTCCCGTGGAAGGCGCTGTTGGCGGTGATGGTCCCCAATACCTCGCAAACCGGCTGGATCCCGCGCTCCGCCGCGGCGGCCAGGTCCTCCACCACCATGGCGGTTGCTCCCATGCCGATGATCATGCCGTGCCGGCGGCGGTCGAACGGCAGGGCCGCATCTTCCACGCGCTCGTCGGTAGCAGCGGCGCCCGAGGCCAGGAAGCCGCTCGCCATCCAAGGCAGCAGCGTGTCGGTAGTGATGTCGTCCGCGGTCAGCACGATGGCGCGGCGGCAGCGTCCCGCCTGGATCCAGTCCTGGGCCAGGGCCACTGCTTGGGTGCTGGTGGCGCAGGCAGAATTGGTGTGGACGTTGGGGCCGCGGGCGCCGATGTATTCGGCGAACTGCGAGTGTCCCATCGTGAGCACCTGGAACAAGAACCGGCGGTCGAACTCGAAAGGATTGGCCTCGATCTCACTGGTCAACGCTTCGATGCGTCGATCCAGTTCGGCGATGGCGGCAGCATCGTCACGTGCCAGGAGGCCCGCCCGCAGCGCCTGGAGCTCGTCACGCCGTCCACGGCGTGAGCGATCTTCATGATAGGCATCCATGGCCGTGGCAAGGGCATCGATTCCAGGGAACGCCGACCCGAAGATGACTGCGGTGTCGTCCCGCATCTCCTCGGGGAGACTCCAGCCGACTGGGAGCATCGATCCGGTAGTGGCGGTCTTGTATCGCCGGACGAGAGGAATGCCGGCATCGCGCAGGGCTTCGATCCCCGCCGCGATGGCCAAGCGGGTAATTCGATCGAGCGCCTGCACCCGGTCTTCGGGAAAGCCGTACTCGCCCGCCAGGTCGAGCTTCCCGCCGATGCCGGCGAGCTTGATGACGCCGCTGGGGTCGTCGACCGTCACAAAGTTGGCCTCGCCACCCGCTCCCTTTACCAGCCGTGTGACGTGCATGTCGGCCATGACACGGCGGAACTTGTCGGGAATGTTCCCGATCAACACCTCCCCGCCGAGAATGCGCTCGAGGTTGGTTTCTTCGAAAACCCGCTCGGTGCCAGGGAGGCCGAGTGACGCCCCGGTGATCCCAACTCGGACCTGTCGCTTTGCGCCGCCGGAGTAGACCTCGAAACTCTGCTCGAGGAAGTCGGCAAACATGCGGCCCAAGGTCAGGAGCCGGTCTGGAGACTCGGCATCTCCGACACGCGGCGGCTGAGTAACGGCGGACGCCGCGGGTATGCCTGCAGGCGCGGGAGTTGCAGCCAGACGCGGTGACGCGGCATGAACCTCGGGCACAGGCTCTTCTGCGCCACGTCCGAGGCCTTCCGCATAGAGTCCGCACAGCGCGCGGTTGATCGAGGCAACGTCTCCGGTTCGAGGATGATTGGTGTAGAACGCGGTGAAACCGTCGCGCTCACCCAGCACATCGTCGGCCAGGCCGTACAGGACGCGCTTCGGACCCAACTCCACGAACACTCGGGCGCCTGACTCGTAGAGCGTGTTGAGGCCCTTCACGAATTGCACCGGCGACCCGATCTGGCGGCCTAGGAGTTCGATCATCTGCGGCTCTACGCCCTGACCCATCGGATAGAATTCGCCGGTCACATTCGAGATGATCGGAATTGCGGCAGGCCGAACGCCGAGCCCCGTCAACACGTCGGTGAGCGGCGCCGCTGCCGGCTCAACGATCTTGGTATGAAACGCGTGACTCACGGGAAGCTGTGCGACACGCAGTCCTTCCGCCTGAAGTGCGGTCATCGCGGCCTCGACCGCCTTGGTGGCCCCGCCGATCACGCATTCCTTACTACTGTTCAGGTTGGCGACCACGACGTAACCCGGAGTGTCCCGCAACAGCGCTTCGACCCGGTCAACCGGTCCGAACACGGCAGCCATGAGACCGTTGTCTCCAAGGGACAGTTCGGTCATCGCCTTGCCACGCGCCGCAACGGCGGTCAGGGCACCGGCAAACGGGAGTGCCTGAGCCGCCACCAATGCGCCGTACTCGCCGAGGCTGTGGCCCATCACCATGTCGGGCACGATGCCGTACGCGTCGAGCAGACGAGCGAGCGCCGTATCGACGGTGAGCACGGCCGGCTGAGTGATGGCCGTTTGACGGAGTCCTTCGGCCGCCTGGGCCGCGAGGTCCCCATTGGCTGGGTCGACGAAGATGCAATCTGTGAGCGGGCGTCCGATGAGCGGTTCCATCGTCCGATCGGCCTCGACAAACGTCTCGGCAACGATGGGTTCCGTGGCCCGGAGTTCGGCCAGCATGTTCACGTACTGCGAGCCCTGACCTGTAAAGAGGAAGGCAACCTTCCCGGGCGTACCGCGTCCGAGGTACACCCCCTTGTTGCGAAGCGCCCGCCACCTGCCCTCCTGTCCCTCCTCGAACGCCTGCAGCGCCTTGCCCGCCAGATCGCTCAGGTCAGCCGCATCGCCGTAGTCGATGGCGAGTCGAACGGGTGCCGCGAGGTCCCGTGCAAGCGGCGCCTTGGGCGGCGGTGCGATTCCTCGATCCGCCTCGGCCTTGATGAGCCGGAGCCGGCTCGCAATCTCGGCTTCGGAGGAACCACCCAGGACCATCGCTCCGCGAAGCGGAGACTTGAGTGCCGCACCTGTCCCCGACGACCCGGCGGTGAGCCCGGCCGACGCCACCAGCGTCCGTTCTCGCGCGAGCCGGCCCGGCACGTACTCTTCCAGCACGACGTGGAAGTTGGTGCCGCCGAATCCGAAGGCACTCACCCCGGCGCGGCGTACTGACTCCCCATTGGCCCCAGGCTTCTCCCACGGTTGAAGCTCGGTGGTGACGCGGAACGGTGAGTGGACGAAGTCGATTGCGGGATTCGGCGCGTGGAAGTTGATGTTGGGCGGCAAGAGCCTGTGGTGCAGTGCGAGCGTCGCCTTGAGGACGCCCGCGGCCCCCGCAGCCGCCTTCAAGTGGCCGATGTTGGATTTCACGGATCCCAAGGCGACGGATTGCGCTGGCAAACCGTGATGTTGAAACACTTCCGTCAGGCTCTCCACCTCCACCACGTCTCCGACCTTGGTCGAGGTCCCGTGCCCTTCGACCAAGTCGCCTGCCTCGGGAAGCAGGCCCGCGTGCTCCCAGCCCCGGACCACGGCCAACCGCTGGCCGACGGGATTGGGGGCCGTGATGCCCTTGCCCCGTCCGTCGCTCGAGCCGCCGAGCCCGCGGATCACGGCATAGATCGGGTCGCCCGCGCGTTCGGCGTCGTCGAGCCGCTTGAGCAGGAAGCAGGCAGCGCCCTCGCCCATGACGAACCCATCGGCTCCCTCCGCATAGGGGCGGGTCCCGGTGGCCGAGAGTGCTCCGATCTTGCAGAACTTGACGAAGGTCGACGGGCTCATGTTGGCATCGATGCCGCCGGTGAGCACCGCGTCGAAGTCGTGCCCGTTCAGCCCTTCGACCGCCGCGTTGATGGCGGCCATCGCCGACGCACAGGCGGCGTCGGTGATGTAGTTCGGGCCCTTGAAATCGAACAGGGCGGCCAAGCGTCCGGCGACGATATTCGCCAGCTCGCCGGGCATGGTGTCTTCCGTGATGTCGGGGATCCGGGCCTGAACGCCGGCACGTAATTCTTCCATGACGGCACGTCGGACAGTCTCGGGCAGTGACTGGAAACTTCGAGACCCAGTCAGTTCGGCGGCGATTTCCGGAAAGAGCACCCGCATGGCCGTCATCAGGTGATAATCCCCGCCGAGTGCGTTGCCCATGATCACGGCGGTGCGCTCTCCATCGAGGGCGCGGTCGGGATAGCCGTAATCCGCCAAGGCCTCCCGGGCCGAGACGATCGCCCACTTTTGGGCGAGGTCCATGACCTCACTCACCTTCGGTGGAATGGGCAGGCGCCACCCGAGGGGGTCCCACTCGAACTCCCGTACCCAGCCGCCGATCTTCGAATAGGTCTTGTCCACGGCCTTGGGATCGGGATCGAAGTATCTCGCGACATCCCAGCGCTCGATTGGGACCTCGGACACGCTGTAGCGACCTTCACAGAGGTTGGTCCAGAACGACGCGGCGTTCGGTGCGTCCGGCAGGACCGCTCCCACCCCGACGATGGCGATCGCCCTGTCAGCCGTCGATTTCATACTTTCTCATAGCCTTCCAACATCGAGGATTCGCGCGTGATAACCACGCTGCCGACTCAGGCCTCATACCGCCGATACAGCCGTTGCGCCAGCCGGTCCATGTCGTCCACCAGCCCGGCCTGTGCTGAATGGATTGCCCCAGTACCCAGCAAGGCTTCGAATGCCGCGAGCTCCGCCGACGGCACCCCGTCCGCACCAAGCACCCAGCGTAGTCCTTCAGAGACAACCGCGGAAGCCGCTTCGCGCGCACAAATACGACTGGCCAATGCCAGCGACTCCGGATCCAGTCGCTGGTCCGCCTTCGGCGGCAGCGCTCCGTTCGCCGCGGCCGCCGCTCGCCGCGCCAGCGCTCCCGCCGCTTCCACCCGGGCAATCAGCGCACCCAGCCGGAACAGCACGTGTTGATTCCGGGTGAGCCGTCCGACGCGGGCGCGCTCCAGGAGGTGACCAAGGCCATCCGCCGCGAGCGCGGCCACATCAGCGCCCACGCCCGGGCTGGACGCGGCCAGCTCCCGCAGCCGAGTAGCGTCGTCATGGTAGTGCTGCCCGCGCGTCTTCAAGTGGGCTTGCCACCGGTCTCGCGCGATGGTCATCTCCATGATCTCGGAGGTGCCTTCGTAGATGGTGGTGATGCGGACGTCCCGCTTGATCTTTTCCACCATGTACTCACGCGTATACCCGTATCCACCGAGGGCCTGGATCGCCGCTTCCGCGGCATCGTTTCCGGCCTCCGTCGCGATGTACTTGGCGATGGCACCCTCGGTATTGAGGCTGCCTTCGCCGCCGTCCAGCCGCATCGCGGTCTCTTCGATAAAGGCCCGGCCGGCCTCGAGTCGGCAGGCATGCGGCACGATCAGCTTGTGGGTGTAGCCCTGTTTCTCGGAGAGTGGTCCGCCCGCTTGGATTCTGGTAGTGGAGTACTCCAAGGCGCGATCGAGGGCGGCCCACCCTGCCCCGAGCCCGAACGCGGCAACCATCAGCCTGGTATATCCGAACACCAACTGCGCCTGCACCAAGCCCTGGCCCTCCTCCGTGCCGATGAGGTTCTCGGCCGGAACAAAGACGTTGTCGAAGAAGAGCGCCGCCGTATTGCTCGAGCGGATGCCATGCTTGTCTTCGGGCTTGCCGTAGGTGAATCCCTCCGCGCCCTTTTCCATGACGAACCAGGTCGGTCCACCGGGCGCCAGGGCCAACACGCTATACAGATCGGCGAAGCCGCCGTTACTGATCCACATCTTGGCGCCGTTCAACCGGTAGCCGGTCAGCGTGCCGGCTTCCTCGACGCGCGTCGCAGTCGTGCGCAGCGCGCCGAGATCACTGCCGGCCTCGGGCTCGGTTGCCCCATAGGCCATGAGCAGGCCTTCCTCGGCGATACGGGTCATCCAGCGCGCCTTCTGCTCGTCGGTACCGCCCCAGAGAATCGGGTCGCTGCCGAGGAACGTGGCCAGCACCCCGGTGGCGACGCCGAGGTCGATGTACCCCATGAGCTCGCAGACGCGGTAGACATCGAACGAGCCGCCTCCCATGCCGCCGTAGGCATCGGGAATAAACAGGAGTTGGATGCCCAGCTCGCCGCACATGGCCCGGATCAGCGCCTCCGGAAACTCGTGGGTGGCATCCAGTTCCAGGAGCAGCTCCTGCGGCAGGTTCTGATCGGCGAAATCCCGGATGGCCTCGAGCGTCATATCGAGGGTTTCTCGGTCGAGTCCCGAAACGACCTTTACGGCGGTACTCATGCGAAGTGCTCCCAGCGATACGGTTCAGGTGGGGTCACGTGCCACGTCCCGACAAACGGGAGGAAATGACTCCCAAATTTCGAGCGAACGGATGAAGGAATCGTGAAGGGAGTTGGAGGCGACGTGGAGGGGGCGGGCGGGGAGAGATTCCGGGGGCGTGATCGGCTCACCGTGGGAGCGTGAATCGAGAGAAGAAACGCCATATCTCGGTGTTGGCGTCGATGATGGTGGTTGATGGCCCCAGTATCCGTTCCAGGAACTCCTGCTTTCCACCGGGCCAAACGTGGCCGGCTCCGGTCAATTTCCAATGGGCGACCTCGACCCCGTCGCGGCAGGGACCATAGGTCAGCAGTGTGGCACTGTGACCCTCGTTAGCGGAGCCTGCCTCGCCCCAGTGGGTCGGCTGAACCCTAGGCTCCGGGGGACAGCCGTCCAGCTCGATCCAGCGCGCGAGTGACTGAGCAACCGGTGGGTGCGCCACACGCCGTCGGGTTATCGGAAAGGGCGGACCGAGGCCACCGGCGTACAAGGCACGGGCATCATCCACGCTGTGGATGTGCATGACCGGGACGGAACGGGAAGGCGTCCCGCCACCGATAACCATGGCACCAGCCACCGGAGCGATGGCAGTAATCCGGTCTGCAGCCTCCACCGCCAGTCGATACGCCATCATGGCCCCGTTGGACAGCCCTGTCGCGTAGACGCGGGTCGGATCCAGCGCCACACGATCGCCAAGATCTTCCAGCACACGGCGGACGAATCCCACGTCATCGACCGCGTGCTCTTGCGCCCAACCACAGCAGGTCCCCGCATTCCAGGTGTGGATCCGATTCGCGAACGGGCCGGTGCCGTCGGGGTACACGGCGAGGAATCGTTCGCGATCCGCGGTCTCGTCGAGCCTGGTGTATGCCTTCTGGCCGGCTGCGTGGCCGGCGCCACCATGGAAGCTCAACACCACCGGCAGCGGGGCACCCCCGCGTGCGCCAGGCGGCACATGAACCAGATACCGCCGCTCGCGGCCGTCGTGCGAGAGTCGAAACTCGTAATCTCCGGGACTGAGCGACTGCACCGGTTGATGAGGTGCGGATGATGCATTGCCTGATGCGCACCCAAGAAGCGCCACTGCGAGCCCGGACACGACCTGGCTCCAAGGGCGGAAGCCACGAGGTACTCGGCGGGCGGCCCCGCCACGGGCACACCAAGCGTACCCGACGCCGGCAGGTCGTTTCACAGATGGCCCTTGTCTGGTCCCTGGCCCGACGCCTTGTCGTGCTGGATCAGGGCGAGCCCGACGAAAAGGAACACCACCCCGGCAAAGATGAGCGTGCGGGACCCCGAACTCGCTAGGCCGAACAGCGAGATGACGAGCTTCGCAATGAGCAGGAGGATGCCCAGGGTGGCAGCAGCCCGTCCGACCCGTGCTTTCCTCGTGATCTGCTCAGGCATCGGAATCTCCTCGTTGCGGGACTCTGAGACACCACCGATCTCAAGGCCTCGTCTCAAGCTACCGCCGCCGGAGCGGAGAATCACCCCCAGGCCGGCCGCAGCCGGCCCTTGCATAGATATTCCGATAGCTGTATATAAATGCACGTTCCGGGCGCTCGTGCCCGCCGTGACCTGACCACTGAGCCGCGGGCCATGACCGATACGACCGACAAGACTCGCCGTCACCGCACCATCCTCCAGCTCCTCGCGGCGACGCCGATTGCGAGCCAGGATGATCTCGCCGCGAAGCTCGCGGCGGGGGGCATTCGAGTCACCCAATCGACGCTGTCGCGGGACCTCAAGGAGCTTCGCGTCACCCGGGTTTCCACCGGGGTGAGTTACCGCTACCTACCATCAGGCGGTAACGGTGGACCGCACACGGCCACTCCTCCAGAAGAACTCCGCCGCCTCGCCGCGAGCGAGGTGACCGGCATCGATGCCAATGAAGTAGCCGTGGCCGTCCACACGCTGTCTGGCCGGGCCCAGGGAGTGGCCGTCTACATCGACTCCCTCGCCATACCCGAGATCCTCGCCACTCTGGCCGGGGATGATACCGTGATCGTCTACCCGAACCGCATCAAGCAAACCGCAAAGCTGAGGCAGCGGCTGGCATCGCTGCTCAGTGTCGCCTAGTTCACTTCACTTCACCAACTCTAGACCACACCGAGACACGCTCATGCCCAAGTTCGTTCTCGCCTACTCCGGTGGGCTCGACACCTCCGTCATTCTCAAGTGGCTCCAGGTCCATTACGACGCCGACGTGGTCACCGTCACCGCCGACCTCGGGCAGAAACGTGAGTTGGTCGGGGTTCGGGAGAAGGCCCTCCTCTGCGGCGCCAGTGCCGCATACATGGAAGACCTCCGCGAGGAATTCGTCCGCGAGTACCTGTGGCCGGTTCTCAAGGCGGGAGCGCTCTATCAGGAAGTCTACCCGCTGGGCTCGGCCATCGGCCGTCCCCTCATTGTCAAGCGACTGGTGGAAGTGGCCCGCGAGGTCGGGGCCGATGCCATCGTTCACGGGTGCACCGGCAAGGGGAACGACCAGGTGCGTTTCGAAGTTGGCGTGGCGGCACTGGCGCCAGACCTGCATTGTCTGGCTCCCGTCCGGAGCTGGGAGCTCAAGAGCCGGGAGGAAGAGATCGCTTGGGCCAAGGCGCACCACATTCCCGTCACGGCGACCAAGAAGTCGCCCTACTCCATCGATGAGAACCTCTGGGGCGTCTCGATCGAGGCGGGCAAGCTGGAAGACCCATGGGCGGAACCGCCACACGACTGCTGGCAGATGACGGTCGATCCCGAGCGTGCCCCGGCCACGCCGGAACCGGTGACCATCGCGTTCGAGCAGGGCGTCCCCTCAGCGCTCGACGGACGGGCACTCGGGGGCGTCCAGCTCCTGAGCGAGTTGAACGAGCGCGCCGCAGCCCATGGCGTCGGACGGATCGACATGATCGAAGACCGGGTGGTCGGCATCAAGTCCCGCGAAGTGTACGAGGCACCGGCTGCCGTGACCCTGCACGCCGCGCGGCAGGCGCTCGAGCAGTTGACCCTCGACCGCGAGACACGGCGCGCCAAGGCAGCCCTGGGGCAGGAATTGGCCCGTCTCACGTACGATGGCCTCTGGTACTCGCCCCTTCGGGAATCGATTGCCGCCTTCGTGGACCAGGCCGTGCAGCCGGTCACCGGGGAGGTGAAGGTCACACTCCATCGCGGCCACGTGACGCCCGTTGCGCGGCGCTCGGCCAACGCCCTGTACGATCCGGCACTCGCAACCTACGCCGCCGGTGACGCCTTCAACCATGAGTCCGCCCGCGGGTTCATCGAGATCTTCGGACTGCCGAGCCGGGTAGCCAGCACCAAGCGCCAGAGCCTCGCGGCTCCGGTCCCGAAGCGCCGCAAGGTGGCACTCGCGTGAGCGATCTTTGGGGCGGCCGCTTCCAAGAAGAACTGAACGATACGCTGCGACGATTCTCATCATCGCTCGGCGTCGACCGCCGCCTCGTCTTGTACGATCTCACGGGGACGAAGGCCCACGCCGCCGCACTGCAGGACGCCGGCGTGTTGAGCTCCGCTGAGTACGACACGATCCTCACCGGCCTCGCGCAGATCGCCGCGGAAGTCCGGGCCGGGACCTTCCCGCCTGCGGCCGACGCGACACCGCTGCCCGAGGACGTTCACAGCGCGGTGGAGGCCCGGCTGGTCGGGTTGATTGGAGAGACGGGACACAAGGTTCACGCGGGACGAAGCCGAAACGATCAGGTCGTTACCGACGTGCTGCTCTGGCTCAAGGATGCCTCGCTCGAAATCGAGCGGGCGGTCCGCGACGTCCAAGACGCCCTGATGACCAAGGCCGAGGAATATCACGCGGCAATCGTTCCGGCCTATACCCATCTCCAGCGGGCTCAGCCGGTGCTGCTGGCCCATCATCTCCATGCGCATTTCGAGGCATTGGAGCGCGATCTCGGAAGACTCCGAGACGCCGGCCGCCGTGCTGACCGCTGTCCGCTCGGGGCGGGAGCCTGTGCCGGATCGTCGTTCCCGCTCGATCGGCATGCCACGGCAGAACGGCTCGGATTCGCCGGGGTATCCGGCAACTCGATCGATGCCGTCGCCGACCGCGACTGGGCCATCGAATTCGTCTCGGTGTGCGCCCTCATCATGACCCACCTGTCGCGCCTGGCTGAGGAGGTGGTCCTGTGGTCCTCAGAGGAGTTCGGCCGCGCCCGGCTGGCCGATGCGTGGAGCACGGGCTCGTCCGCCCTGCCCCACAAGCGGAACCCGGACGTGGCCGAGTTGGTCAGAGGCAAGGCGGCCACGGTGGCCGGTGATCTCGTCACCCTCCACGGCCTCCTCAAGGGGCTGCCGCTGGCCTACAACCGGGACCTCCAGGAAGACAAGGCGCCGCTGTTCCGTGCCGCGGACACGACTCGGGATTCAGCCCGAGTCTTGGCCGGCGCGATCGCCTCCATCGAGTTCCAACCCGCCACGCATGGATGGGCCGGACTTCTCGACCGCGCTCGATTTGGCGGAAGAACTGGTCCGGCGCGGTATTCCGTTCCGCACGGCGCATCACGCCGTCGGGCGGTTGATTCAGGCCTTGGAAGCATCCGGTCGGGGCCTGTCGGAGGCCACCGATCACGAGTTGGCTACGCTCGGCGAGCCCATGGAATCGACCGGCGATTGCTTACCGCCCAAGGGAGTATAGAATCCAAGCGGACATACGGTTCCACATCTCCCGCGGAGGTTCGGCGGGAGGTGGAGGAAGCGCGGTCGATGCTCGCACGTGGCCGGGCGGGTGCGGCCGCAACCACGGCACTTCATCAGAAAGAACAGAGCCGATCATGACGACTCTTACCGACACCAAGACGACCGCTGACTTCATCGCCGAGGTCGACCACTACGGCGCCCACAACTACCACCCGCTGCCGGTGGTCATCGGCCGCGGGGAGGGCGCGTGGGTGTGGGACGTGGAGGGCAACAAGTTCCTCGATTGCCTGGCGGCCTACTCGGCCGTGAATCAGGGACATCGCCATCCCGCCATTCTGCAGGCCGCCCGTGACCAACTCGACCGGCTCACCTTGACCTCCCGCGCGTTCCACAACGACCAGATGGGGCCGTTCCTCAAACTGTTGTGCGAGGTCACGGGCTATGAGAAGGTGCTGCCCATGAACACGGGAGCGGAAGCGGTCGAGACGGCCATTAAGGCCGTGCGGCGCTGGGGCTATCGCGTGAAGGGCATCCCCCGTGAACAAGCCGAGATCATCGTGTGCCACAACAACTTTCACGGGCGCACCACCACCATCATCTCGTTTTCGGACGATCCGGGTTCGCGCGGCGACTTCGGCCCCGCGACACCAGGGTTTCCGGTGATCGCCTACGGCGACGCCGATGCGTTGCGCGCCGCCATCACGCCGAATACCGCCGCATTTCTGTTCGAGCCGCTACAGGGCGAGGGCGGCGTCATCGTTCCGCCGGAGGGATACCTCACGGAAGCGGCCAAGATATGCCGGGATCACAATGTGCTCCTGGTCGCCGATGAGATTCAGACCGGGCTCGGCCGGACAGGTAAGATGTTCTGCTGTGATTGGGAAGGCGTGCGGCCCGACGTCATGGTGGTGGGCAAGGCGCTGAGCGGCGGCTTCTACCCGGTGTCGGCCATGCTGGCCGATGCCGCGGTGATGGACATGTTCAAGCCCGGGGACCACGGATCGACCTTCGGCGGGAACCCGCTGGGTGCGGCGATCGCGCTGGCCGCCCTCCGCGTCATCGTCGATGAAAGGCTCCCCGAGCGAGCCCAGGAGTTGGGCAGCTGGCTCATGGCCGAAATCCGGAAGATCGGTTCGCGCCACGTCGCCGAGGTGCGCGGCAAGGGCCTCATGATCGGGATCGTGATCAAGCGCGAGTCGGGCCCGGCACGACCGTTCTGCGAAGCGCTCATGGAGCGCGGCATCCTTGCCAAGGAGACCCACGAGCAGGTCATCCGGTTGGCACCGCCACTCGTGGTGGATCGTGCCGATCTCGAGTGGGCGCTACCACGTATTCGCGAGGTGCTCGTGGGCGACCTGGCCTGACACTCGCCCGAAACATGGCTGTCCGTGGGGGAGCGAGGACCATGCGCTCGACCCCCCGCCCTGCGAGGCGACCTTGGGACCCATTCGAACGCTCGATGCTCTTCTAACGCGCACGCCCGAACGCGCTTTGATGGCCGGAGCCCTGGCCCTCATTGTGGCGATCGGGGTTGTGGACTATTTCGCCGGTCCCGAGTTCGTCTCGATCCACTCGCTCTTTTTCGCCCCCATCGCCATCACGGCCTGGTACATCGGGGTCCGCGCCGCCGTCGCGCTGTCATTGGCAGCCGCCGGGGTGTGGCTTTTCGCTGACCGTTTGTCCAGCCCAGGCGTATCGCACACAGTGACTCCGCTCCTGGATACGATCGTCTCACTCGGAGCCTTCATCCTGCTCGGGACCCTGTTGGGCATGATCCGACGACACCTGGCTCGGGAGGAGCAGCTCTCCGCCACCGATCCGTTGACCGGGTTAGCCAACAGCCGGGCATGCTACGAAGCGGTTGATCGTGAACTGAGGCGAGCCGGCCGTTACCAGCATCCGTTTTCGGTGTGCGCGATCGACCTCGACAACTTCAAGGCGGTGAACGATGCCCACGGGCATCTGGTGGGCGACGAGGTCCTGAAGCAGGTCGCCAAGACCCTTCGGACCTACACCAGATCGACGGACACCATCGCGCGCTTGGGCGGTGACGAGTTCGTGATCTTGTTCCCGGAAACCGATGCTGCATCGGCTCGCGAAGTATTGCAAACGCTACGGACCCGCCTGCTCGAAGCCATGGCCCAGAGCGGATGGCCCGTCACCTTCAGTATTGGCGGGGTCACCTTCGAATCACCGGCCCCGAGCGTCCAGTCCGTCATCAAGGCAGCCGATGACCTCATGTATGAAGTCAAACGAGCCGAGAAGGACTCCTGGGCCCATGCAGTCTACCCACCCGCCATGCGGTCAGCCCTCGCTCGGGGCAAGCGGGCCACGGTCAGGAATGCGTGAGGCTCAGGCGTTGCCCCGGTGCCAGCGGGGCATCGAGAATGACCGTGATGTGGTTGGCTTGATACTGCGGCCAGTCCACCATCGTGACGATGTCTTGGGTAAAGGCCAGCGCGCCTCCGGCCTCGTCAGTCACCTCCGAGACCGTCATCAGCCGGTAGAGCAGGAGCGGAATCAGCGAGACCGGCTCCTCCGACGTGTTCTCCACCGCGAGCGTCGCGGTCCCCGCAAGCCGTGCTTCCTCATAGTCCACTGATAACGCCAGATTCAGGTGGGTGAGGCGGAGACCTGACAGATCCGGGTGAGGTGCGGCCGGTGGCGCGGACGTTCCGCCAGCGGTCATCAAGGCGACAATCACCAATGGTCTCAGCATCGCCATCCTCCTTCGGTAGCGCTATCCGTCTCCTGCGGCAAGCGTTCTCAACTTCGGCTCCGTCAACACCCGTGCCAACGCATCGACCAGGCACGACACGTCGGCGACGCCGAAGACCATCGGCGGCTTGATTTTGAGCACATTGCCGTGCGGTCCGTCGGTGCTGAGGAGCACGCCGCGATCGCGCATGCGGTTAGCAACGTACGACGCCTCCCGACCGGCGGGTTCGCGGGTCGCGCGATCGCGCACTAGCTCGACGCCGAGAAACAGTCCGGCCCCGCGAACATCACCGATGATTTCGTGCGCACCGGCCAACCGACGGAGTTCGCCCTTCAGCATGTCGCCCACGTCCCGGGCGTGCTGCTGTAACCCTTCCTCCTCGATCACGTCCAGCACCGCCAGTCCGACGGCACAGGAGACCGGGTTGCCGCCGAACGTGTTGAAGTACTCCATGCCGGTGTCGAACGACGCCGCGATCTCGGGCGTGGTCACGACCGCGGCGAGTGGATGGCCGTTCCCGATCGGTTTCCCCATCGTGACGATGTCGGGAACCACTTCGTGCGTCTGGAAGCCCCAGAAGTCCGAGCCCACCCGACCGAAGCCCACCTGCACCTCGTCGGCGATGCACACCCCACCGGCCTCACGGATCAGTCGGTAGCTCTCGGCCAGGAACCCGGGCGCCAACACGATCTGTCCGGCGCAGCTCGGGAACGACTCCGCGAGGAAGGCCGCCACGTGCCGGCCGCGCTTTCGGCTCTGGAGCGTGGTCTCGGCGACATGAGCGGCATACCGCCGGCCGGCTTCTCGAGGGTCGGTGTACAGTCCCCGGTAGGTGTCGGGCGTCGGGACGACGTGTACGAAAGGCGGGGCGCCTGCCCCGCCCGGACCGTTGAATTTGTAGGGACTCAGCTCGATGAGACCCGTGGTGTTGCCATGGTAGCCGCCGTCGATCACCACGATGTCCGTGGCCCGGGTATGCGCCCGCGCCATCCGGATCGCCAGCTCGTTCGCCTCGCTGCCGGAACAGACGAAGTAGCAGACCCGAAGCGGTTCGGGCAACGTCGAGAGAAGGCGCTCCGTGTAGTCGATGATCGTGTCGTGGAGATAGCGGGTGTTGGTGTTGAGCAGGGCCGTTTGCCGTCGCGACGCCGCAACGATCGCCGGATGACAATGGCCGACATGGGCCACGTTGTTTACGGCATCGAGGAACTCCCGGCCCAGATAATCGTACAAGTACTGCATGCGCCCCGACACGATCTTGAGCGGCCGCCGGTAGCTCACGCTGAGCGTCGGACCCAGGTGCCGGCGCCGCACGTCCACAATCTCGCCGGGGCTCCGTCCGGTATCCGGCTCGGGAAGCCCTTCGATTCGGAGCAGGTGATTGGGATCGGGACAGAGCGCGAGCCAGAGTGCCTGGTCCTTGGCCGCGGCTACTCCCGGGAAGTTGCCGGTGCAATCGAGCAGGTCCGTGACGATCTGGAAATGGAGGTGCGGTGGCCAGCCGCCGTTGACCGCGATGTCGCCGATGGTTCCCAACCGCTCGCCTTTGGCGACGCGCACACCCGGCTCCAGCCCGACGAGGGACACCTCGCTCAGATGCCCGAAGAGCGTGAAGAACTCGGGAGCATTGTCCGGCTGGTGCCGGAGAATAACGGTCGGGCCGTAATCGAGCGGCTCCCGATTGTTGGCCACGCTGTGCACGGTGCCGTCGAGCGGAGCAAGGACCGGCGAGCCGGGTTCGAGAAAGAGGTCCACACCCAGATGCACGGTGCGCCACTCGTCCACCTCGCTACCAGGCGGGCAGAACTGCGGCGCCCGGTAGAGCCGCCGCGCCTCGTTGTAGCGCCCTACTCCGACCCGGGCACCAGCCGCCCGGATCTGGTCCGTGACCGCGCGTGCTAAGCTCGCCTGGTCGAACGGGTCGGGCACGTCGATAAACTGATCGCTGCCGGGGGAGAGGTCGAAGACAAGCACACTGCTGGAGTCCAGGCCGGGCTCGATGACCGGTCCGATCCGATCGGGGTTGGCGTCGAGCCACTGGACTATCTCCAGGGTCGCCGGGCACGGGTGCATTCCGGTCGCTTGACGGAAGGCATAGGTCGCCATTCGAGGGCAGATATCCCGCCATCGTCCCAGGGCTTCCCAGGCCGGCGTTTCCGAGATGGACAGATAGGCGTTCTCGGGCGCTCGACCCCGTTGATACGCTGCAAGACAGACGCTCACCGCGAGCCGAAGCGCAATCAGGTCGTACAGCAACCCGATCTCCTGCTCCGTGAGGGGATGGCTGCCGTGATACCCCGCGACCACATGGGCCGCAGCGGCCAACGGATCGGCCTTCCCCAAGGTGGCGTATGCCGCAGCGACCGCGGGCTCGATGACCGTTGCGGTCTCGACCATGTCGCCGAAATCGATGATCCCGGTCACGGCTTCTCCAGACGCGGAGTCGGTGACCAGGATGTTGTAGTCGTTCCCGTCGTTATGGATGAGACTTTGGCGGAGCGTCGGAAGCGCCGGGGCGACGATGGTCTCGAAGCGCTGTCGGAAATACCGCACCAGGTCGAGCCTCGCGGAATCCTTGATGAGCGCCGTGTGACGGTCGATGACCGAGCCGGCGCGTTGGAGATCCCAATGCAATTCTCGCCGCAATGCCGGAAGCGACAACGCTGAGAGACCTCGGTCGAACCGTCCGAAGAACGCACCCAAGCTCGACAGAAGTTCAGGCGTGTGCGGTGCCACATCCGCCAATAGCCGACCGGGCACGTACGACAGGAGGCGGACGAGTCGGGTGCTTCCGTCCCCGGCATGGACGACAGCAATGCCGTCGCCGGCCGTGGTGCGAAGCGGTCGTGGCGCCCCGATGTCCGGAGCAACCCGGGCCACATGCTCCAGCACCGTGTTCTGTGCGGTCAGGATCTCCACACCGTCATCCGGCCCCGCGATCTTGAGCACGTACCACGGACCCGCCGGCGCGCGGAACAGGAAATTCTGGTCGCGTTCGCTCGGAAGCGGTTGCGCCGGCGCATTCACACCGTAGTGCAGACGGGCGAGTGCCTGGGCCTCGTCGAGGGAGAGCGGAACAACCTGGCTTCGGACCGTGGTCATGGTCAATGGTCGAGGGAACCGTGGGGCCCGTTCAGAAGAGGGTGGCTGTGCGCAACTGTTAAACCTACACGCCCCTCGAGAAAATCTGGTGGCCCGTCCCCACGTGGCTCGCAGCCGCCAGGGATTGGGCCGCGCCGCGGTCAGACTGCGTGGGGGCGAATCGGTCTGACGATTATGCCGCGCGGGCTGCGCGCGGAAGGTCCGCCGATGGCTGCGTGGGATAGAGCCCCTTGCTCGCGACGTGGCGGGTCATGAGGGCATCGAGGCCGTGCATAAAGAGCAGCAGAGATGCGGCGCTCACGACCTTCGCCTCGATGGCAATTGTGCCGTTGAGCGCCACGAGCAGGAAGCCGAGCCATGCCAGGGCCGCGGCGACGATTTCCACGCCGCCGAACAGCTTGTGGCCCAGGTAGAGATCTCCGAGCCCAGGAAAGAGGAAGGACAGGAGTGTAGCCTTGACCCGCGACTTGAAGCCGGCGTGACAGCCGGGGCATTGGCATGGGTGCCCTTCCACCGGATGATGGCACTGCGGGCACAGGTCCTCGAGGTCCATGGCCTCGGCGCGATAGCCTCGGAACTCCATCTTCTTGCGTTTGATGAACTCGCGCAGCCGCCCGCGGTCCTTCCGCGGCATATAGGAATACAGCCGCGTCTTTTTGCTTCGCATCTTGAGCCTCACCCCTCCGAGGCGCGGCCAAGTGAGGCGATCAATGGCCAGGTACCGCAGCTGAGACCGAAAGGTATGCGGCCGGAGTTTCCGGTCGATCTGGAGCAGGAGAATCCGCTGGTCCGTCAGGATGATGGCCCGCCGGTTGATGGCATAGGCCACCCATCCGAGGAAGTACGATTCCCAGAACGACACGCCGTTGCCGACCGTGACGAAGTGCACTTTCTCCCCGGGCTCGAGCATGACGCGCAAGGTCGAGTCGATCTCTCTGAGGAGTCTCAGTTTCTTGGCCGAGAGCCGGCGGGAGCGCCAGGTGTCGTTATCGAAGATGGTGGCGAAGACGTAGGGGTCGTCCTCCGCCCGCCGGACCAGAAGGTCCTGGAATCGACTGGCGCTGTGGAGTCGTGGATGCATGGGCGCGGTCGCGGGGAATCGATGATCGAGACTGAACCACAATTTTCCGGCGAGAACTGTGCCAGCCAACGAAAACGCCGCTGGACGCGGCGTTTTCCCTATTTCACCCGCATCCCCAGGTCGAGGGGTCAGGCCTTTTGCCCCGGCACGGGGCGATTGTCCGACCGGACGAGCGCCGCGTCAGCGATCGACCCGGCCCTGAAGGATGCCGTCTCGGATCCGGATCGCCTTGAGCGACGCCGCGGGATCCTCCCGGACCGCGTAGGAGACGGAGGTCCTGAACCGGAGGCCTCCCTTGAAGGTGAGTTCCTTCCCGTCCCGCCGGACCACGATGTCGATCGGGGTGCCGTCCGGTTCACGGGCGTACCGCTCCCGAAACCGCGAGATGGGTGTCCCCACGGTGATTTCGCCAACGCGCACCAGGTAATCTCCGGGCCGAACGCCTGCAGCGTCCGCCATGCCGCCGGGAATGGTGGCGGTGATGCGGATTCCGTCGTTGTCCTGGTCGAGCGATACACCGATCCACGGCTCCCGGAGCGAGTCGGCCACGAGCCTGAGGCCCGCGAGCGGTAGCACGTCATCCCACGGGAACCGGTCCCGGCCATCGACGTACCGGGCGTTGAATTCGGCAAGAGACTTCCCACCGGCAGCCCGACTGACCGCCTGCCACCACTCACCGGTGGTAAATCCGGCGCCAGCCTTGTAGGTGGTCTGATACAAGTCTCGCATGACGTCATCGAGTGACGATCTATTGTTCGACGCATCACGGATGAGGATGTCCAGCAGAAACCCCGCGGCCGATCCCTTGTCGTAGTAGATGAAGGCGGTGCCGTCCCGCGGCTCGATCCAGGTCGAGAGCGAGGCATCTTCGAGCGCGACGGGCGGGGAGGTCTCCTCCGACCGGACCTTGCCAGCGGTAGCCTGGTAGAACGCGTCCTTCGGGATGATCCCTCCGCGAACTAGTGCCAAATCGGCGTAGTAATCGGTAATGCCCTCACTCACCCACAGAAGCGGTGTCGGTTGCGCCCGGCCGTAGTCGTAGGGCACCAACTCCGCCGGCCGCAGCCGCTTCACGTTCCAGGCGTGATACGTCTCGTGGGCCACGATGGACGGCAGGAACGGGCTTCCGATGGCCTGGGTCACGTAAATGCCCAAGTGTGAGTTCTGGTGCTCGAGTGCGCTTGCGCCGGGAAAGTCGTCGTCGAAGACCATTTGGATGGTATAGGTGTCCCACGGCACCTCTCCGTACACCGCCGCCATCGGCGGCACCATCCTCCGGATCTGGTCCCAGAGCCTGTCCCGCGCCGCCCCCGCCAAAGCGCCCGCCGGATACGTGGCAAGCCGATACCACTGGCGGCCGACTTGGGTGCTATCCAGGTCGAACCGGCCCACGAAGGTCGGCATGTCCACCAGGTCGTGGTAATTGCCGGCGGTGAACGTGCCGGGACCCGTCGAGGTCATGCCGGTGGCAATCTGCCATCCTTGAGTGGTTGTGATCGTGACGCGGGCCGGGAAATCGAGCGACGCATCTTCGGGGTAGAGGAAGAGGTTGGTGCCGTTGAAGTAGGCAAAGTCCGCGGCGGACCAGGCCATGCCGGTGTCCAGCGTGTCGGCCCGGTAGTCGAAGCCCACGGTGACGGTCTGGCCCCGCTCGGGGAAGATCCGCCAGGTGTCGTAGTCCGTCATGTCCCACTTGACTGGTCCGGTGGCGCTGCGGGCGGAGAAGTTCGAGACGTTGCGAGCGAAGTTGTCGAGCTCGTAGGACCCCGGTGTCCACGCAGGCAGGGAGAGGCGGAGCGGCTCGTCTCCATCCGCACGGAACGACATCTCCACGTTGATGGTCCGAGTCGCCGCTGTGCTCGAGTCAAAGGTCACGGCGTAGCGGATATCGGAGATCGATGCCGGAACCTGGGCCCAGGTGGACTCCGCCGAGCCTGCCAGTGCCACGATTCCGACGATCAGACCCGTCGCCCAGCGTAGATCGGATTTCGCTGCCATCTGACCCCTCTCTTCGAATGAGTTCACGTGTCTGCACGGCCTGCACCATGTGCCGATATGACGGTGAAGCCTGACAAAAGGTTACGGGGTCGCGGAGAACGGAGGACGCGGCATCCGACAGCGGGCTGCGAGTGCCGGTTAGAGGCCTGCCCGCCGGAGTTCGTCGTCGACGATGTTCACGATCGTCTCGTACGGCTGCGCACCGCTCAGGAAGCGGCCATTGATGAAGAAGGCAGGAGTTCCGGTGAGGCCAAGCCGAAGGGCCGCATCGAGATCAGCGGCGACCTCGGCTGCGGTATTTCCCCGAATCGAGGCAGTCGTCGAACTGCTGGACGTCCATCGCCACTCGTGCCGCCTTCTCCTTCAGGTCCTCGAGTCCCAAGGCGGGCGGCTCCACGAACATCGCATCGTGCATTGCCCAAAACCGATCTTGTTCGTGGGCGCAGAGCGACGCCTCGGCGGCCTTCTGGGCGTGCCGATGGATGCTGTTCAACGGAAACTGGCGAAAGACGAACCGCACCTTGTCCCCGTAGGTTTCCTCCAGCCGCGCCAGACTGGGCAGGATCTGACGGCAGTACGGGCACTCGAAGTCGGCAAACTCCACAATCGTGACCGGCGCGTCCATCGGACCCTTGGAAGGGAAGCCGCTCGCCTCGACCTCGGCCCGCTCGGGCTCGAGATAGTCCTTGACCGGATGTTTCTCACGGAGCGAGGCCAACAATGCCCGGGCGGCACCGGCCCGTTGCTCTTCCTTCAGAAATTGGCGGATGCGAGGCGCAATGCTGTCCTTCGCAACGCCGATCCGGCGGGCCTGGTAGAAGGAATCCACCATGTGATCAGACGGCTCCACGACACGGCCTTCCACTTCCTTCGCCCACAGTTCGTCGGTCGTGATGCCTCGGGACCCGGCTTCGACCTCGAGGAGCATCCGGCCGATGGCCTCCTCGAGACCCTGTTCCAGGAGCTCGTGCCGCTGCCGCGCGAGCTGCCTGAACGCACCGGCGTTCACCCCCTCAATGTCGCCCACCGTGATGCGCTTGCCTCCCACCACGGCCAGCACCCGGTCCTGGCCCGTCCCTCTCCCTGTGGCGTAAGACACGAACCCAATCGCGACCGCGGCCGCCGTCAGGCCCAGGAGGAGCTTCCACGCAGCAATGCCTCGAGACGCTCGGTGTTTCATGAAATCAGCGGACTCCTGAAGTGCGGGGATGAGGCGGCGCGAAGATGTTTGCCTTACCGCGGGCCCTCAAGTTACCGGCGGTGCCAAGCGGGGAGCAAGCAACCGAGGGGAGAGGCCCCGAGAAGGCTGCACCGGGGAACGGAGCGGTTCGGAAAGACTGGGTTCAATTGCCGGAGCCCGGGGTGCATGATCACGATCGCGAAACAACCGCCTCCGGCAGCCTTTCGTGAAAGATTCATGAACTTTGCCTGAAACTCCTCGCCAGTCGCTTGCAGGATTTCGACCCGAGCTTCAAATTTTGAACTGTTGGTCAAATAATACCGATCTGGGAGTTCCCCTATGACTAGCCACGGCCATTCAGCCATGGTGTCCCCCCGCATCCGCGAGAAGCGGCGGCGGCGGCAGGCGGAGATCCTCCACGCAGCGCTGCGCGCCTTCCGCGAGAAGGGATACTACGCCACCACCCTCGATGACATCGCCAAGCGCCTCGATATCCGGAAGACGGCGCTGTACCACTACTTCCCCGACAAAGAGGCCATTCTCTATCAATGCCACCGCGAATCCCTCGCAGAGGTGGACCGATTCGTCAAAGACGCTCGCCGGCGATTCACGACAGCCGACGAGCAGCTGCGCTACATCATCCAGGAGCACGTGCGGGTGATGACCGAAACCCTGGAGGGGTCGCCCCTGGCCTTCGAGGTCACCGCCCTCTCGGACGAGCGACAACAAGAGATCATCCGCGCCCGCGACCGCTACGAACGCGGGCTCCGGAAAATCATCGAGCACGGAATCCGCGACGGCGAATTCCGCTCGGTCAACTCGAAGATTGCCGTGTTTGCGATCCTCGGCGCCATCAACTGGATCGCCCGCTGGTACCAACCCGAAGGATCCATCCGTACCGCTGAACTGGGCAGTGAATTCGCCGATCAACTCGTCGGAGGACTGAGATGCCGACCGCAACAGTAGACCGCTACTTCCCGAACCGCGACGCCGCCACCTTCTCGTTCGAGGAGATTCTCTACACCAAGCGCGACGGCGTCGCCACCATCACCATCAACCGGCCGAAAAACTACAACGCGTATTCCACGCCCGCCCTCGAGGAACTCGCCGCCGCGTTTCGCGATGCAAGCTTCGACGACAGCGTTGGCGTAATCGTGTACACCGGTGCCGGCGACCGCGCGTTCTGCACCGGCGGCGATGTCAAGGAATACGCCGAGAAGTACGTGGCCACGCCGCGTGACTACTGGAAGTACATGGGTCTCTTTCGCGCCTACATCGAAAGCATCCTCAATACCGGGAAGCCGGTCGTGGCACGGCTGAACGGCATGGCCGTCGGGGGTGGCAACGAGAGTCAGCTCGCCTGTGACCTCACCGTGATGGCGCAGCACACCTTCATCAAGCAGGTCGGTACCCACGTCGGCTCAGTGGCCTGCGGCGGCTCGACCCAATGGCTCCCGCTCGTGGTCGGCGACAAGCGGGCCCGGGAAATCCTCATGCTGAACGAGCCCATCCCGGCGCTCAAGGCGCTCGACTGGGGGCTGGTCAATTGGGTGGTTCCGTCGGTCAAGCGCGACGACGGCTGGATCGAAGCGGCCACCGCCCAGGAGATCAAGCAGGCGCAGCGAGGCGAGAACGGGTATTCGATCGACCTGTCCAAGCTCGATGAGTTCGTGACCGAACTGGCCAAGAAGCTCTTGGCATCGTTCCCGGAATGCACCCGCTACACCAAGCAGCAGGTCAACTTCTGGAAGGACCTGGCCTGGCACTCCACCGTGCGGCACGCGCAGGACTGGCTCTCGCTCCACTACACCTGCTGGGAACCGGCCGAGGGAATGCAGGCCTTCGTCGAGAAGCGCGGGGCCCGCTACGACCTCCTGCGGGAACGGGCCGCGCAAGGCCGGTCGTCCGAAACACCATGGGGTTCGCCGATTCGGTCCTGTGACGGATGCAACGCCACCAACCTGCCGGCCGACCTCACTTTCTGCGGCGTATGCGGCCGACGGCTCTCGTAACTGGCGCGGGCCGCGGCATCGGGGCGGCCGTGGTGCGGGGCCTCGCCCGGGACGCATGGGTGGCGGCCCTGGACAAGGCCTTTCCCGAACCCGGTGGCCCGGCCGCCCGCGAATTTACCGTGGACGTGACCGACCCCTCGGCGGTTGCCGGAGCGGTCGAGCAGATCCAGGCCGAGCGCGGAGCATTGGACTGGGTGGTCTGCGCGGCTGGCGTCATTCGCGACCGGGTCAGCTGGAAGATGTCAGACGAGGACTGGGCACAAGTCATCGCCGTCAATCTGACCGGCACGTTCAACACGGCCCGTGCCGCCGCTCCCCTGCTCCGCCGTTCGCCCCGGGGACGGCTGGTCTTCATCAGCTCCATCAACGGCATACGGGGCCGGTTTGGGCAGGCAAACTACGCCGCATCCAAGGCGGGGCTGATCGGGTTGGCGCGGTCGCTCGCCCTCGAGTTGGCGCGCGACGGGGTCACGGTCAATGTGATAGCACCGGGATTCATCGACACGCCCATGACCCAATCCCTACCCGCCGATGTCGTGGCCCGCGCCGTGTCCCGCACCCCGCTCGGACGGCTCGGCTCGCCCGATGATATCGCGGCGGCCGCGCGATTCCTGTGTAGCGACGCGGCGGGCTTCATGACCGGCGCCGTGCTGCCGATCGACGGCGGCCAACTCCTGGGGGATACCGCATGACGGGCACGCTGGTTGAAGGAACGGCGACCGACGGCATTGGCCGCATCACGGTCAATCATCCTCCGCTCAACATCCTCACCCGCGACGTGCTGGGCAGAATCCGTAATGCGCTCGCGTCGCTAACAGCCGAGGCGGATCTCCGGGTCGTGGTGCTGGCAGGCGCGGGCAAGCACTTCTCCGCCGGCGCCGACGTGGGCGAGCACCTGCCGCCCGACTTCCGCGACATGATCCCCGAATTCCTCGAGACCGTCGCCGCGATCGAGCACTGCCCAGTACCGGTCGTGGCCGCCGTGCAAGGACGCTGCCTGGGTGGCGGCTTCGAGCTGGTGCAGGCCGCCGACATCCTCATCGCCGGGGAGAGCGCCGTCTTCGGTCAGCCGGAGATCATGCTCGGCGTGCTGCCTCCGGCTGCCTGCGTCATCCTCCCGGAGCGCGCTGCCTACGGCGCTGCAGCGGAGATCGTCTTCACCGGTGATCCGCTATCGGCCGCCCGCGCGCATGCCATCGGATTGGTGCAGCGGCTGGTGCCCGACGACCAAATCGCAGCCGAGGCGACGGCCCTCGCCGAGCGCATTGCCCGGCACAGCGGCGCGGCGCTTCGACTTGCCAAACGGGCGCTCCAACGAGACAGCCGCGCGACGCTCGAGGCCGTCGGCCTGCTCTACATGGACGAGCTGATGGCAACGCGAGATGCCGTGGAGGGGCTCACGGCCTTCCAGGAGAAGCGTACTCCGGTTTGGAGCCACCAATGAGCACACGGCCTGACGTCATCCTTCCCGAGTGGCGCGACACGCAGCTGGACGAGCTGCTCTACCAGTGCCGCGAGCTGGTGGAAGACACCGATTTCCCGACACTCGGCCGCTGGCGGGCGCGAGGGGGTAAGGTCCTCGGGCACTTCCAGGTGTACTTCCCCGAGGAAATCGCGCACGCCGCCGGGATGCTGCCCTTCAAGGTACGTGGCGCCCCCATCGAGCCGACGCAGGCCGACTCACGCTTCGGTTCCTACCTCTGCTCGATCCTCAAGACCTCGCTCGAGCTGGTCCTCAGCAAGCGGGTCGAGCTGGACATGTTCGTCACCCATCCCATCTGCGATGCGGCCCGGAATCTCGGCGCCATCTGGGGACGGAACTTCCCCTACCCGTGCCAGATTCTCTACCTGCCCCAGCACGCCACCTCGGAACACGCCGCCGAGTACCTGCGAGGTGAATACCGCCGGCTGGCGGACGCGATCGAGGCCGTAGCGGGTCGGCCGATCACCGATGACGCGCTCCGGGCTTCGCTCGCGGTGTTCAACGAGAACCGGGCACTACTCAGGCAGCTCTATGCCCTTCGTCGCGAATCCCCGTGGCTCGTGGCGGCGGACGACTCGTACGCGCTGGTCGCGGTCGGCGGCCTCGTTCCGCGGGAAGAGCACAACGCGCTGCTCCGGACAGCGCTCCCCATGCTCGCGGCCCGGCAGCTCAAACGCCAAGACAAGATCCGCGTGCACTTCGAGGGAGGCTTCTGCGAGCAACCGCCGCTCGACCTGATTCGCATGATCAGCCAGTCGTGTTACGTGGTCGATGACGATTTGCTGATTGGTCTTCGCTGGATCATTGAGGACGTGTCGGTCGACGGCGACCCGCTCTACAACCTCGCCGAAGCGTACCTCAACCGATCGTCTCACAGTCCGGTCCAGCACGACCTCCGGAAGCCGAAGGACAAGATGCTGCTCAAGCGCTTGGCCGAGGCGGGAGCCGACGCGGCGATCGTGATGGCCGCCAAGATGTGCGAGCCGGGCTTGGAGGAGCAGGTCGTGAACACCCGCGCCCTGGACGAGCACAACATTCCGTACTTCGTGAGCGAGTTCGAAGAAAGCATGACCAGCTTCGATCACCTGGAGATCCAGCTGGAGACGTTCGTCGAGAACATCCTTTTCGAATAGCCAGGCGGATTCCATGGCCGACACAGAACGAGATCCCAGTATCGTAGGACGCGGCAACAAGGACGGCGCCGCGCTCTTCCGGCAGTGGTTCGAAGAATTGGGGCAGGTCGCGGCCGACGACCGAGGAGCCGCCTACGTCTTCGTCATGGGCAGCATGGCCGAGTTGCTCCGGGTGTTCGACCTTCCCTTGGTCTTTCCCGAGATCAACTCGTTGCAGACGGCCGTTCGGCGCGTGGCGCACGAGTACCTGGACCAGGCTGAGGACTACGGATTCTCGCCCGACATCTGCGGCTACGTGAAGGCCGATGTCGCCGTTCAGCTCCGCCATGGGCAGCATCCCATGGGGCGGATCCCGAAGCCGGTCCTCGCGGTGTACACCAACGCCTGCAACACGTACATCAAGTGGGCCGAGATCTGGGAGCGGATGTACGACATCCCGACCTTTACCCTGGACGTGCCCGGCACCCGGGCCCAGGGCGGCCAGACCTGGCCCGGCGATCCGGACTTCGAGAACGACCGGCGCTACGTGGCCGCGCAAATCACCGAGTTGATCGCCCTCTGCGAGAAGGTCACCGGGATCCGGTTCGACATCGATCGCCTGCGGGAGACGATGGCCCACGCCAACACCATGAGCCGGGGATGGCGCCGGGTACTCGAGCTGAACCAGAGCCGTCCGTCGGTCTTCAATGCCCTTTCCGATGGGACCATTTTCCTCGGTGTGGCCAATGGGTTCCGCGGCACGGCCGCCGGGGCCAGATACTTCGACGAGCTGGTCGAGGAGATGGAATACAAGGCGGCGCACGGCATCGGCACGCTGACCGACGAACAGTACCGCCTGCTGTTCGTCGGGGTTCCGTGCTACCCGATCTTCCGCCGCTTCAACGAGCTGTTCACCGAGTGGGGCGGGACGTTCGTCAACTCCACCTACTTGTGGTTCGCCTCGGGCGGCTCGAACCTGGGCTTCGAGTACGACCTCGAGCGGCCGCTCGAGAGCCTAGCGGAGGGGGTGCTGATCGGTGTCCGGGACGCGATGGACAGCATGTTCTACCAGACGCCGATCCTCACCGGCATGATCGAGGACTTCCACGCAGACGGCGTGGTCTACCATCCCATCAAGAGTTGCCGGACCGTGTCGACGGGGTTGGCCGACAACCGGCGGGAACTGATGGACAAACACAACATCGCGAGTCTCTTCATCGAATCGGACATGATGGATCGGCGGGTCGTGTCCGAAGCGCAGCTCAAGAACCGGGTCGACGCTTTCTTCGAGGGCCTGGCAACCCGCAGACACCACACAGCCGGCGCGCCGGCCTAAACCGAGGAATCCATGGCCTACGCAGCAGGAGTGGATGTCGGGTCCACCCAGACCAAGGCAGTGGTCATCGACGAATCGAAGCGGATCGTGGGCCGCGCGCTCATCGACACCGGTGCCAACGTGGTGCGTGCCGCGCAGTCCGCGTTCCAGGAGGCGCTGGCCGACGGCAAGATTCGGGAGGAGGAGGTGGAGTTTGTGGTCGGGACGGGCTACGGCCGCTACAAGGTCACCTTCGGCAACACGCAGGTGACCGAGATCAGCTGCCACGGGCGCGGCGCGGTGCAGATGTTCCCCAACACCCGCACCGTGGTGGACATGGGCGGGCAGGATACCAAGGCCATCCGGGTGGCCCCGTCCGGCGAGATCATCGATTTCTGCATGAACGACAAGTGCGCCGCGGGCACGGGTCGTTTCCTCGGCGCAGCCTCGAGCGCCCTCGACATCCCGCTCGAGCAATTGGGACCAACCGCGCTCCGGGGCGAGCGTCCGGTCAAGATCAGCACCACCTGTACCGTGTTTGCCGAATCGGAAGTGCTGTCCTGGCTCGGCAAGGGCAAGAAGATCGAGGACATCCTGCTCGGCGTCCATCAATCCATCGCGTCGCGGTCGGTCGGGCTGTTGCGCCGGGTGGGCGTCGAGGACGAAGTCACCTTCACCGGCGGGGTCGCCAAGAATGTGGCGATGATCGAGGCGCTGAACGAGCGCCTGGGCCTCAAGGTCAACGTGAGCGAGGAGTCGCATTACATGGGCGCGGTCGGGGCCGCCCTCTTCGCGCTCGACCGGATCCTGACCAGCCGCGCCCCTGCCAACCTGACCCACGGAGCGGACTAATGTATACCGCCGGCATCGACGTCGGGTCGACCTACACCAAGGCCGTGATCCTGGGGCCGCTCGGTCACATCGTGGGCCAGGCGATGGAGCCCACCGGTTTCAAGCTGGCGGAGGTTGCGAAGCGGGTACTCCACGACGCCGCGACCGAGGCACGCGTCCCGCTGGACCGCATCGCCTACATCGTGGCGACGGGATTCGGCCGCCATCAAGTGGAGTTCGCCGACGTCAAGGTCACCGATCTCACGGCCGCGGCTCGAGGGGCGACATTCCTGTTCCCCGAGACCCGCACCATCCTCGACGTCGGCGGCCAGACCATGAAGGCCAGCCGATTGAGCGACGACTGGAAGGTCAAATCATTCCGCTTGAACGACAAGTGCGCGGCGGGCACCGGAGCGTTCTTGGAGAAGACCGCGCGCTACATGGGGTTCAGCACGAAGGAGATCGGGCCGCTGGTCAGCACGTCGAAGACGCCGGTCCCGATTTCCGGCGTATGTGCCGTGTTCGCCGAATCGGAGGTCATCAACCACCTGTCCGAAGGCATGGCGCCGGCGGACATCATGCACGGCGCCATCGTATCGCTGGTGGGCCGCTCGGTCCAATTGATGAAGCGGGTTCGGATGGAACCGGAGTTCACCCTGATCGGGGGGATTCTCCGCTTCGAGCGGATGGTCGACGTGGTGCGCGAGGAGCTGGGCTCCGAGGTCAACGTGCCGGGCAACGACCTGGTCCAATTCATTGCGGCCTTGGGCGCCGCGATCCTCGGCCAGCGGCGGGTCGAGAAATTGATGGATACGGCCTCCGCCCCCGAGGCGAGGCGCTTGGCGCGCGATGCCTGATCCCGATTCGGACCTTCCTGGTCGCCTGGGATTCGTCGTCGAAGGCGAAGCGCGGCGGATCCTCGCCGAATCGACCCTGACGGCCGACCCGGAGCTCGTTGCAGCCGGATGGGAGCGGCGGTTCATCGCGGACAAGCAACGCGCGGACGAGGCCATGGAGCTCTATCGAAGCCTGGGCTACGAGGTGTGCGCCAAGCCGCTGCGGAAGGAAGAAGTCGGACCCGACTGTGACGATTGCCAGCTTGTCATGCTGCTCAACTTCACGACGATCTATACCCGGATGCAGCAACCGGGGGAGGAATCATGAAAGCCGCGGTGTACCACGGGCCGAACCGGCCGCTCGACCTGACCGAGGTGCCGACGCCGAAGCCCACTACCGGCGAGGTGCTCATCCGGGTGCATGGCTGCGGCCTCTGTCACACCGATCTCCACTATCTCGAGCATGGGGTCAAGACTTTCAAACCGCCGCCGATCGTGCTGGGCCACGAAGCCGCCGGCGTGATCGCGGAGCTCGGCGCAGGCGTGGAGACCCATGCGGTCGGCGATCGGGTGCTGATCCCGTCGGTCTATTCCTGCCGCCAGTGCGAGTACTGCCGCAATGGCCGGGAAAACTTGTGCGAGCGTTTGATCATGCTGGGCAACCACGTCGACGGAGCCTACGCCGACTTCGTCACCGTGCCCGCGGCCGTATTGGTGCCGGTGCCGGCCTCTTTGCCCCTGGAACGTGCCTGTGTCATCGCGGACGCGCTCTCGACCCCGTACCACGCCGTCAAGAACCGGGCGCGGGTTCGGGTCGGGGACACCGTGGCCGTGGTGGGCTGCGGCGGCCTGGGGCTCAACGTGGTCCAGTGCGCCACGGTTGCGGGCGCGCGAGTGATCGCCATCGACATCAACGACGAACACCTGAAAACAGCACGCAGCCTGGGGGCGGTCGAGACCATCAACTCGAATGAGGTCGAGCGAGTCGACAAGCATGTGCGCACCCTGACCGACGGCGGCGTCGACATTGCGTTCGAGGCCATCGGCCAGCCTGCCACGATCACATTGGGCTTCAACCTGCTCCGCAAGGGCGGCCGGCTCTGCGTCATCGGGTTTGCCCACGAGCCGGTGCCGCTCAATGCCGGGAAGCTCATGTTCTACGAGTTGGAAGTGGTCGGCAGCCTCGGGTGCGGCGGCGGGGAGTACCCTGAAATCATGAAGCTGGTCGAGACGGGCCGGCTGACCCTCGACCCCATCGTGAGCGGCACCCTGCCACTCGCCGACATCAACGAGGGCTTCGACCGCATGCGCCAAGGGAAGGGCGTGCGTTGGGTGGTGACACCATAGGGAGGGAGTAGGAGGTAGGAGGTAGGGAGCGGGGAGTAGGACGTAGAAGCTGGTGAACATCAAACTGGGACGCGCCATGATGCCAACATCAGATCCACTCAGCCGGTTCGAAGACGAGCATCATCACGCCCTCGGCGAGCTCGAGCGGCTCGAGCGGGCCGCCGAGGGGCTCGAGGATGGGGAAGATCCCGCCGAGCACCTCGAGACGATGCGCCAAGTGCACACCTTCCTCTCGACCGCCGTGCGCGAGCACAATGAGAACGAAGAGCGGGCACTCTTCCCGTTGCTGGGGGATGACGCACCGACCAGCGTGTTCGTGGAAGAGCACGCCCGGCTTCGCGACCTCGAGGGCAGTCTCCGAGCGGCTCTGGATGGCGAGCACCCGGTCGTTGAGGCACCCGTTATCGCCCACGCGTTGGTCGATCTCCTCCGCGCCCACATCGACCGCGAGGACCACGTCCTCTTCCCCATGTCCCGCCAGCTGCTCGGCTCCAAGGGCTTGGCGACGGTGGCCCGTACCCTCAGCATGTAATCAGGCGCCCCACCAGGCACCTTGCCGGCCGGTCGGGGCCATGGTAATACCCCGAAGGCAGAATCACCCCACTCGCTACGGTGGCTGGCCATGCGTTGCCTCCTTCTCCTCGGTGTCCTTGTCTCAATGCTTCCGGGCACCATTATCGCACAGGCCACATCCGCAGTCGATGTGCGTATCGATCAGATCATCCGGAGCGTTTCCGCGGAGCGAATCGAAGCGGACATCCGGACCCTGGTGGGCTTCGGCACGCGTCACACCCTGTCCGACACGCTGTCCGATACCCGGGGCATCGGCGCGGCGCGGCGCTGGGTCAAACGGGAATTCGAGGTCATCAGCGCCGCATGCGGTGGATGTCTCGAGGTCTCGTATGTCGGTGAGGCCTTCCCTGCCGGGAGCCGGCGGCTCCGCCCCGACGCGGAGACCAACATCGTGAACGTCGTGGCCGTTCAGCGCGGGACCGCCGATCCCAACCGCGTGGTCATCATGAGCGGCGACATCGACAGCAGGATCAGCGATGGGATGAACGCGACCGATTCCGCACCCGGGGCGAATGATAATGCGAGCGGGCTCGCGGGTACGCTGGAGGCCGCTCGGGTCCTGAGCCGGATGCGGTTTCAGGGCTCGATCGTCTATGCGGCGCTCTCGGGTGAGGAGCAAGGACTCTATGGCGGCGGCACGGTGGCCCGCTACGCGCAGGAGCGCGAACTGGCATGTTATCGGAGTCTTGAACAACGACATGATCGGTAACATCGAGGGCGTGAACGGAACCGTCGATAACACCACGGCACGGGTCTTCTCAGACGGCACGCCACCCACCGAAACCGACCAGGAGCGGCAACGACGCCGCTTCACCGGGGGCGAAGTCGACGGAGTCTCACGCCAGCTGGCCCGGTACGTCGACCGGGTCGCGGATCGCTACTTCCCGACGCTCGACGTCATGATGATCTACCGGTTGGACCGTTTCGGCCGGGGCGGGCACCACCGCCCCTTTGCCGATGTCGGCTTTCCGGCGGTTCGGATCATGGAGACCAACGAGAACTACACCCGGCAGCACCAGGACATCCGGGTGGAGGATAGCATCGCATACGGCGACGTGATCGAGGGTGTCGACTTTGCCTACGCGGCCAAACTCACCGCCCTGAACGCAGCCACCCTGGCCTCGCTGGCCGTGGGGCCCGGCTCCGCCGCGGAACGTCACGATTAGTGGAGCAGTTCAACCGGCCGCGCGCCTCACTTGGGAGCCGCCGGAGGAAACCTCCACCCTGGCGGGCTACCGGGTCTACTGGCGGGCGACCGATTCGCCCACGTGGGATCGGTAGCGCCTGGGTGGGCCAGACCACCGAGCACACGTTCGAGGGCCTGGTCATCGACAACTACTTCTTCGGGGTGGCTGCCGTCGGCCAGGACGGCAGTGAGAGCGCCGTCGTGTTCCCGCGAGCGGGGCGCTAGCGTCGTGCCTCCCGTCGACAGAGCTGTGCACCACCGGCTCGCCAGGGCGTCCATGGTTTCAGCAGTGTCCGGCACTCGTTTCCAGAAAGCACCAGATCATGCGCCACCGGATCGGCAGGTCCGTATGGTGGATGGGTCTCCTGGTACTCGCCTGCAGTCACGGCGAGGCGTTCACGCCGGACGTGCCTGCCTCGAACCAACCGCTCGCCCCGGTCCAGCCTACCCGCCTCACCCTGAACCCGCTCATCGATCTCGACGCCTCCTGGCTGCCGGATGGGTCGGGCATTCTCTATTCCTATCAGGTACCCGGCCGCTCCGATCGCGATCGCTGTCTTGGCATACTGCCGCCGGACGGTGGGACGCGTCGACTGGAAATTTGTGACCCGCAGCCGGAGACCTCCGATACCATCGACGTCTTCGGACCATCCGCTGTCTCGACCGACGGACAACTCGCCTACGTCGTCTTCCGCGCCCGCGCGAGTGTTCACACTCCACAGTTCAGCTCGTCACTCCTGCTGGCACCGCTGTCCGATGCCCTCGCGGCGGCGGTCCTGACGACTACTCCCTACACCCTACCGACCGGGCAGTTTCACGGGGCCATTTCCTACCTTTCGTGGCTCGACGACTCCCGGCTGGTGTATGTCGGGCAGGACATTTTCTATGTCCGCATGCCCGTTGGAACGATCGGCACGGCCCCGGATACGCTGCCCACCGGGCGCGACATCGTGGTGGTCGAGCTGGGCGGATCGAGCCCGCAATTCTCCGCCGAACCCAACACGAGCCTCGCGTCTTCGGTGGCGCCGGGCGAGAACCCAAACACCATCTACTACACGGTGTCGGGTGACTCGCAGGTGTATCGGAGGGTCCTCGGCAGTGGCGACGACGACGGTGATCCACGATTTCGGCACCGGCACCATCGTGCGCGACGTCTCGGTGAAGGGGACGACGCTGGTCGCCATCGTCGGCGGCCGCGTCGAGTTCATCGACGATCCGGTCCTGGGGCCGGTCCAGCCGGACGAGGGCGGCGTGCTGATGATGGTCGATCTCGCGACCGGTACCGAGACTGTCCTCGACCCGAGCCCCACGGTGGTGTACCGGCGTCCGGCGTTGTCACCCGACGGCCTCGAAACTGGTGGTCGAGCGGTACCAGGTGTTCCCGGGCAGCGTCGATCGGAGAGCGGACCTCTACTTGTTCACGCTCCCGTGATCGGGCCGCGCACCGGTCTGCTGCTCGGGCTCGCGGATTTTCCTGGGAGCCACGCCCATGGCGGCGCAGGCCAGCGGCGCCATCGGCGGGCGCGTGCGCGATGCCGGCACAACGCAGCCGATCGCGAACGCGCAAGTCACCATCGACGAGGGTGGCCGCGGGGCCGTCACCAGCGCGGACGGCCGGTTCCGCGTCCGCGTGATCCGAAGCGGCTTCCACACCGTCCGCATCAGGGCCATCGGGTACCGGCCGGTTCGGCTCGACAGCGTGCTGGTCCGCGGCGGGGAGACCACCACGCTCAACCTGACGCTCACGGCCATGGCCATCGAGGTGGAAGAGCTGGTGGTCCGGGCCCGGCCCGATCCCGTGCTCGACCCGCTGGCCACGTCGGCCGAGCAGAAGGTGACGGCGGCCAACCTGAGGGAACTCCCGGTTACCACGCTGGAGGAAGGCATCGCGCTGTCCGCCGGCACCGTGGGCGAGAGCTACCGCGGCGGGCGGCTTGGGCAGCAGTCCTACATCGTGGACGGCGTCGGGGTCAAGAACCAACTGGACGCGTCGAGCGGTCCGCTCGGCGTCCGCATTCCGCCCGATATCCTCACCGAGGCATCGCTCGTCACCAACGGTTTCTCGGCCCGGTACGGTCAGGCCCTTTCCGGCATGATCAACGTCGTGACGCGAGACGGCGGCGAGCAGTGGAGCGGCCGCGTGCTGTACGAGACCGACCGCCCGCTCTGGCAATCGTGGGACCTGGGGCTCGACCGCGCCGTGGTGACGGCGGACGGCCCGCTCGGCGGCGGGGTCCGCGTGCTGGGCGCGATCGACATCTCAGGCCGGCTCGATGCCGACCCGGTCAATGCGCCGCGCCCAGCCGATCCGCGCGACCCCAGGTACGATCGGCCGTGGATGCTGCCGCACAACAGCGGTGAGCAGATCGACGCCGTCGCCAAGGTGACCATTCCCGTGGGCACCCAGAACACACTCCGCTTCTTCGGCCTTCACTCGGAAGATCAACGACTGCTGTACGATCCGTTGTACAAGTACGATGTCGAGTTGTCGCCGGGCCGGCGCACCGTCGGGAATCTCCTGACCGGTCACTTCCAACATGCCTCCGGTGCGAGTGCCAAGCTTCCCTTCGTGGTGGACCTCCGGACGAGCTTCTACAACCGGACATTCGTCCGCGGCACCCTCCAGGACTCGGTCGACTATCTGTTCGGCGCCATCACCGGCCAACGGCTCCACTTCGTCGGTGAAGATCTCGCCCGGGCGCAGGATACCATCAGCGCCACGGCACCCATTCCGGGGCTTCTCCCACCCGACCTGAGCGACCGCACCCCGTGGGGCGTGTCGGCATTCTTTTTGGGTCAGGGCTCCCGCGGCGAGATTGCCTGGAATCGGTTCCGCGAGTTCCGCTCGCAACTCGATGTGACGCTGGGCGTCGGGGCCACCACCGACATCCTGGCCGGTGGCGAGTTGGTAACTCAGCGGGTCCAGACCTTCCAGCGGGTGCAAGGCTACGAGCCGGTGGGCGGCGCAGTACCGCCCGCTACGGCGTCTGACTTCTCCCCGCTGATTGGCGCCGCCTATGCGGAGGGGCAGGTCCGCGTGGCCGATGTTGCGTTTACCGGAGGCGTGCGGTACGACCTGTTCGATCCGGGCGCCAAGCTGCCGGGCCAGAATGTCGGCGCCCGGCAGCGGCTGAGCCCGCGGGCCGCGGTGTCGACCGTTCTGGCCGGCGCCACGGTGGTGGCGAGCTATGGTCTCTTCAGCCAGCCGCCCGATTTCCAGTTTCTGGTTGACGCGGCCTTCGACGACACCACGCGCACCGGCCGCTTCCGCCGCGGCAACCCGAACCTCGGCTTCGAGAAGGCGACCCAGTTCGAGTTGAGCCTCCGCGCGCGGCCACGGGAGCATCTCTCGCTTCGGCTCAACGCCTTCGTCAAACGGTTGGAGGGCTTGGTGGCGTCGGTGCCATTGGGGGTGAGCGCCGATTCATCGGTGTTCGGCAACACCGACGTCGGCACGGTAAAGGGCGGCGAGATCATCTTCGAGCGCGAACCGTACGACGGGTTCGGCGCGCGGGTCACGTACACGCTGCAACAGGCCACGGCCACATCGACGTCCGCCTTCCTACTGCGTCAGGCCGCCGTGATCGATCCCACCACCGGCGATACCGTGTTTCCGGCGCGGGTCGAGTTTCCGCTCGACTTCGACCGGCGCCACGGGCTCACGATCATCCTCCAGGGTAAGATCCCTGAGACCGTAGGCCCGGTGGTGGCCGGCGTCCGCCCGCTCGCGGGGCTCGAGTCGGCCGTGATCGTGCGCTATGGCTCGGGACTTCCTTTCTCCAGGACCAACGCGGCCGGCGATTCGCTAGTGGGCCTGCCAAACGATTCGCGGCTCCCGTCGCAGTCGACCATCGACCTCCTGGTCCGCCGGTCGATCCGCTTGGGCGGCACGCAGGGGAGCCTTTACCTCGACATGCGGAACGTCCTCAACCGGAGGAACCTGGTCGCTGTGCGGCGCGACACGGGGGAGCCGGAGTTGGACGAGCAAGGCATCAAGGACCTGGCCGAGGCGGCCTATCAGGAGCACCCTGAGGCGATTCCGTACGAGTCGCCCCGGTACCGATCCGAGGCGGATCTCGACGGCAATGGGTTGATCGAGGGGCAGGACGAGCTGCTGCCGCTGTTCGAGGCTGCCGCGCGGGACTTCACCCAGCCGCTCTTCGTCTACGGGCCGCCCAGGCTGGTACGGCTCGGCATCGAGATCGCGTTCTAGAACACCTCGCACCACACCCCGAGCATGGGAAACAGCCAGCTGCAGCGGTGTCGAGGCTGGCAGATTTGCCCGGAACATCCTAGCTTCGTGCAGCCGTGATCAGGCTCTGATTGGAACCGCAACGGGGATACGCGATGCCCGCTCTACGTTCGAACCTCCGCGCCGTGCTTCTCACCGTCATTCTCGTCGTCGCCCTCATCATCACCACCGTGTTGATCTATCAAGGCGACAGTCCGCTGCTCCGGTCGGGTCTCGGTGTCGCACTCCTCGCAATCATCGTCTGGACCTCCACCCAGTTACCGAAAGCGGAACAGACCAGCTGGACCACCCCCGAGGGGCCGCGGCGCCGTTTTCACCGACTCCGTAGCCAGACAGTGCAGCTCCTGGCCGAGATCAGACGCCTGAATGGGATTGCCGAGGACGAGAAGCGCGGGTTCCGCGATCAACGAACCGCCGAGTTGGAGATGGAAACGATCGAGGCCCGCATGCGGGAGTTGCTGGGCGGTCTTCGGGCGGCCGCCGGGGTGACAGATCCCGAAGACCAGGCCAACGGGAGCGACGCGCCTGCCTCGGCCGAGGCGCCCTAGTTACCGAGACAGTTCCTTCCAGGACCCCTGCACCACCCTGACCCCACTCCCACCCAACCGGGCGGTCGCCTTTTGAAGTGCGCACCGGCTGTAGCGAATGGCCGAGCCGTCGTGGGTCTGCTGCCCTCCGTTCGACGCGTTGGAGCAGAGGATGAGCGCCGTAGAGATCGCTTCCATGTTCCCAGTCGCAGCGGGTCGGTGAGATGACCAGACCGTAAAACTGGAGGGGGTCGTCCTGGTCGAGGCGACTATCCACCAGCAGGATGCCCTGCCCCGCGGAGCCGGCCTGGAGCCTGAACTGGACGTCATTCGGGCTCGAGAAATGGATGATCGGAAAGTAGTCGGCGCATGGCGATCCCGGATTCAGCGGGTCGCCCCAGTTATTCGGAGCCGCGGTGTCACACACTCCGCCCGCCTCGACCGGACCCACGAACATGGTCGCGATCGAGTCGGTGTAGGACATGTCGGCCATGGCCACCAGGTCGGCGTAGGTGTACGAGCCGAACTGGGAGAATCGCGTGTCATCCATGGTGGAGTCGACCCGGATCGTCGGATTTCCCATGAGGGAGCCCGCGCCCTGCGTCACCGAGGTTCCTGCCGCCACCTCCACCGCGGGTACGGCCGGGCCGGCCGAGTCGCAGGTCCACCCAGGGGGATTGGTATCGTTGCCGTCGATGCTCGCTGTGGCATCCTCAACGAGACTGATGGTTCCCCGAGTGGTCAGTGCGGCTTTAGGCAGGAGAAGACCGGGTTGTAGAAGCGCACCGATCTTTCGCTGGCCCTGCGGCGGCCCATCGCTGCCCTCGACCGTCAGACTGTAGAGTTTGTCCCCGCCATCATCGACCCGGTGAAACACCGCCCGAAAGGCGGCGCCGTTGTCCGGCAACGTGCGCCATCCCAAGTCGGCGCTGTCGCCGGGATTCGGGGTCAGGGTGTCGTAGCGGGCCGAGTCCCACTCGGCGATGAGTTGATGGGCGCCGGCCTCGGCCGCGTAGAACGCCTTGGTCGACTCGAGCGAGCTGCCACCGGCTTCCCGCTCGTGCCCGGCCATTTGAATGGATGTGACGGCGATCACCGAGAGCACCACCAGGGCGAGCAGCACGATGGGCAGGGCCATCCCTCGCTCCGATTGCATGGAGCGTGGCGATAGTCCGTCGTGCGCTACCTGACGTACACCTGGCATGAGCCCCAGCCTCCGCTCGTGGGTCCCTGTTGGTCTATCGCCGCAAGCGTCATGCCGGTGGAATGGACTTCAAATCGACGTTGGGGTTTCAGTGGTGGCGTATACACCCCTGATCCCGATTGCCACGGTGCCAGCGGCCCCCCTAATCATCACCCCCCACCCACCCCCCGCCCGTGTCGACCGGGGCGGCCGTCACGCTGGGATCGCCGGTGAGATCGACCCAGGTGCCCGGAATGGGCTTGAAGCTGCCGGCCCCGGGCGGCGAGGTTGCGTGCCACCGTCCGGCGCCTCGTAGGTGACGATTCCAGATCCGTCCTTCAGGATCTTGCCGGCCACGAAGATGCCGTGGTTGTCACCGCTGTTGTTGAAGGCCAGGGCATTGTCCGGCGCCAGTACCTGGAGCCAGACTCTCGCGCGAGGTGGTCAGGACCCATTCGGCGTTGGCGCCGCCACAGCCGACCAGCTTGAAGTTGGCCGCCGGGCCGTTCTGGTTGACATAACCGCTCCGCCGAATGATAGGCTTCCGCTCACATAGATCTTGACGGCTGCGCCGGGGGAGCACGGCGAGGCCACCGGACCCGTCGACGGCACATTGTGGAAGTAGTAGTGCCCATCCATGAACGTCGTCGGCGTGGACCCGGTGATGGTAAGATCTCCCGTGAACGCGGGTCCAGCGTCACATCCTGCCCGATCGGTAAGGGGCCGTATTCGGTCGCCGGACCGAACACTGGATCTGCATCAAGGGCAGGGTCGAGTCCGGATTGGCGACGCCCTAGTCGGACACGTCACCTCGGCGACGCTATTGGAGCCGCCCCTTCTTTCACTATGCCCGAGACCAGTGAGTGGTCGGAGACCGTCCCTCCGGCATCAGACATTCCCCGTCACTGGGGCTCCCATGCCGATGCTGCCGTTGGCGGCGACGTCGCCGATGATGGCCGACTGGGTGTGCTCCAGTCCCGTCAGGGAGAACAGGACGAATTCGAACTGCTCTTCAGCCGCCACCGTGACCCCCACCCTTCGGCCCCATTGGCTCGCCGCCGGATCCCACGCTTGAGACGTGATCCGGTATTGCTTACTGGCACTGTCGCCGAGGTGATGAATTACGGCGTGATAGACCTGTCCATTCTCCGGAATGGGTTGCTTCCCGAGAGAGAGGCTATCGCCGGGACCGGCCAATGCGGTCATGGTGTCGTAGCGGGCCGAGTCCCAACTGGCAATCACCTCATGGAGACCGGCCTCCGCCGTGTAGAACGACTTGGTCGTTTGGAGCGATCCGCCGCCGGCCTGTTTCTGCTGCCCGGCTATCTGAATCGAGGTGACGGCCACCACCGAGAGCACCACCAGGGCAAGCAGCACCATCGGCAGGGCAATACCGCGCTCGGACTGACGCGTGCGGACAGCGAGTGAGCCGTGGCGCTTGAAGGTCATGGTGCTCTCCCGCCTCAATTCCTGATCGACACGGCGAAGGCCGTGGAATCGTGTCGTTCGGCCACCCCGGCGCCGGTCCGTACCCGCCGGAAGCTCTGGGCCCGGATGGCGATACCCACGCGGGCCACTTGGGCACTGTCGGTCGTTTCGGCGCCGGCCGCATTGAAGTAGTGGAACACCAACCCGCTGTCGGCCGGCGGCATCAGCGGGCCGGTCAGCCGGTCATATGACCCGGCGGACATGAGCCTCCGCCCCAGCCACCAGCGCCCGCCCTGCTGGAAGATGCCGTACTGAGTCCGGCGGAAGGCGATCATATCGGACCCGATGCCGATTCCGGCCGTGTCCCCCGCTACCACCTCGATGACGAGATCGGGCGTAGCCGTCGAGGGCGCCGCACAGGTCGCCATGCCCACCGCGGCCGGATTGGTCCACACCGCCGCCACCTTGAGGCTCTTCCACGTGCCGCTCGACGGGCTGTAGGCGAGGACACTGTCGTCGACCGTGCCCAGGAAGGTCCCGGTCGGCATGTCGAGGGCGTAGCGCGGCAGCGTGTTGTCCTTGGCGCACGAGACGGCGTTGCCCTGGACCGCGCGCACGGTAACTGCGAACGGCCCGAGGCCGGTCAAGTCGCCGCGCGAGGCCGAGGCCGCCCGGAGCTGGTCTCCCAGGAAGGCCGCGGCACCGCGGACGGTCTCGCTCGCATCGACGGTCTGCTGCTGCAGGTCGTAGCGGCGGAGTTGTGAGATCATCACCCCGAGCACCGCCGTCATCACGATCATGCCGAGCACCAGGGCCACCATGATCTCGGCCAGGGTGAAGCCCCTGGTCGAGCGTAGACCTCGAGACGATCCCGCCTTGGGGGAGCGGCTATTTCGAGACATAGGTCACGATGGTATCGGCAAAGGTTTGGGACAGGACCTGGCGCTGGACCACCACCACCACGTGCCGCGGGTTGGTCCCGGTCACCGTCCAATTGACGGCATGGCCCTGGACGGAATCGGTGCCGGACTGTGACGTGAGCGCCGCCCACCCCAGGGAAGTCAGGGAGTCGACCTTGCTCTGCACCGCGGTCGCGGCCGAGGTCGATTCCTGCCCGGAATACAGATTGCGAGCGGACACCGCACCCGTGGCGGCAACGCCGAGCACCACGATCGAGAAGATGGTGATGGCCACCAACACCTCGATCACGGAGAATCCCCCGGTGTTTTTTTGCCGCGTGGGCGCGGGTGTTCTCATCGCAACAGTTTCCCCAACAACGTCATTTCGACCGTCTTCGAGTACCCCGGGAACGAAAAGGTGACCGTCGCATCGCCCTCCTCACAGGCCCCCACCGTGGTGGCCAGGCCCTGCGCGTCGTAGCAGAGGAGGGTCCGGGTGCTGGACATGCTGGCCGTCGGATCCTGGATCTGCCGTACCGGGCCGACCGTATCGATCACACCGCCGCCGGCCATGCTGGTGTCGACCTCGATCCAGAAGCGGCCGGCCGCGGCATCGATGTGGAGCTCAGCGACCCGGCCCCGCCGCACCGCGGTCGCCTGGGCGAGCGACTGAGCCGCGATGAACTCGTTCACCACCGAGCGCCAGCTCATCGACCGCCGCTGAGAGGCCATCCGCGGCACGGCAATGAGCGCCACGACGCCGATGACCACCATCGCCAGCACCAGCTCGGTGAGACTGTAGCCCCGGTTTCCCATCAGGCTCCCAGAGTCAAATAAATAGACACTTCCACGCAGGTTATTCATGGCACGCGCTGTGCCAGCTATGGCACAACAGTTAAAGTCTTATTGTATAACGATTTATGGTTGTTCCTATGGCACCTCGACAACACCCGATTGCCCTACAAGAACCGCATTGTGAGAGCCATCACCCACGTTTATAGGCGCCTCATTCTTTGACACCAGTTAACTCGTTCGATGGCTGGCTGTTAGCGGCCCTAGGTGCCTGGAATTGGCTGCCGCTGGAGGACTGTTGGGGTGATGTCGGTTGATCAGCCGGTGTGTCACCGGCGCGTCAACTTCTTGTGATCCACGTCACGTGGATCGGCATGGCTGGCGCTTATGGATGAGAGGCGTGATCGCTCGAAGGCCGACGACCGCCGAGGGGCCGGAGCCTGCTTCCTATCGGCTGAGTCTCCACACCAGTTCGTCCTGATTCTGGAACCGGATGAGGGGCTCGGGGCCAGGCTCGTAGTAGAAGGCCAGCTCGAGCGGGGCCTCCTCCGTCCCATACTGGATCTGGATGAGGCTCACATCCTCGGCGCGGCCCCTGCGCCGCACCCGGGTTATGGGGTGGATCTGGAAGTCGGTCTCTCGTTCGCCGACCTGGAACACCAAGGCATCTTCGGCGATTTCGAAGGTCCGGTCGGCGTACCCGGCGGCGGCGGTCTGCCAGATGCCAACGAGGGCGGGCGGCAGGGATTGGTGCCGGGTGGGAACGATGGACACCATGAGGGCGGCAAAGGCTACCAGGCTGCTCGCCGCCAAGGAATAGGACCAAATGCGGCGGCGGCGTAGCTGTGCCTTGGTCAGCACCGGCTTGGGCCGGTCCGGCCCCCAAACCACCACCGAGATGACGTTCAGGATCCGGAGATAGAAGTCGGGGATGTACAGGTACTCGGGGTCCTTCCACTCTTTCTTACCAAGCAGGAACACCCCGCCCAGCCTGTGGAGGAAATCTCCCAGGTCCCATTTGGCCGAAAGATCCCCATCGGCCAGCGCAACATAAGGCCCGGCGGGCTCGGGCTTCTCGTCCTCTTCTTCCTCGAGGAAATCCAGCCAGCCTTCGTCGGGTGCCATGGTGGTCCTCGGGACTCATCCGGGAATGCTCGGGCTCCAGAAGACGCCCACATTAGGGGTCCAAAAACGCCTGATTTTAGAGCAGGAGATGTGCCAGAGCGCTGCCCCGCCAGCTTGCGGTGCAAAGGTTTCAAGCAGCCCCAAAGCCTTTGCACAGTGCACGGGAGGGATGTCTAAGGCGCCGTTGCCCCGACCTCCGCTAGCAGCTCGGGAAAGAACCTGGAGAAGTCACGTCGCAGGGCATCATAGTGCTGTTCGAGATCGACTACGGCACCGGCCAGGTCGACGTCCCGCTCGAACCGTGCCCTGAATCGGCGGGACATCCGCTCCAGGATGAGGCCGATCCCCTCGACCGAGCCATAGCTCGACAGCCAGTCCTGGGCCGCCATGCGCTCGGTGACCCAGCGCATGCCCGGCGGCATCAAATGGGGGTGATCGGCAAAGGTCTGGTAGACATGCGCGATGAAGGCGGGGAGAGGGTCGGGGTGATAGCGATCCCAGGAGACCGACAGGAAGTGGTCATAGAACACGTCGATCAGGATGCCGGAGAAGATCCCATGCCGGCCGCGGATCCGGCCCTTGCTCTCGCGAAACACCGGATGGCGGTCGGTGTAGATATCGACGCGGTGGTGGAGGGCGGCGCCTGCCCGAACGACGGGGTCCAGCTCGTCGGCCGGTGGCCCCACTCCACGAACCAGGTCGGGCAGCAGATTGCCGATGAGCGATCCGGGAGAGTCGTCCGCCAGGTAGAGGTGGGCCAGGAAATTCACCTGGCCCGAGTCCCCCCACTCTCCCCCCTCCCCAAGGCGGCCGCTCGGCGGTGCTCCGCCAGATCGAGCGCGTCCACCTTGGCCTCCCGCGTACTCCACCGGACGAACACCACCAGCATGGCGAGCCAGATAATGGGATCGCCGGCCTTCATCAGGAGCCCGGCCGCCTGCTGGTCTGCACCAGCCGCAATTCCCTGGACCCGGGGCGCCAACTCATAGAGCGCATAGATCGGGAAATCCGAGAAGACAAAGAACCCGGCGGGAACGGTCGGGACGATGGTAGTGAGAAAGAGATATCCGATCTTCCAGGGTTCGCTGAGCCGCCCGGCTTCGGGCCGGGGTGCGAGCACCGGCCACCACATGATCAACCCCGCGAGCAGCCAGGCAAGATCGATGGTAAACGAGCCGAGCTGCGACCGGCGAAAGCCGTCGACCACGGGCGGTAGGTGGGTCACCAGGAGCACGGCGTTTACGGTCACGAGTGCGACGATAGGTCGCGCAAAGAAGCACAGGACACGCCAGGCCTTGGGTCGGCGCTCGAGCACGAGGGGCAGCCAGCGCGGCAGGCCGAGCAGAATGAGCGGTGGGGCGACAAAGGTGTAAAGCAGGTACTGGACCGTGTGCACGCTCAGGAGATACCCGGCGCCGAGCGCACCGAGCGGCCAGTCGGTTGCAATCCAGAGTGCCAGAATCCCGAAGCCGAACGACGCCATGCGCCCGGGGTGCACCGACCGTTCATCCGGTGCGGTGTGTCGTGGTCCCAGCGTGACGATCGCGGCGACGTAAAGCAGGACCAGCGCCGCGACGAAAAGCCAGACGCCGGGATAAGCCTGCCAGCTCCAGGTCCACGCGACGTCCCGGGCCGAACACCACCAGGTCACCCGGCGTTCTCCTGGATCGCCGGCAGCCGGCGTACCAACTCGATTTGTGGGAGGACCGGCAGGCGCACGCGTGTTGCTCCGGCGCGCTCGAACCGGAGCCGGACGGTCACCGAGTCTCCCGGCGCGAGCGGCACGCGAAGGTCCTCGAGGATCAGGTGGAAGCCGCCGGGTTCGAGCGTCACGGAATGGCCCGGCGCGATAACGATTCGCTCGACAGGCGATCTTCGGCCCAGGGGGCCGTCGAGTACCTGCGACAGGAACTCGATCCGCGCGGCGACGTCGCTGCTGGCACCCACCAGGGCGTCGGGCTCGGTCCCGATGTTCTCCATCGTGAAATACGCCATGGTCAAATGGTCCACCATGGGTGCGGCCACGTAGCCGTCCGAGATTACCAGGTCGCCGACGCGGACGTTCGCCTGTGGCGGGCTGTCATCGGCTTCACGTGCTCGGCAGGACGCCATCGCCGCGACCGCGACCAGCACCGTCACGATGCGACCGGCTCCCAGTCGCAAGCAGCTCACCGCGCCTCAACCAGCTTGGGCAGCTCGCGCATCCAATCCGATTGGCGGGTGCCGAAGGGGAACACCACATGGGCCGAGTCGTCGCGGGTGAAGGCCAGGACATGGGCGGCGTGGCTGACCAGATACCTCGACTCGTCAATGTCTTCCCGGATGGCCGGCGCGAGCCGGTACGCTCGCTGCAACTCGACGAGCTCACCGGGCGTGCCGGTGAGCCCAACGAAACTCGGGTCGAATTGATCGAGCCACTCACGGATATGCTCGGGGGTATCGCGCTCCGGATCGGTGGTCACGAAAACGACCTTGATGGCGGATGACACCTCGAACGGCAGGCGATCGAGTACGGCGGCCAAATTTGCCATGTGGACCGGGCAGACGTCGGGACAATTGGTGTAGCCGAAGAAAAGCAAGGTGACGAAACCCTCGGTCTCTTCGACGAAGTGATACGGGGTCCCATCGGTGGCCGTGAGGGTGAACGGAACCTTGGGCACCGGCTCGGCCAGGGCCACCGCACCACCGCCCGCCGAGCCGGCCGGCGCGCCATCGTTTCCGCGGCACGCGGCGTTCCAGCCGAGGGCAAGCGTGCCAGCCGCGGCGAGGGCCGAAGCCGCCCGGGTACGCGATCCGAACCACATCACGCGCGTAATGTACCAGGGTCGGCAGCAGAGCGCCTTCGGGTTACATTGGCGGCACAGCTCGAGAACACGAAAGGTCGGCGACAGCAATGCACTGCTTCCTCCCCCGGCTCATCAGGCAGGTCACCGAAACGGCGGTCCTCCTGCTCGTGGTGACGTCCTGCGGGCCCGGGCCGCTCGACCCACGCACCACGGGCGGGCAACTGCTTCCCGACACCGAGGGCCTCGACTACCTCGGCGGAAACCCGTTTTCCATTTCGCCCGATGGCCGATGGCTCCTCTTCTCCAAGCCAATCATCGATACCGCCGAAGGAGCGGAGGATCTCGAGTCATTCACGCTACGCCAGCTCCAGACATTCGTGCTCTACGACATGACCCTCCTCGAGGGAACCCCGGTCGGGCTGAGCGCCGGGGCTCGGGAGCTCGTCGCCAGCGGAGCGGCCGTGTTCCCCGACGGAGGATGCTGGGTCGATGGCCGCGTGGTGGTGCACAACGAGTTCGGCCGCTATCTGGGTATCGATCCGACAGCGGCTCGGCCGGAGTGGCAGGCGATCGAGAGCGAGGCATTCGCCTTCCGAGAGCATTGTCCTCGTGAAGACAAGATGTGGCGAGAGCCCGAGACCGTTGGACCCTTTCACATCGCCCATGCGCGCGGCAGGCTGGTCATCATCGTTGACGCCCATGACCCACGGAAGGTTTTCGCGATGCACCGCGCGCCAAGGTTTCCGGGCATGAAGCTCTTCATAGGGGACGTGCGCCTGTCGGTGGACGGCTGGCGGCTCGCCTATACCATCACACCGCATTTCGGCAGCTTCGCGGGCAACTCGCGCGGGTTCGTGGTGGCCTTCGACGCGCCGCCGGATCATCCCATGGTGCTGGGTTCGCCGGTCCATGCCATCCGCTGGGCCCCGGAAGGCTCTGCCATCTATGCCGACGTCGTGCACGACGGACAACCAGGCATCTATCGCTGGCGTCTGCCGCGGCACGGCAATGAGGGGCGATATCCCGTAGCGACCGACAGCGGGAGGGTGGAGAGAGGGCTGTTAGCTATTAGCCATTAGCTATTGGCAGTGTGAATGCCGGGACCAATAGCTAATAGCCAATAGCTGCTTGCCATACACGTGGGCCAAGCACGCCAAACGGGCGCCACAACAGTGGCGCCCGTTTGGCGCGAAGCCGTGATACGTAGGTACGTCTACTCGATGCCGGCCATCAGCCGCTTGACCGGCCGGCTCATCAAGAGCGCGATCACACCGACCCCGCCCGAGACGAGTGCTACCGTGCGGAAGACCTGGCTGGGCTCGAGCGCCTCGAGCTGACCTGCTACCAGCCCTGCGATCAAGTTCCCCAGCGCGGCGGCGATGAACCAGATGCCCATCATCTGACCCACCCGTCCCTTGGGCGCGAGCTTAGTCATGCTCGACAGACCAACGGGAGATAGGGCGAGCTCACCGCAGGTGTGCAGGAAGTAGGTGACGACCAGCCATGCAGACGTGACCGGCTGCTCGGGCGTGGCCTGCGCGGCACCCCAGGAGATGACGAAGAATCCAACGGCGAGCCCCATCAGACCGAGCCCGAATTTGAGCGGGATCGACGGGTTGGCATCGCGCTGAGCGAGCCAGGTCCAGAGCCAGCCAAACACCGGAGCCAACACGACGATGAAGATGGGGTTCACGTTCTGGAGCCACGTGGTCGGCATCTCCCATCCGAAGAACACACGGTTGGTGAGATCTCGTGCGAACAGGTTCATGGACGAACCGGCTTGCTCGAACCCGGACCAGAACACGGCCGCCAGGAGGAACAGCCAGAAGATGACCATCAACCTCTTCTTGGTTGTTGTGACGCGATCGCCTCCAACCGCCAAGAACACCACGTTCATGATGATGAACAGGCCCAGCACCGCGGCGATGGCGTACCGCCCCCCCATCGTGGTGCCGAACTGGGGAACCAGAATGGCTGCCAACCCCGCGAATACCGCCGCCACGCCGGCGGCCCAGGCGGCACCGAGGATCAAATAGGTGAAGAAGAGGATCGTGACCAACAGGATCCCGTAGCCCAGCCAGGTGGCGAAGCCTTGTAACGAGATCGTGAAGACGCCCTGCGTGGCCATCATCACGAGCACGGCGATGATCGCGGCGACCACCGCGGTCACCAGATAAAAGATGCGACTGTTGCGGGCCACGACCTCGCTGCTGTCGCCGGTCGAGAGGTACCCGACATTCCCCAGGTACTTGTCGCCCATCTTGTACTGAATGAGCCCCAGGATCATGCCGAACCCGGCGGCTGAGAAGCCCCAGTACCAGCTGATTCGCTCGCCAAGCGTACCGGCGACGAACGGGCCCAGAATAGCGCCGAGGTTGATGCCCATGTAGAAGATCGAGAAGGCAGCGTCACGCTTGGCACCCCACTTCTCGGCACGGAGGTGCGCCTCCTCATCCTCGCTGGCAGCTTCGGCGCTGGGGTAGAGCTCGCCGACCATGGTGCTCACGTTGGGCTTGAGCAAGCCGGTCCCAAGCACGATCAACAGGAGGCCGGTGAAGAAGCTCGGCGTCGTGGGCATGCCCACCAGCGGAGAGGCCAACGCAAACTGGCCAGCGGCAATCAGGCAACCGCCGACGAAGACCGCTCGCCGTTGTCCCCACAGGTTGTCGGCTACCCACCCGCCCGGCAGGGCGAGCAGGTACACCATCGAGGTGTACAACCCGTAGACCGCCCCGGCCTTGGCAGTCCCGTAGCCGAGGCCTGGGTTTCCGGCCACGGCTAAGGGAGCTGTCATGAAGAGCGTGAGCAACGCCCGCATCCCGTAGTAGGAGAATCGCTCCCACATCTCCGTGAAGAAGAGTGTCGCCAGACCTCGAGGGTGTCCAAAGAAGGTCTTCTCGCTGATCGTCGGTGTGGTCATCGCTTGGTCGTCCCCTTGAGGGAGCATGGGCTGTGAAACGGACGCAACCTGTCATGCACATCGTCTGCTCGACACCCGACGGTGCCGGTAACGCAGCGCCGCGCCCAGGTACCGGCGCGGCGGGATCTATTTTTTGTCGCGGTTGAGCTTGTCCTTGAGATGGGCAAGCTGGGCTTCGACCGCCTGCTCCTTGGCGTGCTGGTCCAGTTCGGAACCGAGCAACTCGTTGCGGAGGTCGGTCTCGGGGTTGGGTGCACCCGCGGCCTCCAAGTCACGCCACGCCCGTTTGACGCTGTCGCTCACATCCTCCGGTGGGAGGCCCAGCTTCGCGTCCTTCATGCGCTGGGCCATCTCCGCAACTTCCCGCTCCGCAAGCGCCAACTCGTCACGCTGCGCCGCCAGTTTTCGCTCCAAGACCGCGACCCGTTCCCGGTGCTTGGCTGCGAACTCCTCGGCGATCTCGGCTGTCTCTCGATCCGAAATGTCCGCCGCGAGGCGCCCGCGGCGTTCGGCATCCACCAGCTGCTTCCGTTCTCGCTCCAGCCTCCGTTCCGTCTGCACCAGCGCTTCGCGCATCTGATGCACGCCGGCCTTGGCGTCGATCAGGGTATCCCTGAAGCGGGCAAGCTGCGCCCGGGTGCGGGATACAGGGTCGTCTTCTGCCAGCAATCGCTCGAGACGTTCCCGCAGACCCTCAAAGACCATCAGGATTTCCTGACGGTCTTGGCATAGAATGGCGTGAACACCCGTTCGACCTTGGTCGATTTGCACTCCGGACAGGTCACCCGGGCCCGCTCATGTTCCGCGAGGGACATGAACCGGTCGAACTCGTGACCACAGGCGCTGCAATGGTACTCGTACAGGGCCACAGCAATATCTCCAGTCATGAGGCTCAAGTATGTTAGGGTTCCCGTTCAGGGGCGTCAAGCGACGCCGGGCCGGGAACCCGGCATCATGATATCTTTAGAAAGCGCAGCCGTACCACAACTTACCGAGGATATCTGCCATGCGACGGCACTACGTCTGGGCCGGCGTCATCTTCCTGGCCATCGCAGGTTGCGGCGGCCGAGAGGGCCCGGGTCGCGCAGGCTGCGGCATTGCCGCCCTGGCGGGGCCCACGCTGTTGCTCTCCGAATTCAATACACCCGATCAGACCCTTGGTGGTCCGCCGGCGACCCTGCCCGAGACTCTCGTGGCCAGATTTGCGGCGGGCCCGGCCTACCCGGCCTTCGTGGGCCGGTCGGATTCCGGCTGGGTGATCGGCGTGGAGGGAACCTTTCCCGAGAACACCGATCCCGAATACGGCGTGCTGGTTCTCAACCCTGATGGAACGGCCCGGGGGCTCATGGTATACGAGGGCGCCAAAGTGACGGGGGCACCCCAAATCGGGCAGGTCTCGATCGGGTCGAAACTGGTCCCGCTCATTGGCATCCAGCTCGATTCCGTCAAGTTCGAGCAGCCGGGCTGCCCCTTCTTCCCGGACAGCGTCCTGCCGTGAGGCCCCCGCGGATCGCCGTCTCGGGACGAGTGACCGATGACGGCGGGAAGCACCGAACGGGGGTCAACGTCGACTATGTTCACGCGGTGGCGAGCGCCGGTGGGATGCCCTTCCTGCTCTCCCCCCTCATGGACATCGGCCACACTATCCACGCGCTCGACGGATGCGATGCCCTGATCCTCTCAGGCGGAGAGGACGTCGACCCGGCACGATACGGGGCCGAACCCAGCCCCAAGTTGAAGAAGATCGATCGCCGGCGCGACGAATTCGAACTCATCTTGTTCGCCGCCGCCAGGGAGCGCCACCTGCCCACCCTCGCGATCTGCCGCGGGCTGCAGTTGGTGAACGTTGCGCTCGGCGGCACATTGTGGCAGGACCTGCCCAGTGAATTCGGCGGTCCGCTCAACCACGACATCGGCGAGCGCTGGGACGTGAGGAGCCACGCCATCACCATCCATCCCCAGAGTCAGCTGAATGCGGCGCTCGAGTGTGACACGCTCGCGGTCAACTCCTTTCATCATCAGGCCATTCGAGACTTGGCGCCCGGCCTCGCCGTGTCAGCCGAATCGCACGACGGGGTCATCGAGGCCGTCGAGCAGCACGACAACGGCTGGCTGCTCGGCGTCCAATGGCATCCTGAAAGTTTTTGGCGGGATAGGGCCGCGCCGGACATGAGCCTCTTCCGGGCATTGGTTGGGCAGGCAACGAAGTAGGAGGCCGACTGCTCGGTTGTCGGTTAGTGGAGGGGATCCAACCCGGAAGCCAGCCGCCCAGGGAAATGGAGCTGGGCGCTCAGCTCGTTGAATGCGCTCCGCACCGCGGAGAATCGGTCGGCCGCCACGTCGAACACCCGGTCGAGGCCGAGTCGGTCCGCCAGCTCGTGGCGGGCAGCCAGTCGGTAGCCCCGTTGACCCCATGACTCGTAGTAGCTTACGTCGGGTCCGCCCTTACGCCGTTGCCGCGCCGTGATGTAGTCGGGGAATACGCCTGCCACCCAGAGAGCGTAATTCCCCAGATGGGCCATCACCTTGAATTGGCGGTTTCCCTGGGTCGCCTCCAAATCCGAGACGATGTCGATGAGGTAATGATGTTGGTGGTCGTCGTTCCAATCGATCCGCCATGCGCGGTCGCGCTGGCCGAACGTGGACAGCATGGAGGCGAGATAATCCGCCAAATCCCTGTCGTCGATTCCTGAACGGAGCAGGGCGTGCCGGACCAGGACGTAGAAGAGTAGCGACTGCGATGGGACCATGAGGGTCGGGAGCGCGAGCAAACGCTCGACGAGTCCGGGGTCGTCCAACAGCACATCCGGCCCCTCCGCCACGAGACGACGCTCGAGACTCGCGCGGCGGCTCGCCGAGCCATTGCTGAGAACCAGGATGACCAACTCGAGGTCATCGCCGGTCAGTCGTCCCCGAGTGTCCGCCAGAATCATGCGGTGTTCCTCCGAGGCTCCCCGGCACTCCGGTACCCTGTCCCGCTGGTCTAAAGACTATACTGCCTCGGTAGCTACGCACACGACGTGCCAGCATGACACGGGAGGAGCGAGTTTGGCACGGCCAGCCGGCCACACCCACGTTGCCCTCCGAGAAAGAGACTTGCACCTCTTTTCACATGATTGCTGGAACCACAGATCGAAGGCCGGCGCCTGGGATGCGAGCAACGCAGCGAGGGCATCCGCTCGCCACGCAACGCCCCGGCGCACGTTGTGAGTATCCGCGTCGTCCATGTAGCATCGGGACGCGAGTTGCGCGGCGGCCTGCGCCACGCCGCACTCACCAAGCGCGCTGTTCCAAATGTCCCATATTGAGCGGATAGTGGTCGCACGCCCTTCGTCCGTCACCACCTGGGGGGCCCGAGCCGGCAGCGAGGCCCGCCTTGGTCTTTCGAGAACGTATGCTCAAGGCATTGCCCATGGAACGTGAGGCAGATACGGCTGCACTCGACGCCGGTCCGCAGCGGGCAAGTCGGAGGATTTGCTTCTTCAACACGACCCCGTTCTGGGGGGGCGGCGAAAGGTGGCACCTCGATACCGCGATCGAATTTCGTGACAGGGGTCATGATGTCGTAGTCGTCGCCAGTCCGGGGACTCCTCTGTTCGAACGTGCACGTGCGGCGGGCCTGGATACCGTGGGCTTCCGGATTTCCCGCACCAGTGTGCTCAACCCCCTTCTCCTGTGGCGGCTCCGGAGATTCTTCCGTGAGCGAAATATTCAAATCGTAGTCTTCAACGGGTCAAATGACGTGAAGGCCGGGGGGCTGGCTGCCATGAGCGCGAGGGTCCCGCAGCGAATCTATCGGCGGGGTCTTGCACGTCCTATCGCCAATCGATGGCTCAATCGATACCTACTCACTCGTGGTCTTACCCATATCGTAGCGAACTCAAGCGCAACGAAAAGGGCATTGTTGCAGAACTTCCAGGGAGTCGTTCCCCAGGAACGTGTGGCCGTGATTCACAACGGGATCAACCTGGTCGAGTTCGACAGCAATCCCTTCACGCCGGTCTTCGAGCGGGCGGACACCAGCGTGATTCTCGGTAACGTAGGCCGGCTCACGACCCAGAAGGGCCAGGACTTTCTGTTGCAGGTCGCTAGAAGGCTCAAGGCCGAGGGTGTTCAGTTCAGGCTCGTGATCGCTGGGGAAGGTGAACTCGAAGGCTCGCTGCGGCGAAGGGCACGAGAACTCGAGGTTGAGGCGGAAGTTGAGTTCACAGGCTTCGTAGAGGATGTACCCAGCTTCCTCAAGAGCATCGATGTGTTTGTGCTGAGCTCTCTGTATGAAGGGTTTGGCTACGTCATTGTCGAGGCGTACGCGGCTCGAAAGCCTGTCGTGGCGTTCAACATCAACAGCAATCCGGAGATCATCGAGAACGGGAAGACGGGTTTCCTCGTCGAACCCGGAAACATCGAGAAATTCGCGTCGAAAGTGCAAGTGCTCATTCAGGACGACGCCCTGCGTGCCGCGATGGGGGAGTCTGGACGATCACGCGTGGAAGAGCGGTTTCAGATGGCCGATAAGGTTGACCAGTTCGAGAGTTATCTCCGGGAGTGAGTCGAACTAGTGACCTCCACAGACAAGCGGCGATCGGTTCCTTGTCCATCCGAAGTTCCCGACGCTCACGTCAGTCGGCTCAGCTCGTCCACCGGTTCGAGTGAGCGGCGATGAGATGTGGGGCAACCCACTTCCTTCCCGGGAGAGCCAGATCCAAAGTCTCGGGCTGGGCGAATATGTCCATCTCTTTCGGACATTTTGCCGACGCCGAGGCTCTCATCGGGGGCTCAGACGTGATGGTTGCTACCCCCACACAGGAGGGCCTCGGCACGTCGATTCTCGACGCGATGGCGTTGGGAGTCCCGGTTGTGGCGGCGGAAATAGGCGGAATCCCGGAGTTGGTGGGCGGAGGGGCGGGACTCCTGGTGCCTCCGCGGTCCCCCGCGGATGTGGCGAATGCCGTGGTCCGGATCTTGACTCAGAGGGATGAGTGCCAAGCAATGGTGCGTCTCGCGGCTGAGCGCGTTACCGACTTTACCGATGTCAGGATGGCCGAGGCGCTCGCGTCCGTGTATCGTTCGATGCAGAAAGAGGTTGGCGACCCATGATCTATGTCTGCATACCGTGTCACAACGAAGCCAGCACCGTTGGGGTCCTCCTCTGGAAGATCCGAAAGGTGTTCGACGTGTTTCCACGCGAATACCAGCTCCTGGTGTGTGATGACGCCTCGACCGACGCGACCACCGAGGTGCTCGAGCCATACGCCAAGGTCCTTCCGCTGACGATCTATCGGCAGGCCACCCATCGCGGGTACCCCGCCGCGGTCGAGACCCTGTTCCGTCATGCCGTCGATCTGACGGACAAGCCGAAGCGTGATTCTCTCATCTTGCTCTCAGCCGATTTCACCCACGACGCCGAGACCATCCCCGACTTGGTTCGACGAATGGAGAGCGGGGCGGATTTGGTCGTTGCCGAGGCGGAGTTGGCCGGGGTGCCATCGCGCTCCTACCGCTGGGTGCGGCGCTGGTCGCCGCGGCTGTTCCGGAAGAAGGTCGCGGTGCCGGGCGTCTCCGATTTGTGCAGCGGTTATCTCGCTGCTCGCCTCTTCACGGTAAGGAGTCTCCTGCAATCCGCGCAGGGGCAGCTTCTCACGTTGGACGGCTGGGGCGCCAACGCGGAACTCGTGGGCCGGCTTGGGGCCTTTGCGCGCCGTATCGAGACCGTTTCGACTACCGAGCGGCACGATCTCCGCCAGCGTCCCTCGCGGATCCACCCATGGAAGACCGCCCGCGGACTCTGGCGCCAGAGTCGCGAACTCGTCATTCCCCAGCCCACCAAGCTGGAGCGGGCCAACGGCGCGGACAGCACTCGGCGGCCGAGCAAGCCGGCGGTGTCATCATGACGGGGCTCGTGCTGTTACTGGCCCTCCAAGGCGCAGGCGCCACTCCCGGTTCGCCCATGCCGGAGCAGGCTCGCACCTATTCGGACTATCCGTTTGCCGTGGGAGAGCGGTTCGAATACGACGCTAGGATCGGCCTTCTGAAGCTGGGCGAGGGGTACATGGAGGTGTCCGGCATCGACACCCTCCGTGGTGTGGAGACCTTCCGCTTTGAGTTCGGCCTGGAAGGCGGTGCGCTGAGCTTCACGCTGAAGGACAAGCTCCAGTCGTGGAGCGCCACGGCAGATCTGGTCTCCCTCAGATTCCATAAGGAACTCGAGGAGGGCAAGCGGCGCCGCGAATATACCTACGAAATCTTCCCCGATTCAGGCCACTACATCCAAGTCGGCAAGGAGGGCGTCAAACCGACCCCGAAGAAGCCGCTCGATGATACGGCCTTCTTGTATTTCATGCGGGTTACGCCGCTCACCCTGGGCAAGACCTATCGGTACCACCGGTACTACAACGACAGCGAGAACCCGCTGGTGGTGAAGGTGGAAAAGCGGGAGATGATGAAGCTACCGAACGGAGAGGACGGTCGCCTGCCTGGTCTTGCATCCGAAGATCGGCGATCGGGGCATGTTCTCCGAACGCGCCGACGCACGCGTCTGGATCACCGATGACGAGCTTCGCATTCCGGTGCAGATCCGATCGCGCCTCGATTTCGGCACCATCACGCTCAAGCTCACCAAGATCGTGATGCCAGGCGGCTGACCGACGTCTTCCTAACCGCCCGACCCGCGTGATCAACACGCGAGCGCCCGCACGGAACCGTGCGGGCGCTCGTGCCTCGGAGTCGGAGTTCTTCAGGCGGATTTCTTGCCCTTGATCATGTCCTCGACCTTGTCCGCGCTCCGGGGGCTGATCAACCGGAGAATGAAGTAGAATACGAACCCGATGGCCGCAAACACGACCACGGTCCAGAAGAGGCTCCATACGATGCCCAGGAGCCCGAACGCCACCTTGACGAGAAACAACGCAACCACTGCGAACACCGCGTAACCGACCAGATTCCGTAACATGGTATCTTCCTCCGAGGTATGCCGTCGATCCGCAATACGGCTCAACGTTTCAAAAAGTTTCGTTCATCTATAAATGATTGATACTAAACAACCTATGACCCTGGATGCGATGCCGGCCGGTCGGGGTGGCGTCGGCAGGCTCACGCTTGCCGCTGCCCTTTGTCTGTCGGCGTGGCTCGCCGGTGGAGAAAAGCTAGGGGCGCAGGCTCGCGTGATGGTGGAACGGGAACGCGCTGCCTACCAGGCATGGGTCGAGACCGCTCCCAACTCGCCCATGGCGGCCCTGGCGCAGTTCCGGCTCGACCGGCAGGTGGTACTCGGACCCGCCGAGAGCGACGTACCGCTGCCGGGGCTCGAGGCGCACACCCTGGAAGACGGACGGGTGGTGAGACTCCGAGGACCGGCCGGACGCCGGTCCCTGCCACGGAACCGCCTCGTGGCGCTTGGCGCCTTCCGGATGGTGTTGAGCGGCGCCCGGGGCCGCACGGTGGTGACCGTCTACGATTCGACGACCAAAGCCAAGCCGCTTTCCTATTACCCGTACGATTCGAGTCTGGTGTTCACCGGCACTCTCGAGCCGCCGGCGAAGGCGCGGGTGGTTCGCGTGCTGGCCGTGGACGGGGTGGAAGTGGAGGCCACGGAGGCCGGCACCTTCCGGGTGCCGCTTGGACCCGGCGGCACCGATCTCACGGTTCGACGGGTGCCCGACCCGGGAACCGAGGAGTCCGAGTTGGAGATCTACTTCCGAGACGAGACCAACGATCAGGGCACGTATCCCGCAGGTCGCTTCATCTCGCTCCAGCCCACCAGCGGCGGTCGCTACATCCTGGACTTCAATCGGGCTCGGAATCCTTTCTGCGCGTACAGCTCGGTCTACCCCTGCCCCATCCCTTGGTCGGGAAACGCCATCGAGGCCCCCGTGACTGCGGGCGAGCGTTACGCCGGAGGCGGACTCCAGCTGTCATCACCAAACGCCCCATGATCCGGGCGCTCTTGTCCGTCATTGCCCTCTGGACATCCGCCGGGCCGGCCTGGGAAGGCTCCTGGCGGGCGGCCTTGGATCTGGCGGGCGGGCCGCTCCGCTTTGCGCTCCGGATCGAGCGGGCAGACGCGGGCTACGAAGGCGAGCTGTGCAACGGATCGAGTTGCAGCCCGCTCTCGGGCGTTCTGGTGGAGGGCGACACGGTCCGGTTCGAAATCGCCGACTACGCCGCCACCATCACGGCCCTTCGCCGCGGCGACTCGCTCATCGGCGCCTACCACAACGTGGGCAGCCGGGGGCCGCGGACGATCCCGTTTCGCGCGTCACCCGGCACATGGCCGGTGACGCCGCCCCCTCCGGAGCTGGTCGGCCAGTGGGACGCGACGTACCGATCCGACGGCCGCGAGAGTCCGCGGGTGTTCGAGTTCCGTGACGCGGCGACCGGCCTCGAAGGAACGATCATCTCGAACTCGGGAGACTACGGGCTGTTTTGGGGAATGGTCGATGCAGACAGCTTCGCGATGTCGCACTTCGACGGGTCGTTCGTGTATATGCTCACCGGCCGAGTTACCGGCGACACCCTCGAGGGAATATTCCACGCCGGGCTTCGCACCCAGACACCGTGGACGGCGATCCGATCCGGGGGCACACCGCACCTGACTCCTCCAACCGAGGTGACGGCGGCCGACACCACGACACCGTTCACGTTTTCGTTCCCCGACCTGTCGGGTCGGATCGTATCGAACACCGACGAGCGGTTCCGGGACAAGGTCGTGCTGGTCGATGTCTTGGGTACCTGGTGCCCCACCTGTCACGACGCTGCCCCGCTGCTGCAGGAGCTCTATGACACCTACCACGATCGCGGGCTCGAGATCGTGGGGTTGGCGTATGAGGTAACCGGGGACCCCGCCATCGACGGAGCGTTGGTCGAACGCTATCGCGACAAGTTCGACATCACGTTTCCGATTCTGCTCGCCGGCATCAACGACACCGAGCTCGCCGCGGAATCGCTGCCACAGTTGCGCGGATTTGCCGCGTTTCCGACCGCGATTTTCCTGGGCCGCGACGGGAAGGTGCGCCAGGTGCACGCCGGGTTCTACGGCCCGGCGACCGGGGCTCAACACACCCGCCTGGTGCAGGAATTTCACGCGACGATCGAGCGGCTTTTGGCCGAGCCATAACCTTCCGCCGCTCTGACGGGGCGGCTATCTTGCCCGACCGGATCGCCCTCACCCGCCACACCGGAGGTTCACTGCAGTGGCGCTTCCGCTGGTTCACCTGACCCGCACCCCCCAACCCTCGAGCGGCCCGCCACGCAAACCGGGCTGGCTCAAGGTGAAGGCGCCTGGCGGCCGCAACTACGCGGACATCAAGGCGCTCATGCGCGAGCACCAGTTGCACACGGTCTGCGAGGAAGCGCGCTGCCCCAACATCGGGGAGTGTTGGGAGCACAAGGCGGCGACGTTCATGATTCTGGGCGACGTCTGCACCCGGAATTGCGCGTACTGCGCGGTGGCGCACGGAACACCGGCGCCGTTCGACGCGGCCGAGCCCGCTCGGCTGGCGGAGGCCGTCGCCGCGATGGGACTTACAGCACGTCGTCATCACCTCGGTCGATCGTGACGACCTACCCAACGGCGGCGCAGAGGCCTTCGCCGGATGCGTTCGTGAGATTCGGGCACGGCTGCCGGAGACCTCGGTCGAGGTTCTCATTCCCGATTTCAAGGGATCCGAGCGGGCGCTCCAGATCGTCATGGACGCGACGCCGGATATTCTCAACCACAATCTCGAGACCGCTGAGCGCCTCTACCGTCTTGCCCGCCCGGGCGGCAATTATCGGCGCGCCCTCACCCTGCTCGAATCGGCACGTCGCATGGGAGGACCCGACGCACTGACCAAGTCGGGCATCATCCTGGGAATGGGCGAGGAATGGGACGAGGTCGTGACCTGCATGCACGATCTCCGGCGGAGCGACGTCAACATCCTCACCATCGGGCAGTACTTGCGGCCGTCCAACGGGCACCTGCCAATCGCCCGATACTACACGCCGGACGAATTCGCCGAGCTGCGAGACATCGGGCATAGCATCGGCTTCCGCCATGTCGAGGCAAGCCCCCTGACCCGCTCGTCGTATCACGCGTGGGAACAGGTCGACAAGGCCAAGGCGAAGGTCGGCTGAATGGCACGGACGACGGCGCGCACGCAAGAGAAGCCAAAGGCAGGAGCACGTGCCACGGCGGAAGAATGCCGGTCCTGGCTCCGTCAAATGTTGGTGATCCGACATTTCGAGGAGAAGGCGGGCGAAGCCTATACGCTCGGAAAGATCGGCGGGTTCCTCCATCTCTATATCGGCCAAGAGGCGGTTGCCGTGGGCTGCATGGCCGCGCTGCGCGATGACGACTACATCACCGTTTCCTACCGCGACCACGGGCATGCCCTGGCGCGCGGGATGACGCCGCGTGCGGTAATGGCCGAGTTGTTCGGCAAGGCGGCAGGAGGTTCAGGCGGCAAGGGCGGGTCGATGCATCTCTTCGATGCCGAGCGCCGGCTCCTCGGTGGGCACGGCATCGTCGGCGGCCACATTCCCATCGCGGCGGGCATCGCCTTCGCCTGCAAGTACCGCAAGACCGACCAAGTGAGCGTATGCCTCTTCGGCGAGGCGGCGGTCAACATCGGCTCGTTCCACGAATCGCTGAACATGGCGTCGCTCTGGAAACTCCCGGCCGTGTTCGTGGTCGAGAACAACGGGTACGGCATGGGCACGGCCCTGGCGCGTGCCAGCGCCATCATGGACATCTCGCACCGTGCGTACTCCTATGCGATGGAAACCGAAGTGGTCGATGGGCAGGATATGCGTGCTGTGAAGGATGCCATGGACCGGGCGGTTGAGCGTGCGCGGCGCGGCGTGGGACCAAGCCTGCTTGAAGCGCGGACCTACCGGTACGTGGGGCATTCCATGTCGGATGCCGCGCACGGGACCTATCGCACCAAGGAAGAGGTCGAAGAATACCGCCAACGCGATCCGATCGGAGTGCTGCACGCATACATGAAGACGGAAGGCTACATCACCGACGAGGAGTTCACGGCGCTGGATGCCGAGGTGGTGGCGGAAATCGACGATGCGATCGCCTTCGCCGACTCGGCACCCGACCCCGACCCAAGTGCCCTGTACACCGACGTCTACGCCGAGCCCGCGTGATGCAGACGTTGACCTACCGCGACGCCCTCAACCAAGCACTCCGCGAGGAGATGCAGCGCGATGATCGCGTCTTCCTCATGGGAGAAGAAGTGGCGGAGTACGACGGCGCGTACAAGGTATCCCGCGGGCTGCTCAAGGAATTCGGGTCCATGCGTGTGGTGGACACACCGATCGCCGAGCTCGGCTTCGCCGGCGTCGGGGTTGGAGCCGCCATGGTCGGGCTCCGGCCGGTCATCGAGATGATGACGTTCAATTTCGCCTTGCTCGCCATCGACCAGATCGTGAACAGCGCCGCCAAGATGCGGTACATGTCCGGTGGCCAAGTGGGGGTGCCGATCGTGTTTCGGGGCCCGGGCGGTGCCGCACTCCAGCTCGCCGCACAGCATTCCCAGGCATTCGAATCCTGGTATGCCCACATTCCCGGGCTCAAGGTCGTCATGCCGGCAACGCCGGCCGACGCCAAAGGCTTGTTGAAGAGCGCCATCCGGGACGACGATCCCGTCGTGTTCATCGAAGGGGAGATGCTCTACAACCTGAAAGGCGACGTCCCGGACGGAGACTACACCATCCCGATCGGCGTGGCGGATATCAAGCGTGCCGGAGACGACGTGACCCTCGTCTGCCACTCGAAGACGGTCGGCGTAGCCCTCAAGGCTGCCGAGCAGCTGGCCGAGGAGAACATCTCAGCGGAAGTCGTCGATCTTCGCACCATCCGGCCGATGGATACCGAAACCGTGCTGCGGTCGGTCGTCAAGACCAACCGCTGCGTGGTGGTCGAAGAGGGATGGCCCTTCGCCGGCGTGGGCGCCCAGGTGGTGGACACCATCCAGCGCGAGGCCTTCGATCACCTCGACGCCCCGCTCCTGCGCGTCACGGGAGCCGACGTCCCCATGCCCTACAACAAGGCCCTCGAGCGGGCGGCCAAGGCCGACCCGGCACAGGTCGTCGCGGCGGTCAAGACCGTCCTCTACCGCGAATAACCATGGCCACCAAAATCGTCATGGAGGCGCTCTCGCCCACGATGGAAGAGGGACGCCTCGTCGAATGGAAGAAGCGGGAAGGCGAGTCGGTCACCACGGGGGATGTCCTCGCGGAGGTCGAAACGGACAAGGCCGTGATGGAGCTGGTAGCACGAGCCGACGGTGTGCTCTTGAAGCAGGTGATCGCGGCCGGCGCCACCGTGCCGGTCGCCGACCTGGTGGGCGTCATCGGCGAGCCGGGCGAGGATATCGCGGCACTCTTGGACGGTGCTGGGACCAAGCCACCACCGAAGCAACCCGAAGCCGCCGCCCCTGCCGCTCCTCCTCCTGCGCCGATGCAGCAGGCCGAGGTTTCTCCCGCTCCCAAGACGAGTGCGCCTGTCAGCCCGCCGACGGCGGCGCCCGGCCAGCGGATCAAGGCCTCGCCACTGGCGCGCCGCATCGCGACCGAACGCGGTCTCGACCTCGCCGCCATACGGGGCTCCGGCCCCGAGGGGCGAATCGTCAAGCGAGATCTGGACCGCCAGCCGGCGGCGACCCCAGGCGCAAAGGCAGCGTATCCCAGTGCCGGGTTCACCGATGTGCCGCTCACCATGATCCGGAAGGCCATCGCCACCCGGTTGGCACAATCGATCGGTCCCATCCCGACGTTCTACCTCACGGCGGAAGTCGAGATGGACCGGGCCTGGGAGGCTCGGGAGGCGCTCAAAGCGCTTGGCCCCGAGGGCAAGGTTTCGTTCAACGACATCATCCTCAAGGCCACTGCCTTGGCACTGCGTCAGCATCCGGCGTGCAACGCTTGGTGGCAAGGCGACCATATCCGGCTGTGGCACGAGGTCCATGTCGGGGTGGCCGTCGCCGTCGAAGACGGCCTGATCACGCCGGTCATCCGCCATGCGGATCACAAGTCCCTGCGGGAGATCTCGAGCGAAACGCGGAACTTGGCCGATCGCGCCCGTGCCAGGAAGCTCACCCCCGAGGAGTATACCGGCGCCACATTCTCCGTTTCGAACCTCGGCATGTTCGACATCGACCAGTTCACGGCGGTGATCAACCCGCCCGAAGGCGGAATTTTGGCCGTGGGGAGTATCGTCGAGAAGCCGGTGGTCGTTGCGGGCCAGGTGTCGGTCTGTCGCCGCATGCGCGTGACGATGTCGTGCGATCATCGCGTGATCGATGGCGCAACCGGAGCCCAATTCCTGCAGACCCTGACCGTGCTTCTGGAGAATCCGCTGGCGATGGTGTGGTGAAAAGAAAGTAGAAAGTAGGAAGTAGGGTGGTAGGAGTAGGGAGTAGGGAGTAGGGAGTAGGAGGGTGGGAAGTGGGAACGTGAGGGACTGAAGACCGAGGACGGGAGGGGATGCGAGGCGGGGGCGAGACGGGGAGTGGGGAGGTCGGGAGCGGGGAGTACCGTATTCTACGCGAGGGATACCGTGGCCAAACAGTTCGATGTGATCGTGCTCGGCGGCGGACCCGCCGGTTATGTCTGCGCCATTCGAGCGTCGCAGCTCGGGCTCTCGACCGCGGTGGTGGAGAAGGACAAGCTGGGCGGTGTTTGTGTCAACATCGGATGCATTCCCACCAAGGCGCTGCTCTACAGCGCGCTGATGGCGAATACCATCACGCACGATGCCAAGGCGCTCGGAATCGACACCGGCTCCGTCAAGACCGATTTCGGTGTCGCCATGAAGCGCTCGCGCCAGGTGTCCACCCAGAATTCCAAGGGCGTCGAATTCCTGATGAAGAAGCACAAGGTGACGGTGATCCCGGGCACCGGCTTCCTTCTGCCCGGAAAGCGAGTCCGCGTGGGCGCTGAAGAAATCGTCGCCACCAAAGCCGTGGTCCTCGCCACCGGGTCTCGGGTCAAGGGTCTGCCGCAGATCGGCCTCGACCTCAATGGCAAGACCATCATCAGTTCGGATGAGGCGCTGTTTCTCGAACAGGCGCCGGCCTCCATGGCCATCGTCGGGGCGGGGGCGGTCGGATGCGAGTTTGCCGACATCTTCAACGCGTTCGGCACCGCGGTCACGCTGATCGAGGCCTTGCCGCGCATTCTGCCGCTCGAAGACGGCGACTGCTCGGACGCGCTGACCAAGAGCTTCAAGAAGCGAAAGATCGCGGTGCATGCCGGCGCGTCGGTCAAGTCGGCGGCCGTCCACAAGACAGGCGTCAAACTCACGTTCGATGCCGGCGGCGCAAAGCAGGAAATCGAAGTGGAGAAGGTACTGATGGCTGCCGGGCGGGCGGTCAACACCGAGGACCTCGGCTTGAAGGAAGCCGGGGTCGAGCTGACCAAGCAGGGCTTCATCAAGGTGTCGCGGGACACCCTCGAGACCACCGCCCCCGGTGTGTATGCCATCGGGGATGTCGCGGGCCCGCCGATGCTGGCGCACAAGGGAAGCCGCGAAGGAGTCAATGCAGCGGAGCGCATCGCCGGCCACTCGCCGTCGCCCATCACTTACGACAACGTGCCGAGCGTCACGTATTGCCATCCCGAGGTGGCGAGCATCGGCCTGACGGAAGATGCCTGCAAGGAGCAAGGCCTCGAGTATCAGGTCGGCCGCTTTCCCTTCAGCGCCAACGGTCGCGCCCGTACGTCGGGGCACACGGAAGGGTTCGTGAAGATCATCCGGGGCGCCAAGTATGGTGAGATACTCGGGGCACACATCGTCGGTAGCGATGCCTCCGAGATGATTCACGAACTCGTCGTCGCCAGGGAAAACGAGTACACGGTGGAGGAGGTAGACCTCGCCATCCACGCCCACCCCACCCTGTCCGAGGCGATCGCCGAAGCGGCCCTCGATTCCATGGGACGGGTCATGCACATGTAGCGCGACGGGAAGAGGTTACCCCGTATCCATCCCCCGGCCCTCCCGTCACTGAGAGGGCCGGGGCATTTGCGCCCCCGCTATCTTGCCCCTATGCCAACTGACCCGAATCCGGCCGGTCCCGTGGGTGAGCCAGGGGGCGGAGGCCTCGTCGGATTGGTCGCGTCCACGCTCGGACTCGCAATTTTGCTGGGTGTCGCCATCATCGGCGCGTCGCTCTGGGTCGTGGTGACCCTGCGAGCCGGTACCCCCCCCAGCGACGTACCCGATACGAGCGGACCGGCCTTCACGGTTTTGATCGGAGGCACGTTCCTCGGGGCCGCTGCGGCGGCGGGTGTGGCCTGGAGCCTCCTCCAGCCGATCGGCTCGGCCTACCGACGCGGTTCCTTTGCTATGGTGAGCGCGTTCGCGACACTCGTCGCGATGCTGCTCGCGATTCCCGCCCACCGGCTGCTCGGACCGCCGGGTCTGGTCGGACTGGTCGTCCTCTGCGGTGTCGGATGCGCCATCTTCGGACGACAAGTGGCCCGATGGGGACGGCGCCATGGCTGAGCCGCTCGCGATCTACCGCCTCGGCCGCCGGGACTACGTCCAGGTTCTGAACCTTCAACGAGCGCTGTGTCGAGCCCGGCTCGCGGGTCATCTCCGGCAGGACCTACTGCTCCTGGTGGAGCACCAGCCGGTGGTGACGCTCGGACGCGGGACCAAACCGGACAGTCTCCCGGTATCGCCGTCTGATCTCGCGGCACGGGGTATCGCCGTCCACGAGGTCGAGCGCGGTGGCGATGTGACCTATCACGGTCCGGGCCAACTGGTGGGTTACCCGATTATCGATCTCCAGGCACACCGGCCCGATCTCCATTGGTATCTGCGCACCCTGGAAGCTGCGTTGATCGACGCGTTGGACGTCCTCGGCGTTGTCGGGCAACGGGTGGATGGTCTGACCGGAGTGTGGGTCGAGGGCCGCAAGATCGCGAGCATCGGCGTCCACGTGAAGCAGTGGGTCACCTTCCATGGCTTTGCACTGAACGTGACCACGAGGCTCGACGCCTTCGACCTGATCGTCCCCTGCGGCATCAAGGATGTCGTGATGACGTCCCTGGCACACGAACTGGCGCGGAGCGACAGTCCGACCACGCTGTGGCAGGAGACCGAATCGGTCGTGGCCGGCACGACGGCACGGGCGTTCGGGCTGTCGCCGCTGGAGGCCGATCCGGCGGAGCTGAGTGGGATCGAAGGGAGTTTTCAGGAGCCGTTACCGGCCAACCACACGGGGGCGGGATGAGCCGTTGCCTTTCGGGTCTGATTCCTTCATCCTCCGTGTCATGCGCGAGACACCGGAATCCGGCACAATGAACTCGGCCGAGGCGACGGTCACGCAGATTCTGCAGGCCGCGTCGAGTTGGGCCAGAGAGGCGCCGGCCTCGCTCACGCCGGCGATCCGCGCGGTATGTGTCCGGCTAGCCGAGATGGTGGCGGACCAGCGGCATTATCTGGTGCCGTTGCCCGAGCCCCAGCAGGCGGAGCGCACAACGATGTTGGAGTCGGTTGCGGCGCAGCTCAGGAGCCGGCCCGTGATTGACGGCATCGAGAAACACCTTGAAGCGCTTGCGGAACTGGAACTGCGCTCGACTGGGTCCTGGGCCACCGTCCCGACGGCCCAGAGCGAGTGGGTCACTACCTCCATCCAGTATCTGGAGAGCTGCGCCGTGGCACTGCCCGCGGCGGAACGGCCCGACGCCTACTGGGCCGACGACGTGGTGGCGGGCATCATTGCCTCGGTGCGCGCCGTGGTCGGGGTGGACGATCTCGCGGCGCGCTACGGGCCACCGCCCGAGGCGGGTGGCGAGGGCGATCGGGATGAAGAGAGCTACTCGCCTTAGGCCGCTCCGCGTTCCGCCAGGAGCTCGAAGAAGCGGCCGAACACGTTGATACCGTCCCACACCTGATCCAGATCAATCTTCTCGTTTGGCGCGTGGAGGCCGTCGTCCGGCAGGCCGACTCCCGTGAGCAGCACCGGCGCTCCCCGCATGCCCAAACGGGACACCACCGGAATCGAGCCGCCTGAGCGTACGGCGACCGACTTCCGGCCGACCACTTCTTCGAAGGCTTGATCCAACACCGCGAAGGCGGGCGCTGAGACGTCGATCTGCACCGGGTCGGCCCCGTGGATCGCGCGCACGCTCACCTCCGCCCACGACGGAGCCAGGCGCTGCACGGCCGTGTCCAGCTGCTTCAAGACCTTCTCGTATTCGAGTCCGGGCACCAAGCGGAGGCTCACCTTCGCGGTTGCCTGGGCGGGAATGACGGTCTTGGCGCCCTCGCCGGTGAATCCCCCCATGATGCCGTGGATGTCGAAGGTCGGCAGCGCCCAGAGCCGCTCGAACACCGAGTATTCCTTGAGCCCGGTCAGGGTTTTCGTGGTGGTCTCTTCCTCCATGAATTGTTTTTTCTTGAAGGGCAGGCTCTTCCAGGCCTTGAGCTCGGCTTTGGTCGGCGGAATTACCGACTTGTAGAGCCGGGGAACATTGATCTTACCCGAGTCGTCCTTGAGCTGGGACAACAAGCGGACCAGGGTTTCCAGCGCATTCGGCACGGCGCCGCCGTAGAGGCCGGAGTGGAGATCGCTGAGCGCGGTCCGGACTGAGATCTCGGCGTAGCACATGCCTCGAAGCGCCGTGTAGACGGCGGGGATGCCCGGCGCGTAATACCCCGCGTCGCAAACCAGCACGGCATCGACTGCGGTACGCTCGGGCTGGGCCTTGAGCAGATGCTCGATGGCCTCACCGCCGCACTCTTCTTCTCCCTCGAGGATCCAGTGGACGTTCAGCGGAGGGTTTCGGTTGGCGTCGCGCGCGGCCTCGTATGCCTTGAACAGACAATACACCTGTCCCTTGTCGTCGACCGCGCCCCGGGCGAACATCTTCCCATCGCGAACGGTTGGCTCGAACGGCGGTGAGTGCCACTCGTTCAATGGATCGGGCGGCTGCACGTCGTAATGACCGTAAATCAGAATGGTCGGCTTCCCCGGCACTTTCGGGCTTTCCGCCCACACAATGGGGTTGCCCTTGTTTTCGATGATCTCAACCACGGGGCATCCCAAGGTTCTGAGCTCGGTCGCGGCCCAGCTTGCCGCACGGCGGCAGTCGGCCGCGTGGGACGGCAACGTGCTGATACTCGGAATGGCGAGGAATTCGGACAGTTCTTTGAGCATGCGATCCCGCTCACGCTCTACGAATTGTGCATCCATGAAGGCCACCAAAAGCGGAAGGTTTTGATACGGTAGTGAGAGGAAAACTACACGGAATCGGCCCCGGCGCGAGCCTCAACTCCCGGTGCATTCGGCCCGCTGGCTCAGAAGCGGCCGGGGCCTATACTTGGAGATCCGATTCTCCATCGCGAGCGGGTCATGGCCCAGATTGAGGCGATCCAGGGCGATATCACCAGGGAAACGGTCAACGCCATCGTCAACGCCGCCAACACCACGCTCCTTGGAGGTGGCGGGGTCGATGGGGCCATCCACCGAGCCGCGGGCCCGGAACTGCGCGCCGCGTGCGCCAAGCTCGGAGGCTGCCCCACGGGCGAGGCGCGGCTCACCGACGGGTTCCGGCTCCCGGCCCGCTACGTGATTCACACCGTGGGGCCGGTGTGGTCGGGTGGCACCAACGGCGAACCGGATCTGTTGCGCCGCTGCTACGAGAGCGTCCTCGCACTCGCACGGCGGCACAACATCCACAGTATCGCGTTTCCCTCGATCAGCACCGGTGCCTACGGATACCCCATCCGCCAGGCCGCAATAATCGCGGTCGACACCACCCGGCGGCTCATGCAGCCAGGCAGCGGCCTCGAACTCGTCCGGTTCGTGTGCTTCAGCGCTGGGGACTTGGCGGTGTATCGGGAATTGCTGGAGATCCGCGAGCGGCCGTAGAGTCGAGTGCCTGCTCGAGTCGCTGGAAGGCCTCGTCACCCCTTGCACCCCGCTCGAGTGTCTCGAGCCGGCGGACCGCCTCCCCGATATCCTGACCCTGCTCCTGGAACCAAGCCTCGAGGAGATCGAGTCTCGTGCGATAGATCCGCGCGGCGATGATGCGGGCGTTGTTGATCGGGCGTTCCGTGAGCGGGCCGATGCGATAGGTCCGGAACCGCGGCGCAAGCGAGTCCTGGAGTTGCTCCCGGGCCCACCGTGCCACGTCGGAGCGTCCGGCATCGAGGGCGGTGGAGTCGGCGCCACTCCCGTAGATCGAATCGAGCCGCCGACTGAGCTCGTGATAGTAGCCCGACAGCAGGACCTCGTCGTGCCAGCGGCCGGCCGCGTGTTCCGCCCGGGCCGAGTCGCCCCGGCTCCGGTAGAAGGCCTGGGCCGCACGATAGCCCACCATTTGCGCGAAGCTCTCATTGAAGGGTGTCGCGCTCTTTACGTACAGGGTGTTGTGGGCGATCTCGTGAAACACGAGGGCCGACAGCTCGGTGGAGTCGCGTTCGAGCGCGGTGGAAAGCAACGGGTCGTTGAACCAGCCCAGCGTCGAGAATGCCGCGGACGGCCGGAGATAGGTGTCGTATCCCCGGCGTTCCATTTCCTCGGCTGCCTCCCTCGCCATGTCGAAATCGAAGAATCCTTTGTACGGCACGCGCCCGACGATCGGGTACTTCCAGGTATGCGGGCAGAGGCAGTCCTTGGGCGAGGCCGACAACACCATGAGCAGCGTATCTCGCCCCACGTCGGCGAAGGTCGTATAGGTCTTCTTCGCTTCGAGCCCCAGTGCGGCGGCGTAGTCGCGACTCTCGAGCACGAGCGAGAGGGAGGCGCGCGTGTCGGACGCGATACTCGAATCGCGAATGAGGCGGTCGATGGGTTGTCGAGCCTGGAGAATCCGCGTCTCCTCGAAGCCGGCCCGGGTGAGGTAGCGAACGTCGTCGCTCACCACGTACGCGGTGCCGTACCCCACGAAGAGCGCACCGACCAACACGAGAAAGATCATCGCCGCTTTCCTCCGTCGTCTCATGGGGTCCACCGGGCGCCGAACCGATGGAGCCCGGCGCCGAACACGCTCTGGTCCTGATAGGCCCAATCGAGGTGGAGCCGTCCCAACTCGACGCCCGCGCCGTAGGCCCACCGTGAGAATCCCGTCCCGCTTGGTTGGGCGCCGTTGCCCAGCCGTCCCACGAGCCCTACCCCACCGACGACAACGCCGGTCTCGAGTCCCCACACGGTGCGGCCGCGCTCTCCTTCCGTCCAGACACCCTCGAGCGTTCCCAACAACCGAACCGTCGATTGTGGATCGATAAGATTCAAGGTAAAGCCCAGATGCGTCGTCGTGGGCAGCGTCAGGAGCGAGCCGGAAACGGCATCTCGCCCGAGATTCTGCACGCTCACGGCCAACGCCATGATGTCGAAGACCGCCACGGTCACGCCGACATCACCCGTTACTGCCTGACTCACCGCCCCCGCGCTGTCTTCGACCGTCAGGTACTTGAGCGAGGCGCCAACTGCCGTGAGGCCGAACCGATAGACTGCTGAGGCCACCCACAGGTCGTTCGATGGAACCGCGGCGGTATCGCGGAGTCTGAGCCGTCCGTAGCCCGCGCCGAAGTCGAATTGCCCCAGCCGGACCGCGAGGGCGGCCGCGCCGAAGGTGGAGCGGTCCGGGTGGCGTTCATACGCGCCCTCGGCACTCAACGAGCCGATGGTCGCGATGCCGGTGGGGTTCACGAAGATGCTCCCGGCAAAGCCAACGACGGCGACGCTTGCCCCGGCCAAGCCCGCGCTCCGCACCGATCCGGGGAGCCGCAGGATCAGCGGAGCGGGAGCCGTCTGGGCCGGGAGCCACGCGGGCAGGAGCACGAGGCCGGCGAACGCGGCGGCCCGCACCAGTCGCGCCGAACGCATAGGGTGGGTCCGTCTCCGCTCGACCCACGGAACTTGACGTGGGAAGCTCGCGTCAGCGAATGCGCACCACGCCATAGCGCGCGGCGATGGTCGAAGACAGGGGTGCACCTGCGCCATTCCTCAAGCGAAGTTCCAGGGAATCAGCTGACGCGCTTTGCGTGACCACAATGTGCCGTCCGCTGCCGCTCCGCAGGGTCCCGGTGCGCGTGTAGGTCCCGTTCACACTCTGATCGGGCACCAGCGGATAGGGCCGCGGGAAGGTGCCGGGCGCCTGTTGGTTGAGCGAGGCGAAGGTGCTCCGGAAGTTCCAACTGTCGTATTGCAGCCGGGTGCTCTGCGGCGTGAAGCCCGTGAGATTGTCCAAATAGTTGGCGAGCTGCCACTCCGGAACGAGTGTCGAGAACGCGACCCCCGTCGCGGCCGCAACGTTGGCCGACCCGGCACGGGTCGTCTGGACCAGGGCGCGCGTCAGGTTGGCACCGTTGGGGTCGGAATCGAAGTGATCGGCAATCCAGCGGATGAACAGCCAGTTGGCACCCCGCTCCTTGAGCGTCCCCGTGGAATTCCCCGGCGTAATCAGAAAGGTCACCTCGGGATCTTCCAAATAATCGTACGCATTGCTCACATTGCCGGTCAAAAATTGGGAGAATCGGTCGGGAGCGGTCCCGAGGGCGAAACCGTCCGGCAACAGCCTCCCACCGAGTTCCTCGGCGAAGTGCGACAACGCCTCGTTGAGCCAGGTGTCCTCCGCCTGCCCCGAGCGCACCAGCACGCGTTGGTTGAAACTGATCATGTGCTGGAATTCATGAATGAATGTCGGCGGAAGAATCGACTCGACGAAGTTCTTGCTCACCGTGCAGGACGGATTGGCGGGATCGGGCACGAACCCGTAGAAGATCTCTCCCCCGTTCGAGTTGGCCATGCCGGGGAAGAGGTCCAGCCCGAAGAAGAAGCCCAGGATGACACTGCCGGTGGAATTGCAGTTGCCGCTCAGCGCGTTCACCGCGTCGGTCAGGAGAATGATCGCAACATTGTTGGTATCGAGGTCCGACTCCGCACCGAAGGCGGCGCTGTCGATCGAGTACATGTTGACGGCGCCGGCAGTGCCGCCATCGAACAACATCCCCAGTGAATCGATGTCCGCCTGGGTGAGGCCGCCGGCCGGTACCGTATCATCCAGGTAGATGGCGCCCCTCGGGCCGACGTACTTGGCGGTGGCCGTGACGGTAACGAAGCTGCTGCACGACGTCTCCGCACACACCTGGAAATCCCGCTGATCGCCGACGGGCGGCGGCACCGAAAGCGCGGTGCTGACCGCTCCCCTCGAGAACTGGGCGCGGGGGTCGCGTGCCAGCTCCCGCTCGCGCTGCCTGAGGCTCAGGTGGAATCGATCGGCCGGAAGCGAGGGTCGGAACGCCCGGAGGGCCGGCGAGGGCAGCGCACCTCGGGCAGCCGTTGCCACCCCTGCCGCGGGCTGCCCCGTCAGGGTGTAGGCCTCGCTGATACCCGCCGGAGTCTCAGTGCCGGCGGTCGATACCGCCACCACCAGGTGCTCCGAACCGCCGACGCCGGCCGAGGGAAGCTTGAGGCAGCCGCCGGAGGTGAGCGGGTCGACCAGGACATGGGCACCGGCCGCCAGCGCAGACGCGGGCGTGGTGGCACAATTCAAGGCGGGGGGCGGTGGCGGCGGAGCGACGGGATCGGCTCCGCCGCAGGCGGCCAGCCAGGCGGCCGGCAGGACAATCAGGAGGGACAGATGCTTCACGACGAGGGCTCCGTGGTGGGAGGCTGGAAACGCGGCCGAACGCCGCAAGATATGGTATTGCAACGTCTTTTGACAATCGTAGAGTGGCCGGGTAGCTTGAGTCAGTGACCGTGATTTACTGACCCTCCCGGGCCCGATAGCGGGGTATTGCGTCGGCCAACACCGGGAGGGATGTCCTTCTTCAGTACCCCGGCCCCGCCCCTGCCGGCGCAGCTACCATGCCAGGCGAGGGCACCGCGGCGGCTCGGGCGGTGGGTAACCCATGGCGTTCGTCCACCTCCATACCCATAGCGAGTATTCCCTGCTCGACGGGGCGAACCGGGTCCATGACCTGGTCGATCACGTCAAGCAGCTGGGGATGGACAGTCTCGCCATCACCGACCATGGCAACATGCACGCCGCCTGGACCTTTTACGAGGCGGCCAAGGCCAAGCAGATCCGGCCGATTCTGGGTTGCGAGGCCTATCTCGCGTTCGGCTCCCGCCGCGAGCAGCAGAAGCCGCCCTGGGCCCCCGCCCCGTATAGCCACCTGGTCCTCCTGGCCAAGAACAAGGTCGGCTATCACAACCTGGTTCGCCTCACGTCGATCGGATACCTAGAAGGGTTCTACCGCCGGCCCCGGATCGACAAGGAGGTGCTGGCCGAGCACGCAGACGGACTGGTGTGCCTGGCCGCGTGCCTGTCGGGCGAGATCGCGCTGTACCTGCGCCAGGGCGCGTACGACAAGGCGAGAGAATCGGCCCAGTGGTTCGCCCGCACCTTCGGGCCAAACGGTTTTTGGCTGGAAATCCAGAAGCACGGGATTCCCGAGGAGGAAGTGGTCGCGGCGGGCATGTTGCGATTGGCCGACGAACTCGGTGTCGGCGTGGTCGCGACGAACGACGCGCACTACTTGCGGCGCGAGGACGCGGAGGCCCACGACGTGCTGCTCGCGATCGGCACTGGGAGCGACCTCGACGATCCCAACCGATTCCGGTTTACCGGACAGGAGTCGTACGTCAAATCCGAATCGGAAATGCAGGCGCTTTTTCCCGATCATCCTGAGACCCTGGCAAACACTCAGGACATCGCAAATCTCTGCGAATTCACTTTTGAAAAGCAGTACCTGGTACCGCAGTTTCCGCGGCCGGCCGAGTTCGCATCGGACGAAGATCTCCTCGCCCATCTCGCCACCCGTGGCGCGGCCGACCGCTATGGCTCGCCGGCGCCGCCCGCCGTGGAGGAGCGCCTCCGCTACGAACTCGGCGTCATCAATGCCTCGGGATACGCCGGGTATTTCCTGATCGTCCAGGACATCATTGCGGCCGCGCGTGAACGTGGCATACCGGTGGGACCGGGCCGCGGCTCGGCCGCCGGCTCGCTGGTGGCCTATGCCTTGGGCATCACGGACGTGGACCCGCTCCGGTTCGACCTCCTGTTCGAGCGGTTCCTGAACCCCGAACGGATCTCGATGCCGGACATCGACGTGGACTTCTGCTTCGAGCGGCGCGGCGAGGTCATCGAGTATGTCCGTCAACGGTACGGGCGGGCCAGCGTCGGCCAGATCATCACCTTCGGGACGCTCAAGGCTCGGGCGGCCATCAAGGACGTCGCGCGCGTTCTCAAGCTGCCGCCCGCCGAGGCCGACAAGATAACCAAGCTCATTCCCTCCGGCCCGGCGTTCAGTCTCACCATTCCGGAAGCGATCAAGAAGGTCAAAGAACTGCGGGACCTCACCTCGCGCGGTGAGGTGTACCGCCGCCTGGTCGATCTCGGCGCGCGCATCGAGGGGATCGCCCGCCACGCCAGCGTCCACGCGGCCGGCGTCGTTATCGCGCCCGGCCCCCTCCATGAATACGTCCCGGTCTGTACCACGCCTACCAAGGGCGCCGGCCAGAGCAGCAGCGGCGAGGACGTCATCATAACGCAGTACGACATGTTGGGGCTCGAGAAGGTCGGGATGCTGAAGATGGACCTGCTCGGCCTCAAGACGCTCACCGTCATCCACGACGCGGTGCAAATGATCGAACAACGCCATGGTGAGCGTATCGAGATCGGGAAGCTTCCGGTGGATGACGCGGACGTCTACGACTTGCTCCGACGGGGGCAGACGGCCGGCGTCTTCCAATTCGAGTCGCCGCTGGCGACCGACATGCTTCGCAGCATGAAGTGCGACCGCTTCGACGATCTCGTGGCGTGCAACGCGCTCATGCGACCGGGTCCGTTGGACACCGGTATGCACACGGTGTTCATCCGCCGCAAGCTGGGCCACGAAAAGGTGACGTACCCGCACGAAATACTCCGCGAGGTCCTCGAACCGACGTATGGCGTTATCACGTACCAAGAGCAGGTCATGCGCATCGCCAACGTCCTCGCGGGGTTCAGCCTGGCGGAAGCCGACGTGCTCCGGAAGGCGGTCGGGAAGAAGATTCCCGCCCTCATTCGGAAGGAGCTCGGGCGATTCGTGACGCGGGGGGTGGAACAGGGGCACCCCCGCAAGCTGATGGAGGAGATTGCCAGCCAGATCGAGACGTTCGGCCGATACGGCTTCAACAAGTCACACTCGGTAGCGTACTCGATGCTCTCGTACCAAACCGCCTGGCTCAAGACGCATTACCCGGCGGAATTCATGGCCGCGCTCTTGTCCTCGGAAATCGGCAACACCGATAAGGTGGTCCAATACATCAATGCCGCGCGCGACATGGATCTCGAGGTGTTGCCGCCGGACGTCAACGAATCAGGCTTCAAGTTCACCGTGGTGGGCACCCAGCGGATCCGGTTCGGCCTCGGGGCGGTGCGGAATGTCGGCCAGGGGGCGATTGCGTCGATCATCGAGGGTCGCGGGAGCGGCGGCGCGTTCACCTCGCTCCGGGATTTCATCGGCCGCATCGACGTGAGGCAATGCAACAAGCGGGTGCTCGAGTCGCTGATCGCGGCCGGCGCCTGTGATACGCTCGGTGGGCACCGGGCTCAATTGCTCGCCGCGAGCGACACCGCCCTCGCCGAGGCCCAACTGCTCCAGCAGGAGCGCGAGGTGGGGCAAGCATCGCTGTTCGGCGAGGGATCAGCGCGCGCTGCTCCCATCCAGCATGCGCTGCCCGACATCCCCGCATGGGAGGAGGCCGAGCGGCTGACGAAAGAAAAAGAAGTGCTGGGATTCTTCATTTCCGGCCATCCGCTCGAGAACTTCCGCCATGAGGTGGAGCTGTTCGGCACGCGCACCGCGGCCACGCTGGGCCAATGGAGCGAGCATCAAGTCTCGATTGCGGCGATCATTACGCTCGTCAAGCGCCAGATCTCGAAGAAGACCGGCAAGGAGTACGCCCGCCTCACGTTGGAGGACTTTCACGGTACGGCGGAGGCCATCGTGTTTCCGGACACCTGGGCCAAACTGAATCAGGTCGTGGTTCAGGACGCGGCCATGCTCCTCGCCGGTGGCTACAGTACCCGGGACCGTGGAGAAGACAGCGCGCCGTTCGTGGTGGAGGGCGCCAGACCACTCGAGGATTTGCGCACGTCCGGCGCGGTGGGCGTCACACTGCGGTGGAGAGCCCCCGAAGCGCCACAACCCGAGGCGGTGCACCAGGCGGTCGCGCTCATGGCGGCGCATCCGGGACCGGGGCCGGTCTATATTGAGTGGAGTGACGGAAACGGGGAATCACTCCGCATGCGGTCACGGCGGCTCCGCGTCACTCCAGAGGAAGACTTGATCCATGCGCTCCGCGATCTCTTCGGCGTGGAAGCGGTCCACATCGTGAAGGCGGACTGATATGGCCTCGTCGCTGTACACGCTGGAATTCGAGAAGCCGCTGGTCGAACTCGAGCGGGAAATCGAGGACCTCAAGCGTGTCGGAACCGAGCGCCACATCGACGTGGCCGAGCAGGTGGACCAGTTGGAGAAGAAGCTGCGTGCGCTGCAAGCCGAGATCTACAGCGGGCTCTCGCCGATGCAGCGCGTCCAAGTTGCCCGGCATCCCCGCCGGCCGTACACGCTCGATTACCTGAGCACCATCTTCACTGACTTCATCGAGCTCCATGGTGACCGGACCTATCGCGATGACCTGGCCATTGTGGGCGGGTGGGCCAGGTTGACGGGCGATACGGTGATGGTGATCGGGCACCAGAAGGGCCGGGACACTAAAGAGAACTTGAAGCGGAACTTCGGTATGCCACATCCCGAGGGCTACCGCAAGGCGCTGCGCCTGATGAAGCTCGCCGCGAAGTTTTCCGCCCCGGTCATCACCTTGGTGGACACGCCCGGCGCCTACCCCGGCCTGGGAGCCGAGGAGCGCGGGCAATCCGAGGCGCTGGCCCGGAACATCTTGGAGATGGCGGCGCTGCCGACTCCATCCATCTGTGTGGTGATCGGCGAGGGCGGCTCCGGCGGTGCCCTGGCTCTGGGGGTGGCCGACCGGATCTTGATGCTCGAGAACTCGGTGTATTCCGTCATCTCGCCCGAGGGGTGCGCCGCCATCTTGTGGAATGACGCGGCCCAGCGCGAACGGGCGGCGTCGGCCTTGAAACTCACCGGCGACGACCTGCTTCGACTCGGCGTCATCGACGAGATCATCGCCGAGCCGACGGGCGGGGCGCACACCGATCCGGAGGCGACGGAGGAAGCCGTGCGCGAGGCGCTCATCCGCCACGTCACCGAGCTCAGGCGCACCCGTCCCGATAAGCTCGTACGCCGACGGGCCAGCAAATACGCAGCGATCGGCGCGTTCAGCGAGAGCTGATGCCGCAGACCGTCGAAGTCCGGTTCAAGGGCACCCGCCGGGACTTTTTCGTCTGGCCAGCGGCCGACGACCCCCTCCGGCTCAAGGAGGGGGTCATCGTCGAGGTGGATCGCGGCCGTGACTTCGGCTGGGTCAGCGCGGTCAGCGAAGTGGCGCTCAAGAAATGCGGCGATGGCTGCAGCGGGTGCGACATCGGACCCAAGCCCGCGACCGACCCCCGTAACGTCATTCGTCGCGCCAGCCAGCAGGACATCACGACCGCCAACGAGCTCAGACGCATCGAAGAGGACATCCGCCGCAAGGTCATCGAACGGGTACGCAGCCACAATCTGACCATGAAGGTCAGCGACGCGGAATGGCAGTGGGACCGCCGCAAGCTCAGCATCTTCTTCACGGCGGAGCATCGCGTCGACTTCCGCGCGCTGGTTCGCGACTTGGCCGCGCAGTTCCGGACCCGGATCGACCTCCGACAGATCGGCGTCCGGGACGAAGCAGCCCGGTTGACGGGCATCGGGCGCTGCGGCCGCGAGTACTGTTGCTCGACCTGGTTGCCCGAGCTCTCACCCGTGAGTCTGAGCCTGGCCAAGGACCAGCACTTGGCGCTGAATCCGTCCCAAATATCCGGCGGCTGCGGGCGTTTGCTGTGCTGTCTCAAGTACGAGCACGACTTCTACGTCACGACCCGGAAGCGCTTCCCCAAAGAAGGCAAGGACCTCCTGACCGAGCGCGGCAAGGAGCGGGTCGTCGCGGTCGACATCTTCCGCGAGCGGGTGTTCCTCCGAAGCGCCGACCACGGGCCGCGGATCGTGCCGCTGGTCGCGCTCCAGGAGGAAATCGAACGCGCGCGGGCACACCCGACGACCGGTGCCGGTCCGGCGGCGGCGGCGGCGGCCCCGGCTCCCGCGACGTCAGCACCTCGAGCGCCCGAAGCGCCTGGCGCGACCGAAGCAACCCAAGCGACCGAAGCGACCGCCGACCGGTCGGCCGAGCCGACCCCACCCCACGAAGCAGCGAAAGGACGCCGGCGGGGACGCGGGCGAGGACGCGGACGGCGCCGGGGCAGGAAACCGCCCGGCTCCACCCCGGGGGACGGGAGCAAGAGTGACTAAGTTCTACGTCACCACCGCCATCGATTACGCCAACGGCGATCCCCACCTGGGCCAGGCCCTGGAGAAGGTCGGGACGGATGCCATTGCCCGGTACCGGAGGCTCCGCGGCGACGACGTGCACTTCGTGATGGGGATGGACGAGCATTCCCAAAGCGTGGTCCAGGCGGCGGAGGCCAACGGCGTGTCGCCCCAGGCGTGGGTGGACCGCATGGCGGACCGATTTGCCGATCTCTACCACCGACTCGACTGCAGCTACGACGACTGGATCCGGACCACGGAGCCGCGGCACAAGCGCGCCGTCGAGGCGCTCCTCACCCAGATTCGCACGCACAACCCCACCGATCTCTTCGTCGACACCTACGAGGGACTCTACTGCAGCGGGTGCGAGGAGTTCAAACAGGACAGCCAAATCGCCGACGGGCGTTGTCTCGAACATCCCTCGCTCGAGCTCGCGGCAAAGAAAGAGGAAAACCACTTCTTCCGGTTGAGCCGCTACGGCGACTCGATGCTGCAGCTGATCCAGTCCGGAGAGTTCCTGGTCGAGCCCGCGATCCGGCGCAACGAGATCATCCGGCTCCTCGAGAACGGGCTGCAAGATATCTCCATCTCACGGGCCCGCTTTCCCTGGGGAATTCCCTTCCCCGGCGATCCGGATCACACGGTGTACGTGTGGTTCGACGCGCTCATCAACTACCTCTCCGCGACCGGCTTTCCCGACCCCGGGTATGAGCGACTGTGGCCGGCCGAACTCCACGTCATCGGCAAAGGCATCACCCGGTTTCACTGCGTGGTCTGGCCTGCGATGCTCGCGAGCGCCGGCCTGCCCCTGCCGCGACAGATCTGGGCGCACGGCTACATCCAGTGGGAAGGCGCCAAGATGTCGAAGACCGCGGGGACGGCCGTGTCGCTGGAGTCGGCCATGGAGCGCCACGGCACCGATGCGCTCAGGTACTTTCTGCTCCGGGAAGTCGGCTTCGAAGCGGACGGCAACTTCACCTGGGACCGGTTCGACGAGCGCTACGTGGCCGACCTCGCGGACGGACTCGGCAACCTCGTCTCCCGAACCCTGGCTATGCTCGATAAGTATCGCGGGGGCATCGTGCCGCCGTCCCCGCACGGTACGTCGCTCGATCAGGCCGGGCTCGATGTGCTCGAACGCTACGCAGCTCGGATGGACGCCCTTGACCTCCGGGGTGGGTTGGAGGCGGCGTGGATCCTCGTGGCCCGAGCCAACCAGTACATCGTCGAAGCGGCGCCCTGGACGCTCGCCAAGGAGGCCAAGGATGCGGACCTCGATGCCGCCCTTGGGACCCTTGCAAGATGCCTGTATCGCCTGGCGCTCATGACGGACCCCTTCATGCCTGCCAAGACGGCCCGGCTCTGGGAGGGGCTCGGCCAGACCGTGGGGGCGCAGCGAACCTGGGAGTCCGGCACCGCCCCACCGGTTGAAGGCAGCCCGACCCGGCGGGTTGAGATCCTATTCCCCAAGGAAACTCAGGGCTAAACTATTTGACAGTACAAGAGTTACACAGCGTGGCCCTCGCCTTGACACACAAGTTGCATCGGGTGATAATGCACCCCGAGCGAGGACCGGCGGAGCCCACCTTGGCCCCGAACCTGCAGACTCAACCAAGCAGATCTAGCCTGGCGGACTCTTGATGGCCCAGCGGCGTTGGACATTCGTAATCGTTCCCCACGGATCGGGCCTTTCGAGGAGTCTCGAGGTCTCGACGTCGGCGCTCAAGCTCGCGGGCGCATTCGTCGCGGCGGCCGTGATGGTGGTCTTGGCCCTCGGCTTCGCGACCGTCACCCGGTCATTCGACCTGGCCCGAGCCGACCGGCTCGAGGCCGAGAATCAAGCCCTGGCCGGGGAAATCGGGCGGGTGCATGGCCGGCTCACCGACCTGGCCGACACGCTGCACCAAATCGCGCAGCGCGACGATCAGATCCGCGTCCTGGCCAACCTCGATCCACTCGATCCCCAAGTCCAAGCGGCCGGCATCGGCGGCCCCCGGGCAACCGAGCCGTCGCCAACGGCCGACATGGGTGTGCTGGGTCGGCAAGCCGAGCTGGTCCGGGTCGATCTGGACGGTCTGATTCGCCGGGCGAACTTGTTGGCCAACTCCTTCGCCGATGCGGTCGACAGCCTCGGATCCCACAAGAAGAGATTGGAAGCCACCCCGTCGATCCTGCCGACCCAGGGCTGGCTCACGAGTCACTATTCGTCCAGTAGACTGCACCCGATTCTCAACGTTGCGCGGCCCCACGTCGGTATCGACGTCACCGCGCCGACCGGAACGCCCATCGAGGCGCCGGCGGCCGGCGTAGTCACCTATGCCGGCGAGAAGACCGGGTACGGCAAGGTCGTAATCATCAGTCACGGCTTTGGCGTGGAGACCCGGTTCGCCCACGCATCCAAGCTGCTGGTCCAACAAGGGCAGCGGGTCGTCCGGGGAGATCAGATCGCGCTGGTTGGAAAATCGGGGCTCGCGACTGCGCCGCACCTCCATTACGAGGTGCATGTGAACGGTCAGGCCGTGAACCCGCTCAAGTATGTCTTGCCGGACATGGTCACCGACTAGGCAAGCCGGAGCGTGCTGGAGACGAGCCCCTCCCGAGCAATCGGGAGGGGCTTTGTGTTAGAACTCCACCCGCGGTGCTTCGGCCGCTCCCGGACTGGCTTCGAAGTACTCCCGCGGGGTGCTCTGCCTGAAAATCATGGCGGTGAGGTTGTAGGGAAAAGTCCGAATGAACGCGTTCAATTGCCCTACGGATTCGTTGTAATCCGTGCGAGCCACGGCGATGCGGTTCTCGGTGCCTTCCAGTTCATCCTGCAGCGCCCGGAAGTTCTGGTCGGATTTGAGCTCGGGATAGGCCTCGGCAATTGCGAGGAGCCGGCCGAGCGCCCCGGTGAGGGCCATATCGGCATCGGCCATTTCACCAACCTGTCCGCCCGCCACGGCGCCAGACAGGCGCGACCGGGCGTCGGCCACCTGCACGAATATCGTTGATTCCTGCTGCGCGTAGCCCTTGACCGTCTCAACGAGGTTGGGAATCAGGTCCGCCCGGCGCTGCAATTGAACACCGATCTGGCCCTTGGCCTGGTTGACCTGTTCGTCCAACGCCTGAATGCGATTGTAGCCGCAGCCGCTGGACAAGGTGACCAGGATGAGCACCGGCAGCGTGACCTTCCAGGAACGCCTCATTGCTGCACTCCGCTGTCATAGGTATCGACGAAATGGACGGATCGTTCGATCACGTCGAGGTAGCCCGCGAACTCTGCCGGCGACCATTGCCACGCCTGATCCGCACGATGCGCAATGATATCGCGAACCGGTTGTGGTGCAAAGCCAACGAGGCGAGCGGCCTCGTCGGTGAGCGCCTCCGGCATCCGTGGCACGGTCCGGTGTGCCATGGCCAACAGCCCGCGAAAGAGCACCAGGACCATCGGCACGCTTTCGATGGCTCGGCCACCGAGGCCCACCGGGTTGCCGGCTTCTACGACGTAGGCCTGCCGGAGCCGCAGCAACTTGCCGCGCAACTCGCTCTCGAGCGCGAGGCGAAGCAGATCCGCGTCGACCGCGAGGCCAACGACGGGGTCAGGGCCTTGCAGCACTTCGTACGCGTGCCGGATGTCCGTCACCTCGATTGGGAACACATCCACCGCACGCCGCCACTCGGCTCGGGTCATGAGAAGCGGCGGCGCCTCATGGGCATCGCCCCACACCTGGAGCGCGGGTCGAAGCCGGGCCAGAATATCCACGTCGATGGCGTCGAGGATGACCAGGAGGTTCACGTCGGACGACCCTTCGCGGTAGTCGCCTCGGGCCGCCGACCCGTACAGCACCGCACTGAAGCCGGTCCCGATGCCCCGGCGGACCTCCGCCAGGAAGGCATCGATCGCCGGGAGAGGATGGGTGGGCATGATTGTTTAGAACCTCCCGCCTGCGCCGCCGCCGCTGAAGCCACCGCCACCGCCAAACCCGCCGAAGCCCCCCCCGCCTCCACCGAAACCGCCACCACCAAACCCGCCACCACCGCCCCATCGGCCACCCCAGTAGATCCTGGGCCGTGTCCGGACCCGCGGCCGACGCCGGCGCGGACTGGGTCCGATGGGCTGGGTGGCCGCGCGTCTCGCAACGAGGAGAAGGAGAATCACGGCCACGACAACGAGAATGATGATGAGCGGCAAGAGCCGGCGCCACGTGGCGCGGCGACCCTCTTCGGTTGGCTGCACCCCGCTGAGCCCGTCGGTGATCCGATCCGAGAGGGCCACCACCCCGGTCAGGAGCCCGGCACCGTAATCGCCCCGCGCTAACTCCGGGATCATCCGATCGCGGATCCTGCCGGCAGCGGCGTCGGTAACGATTCCTTCGACTCCGCGGCCCGTGGCGATGAAGATATGACCCGAGTTGGGGTCGTCGTTGCGGCGCGGCACCAGCAGAACCACGACACCCGTGTTCCGTGTCGGGTCGCCGATGGCCGCCTTGGCCCCCACGCCCCACGCCCGCCCAATGGTGACCGCGACATCGACCGGTGCGTAGTCCCCGATCGTGGGAAGCGTCACGACCGCGATCTCGGCCCCGGTCGCGGATTTCAATGCTGCGATCCGGCCTTCGATGTCGCGGGCACTGGCCGGATCGAGCACGCCCGCCACATCGGTCACGTAGCCAGTCGGCTCGGCCGGGAACAACTGCTCGATGCCCGAGCGCTGCGCCAAGGCCGAGGCGCAGGGCACGAGTTGAAGGAGGACGCTAAGGGCGATTAGCTTTCCACGACTCAACTTGGCTCTCACCGTTCAGCGCAAAGGGTGATCGTGCGACTTCCGAGCAGCTTTCTCATCTCGGCCTTTCTCGTGTGTTCGGCCTGCGGCGGGCCCCGCGACGCGACGGTCCAAGTGCTGATCCCGGGCGCCGATTCCGCGCTGGCACCAGCGGTGGACCTCCCCGTCGTGGCCCTGCCGTATGACCGGGACAGCGTGCTCGCGAGCCTCGAGGCCAGGGCCGGTGGTCCGCGCCCGCACACCGCCGCCCTGGACGACCTGTTCGCCCAGTACCGGAAGCCCTTCGCGGCGTTGGCCGTGGCCACCGCGCGCGGCCAAGCGTTTCACGACACCCTGACGGCCATTCGCGCCACCCTCGACACGATCGCCCGCTCCGCTCCCGAATACCAGGGCCTGTATCGGCGCTTCACCGTGGTCACCGATTCGGTCGCGGAGGCCGATCGCGCAAGCAAGGCCGCCAGCGACCGGTTGGCCCGGGCGCGGCAAGAACTCTCCGGCCCGATCGAGAGCCTGAGAGCGGAAGTCCGCGCCTGGGAAGATAGCATCTACAGCGGCTACGATACGTTGGTTCAAAACCTGGCCAACGCATCGATGCGCGAGCCCACCAGCGATACGACCGAGGCCGGTGGGTGGGCCACCTTGCGATTGACGCCGGGGCGCTGGTGGATCTACCTGCGGTCCTGGGACGCCCACGATCCCAACGCCGAGTGGTATTGGAACATTCCCGTCACGCAGGATACGATCGTCCTCGATCCTCGCAACGGGCAGCGGCGACCCAAGTACTGAGCCGCTCACCGCCCCTTCCCCCAAAGGCCGGACCCATGAACATGAAGAAGAGCATGCTCGTCGGCGTATTGTCCGTGTTCGCTGTTTCCGCCTTCCTCTGGCCCGCCGAGGAAGCGGAAAGCACCCGCCGACCGGTCTCCGCGACCGTTGGCCAAGACGATCCGCTGGCCTCCCGGTCGAAAGGCAGCCTGACCGCGCCCGTTACCGTGTACGAGATGTCGGACTTCCAATGTCCGTACTGCAAGCGACATGCAATGGAGACATATCCTCTCCTCGAGCGGGAATACATCGACACGGGCAAGGTCCGGTGGGTCTTTGTGAATTTTCCCCTGCCGATGCACCCGAACGCGGCGCCGGCAGCGGAAGTAGCGATGTGCGCGGCCCAACAAGGCAAATTCTGGCCGGTGCACGACCTCCTCTTCACGTACCAGGAGACCTGGGCACCACTCAAGGAACCCGGAGCGTTCATGCTCGCGTTGGGGGATTCGGTCGGCGCGGATCGGGCCGCCCTCACTTCGTGCGTGCAGCAGAAGGCATCGCGGCCGATCGTGGAGGCGGATGCCATGGGATCCGCCCGATCGGGTGCGAACAGCACGCCGACCTTCTATATCGAGGGCGGGTTGCTGGTCGGCGCCTATCCCATCGAGACCTTCCGCCAGATCCTCGACTCGGTCTACGCGGCCAAGACCAAGCCCGAGTAACGAGAGGGAGATCGCTCAGAGGGCGAGGAACACGTCGTACAAGGCGTGGGTCCAGGCCGTGACGCCGAATCCTCGCAGGAGGTAGAGCCCGCTGAAGAGCACCCCGGCTATGGCCCGAAAGGTAAAGGAGCCAAGGGTGAAGGGGTCGCCGTACGGCCCGATGTAGTGGAACCAGGAAAAGACCAGCGCCCCGACCAGTACGGCAAACACTGCCGCCGCGCGGGGCGACCATCCCAAGACAACGCGGCCGACCACCGCCAACCCCGACACCAGGATGACCCGGAAGAGCAGCTCCTCATAGAGCCCGGCACCGAGGGAGATCATCAGCTGGGTGGGGAGATCGAATCGCGAGAATTGCACCAGTGAAAGCCCCGGAATGCCGCTGAGCAGGAGCCCGGTAAGCAAGGCGGCGACGCTCCCGAAGGCCAGGGCGTAGACAACCGACTCGCCCGCCATGCCGAGCAGCACTTTGCCCTTCGGCCACCCGGATTTCCGAACATCCCGCCACACCAGCACGGCGCCAGCACTTACCAGCAACACACCGAAGGTGATCAACCCGCCACGGCCGCCGAAGGTGACAAAAAGGCTCTTGAGCAGGACGTCCGCCCCGTTGCGGACCCCGGTGAGGCCGTCGCCGGAAAGCAGAACCGCCAACGCCTCGTAGGCGAGCAAGAGCGGCAAGGCAAACGTGAGGCTATAGCGCGGCGCTCGAGTGAGTTTCCAGTAGGACGTGGCGGTTGCCTTCATCTCGTCGTCATTGGCATCTGAGTTCCTCTCACGAGAATTCCGGCGCTATTGACGCCGTTCCGGACCACCGGCCACATTCCCCGTTCATGCCGCACACGTCACCATGGTATCGCGCGGGCGCCCACGTGGCATCGCGCCTCGTTCCTGCTGCGGGGCTCTTCGTTCCCAAGCTCCGCCGCGGGCACGAGGCCCGGACCGGCCTCGTTGCGCGGCTGGAGGGTTGGGCTCGGCAACACAGAGAGACGGGGCGGCCGCTGGTTTGGTTTCACGCCCCGTCGGTCGGTGAGGGCTTGCAAGCGGAGAGCGTAATTACCGCGTTCACCGAGCGCCATCCGGAGTGGCAGGTTGCCTACACCTATTTCAGCCCGTCTGCCGAACCATGGGCAACGCGTCTTCGCGTCGATGTGCGCGACTATCTCCCCTATGATGTGCCTGCCGACGTCGAACGCGTGATTGCCGCGCTGTCTCCAAGTGCCCTCGTATTCACCAAACTCGATCTCTGGCCCGAACTCGCAACCCGGGCTGCCGCCCATGGCATCACGGTGGTGTTGGCCGCGGGTACGGTCCGCCCCGGCAGCGGCCGCCTACGCTGGCCGGCACGCGGGCTGCTCCGGCCTGGGTATGCGGTCGTCGCCGCCGCGGGCGTTATCGCCGCCGAGGACGGTGAGCGTCTGGTCCGCCTGGGTGTTCCGCGTCGAGCGATCCACCCGACGGGCGATCCGCGCATGGACAGCGTGAACCAGAAGGTGCGCGCGGTTCCTTCGGACGAGCCGCTGCTCAGGCTGGGCGACGGCGCCCCGACCATGGTCGCCGGATCGACCTGGGGACGCGACGAGCACGTCATCCTGTCCGCCTTTGCGCGCATTCGGCAGGAACATCGAGCCGTCCGGCTGATCCTTGTCCCGCACGAGCCGGCCGAACGACATCTCCAGCGACTCGCCTCCCGAGCAGCCGCACTCGGCCTTGCCCCACCGGTCAGGCTGAGCACGCTCGAGGGGCCGCCCGGCGAGTTGATCGTCGTCGACCGGGTCGGAATCCTGGCCACACTCTACGGCGCCGGAAGTATGGCATACGTGGGTGGCGGATTCCGTCGCGCCGGTCTCCATTCCGTCCTCGAGCCTGCGGCCTGGGGGCTACCGGTCGCATTCGGACCGAAGTGGCGGGAGAGCCGGGATGCCCGGCTGTTGGAGCAGGCGGGCGCGGGGCACCCGGTCGCGTCGGAGGTTCCGACTCGGGCGGCCGATCAACTGGCCGCGATTTGGGCACGATGGCTTACTGATGCCGCGGCGCGGGATGCCGAGGGCCGGCTTGCTCGGCAGGTGATCGATCGGGAGCTCGGCGCAGCGGAGCGGACCGTGGATCTCATCGATCGGGCGATGACAGGGTCCGGCTCAGCGAGGGACCGCTCGCCGCCTCAGCGCGGAACGATGACCCCTTCATAGGTCACGGCACGCGGCACGATCAAGCCGAGCGTGATGGCCGATATCAGGATATCACTCCAGCGGCTTCGCACTTTGATCTTCAAGTCCGCAACACCTTGCCCGTCCAGCAACTGGGCGGCCAATGCCCGCTCGAGCGAGGGCTGTGACAAGCTGACCAATCCGAAGAACCCGAAGGTGGCGCGCGATGTCACGCGGAACGCCTCGCCGGTAGCCGGTTGGCCGGCGGGCGAAGCCATGGTGACGGGTACGCCGAGCTGGGATGCGTCGAAATGGACGGCACAACCGCTCAGGGACATTGCAAGCACGAGAGCGGCAAAGGCGCGCTTCGCGCGGCGCCAGGAGGGGGCCTGGGAATCGCTGATCATGGCGTCAATGATAATCGATCCGCGGCGCGGCGCGATGCCCTTCCCGTCAGAGACCGGGAAGCCGGAAATTGTAGCCGGCGCCGACGCTGAAGACGGTGGGTGAGCCACCATCGACGTTCACGTAGTCGGCCGCGGCCCGGAAGCCCAACCCGTTGATCAGATTGAAGTCGATGCCGCCGCTCAATCCGAACCGGATATCGGTATCGTCCTCCAGCACGTTGTCGCCGTATACCCGGGAAATCTCGAGTCGGGGCGCGAGCCATGGTTTGATGGCCACCGCTACGCTGGGGATGGTGAGCGTGAGGCCAAGTCCGATGGGCACCCGCAGATTGTTGACCCCGTCGTCGACTTTGGCCAAGGCCACGCCGGCCTGGAGCGTTGCCGCGAGGGGAATGAGCGGCCCGCCGAACACCTTGAAGTTGGCGGTGCCGCCGACCGAGGTGAAATCGCGGTCGGAGTTCTCGATGCCGGATCGGGCCACGCTGGCGGAGAACCCCAGCAGGCCGATACCGAGGGTCGCGGTGGCCCCATACGTGGTCTTGAGATTGGAGTTGTCGTTGGGAAAGCCGACGTCGCCCATGATGCCGAGGCCGGTGCTTACCCCGCTGTTGAACACCGGTAGGCCGTACACCTGGGCCCGAGCGGTTCCCGAACCCAGCAGGAGGGCGCTGACGACGACCGTTGCAATGCGTGTCCGCTTCATGGGATCGTACTCCTCAACCGTGAGTGACCGTTGGTTGGTGCCGGGAGATCACTGGAGCCAGGCGAGGCTCACCGAGATCCCGTCGTAGTCGCCGAGGGCCCCGCCGACTCGCAGGTCCAAGTGTTCGCTGACCCTGACGTCGACCCCCAATCCTACCGAGAACAGGACATCTTCCCTGTCACCGAACGTCGGCGTGAGCAGGGGCTCGAAGTATGGGACGAAGCTCACGGCGGATTCCTCGAGGTCGATCCGCCGGCCGAGACTGAGTCCGATCGGGATGTACCCGACAGAAGCCTGATCGGACAGAGCCGCGCCAACGCCCAGGACCAGGGCGCCATCCAGCGGCATGTCTTCGTCGTGCGTCAGAACCCGCACTCGGTAATCCACGCCGAACAAGCCGGCGGTTGTGCCATCGGTATCGAGAATGCCGGCGCGGAAGCCGAAGTCGTGAGGCTGGCGGCCGAACCGGTAGAAGCCTTCGACGGCGACACCCTCGCCCGGATCGGACAGGGTCGCCCCAAGCTCGTTGGTCCGGGCAGCCCGGTACGGCGCGAGAAAGGCCGGCGTGCCGGTTGATTGACCCCAGGCGGGTCGAGTGCCGGCCAGGCCGCACACCAGGACCGCGGCAAAAAGGAACTTACCCATCGAGAATTTCTTCGAGTCGCTCCGTTACCACGCGCACCGTGTCGTCGACCACCTGGAGAAAGCCGCCGTGCACCGTAAACCGATGCTCCGTGCCGGCCTGCCGGACGACCAGGAGTCCCGTGCCCAGCAGAGTCATGAATGGTGCGTGCCGCGGCAGAATTCCCACCCGCCCGTCATAGGCCGGCGCGACGACCGCGTCCGCCGGTCCATCGTACTTCGACGCCTCGGGCGAGATGACGGTGACGTGCATCAGTGCTTCGCCAGCGTTTCGGCCTTTTCGATGGCTTCGGCGATGCTGCCGACCATATAGAAGGCCTGTTCCGGCAGGTGATCGAATTCTCCGGACAAGACCCGCTCGAAACTCTCGACCGTCTCGTCCAGTTTGACGTACTTTCCAGCGAAGCCGGTGAACTGCTCGGCCACGAAGAACGGCTGTGACAGGAACCGCTGGATCCGGCGGGCCCGAGCCACGATGAGCTTGTCTTCTTCACTCAACTCGTCCATGCCCAAGATGGCGATGATGTCCTGCAGCGCCTTGTAGCGCTGGAGCGTGCGCTGGACGCCAATGGCCACGTTGTAGTGCCGTTCCCCGATGAATTGCGCGTCGAGAATGCGGCTCGAGCTATCGAGCGGATCGACCGCGGGATAGATCCCCAACTCGGAAATGGCCCGCGAGAGCACCACCGTCGCGTCCAGGTGGGCGAAGGCCGCGGCCGGTGCCGGATCGGTCAGGTCGTCAGCCGGTACGTAGATCGCCTGGACCGAGGTGATGGATCCCTTGGTGGTGGACGTGATCCGTTCCTGAAGGTCACCCATCTCGGTGGCCAGCGTGGGCTGGTATCCCACCGCGCTCGGCATTCGGCCCAGGAGCGCGGACACTTCCGAGCCCGCCTGGGTGAACCGGAAGATGTTGTCGATGAACAGCAGCACGTCCTGCCCCTCGACATCCCGGAAATACTCCGCCACGGTGAGGCCGCTCAATCCCACGCGCAATCGCGCGCCGGGCGGCTCGTTCATCTGGCCGTAGATAAGCGCGGTGGAGTTGATGACCCCGCTTTCCTTCATCTCCAGGTAGAGGTCGTTGCCCTCACGGGTCCGTTCCCCGACGCCGCAGAACACCGACTTCCCACCGTGCCCCTTCGCGACGTTGTTGATGAGTTCCATGATGATCACGGTCTTGCCGACGCCGGCGCCGCCGAAGAGTCCGATCTTGCCGCCCTTCACGAAGGGGGCGATGAGGTCGATGACCTTGATACCCGTCTCGAAGACCTCGGTCTTGGGTTCGAGGTCGGTGAACTTCGGTGTCTCGCGGTGGATGGGCCAGCGCTCGTTCGATGCAGGGATCGGCGCCCCGCCGTCTACCGGCTCGCCGAGCACATTGAGAATCCGCCCCAGCGCCGCCGTGCCGACCGGTACCGTGATCGGTCCGCCTGTATCGATCACGTCCATCCCACGGACGACGCCATCGGTACTGCTCATGGCCACCGCCCGAACTTGATTCTGGCCGATGTGCTGCTGAACTTCGGCGACCAGCTTGACTGGGAGCACGCCGCTCGAATCGTCCAGCTTCAGCGCCGTGTAGATTTCCGGTAGGTGTTCGGGCTCGAACTCAACATCGAGCACCGGCCCGATGACTCGCACGACCTTGCCGACATTCTTAGTGCGGGTTGCGGTTGTCATGTTCGCTGGTTCCATCCCTCGTAAAGGGTCTTATTGCTCGAGCGCCGCGGCGCCGCCGACGATCTCCGCAATTTCCTGGGTGATTTGCGCTTGTCGTTGCCGGTTGAACGTGCGCCGGAGCACGTCGAGAATCTCGCCGGCATTGTCTGTCGCGTTCTTCATGGCCGTGCGGCGAGCGCCTTGCTCCGACGCGGCGGTCTCCACCAAGCCGCGGAAAATGACATTGCGCACATAGAGCGGCAACAGCTCGCTCAGGAGCTCATCGGGCCCCGGCTTCAACAGGTAGTTGGGGTGGCGGGCTCGGGCTGCCGGCGGCTCCACCGGCAGCACGCGGAGCGTGGCGGGTGGCGTGGAAATAGCGCTCGCGAAGTGAGCGTACACCAAATCGACGCGGGCAAGCTGGCCGTCGGCGTACGCCCGGATCAGCCCCTCCGCCACCTCGGCCGCGTGGGCCGACGTCGGCTTGTCCCCGATATCAATTCGTGCGGAAGCCAGCGGCCGCCCGATGTACTTGAAATAGCCGATGCCCTTTTTGCCGATGGCGTGAAGATCGACGGTATAGTGGACCCGTTCGAGCGCCTCCATCCGAGCCTGGGCTTCCCTGATCAGATTGGCATTGAAGCCGCCTGCCAGGCCCCGGTTGGAGGTCAGCAGAATGACGGCGGCCCGGGTCGGACCACCCTTATCCGGCGGGGGCGGCCGGCGCAGGAGCGGGAAGCGCTCCTCCAGCTCGGGGGTCACGAGGTCGGCGATGGCCTGGGTTAGGGACTCGGCGTACGGCCGCGCGGCGACCACGCGACTCTGAGCGCGCCGGAGTTTCGACGTGGCCACCAGTTCCATCGTCCGGGTGATCTTACGCGTGTTCTGGACGGAGCGGATCCGCCCCTTCAGCTGCCGGGCTTTAGCCATGCGCGGGGTCGAAGAGCGGCTTGAACGCCTTGATGGCGGCCTTCAGTTGGCTGGTGATTTCCTCAGTGAGTTCCTTCTTGGTCCGGATCCCGCTGAGCACGTCCGGATGGGTGGCATCGAGGAAGGCCAGGAAGTCCTTCTCCCACTTGCGGATGTCCTCGACCTCCACATCGTCGAGGTGACCGTTGGTGACGGCATAGATGACGACGACCTGCCGCTCCACCGGCACAGGCTCATACTGCGGCTGCTTCAGGATCTCGACAGTTCGGGCGCCGCGTGCAAGCTGCCGCTGCGTTGCGGCATCGAGTTCGGACCCGAACTGGGCAAAGGCCTCGAGCTCGCGGTACTGCGCCAGGCCGAGCCGCAGCGGGCCGGCCACTTGCTTCATCGCCTTGATCTGGGCGTTCCCGCCGACTCGGCTCACGCTGATACCGGCATCGACCGCCGGGCGGACGTTGGAAAAGAACAGATCGGTGGTGAGGAAGATCTGCCCGTCGGTGATCGAGATGACGTTGGTGGGGATGTAGGCCGACACGTCGCCCGCCTGGGTCTCGATGATGGGCAGCGCGGTGAGTGACCCGCCGGGCTTCACGATCCGGTCGTCCAGCTTGATCACGTTGGGATCTTCGGAGATCTTCGCCGCCCGCTCCAACAACCGGCTGTGGAGATAGAAGACGTCACCAGGATAGGCCTCACGGCCGGGCGGGCGGCGTAGAATCAAAGACAGCTGCCGGTACGCGGCGGCTTGCTTCGACAGGTCATCATACACGCACAGTGTGTCTCGCCCCTCAGCGTACATGAAGTGCTCGGCGATCGCACACCCGGCGTATGGCGCGATGAATTGGAGCGGTGCCGGCTCGGACGCGGTGGCAGCGACCACGATGGTGTAGTCCATGGCACCCGCGTCCTTGAACTTCTCCACCACCGACGCCACCGTCGAGCGCTTTTGCCCGATCGCCACGTAGACGCAGACGACGTTCTGGCCCTGCTGGTTGATGATCGTGTCGACCGCGATGGCGGTCTTGCCCGTGCCCCGGTCGCCGATGATCAACTCCCGCTGGCCCCGGCCGATCGGAATCATCGAGTCGATGGCCTTGATTCCGGTCTGTAGCGGCTGCTTGACCGGTTGCCGCACCACGATGCCCGGCGCCACCATTTCGACCTGGCGGAACGCATCGGTGCTGATCGGCCCGCGGCCGTCCACCGGGCGTCCCAGCGCATCGACCACGCGGCCGAGCATGGCGCGACCGACCGGCACCTGCAGCAGCCGGCCGGTGCAACGGACCTCGTCACCTTCCTTCAACTTCAAGTAATCGCCAAGAATAGCGGCGCCGACGTTGTCCTCCTCGAGATTCAACACCAACCCCGTGACGGTCTCGCCAGTCGCAGCCACGGTGAATTCGAGCATTTCGCTCGCGAAGGCGGAGGTGAGCCCGTAAATCCGGGCAACACCGTCACCCACTTCGAGCACGGTCCCGACGTCGCTGGTGTCGACAGAAGCCAAATCCGCAGCTTCGATTTCACGCAGCAGTACGTCTTTCAGTTCGCCTGGACGGAGGACGGAATCGGTGGCCATAGACTCTGGAAGCTAGGGTGTACGCGTTTCAGGGTTAGATTGTGAAAATTATCACAATGCGATTGGCCGAGCAACCCACGAGCGGCGACCTGACGTAGCGCCCGGCTCGGTTATCTTCTTGCCAATGAAAGAGTTCTCGCCCATCCCCCGTTACCTCGCCGTCCAGACCAGCGCGCTGGGCGACCGGGTCATCCAGTTGATGCTGCGGGCAGGAATCGGCGAGGGCCCCATTGTGCTGGGCATCGCCGCGATGGTCGGCACCGCGGTCGGCTTCAGCACCCTCATCTTCTACCGTACCATCGATCTCGCGGCCCAGGGCGTGGCACAAGTGCCCCTCTTCCTGGGCGTCCCGGTTGCGCTGGGCGCCATCGCAACCCTCGCGTTCGGTCTCTGGCTGGTGCGCCTCCTGGTCCGCTACGGGACCCGCGATTCACCCGGCGAGAATATTCCCGACGTGATCCACGCCGTGGCCCGCCGCGGCGGTGTGGTGCATTCGATGCCCGTCGTGATCAAGACCGTTGGGGCAGCGATCACGCTGGGAAGCGGCGGATCGGTCGGTGCCGAGGGCCCGGTCGCGGTGCTCGGCTCCGCCCTGGGCAGCCGGATCGGACGCTACTTCAGGTTCCGGCCCAACCGGCTCAAGCTCCTGGTCAGCTGCGGTGCAGCGGCAGGCATCTCAGGAGCCTTCGGCGCGCCGATCGCCGGCGTCTTCTTCGCGTTGGAGGAAATGGTCGGCGGGTTCAGGACCATGGCGTTGGCCCCGCTCGTGGTAGCCAGCGTGGCCGCGGCCGCGGTAACGCGCATCGGGCTCGGCGAAGACCTGGTCATCAGCATTCCCAGGGAATATTCCATCGGCCCGACCCGCGACCTCTTTCTCTACGCCCTGCTCGGCATCCTCGGCGGCGTCGTGGCCACGATCTACGCCCGCGGTGTGTGGCGGATTCACGACTGGATGGAACGGGTGCCGCGATGGGCCCGGCTGGTTCTGGCCGCGGTGATCATCGGAACCGTGTCGAGCCAATTCGAGCCCGCGCTGTGGGGCCGCGGCCACCAGACCCTCGACCTCGGCCTGGCCCTGGACCAGACCGCGACCCTGCTGTTCGTCTTGGCGTTCGCCAAGATCGTCGCCACCGGATTGACCCTGGCCGGTGGCGGAGTCGGCGGCGTGTTCACCCCGGCCCTGGTCATCGGCGGGACGTTTGGCGCGGCGGTCGGTATCGCGCTCCAGCAGCTCGTTCCCGCCATCGGCATTCCGCCGATCGCGTTCGGCCTGGTGGGCATGACCGCGGTGGTGAGCGGCGCAACCCATGCGCCCCTCACCGCCATCTTCATGGTCATGGAGATGACCAACGACTACGGGCTGATTCTCCCCCTCATGCTCGGGGGCACGTTGTCCTACGTGGTCGCGCGGGCGCTCCATCACGAGTCGATCTATACCGAATGGCTCGCACGGCGCGGCGAACGGTTCAGTCACGGCACCGACGAGGGCGCGTTACGCCGGCTTACGGTGGCGGACGCCTACAAGACCGATCCGGCCATCATCTATGCCGACGCAACGCTCGAGAAGACGATCCCCGTGATGCGGCAGAGCCAACAGCTCGAATTCCCCGTGGTGGATCGCGAGAACAGGGTGGTCGGGATTTTCACGTCCCAGGACCTGAAGCGGGCCCTGTCGGACCGCACCATTCCAGGCTCCACCCCGATCCGCGAGCTGGCGCATCCGTTCAGCGAGGGCGTGACGATCGACGACGATCTCCTCACCGCACTGCGACGGCTGGGCGCGCGCGGCGCGCAATTGCTGCCGGTGGTCGACCGGATCGGGCCCTATCATTTGCGCGGGGTCATCGGCCGCGAAGAGATCTTCGCGGCGTACGAACGCGAGGTGGGAGAACTCTAGATCCGGCTCCGGGTCTTCCCGCGCACGAACCGCCGCAGGAGTTCTTCAGGCGTGAGCTCGCCGAGCTTCGCAGCCGGGACGCCAACCACCCGGCGCGCCGTGCGGCTCAGATGGCTGGAGGACGTGAAGCCGAGCAGCCGGACGACCGTTTGGATGGCGTAACCCGGATTGCACAGCAGCTGTGCGGCACAAACCGTCCGGGTCAGATCCATCAACCGTTTGAGATTCGGCGCTCCGCCCGCGCCGACCTGCCGTGAGAGGTGCTCCCGGCTCACCTTGAACCGGCGGGCCAACTCGTCGGTCCCCATGGGCCGCTCGACGTCTTCGATCAACGCGTCCCAGACTCTTGCGCTGGAGCGGCTCGGTCAGGCGCAGAAGCCTCGGGGCCGCGGCCAGTCCGCTCCGTCGCGCCGCCGTCAAGCTGGTTCGACTGAGTCGTCTCGCCGAGGATGGCGTCGTCCACTCCTTCGACGAGGGCTCGGGCAATCCCCGCGCGGTAGCACGCGGACAGCAGGGCTCCGTCATCGGGCCGGAATCCCGCATATGCAATCATTGGGATGGTCGGAAACCGCTCCCGAAACCACGCGACTTCCGAGAGGGTCGCACTCGTGGGGGCGAGCGCGACGGCGTCGACCAGGCGCTGGTCCATGAGCCGATGGAGCGCGCGAAAGCTGCGGCAGGAGACGACCTGGGCACCGCCCTTTGGAACGCTCCGGCGCAGAGCCTGGACCTGCCGACGGGTCGCGAGCAGCCCGGCGATGGTCGGCATGCTCAGCCTGTCGGGGCCCGCGTTGGGTCGGCCGGCGCCCACGGCCACGAGCGTGCGCGCCATTTCACCGGCGCGCTTGAGCACACCCCGGGCATTGTCGTAGCTCAAGTGGCGGAGCGCCTCCTCGAGGGGATACCAGCGGCATGCGGTGATGCCTTCGCCGACCTGTGGGTCGGACTCCGCCGCGGGGCTCTCGAACAAGAAGAAGTGGCAGTACTTGTGAATCCGTCGGCCGCGAAAGCGGAAGTGCCAGTCGATGATCTTGATCGGGCCATGCAGGACGAGGTCGTTGAGTCCGGTCTCTTCGGCCGTCTCTCGCAGCGCCGCCTCGGCCGGAGTCTCGCCGTCCTCCAGATGTCCCTTGGGAAAGCCCCAGTGGCGGTAGGAATCCCGGATGAGCAGAAACTGCGCAGGCTCCTCGGGACTGCGCCGAAAGATGATGCCCCCGGCGCTGACTTCCCGATCGACGTGCTGCTTTCGCCATCTAGAATACCGAGAACTTGAAGTAGCGCCGCGGGTTGGCCTGGATGTCCTCGAGCAGGTCACGGAGGGTGCGCACGGTGAGCGTGGCTTCCGCGTACAGCGTCGAGTCCGACGCCAAGAGCCCAAGCGTTCCGGAGCCAGCTCTCGAGCCGAGACATGATGGAGTCGGTCGCGATCAAGACCCGGGTCAGGCTGGTCTCGTGGGCGCGCGCCGCCTCCATGAGGGCGCGGAAATCGGCCGACGCCCGCCGCAGATCCTCGCTCGACCCCCGCGCCGAGTTCACGATGTCGGCGAGCTGCCGGTCCGCGGTGGCCGAGTCGAACCGCTCGGCCGCGAGCCTGGCACCGCGCGCGGCGGCCGCAAAGTCCGCCGATCCGCCGCTCAGATCGAGCGCCATGGTATCGAACGATGCCATCTTCCCCCGCGTGAAGCGCCGCAGTTGCTCGGCCACGTCGACGAAGTCCCGGATGCTGCTCCGCAGTTCGTTCACGGTGCTCGAGTCGAAGATCGCGCCGACCCGACCGGTGAGGAGCGCGATATCGTTGGCGATCCGGCCGGCTTGCGCCGTGAGCTTGCCGATATCCGGCAATGTCGCGCCCGGCCAAACTCCACCGCCCGGCGCGGCCGCCTCGGTGAGCAAGGCCTGAATAGCGGGGTCCTCCTGGGGGACATCGAGGGTGATGATCGTGGCCGCCCATTCGCCGAACAGGCTGGCCGAGGCGGCGATGACGCCAGGGTTGGCCGGGAGATCGACCACGCGGTCGACCCGGAGGTCCATCTCGACCCACTCGTCTTGGCCGAGACGAATGGCCTCGACCCGCCCGACCCGCACGCCACGAAGCGTCACTGGTGCTCCGACCCCGAGCCCTCCGACCGTTCGGAACCGTGCGGTGTGGATCCGCTCCTGCCCCGCGAGCCGGCGTTGTCCGAGCCAGATCGCCCCGCCGATCACCACGACGAGCCCGGCCAAGATCACGGATCCGACCACAAACTCATTGGTGCGCTTCATGGCCCAACTCCAGTTCTCGGGGCCGGCCCCGAGACGGCCGGGGCGTTGGGTCGCCCCTCGATGAACTGCCGGACGAGCGGGTCGCGGGTCGCGCGGATCTCGTCCACCGTGCCGACTTGTCGGATGGCGCCCTCGTAGAGCATGGCGATGCGATCCCCAATGGTATAGGCGCTGCGCATATCGTGCGTCACCACGACGCCGGTCGCCCCGGATTCCTGGCGCACGCGAATCATGAGCTGGTCGATGACGGCGGACGTGACCGGATCGAGTCCCGTCGTCGGCTCATCATACAAGATGTAGCGCGGCCCCAGTGCGATGGCACGCGCAATGCCGGCCCGTTTGCGCATCCCGCCCGACAACTCGGCGGGCAGCTGCAGGCGCGCGTCCTCGAGCTCCACCAACCGGAGGCTCTGGGTGATCCGGTCCTCGATTTCCTCGCCGGCTCAGCCCGCGACGGGCCAATCCGAGCCTGATGTTCTCCTCGACCGTCATCGAGTCGAACAAGGCGGCGAACTGGAAGACGTACCCGATCGAACGCCGCAGCTCGGCGAGGCTGTCCCGGTCCAGCTCGTGCACGACCTGTCCGTCGACGACCACGCGCCCCTCATCCGGGCGCAACAGCCCGACGATATGCTTGAGCGCGACGCTCTTGCCGGACCCCGAGAATCCCACGATGACCGTGGTCTGGCCGTCGGGCACCTCGAGCGAAAATCCGTCCAGCACCTTGCGCGGTCCGAACGACTTGGACACCCCGTCGAACAGTATCATGGCCGGCGCATCAGAGCAGGACGATCGCCCAGAAGGCATCGAGCACCAGGATGGACTCACAGCCGAGGACGACGGCACGAGTAGCGGCGCGACCCACACCCTGGGCGCCACCGGTGGCGCGCAATCCCTGCAGGCAGCCCATGAGCGTCACAGCCAGGCCGAAGGTTCCCGCCTTCACCAGCCCGAACCAGATGTCTTTGAACTCGTAAAAGAGCCGCAGGCCCTTGAGGAACTGCGGTGTCGACAGGTCGAGGAGATTGACGGCGGTGATCCAGCCCGAGGTGACGCCGATGGCCACCGCGAACGCCGTGATCACGGGAAACATGATGCCGCCGGCCAGGACCCGCGGGACGATCAGGAAGGCATTGGTGTCGTAGGCGAGCGTCTCCAGGGCGTCGACCTGTTCCGTCACCCGCATGGTCCCGAGCTCGGCGGCGATGTTGGCCCCCACCCGGCCGGCGAGCGCCATGCCGGTGAGCACGGGGCCCAGCTCCATCATGATCGTCTTGCCCACCAGGGAACCCACGAAGTAGAGCGGCACCGCCCCCGTGAAGGTGTACGAGGAGAGCAGCGCCAACACGATGCCGGTGAAGACGGCGATGAAGATGGCGATGGGGACCGAGTCGACCCCCAGTCGTCGCATCTGGGCGACGACCAGCGGGGCCCACGTTCGGACATCGGTCAGGGCCCGAAGGGAGTCAATCGCGGCGCGGCCGACTCGCTCGATTGCTCCACCCACCCCGGCGCCCCGGACGGCCAGAAGATGTTGCACGAATTGCAAGGTAGACCGCGCCCGAGAGAGTGTAAAGAGAGCGGTGGAAGTCTGCTTGACACCCTATGGAAGCCACCGCTAGCTTCCCCGTCTGCCGCGACGCAACTTATTGTGGCACGGCAACATACTGGGGGGCGTAGCTCAGTTGGGAGAGCGCGTGAATGGCATTCACGAGGTCAGGGGTTCGATCCCCCTCGCCTCCACTCCAGCGGCCCGGAGTCGGGTGTCCGGGCCACGGTCAGCGGTTGCGCCGGCCTGGGGCAATGGGCTAGAATCCAGGCCGCGATCATGCGGGAATAGCTCAGTTGGTAGAGCACAACCTTGCCAAGGTTGGGGTCGCGGGTTCGAGTCCCGTTTCCCGCTCTCGCATCGGAATCATCGCGGGGTGGAGCAGTCTGGTAGCTCGCCGGGCTCATAACCCGGAGGTCGTGGGTTCAAATCCCACCCCCGCTATTGACAGGTAGGACGGTAGGGCGGTAAGACGGTAAGCAGGCGCCGTCCTGCCACCGTATCGTCCTACAGTGCTTTTCGGGCGGTTAGCTCAGTTGGTTAGAGCGCTACGTTGACATCGTAGAGGTCACAAGTTCGAATCTTGTACCGCCCATCATAGCGAAAGGAAGGCACGCACGTGCACGGGAAGGACTGGGCCACGAACTCGGTCCTTTTCGCTTTCCGCGCAGCCCCCGACCGCGAATGTCCCAACCGATCGCCACTGGACTCGTCTGGGCGCTGTCACTCTACGCCATCGCGGGCGTCATCTTCGCGATTCCATTCGTCATCCGAGGGGTCGGGCGCATCGATCCGGTCGCCCGATCCGGCACCATCGGATTCCGCATCCTGATCATCCCCGGCACGATCGCGCTCTGGCCGCTTTTGCTCAGCCGGTGGGTCGGCGGCCGCAGGCAACCACCCAGCCAGCGCACCGCCCATCAACGCCCCACGACAGGCAACTCGATCGAGACCGCACCGTGATCCGATCCCACCGGCGGCGCCATCTCTGGATCTTTGCGATCGCTCGCCGTGATCCTGCCCCTCGCGCTGGTGGCAGCGATCGGCGTCAAGCGGCGTGCCCCCATTGTCGATCGGGTACCTCGGGTGCTCAACCAACCCAGCCTCAGCACGTGGACCGCCATCGCGGGCACCGAAGCGGAGTTGGTCGATCTGCACATCCACCTCCGCATGCTCGCGTCCGACTCGCTGCGGTCGCGCCTCGGCGTCGAGCTCACACTCACCGAGGCACTCACGGAGCCGGACGTCGCGGTCTATTGGACAGCCCGTACCGGCGCGGCACCCGAAACGCTGCCACGAGATGCGGTCTTCCTGGGCACCATCGGGAACACAGGCGCCCAGCGCCTGGAGCTACCGCCCCAAGCGGTGGCAACCCAGGGCAGTCTCGTCCTTTATAGTGTGGCGCATGGCACGGTGGTCGGCGCGTTGGCCATCTCTGAACCCCGGTCGGGGCCATCCGATGAGTGAACGCTACCGGGCGGTCGGGTGGACCCGCCACAAGCGGATCTACGACGCCATCGTCCTCGCCGGCGCCGTCACCGTGCTCGGCACCTTTGCCGCGGCCACCGTCACGTTCCAGCCGGACGCCACTCCAGAGACCATCCTGATCCGCGGGCTCGGATTGGTGGCCATCGTGCTGCTGCACGTTATCCTCGTCATCGGGCCACTCAGCCGGCTCGACCCCCGGGTTCTTCCGCTGCTCTACAACCGCCGCCATCTCGGTGTCACGACATTCTCGTTTGCCCTCGCACACGGCCTGTTCGCCATCATCCAGTTCCATGCCCTGGGCGACGTCCACCCACTGGTGAGCGTCCTCACCGGCGACGGCGAGTACACCGCACTCACCCGCTTCCCGTTCCAACCGCTTGGCTTGGCGGCGCTCGGCATCTTATTCCTCTTGGCGGCGACGAGTCACGATTTTTGGCTGGCCAACCTGACGGCGCCGGTCTGGAAAGCCCTGCACATGCTGGTGTACGTGGCGTACGCGTTGGTGGTCGGCCACGTGGCGTTCGGAGCCCTGCAAGCCGAGGCCCAGCCGGTGCTCGCTGTGCTCCTCGGAGTCGGCATGGTTGGGGTGGTGGGGCTCCATCTGGCCGCCGCAGTGCGAGAGCGACGGGTCGATCGTGACATCAGGTCGATCACGTCCGATGGCTATGTCGATGTCTGCGCGGCAGGTGAGATTCCGGAGAATCGGGCGCGGGTGTTCGCAATTGGTGGCGAGCGGGTAGCGGTGTTCCGCTACGACGGCAAGATTTCCTGTGTCTCCAACGTGTGCCAGCACCAGAACGGGCCCCTCGGGGAGGGTAGAATCATCGACGGTTGCATCACCTGCCCCTGGCACGGATATCAGTACTATCCCGAGTCCGGCCAGTCGCCCCCGCCCTTCACGGAGCGGATTCCCACGTTCAACGTACGGGTGATCGGCCAACGCGTGCTTGTCGACCCTCAGCCCAGTCCGCCCGGAACTCCTGTCGTGCCGGCAACGTTCCCCAAATCATGACCCATTGTCCGCAGGATGAGTTCTATATCGGATACGCGGATCGCGCACCGGCCGGAATCGCTCGATTCGTCGGCCGCTGGACTGCATTCCTGGTGGTGATCGGGACGTGCGCCGCATTGCTCGTGGCGGCGAGCCAGCAGGGCTACGACGCTGCCACGTTCGAATTCGGTCAGACGCGTGCATTCCAGGGCATGATCGCGACGAGCCCCTACCCCGCGCTCCTCGTCGAGCGGCCCGGCAAATCGGTATCCCGCTATCACCTCGTTGCGCCGGGTAAGCACGGCGCCGACGCGCTCGTCCACGGCCTCGACGGCCGGCCCGCTGAACTCGAAGGCTCACTCATCTATCGCGACGATCAGACCATGATCGAGGTGGCCGCGGGGTCGGTCACGCCCGGCAGCCCTGCGGATAGCCCCGTTGGTTCGCGGCCCGAGCCGGACGTCCTCGGTACGGTGACCCTCCAGGGTGAGATCGTCGACAGCAAGTGTTTCCTCGGCGTCATGAACCCGGCGACCTGGACGCCACATCGTGCCTGTGCCGTCCGCTGCGTGAGCGGCGGTGTCCCGCCGATGTTGGTGGTGCGCGGTTCCGCCGGGGTCGTTGCCTACGTGTTGCTGGCCGACGCCCAGGGCCGGCCGTCGGGAAAGGCATTGCTCGACCTCATCGCCGAGCCGGTCGAGGTGACCGGGCGCCTCGAACGTCACGACGGCCAGCTCTTCTTGTTCGCCGACCGCTCTTCCTATCGGCGAATCTCATGACCGAGCCGCGAATCCCCGCGCAATCCAGCCCGCACCGCCGTCAGGATCCGGCAGTGAGCATCGGTGTGGCCGGATACCCGGTGGCCAAGGTGTCGCTGCCGACCTCGGAGCACACCAGTGGCATGTACGCCCTCCGGTTTGCCCAATCGCCGGACGAACTGGAGGCCATACTCAAGCTGCGGTTCGAGGTGTTCAATCTCGAACTCGATGAAGGGTTTGCCGAATCGTACCACACGGGCAGGGATGAGGACGAGTTGGACGCACGGTTCCATCATCTGGCCATCACCCACAAGCCCACCGGCGCAATCGTAGGTACCTACCGCATGCAGACAGCGCAGATGGCTGCCGCCATGGGAGGCTTCTATTCGGCGGGAGAATTCGACCTCGGCGGCATCCCCACCGACATCCTCAAAGACGCCGTCGAGATCGGTCGCGCATGCGTTGCCAAGGCGCACCGCAACGGTCGAGTCCTCCAGCTCTTGTGGCGGGGGTTGGCGCAGTACCTCACGTGGAATCACAAGCGGTATCTCTTCGGCTGCTGCTCCCTCACCACGCAGGACCGGGATCTCGGCCACCGGGTCTATCAGTTCCTGCTCGCGGAAGGGCACGGGCATCGCGATTGTCGGGTGACGCCGCTCGACGGGCTCGAGTGCCCGCCCGATCCGGCCCGGGAAGGGCCGCGGCCGGAAGTGCACATCCCCGCATTATTCCAGAGCTATTTGAACCTGGGCGCGCGCGTTTGCGGCCCACCGGCCATCGACCGGCGCTTCCAGACCATCGATTACCTGGTGCTGCTCGACATCCAGGCCCTCGACGAGCGGATCTACCGTGTCTTCTTCGGTTGAGACCAGGGCTGGTGTCGTGGCCGTGCACGGGGGACGGATTCGCCAGGTGGCCCGCCTGGCAGGCATCGCGGGATGGACCGCGTTCTCGTTCCTTCTGTGGAGCGGGGGCACGCTCGTGTTGTTGCCGGCGGTGGATGCACGCGGCGCTGGCGGCTGGCCTCGTTTCGCCGGTGGGCCGGCGGGGTTGCGCATCTCCTCGGAATGCGCCGTGTGGTCGAGGGAGCGCCTCCGGCCGACGCGCCATTCATCCTGGTTACCAACCATGTATCCTACGTAGACATTATCCTCCTGGCGAGCGTCGTTCCCGGTGTGTTCGTGGCCAAAGGCGAGATCCGTTCGTGGCCCATGTGGGGCATCTTCGCTGGTGCCATGCGGACCATCTTCGTCGATCGCGAACGCCGCCGGGATGCGCTCCGGGTGTCGGATCAAATCCAGGAGGCGCTGGCCCGGGGTGACGGAGTAATCCTGTTCCCGGAGGGCACCAGCACCGACGGCCGGCAGGTACGGCCGCTCAAGCCGGCCCTCTTGGAGGTGGCTGCCCGTCACGGCCACCCGGTACACTACGCGCGCCTGGCGTACCAAACGCCGCCGGATGCGCCACCCGCGCACCTGGCCGTATGTTGGTGGGGTGACATGGAGTTTGGATCGCACTTTGTCGAGTTGTGCCGGCTTCCCGGTTTCCAGGCAACCGTCACGTTCGGTGAACAGCCGATCGTGGCACGGGATCGGAAGGCGTTAGCTCAGAAGCTCTATCGCGCGCTCACACAGCATGTCGTGCCCGCGATGAGCGAGGAGTCGCAATGGCAGCACGCATAGCACCCATCCACGACAACGTCGAGATCGTGCGGCAGGGCATCGCCGCGTTGGGACGGCTGGAGGACGAGTTGTACGCGCGCCCTGCCTTCCCGGACGGGACCGGATCGATCGGCTCGCACTTCCGCCACATCCTGGATCATTACCAGGCGTTCTTCTCCGGACTCGAGTCGGGCCGGATCGACTACGACGCCCGGGAACGTGACCCGGACACCGAAACGAACCGTGCGACGGCGCGGGCGCGGGCGGAGGCGACGGTTCGCGAACTGACTGAGAGTTTCTCCCAACCGGCTGGAGCGGACGATCGCGGTCAACACCCGCACCACGAGCCAGGCTCACCAGCCGCCGGAATGGACGCCCAGCACCGTCCGGCGCGAACTGGCCTTTCTGCTGAGCCACACGGTGCACCACTATGCCCTGATCAACCTGCTGGCCCGGGCGGGTGGGATCGAATTGCCTGCGAATTTCGGTGTCGCCCCATCCACCCTGGTCCACCGCCAGCTCACCACGTAGTGTGCACGCTGTCGTGGCTCCTTCGGGAGGATGGCTACTCCGTCTGGTTCAACCGGGACGAGCGCGTCACACGGAAGCCGGCCTTCTCGCCCCGGCGGCATGAGCGCTCGGGTGTATCGTTTGTGGCACCGACCGATGCTGAGGCCGGCGGTACCTGGATCGGCGTCAATGCGTTCGGCGTCACCGTGTGCCTGGCCAACCGCTACGGCTCGACGATCCGGCCATCACCCTCGGACCGGGTGAGCCGTGGATTGTTGGTCTTATCAGTGCTCAATCTGCCGACCCAACAGGCCGCCAGATCGGCCGTGGAATGCGTCGACCTCACCCGCTACGAACCGTTCACCCTCGGGATCTTCGAGACCGAGTCGCCCCCACTCATGCTGGCATGGGATGGGGAGACCCTCGCCCATGCGACTTCTCCCAAGGCGGGACTGCTCCTGACCAGCTCGGCCGTGGACCAGGAACGTGTGGTCGCGTCGCGAGTTGGCCGTTCAGGCACGCGCCCTGGTGGAGGAACCATTGAGCGCCGCACTCCTCGAGCGCCTGCATGCGAGCCACGAGCCCGAGCGGTCGAGTGTCTCCATCTGCATGCACCGGCCCGACGCCGCGACGCAGAGCCTGAGCCGGATCGATGTCGGTCCCGACACGATTCGCTTTCGCTACACGCCCGGACCGCCGTGCACCGCGCTCGCCGAGCGTCCGTTGACCCTGGGCCGGGTCGCACCTTCCCCGACGTCATAGCCGACTAGTGAGCACGGCGACCTCCAGCGCCGGCTCCGCGGCGGCGCCCGCGGAGCACGGCAACTCACGGCGCTTTCGCTGGGGTCCCTGGCTCCTTGGAGCATACGTCCTGCTCCTGGCGGCCTCCCATGCCGTACGCCTGGCGAATCCCGTCGATGAAGTCCCGTGGCATGGGCTTCCGTATCTGTACGTCAACACCGTCGATGGCGAGCAAACCCTGACCGATCCGATCCGGATGGCCTACCGCGACGTTCCCGCGCGCGACGGGTCCCAGGCCTTAGCCACCGATCCTGCTGTTGCACGGCAGTCCGGGCGACAGCCGCTCGGTACGCCGGCTCGCGGAACTTCTCGACGACAAGCACCGAGTCCTTGCGCCCGACCTTCCAGGATTCGGCGGATCGAATCTCTGGATTCCTGACTACTCGATTCTTGCCCACGCCCGCTATGTGCTCCAGTTCCTCGACTCGCTCGGCGTGGGCCAGGTCCACGTCGTCGGGTTCAGCATGGGAGGCGGGGTTGGACTCGAGCTGGGCCGCCTCGCGCCCGGCCGGGTTCGCTCGCTCACGCTGTTGTCGTCGATTGGTGTCCAGGAACTCGAGCTCCTGGGCGACTACACCCTGAACCGCGCCGTGCACGCATTGCAGCTCGGCGTCATCAGCTTGGTGCAAGAGGGTACTCCACACTTCGGGCGGCTCGACCGGGTAGGGCTGAACACGGCGTACGCGCGCAACTTCTACGACACCGACCAGCGTCCCCTGCGCCGGCTCCTCGAGCAGCTGCAGGAACCGGTGCTGATCATTCACGGCGACGAAGACGTGTTGGTACCGGCGGCCGCGGCGCGCGAACACCATCGCATCGTGCCGCAATCCCAACTCGCCATGATCCGGAGCGATCACTTCATGACCTTCATGCAGCCGGAGGTGGTGGCGGGTCCCATCCGGGAATTCGTGGCCAGTGTAGACAATGGAACGGCCATCACTCGCGCGACGGCCAATCCTGAGCGCATCCGCGAAGCAGCCAGGCCGTTCGACCCGCGCTCGGTGCCCGGGGCGCAGGGATTCTCGCTCTTGGTCGTGCTGTTTCTCTTGGCCTGTGCCACCATGGCCAGTGAAGACCTGACCGGCATCGGGGCGGGGCTCCTCGTGGCCCGCGGCAGCGTTGCCTTCCTGCCGGCCACGCTGGCCGTGATGGCGGGCATCTTCCTCGGCGACCTCGGGATCTACTTCGGCGGCCGGTTCTTGGGCCGCCCGGCGTTGGGCCACGCGCCGCTCAAGTGGGTCGTCAAGCCGGCCACCATCGAGCGGAGCCGCCGCTGGTTCGAGCGCCGCGGGGCGGCGATCATCTTCCTGAGCCGGTTCACCCCGGGCACGCGGGTGGTCACCTACGTCGCGGCCGGCGTCCTCCGGATGCGGTTCCTCGTGTTCGCCGCCTGGCTGTTCCTGGCCGTTGCGCTCTGGGTGCCGCTCCTGGTCGGCGCCAGTGCCGTCTTCGGTATCGAAGCCCCCAAGATCCTCGAACCCCTGCCCGGCCCCACATGGCCCTGGGTCCTGGGCTTCGCCGTCCTCTTGTTCGTCGCCATCCGCGTCGGCATGCGGACTCCTCACCCATCGCGGCCGGCGGCGGCTGGTGGGCACATGGCGCCGGATCACTCGCTGGGAGTTCTGGCCCCCTTGGCTGTTCTACCTGCCGGCTCTGGCCTACGTCATCTGGCTCGGCATCCGGCATCGCTCGCTCACGCTGTTCACCGCCGCCAACCCGGCGCTGCCCGACGGCGGTGTGGTGGGCGAATCGAAGATCGAGATCCAACGCGGGCTGGCTCACGCGGGACTCATGCTGCCCAAGACGGAGTTCCTGCCTCGTGCCACGCCACTCGAGGAGCGGGTAGTGACGGCGCGGGAGTTCCTGCGCCGAGAGGGTCTCGAGTACCCGGTGCTGATGAAGCCCGACGTGGGGGAGCGGGGCGACGGGGTCGAGGTGATTCGAAGCGACGCCGAGCTCGAGGAATATCTGGCAGGAGCCAAGCGGGACGTCCTGCTGCAGGAGTATGTGACGGGCGAGGAGTACGGGGTCTTCTATTATCGTGAGCCCGACCAGGAGCGCGGGCAGATCTTCGCCATCACCGAGAAGCGGCTCCAGTCGGTGACAGGCGACGGGGTGCGCACCCTCGAGGAGCTGATCCTGGACGATGAGCAGGCCGTGTGCCAGGCCCGCCTGTTCCTGCGGCGTCACGAGGCGCGGCTCGATGATGTCCCGGCGGCCGGCCAAGTGGTATCACTGGGCGACCTGGGCAATCACTGCCAAGGGGCCCGGTTCTCGGACGGCACGGCGCTCGCCACAACCGAACTGCTGGACGTGATCGATACGGTGAGCCGCGGCTACGAGGGATTCTACGTGGGCCGCTACGACGTCCGGGTGCCCTCGCTCGAGGACTTCCAGGCGGGCCGGAACCTGAAGATCATCGAGCTGAACGGCGTCACCTCCGAGGCCACCAACATCTACGATCCGAAGAACAGCCTCCGCCGGGCCTATGGCACCCTGTTCGAGCAATGGCGGATCATCTTCCGGATCGCGGCGGCAAACCGCCGGGAAGGCGTCCGTCCCACCCCGCTCCATCGTCTCCTGGGCCGCATTTTCCGCCACTATTTCTAGCTGATGGCGCGGGGTTCCCCCGCCCCGTCCGTCCAGTATATTTCCCCTCCCCTGAGCCGGGAGCCGGGTCAGCATCCGGGCCCGACCCGGCGTATGTTTCAGGTAAGCGCCCTTAGCTCAACTGGATAGAGCGTCTGACTACGGATCAGGAGGCTGGGGGTTCGAATCCTCCAGGGCGCGTGGCGGATCGGCGGCTGGGCGGATCGGCGGTTCGACGGAAGTGAGTAGTGATGTGGTGAGTAGTCTAGTAGTGAGGGAGTAGGGAGTGGGGAGTAGGGAGTGGGAAACGGGCGGCGGTCCGGCGGTTCGGCGGTTGGCAAAGACCGGAGTGGCCGAACCGCCCAACCGCTCAGCCGCCGAGCAGGCAGCTGATAGCCGATAGCCGATAGCCGTTGTTTCGGGGCGTAGCGCAGCCCGGTAGCGCGCCTGCTTCGGGAGCAGGAGGTCCCGGGTTCAAATCCCGGCGCCCCGACTGTGAGACAGGAAGCAAGGAGAGATTAGAAGTAGCGACTCGGCGGTTCGAGGGTTCGGCGGTTCGCAAGTGAGCGGAGCGGCCGAACCGCCCAACCGCCGATCCGCCGATGTTTGGGCCCGTAGCTCAGTTGGATAGAGCGCTTGCCTCCGGAGCAAGAGGTCGCGCGTTCGAGTCGCGCCGGGCCCGTTGGTGTACCCGAACCTCACGCAGAGACACCCCTCCGCGTGAGGTGTTCCATTGACGCCCCTCCTCCCGCACCTCGTAGGCTGCATCACAGAGGCATTCTATCTACCTACCCCGCGGGCGCTCTCCGTGATCGGGCCTAGCCCTCGAGCACCGGGTCCGCGCTCCCACTGCTCTTGTCGCCAAACAACCAGAAAAGCGCAGGCAGCACCACCATGTTGAGCGCGGTCGACGACAGGAGTCCTCCGAGGATCACGATCGCCATCGGGCTTTGGAGTTCGTTCCCGGGTTCGCCGCCGCCGAGCGCGAGCGGCACCAACGCTAGGCCCGCGACGAGAGCCGTCATCAGGATCGGTGACAAGCGCTCCATCGAGCCCCGCACCACCGCCTCACGGACCGGGACGCCTTCGGCGAGCAGGTGGCGATAGTGGGCCAGTAACAGGATGCCGTTCCGGGTGGCGATCCCAAAGAGTGCCACGAACCCAACGAGCGACGCGATGCTCACCGTGGCACCCGTGAGGAGCACCGCCGCCACTCCGCCGATCAACGAAAGCGGAAGGTTGGCCATCAAGAGGGTGGCGTTCCGGCCAGAGCGGAACTCACCGAAGAGGATCAGGAATACGGCGGCGATCGAGGCGAGTGAGAGCAGCGCGATGTTGCGCGTTGCCTCTTCCTGGCTCTCGAATTGGCCGCTGTATTCGACATGGTAGCCTGCCGGTAGCGTGACCGCGCCGGCGACCGTTCGCTGGATCTCGTCCACCGTGCTTCCCAGATCGCGTCCGGCGACATTGGCCTGGACGACGATCTTGCGTTGGACGTTCTCACGCGAGATGGTGTTCGGGCCGCGGTCCACGGTCACCCGCGCGAGCTGCTCGAGTGGGACACGCGCGCCGACCGGCGTACCGAACTGAACGCTGCGGATCGCCTCCACACTGCTGCGGAGTTCCGGTGGGAGTCGCACCACTAGGTCAAAGCTCTTGCCACCCTCGAGCACCTGGGAGACAACCTCGCCGTTGAACGCGATGTCGATGGCTTCGGCGAGATCGCCGACGGTGAGACCGAAGCGCGCCATCGCCTGGCGATCGGCGGCGATGCGGACTTGCGGCACGTCGGTCTGCTGCTCGAGCTGAAGGTCAGCCACCCCGGCGACGTCTTGGATCGCGTCGCGTACTCGCCCACCAAGCTGCCGCAGCTCGTACAGGTCGGGGCCAAAGATCTTGACCGCGATGTTCGCCCGAGTGCCGGACAGCATGTGGTCGATCCGGTGCCCAATGGGCTGGCCGATGGTCACATTCGTTCCAGGCAGGGTCGAAAACTCCCGACGCAGCTCCTCGAGTACCGTCTCCTTGTCAAAGGTGTCGTGCAGCGTCACGTCGATCTCGGCAGCGTTCACGCCCTGCGCGTGCTCATCCAGCTCCGCCCGCCCTTGTCGGCGGTCGGTCGTACGGACCGCGTCGTTCGCGAGGAGGATCTCCTCTACCCGAAGCCCGATCGCGCTCGCTTCATCGAGCGAAGTTCCTGGGACCGTCACCATGGACACGGTCAAGGCGCCTTCGTTGAACTCCGGCAGGAAGGACGTGCCAAGCAACGGGAACACCGCGATGGCAGCGATGAGCGCACCGGTCGCCGCGGCGACGACCATCCTTGGCCGGTCCAGCACCCGATCCAGCGTCGGCCGGTAGCGCTCCTTGAGCCACACCACGAGCCGGCTTTCTCGATTCTCACGCACCGCACGGGTGGTCGGCAGGAGATGGGCGCACAAGACGGGCGTCACCGTCAACGCCACGATCATCGAGGCTAGGAGCGAGACCACATAGGCCAGACCCAACGGTTGCAGCAGCCGCCCCTCCACCCCGGAGAGGAAGAACAACGGGAGAAAGACGACGGTAATGATAAAGGTGGCGTTGACGATGGAGGCACGAATCTCCGTGGAGGCTGCATAGATGACACGCAACACCGGCTCACGGGATGCCGCGGGTCGTTGGGCGTTCTCCCGGAGCCGCCGGAGTGCATTCTCCACGTAGATGATGGCGTCATCCACCAGTGCTCCGATGGCGATCGCCATGCCGCCGAGCGTCATCGTATTGATGGTGATGCCAAGCAACTTCATGGCAAAGATGGCAACCACGAGCGAGAGCGGGATTGCCAAGAGGGAGATGGCCGTGGCCCGCACATTCCAGAGGAACAGGAGCAGGATGATCACGACGAAGATCGCGCCGTCGCGCAAGGCCTTGAGCACGTTGCCGATGGCGACCTCGATGAAGTCCGATTGGCGAAACAAATCGGTGACGATCGTCATGCCCGCGGGCAGCGCACGTTGCATGTCCTCGAGTTCGCGCTCGATGCGCACAGTGAGTTCCAGGGTGTTCGCGCCGGGTTGTTTCTGCACGGCGAGGACTACACCCGGCTGGCCGTTGACGGAGCCGTCGCCGTACTTGGCGGCCGGACCGACGACGACGTCGGCGACTTGTTGAATGAGGACGGGAACACCGTGCCGCACCGCCACCACCGTGTTGGCGATCTCGTCGCCACCTTGAATGCGGCCGATCCCTCGGATCACATACTCCTGGCCGCGATCCATATACACGCCGCCCGAGGCATTTTGGTTGGACCCCTCGGCCGCGCGCATCACGTCGTCGAGCGTCACGTCGGTCGCCAGCATCCGAGCGGGGTCCACGAGGACCTGGTACTGTTTCACGTCCCCGCCGATGGGAACGACCTGAGCCACCCCCGGCACAGCCATCAGGCGGCGGCGGATGGTCCAGTCCGCCACCGTGCGCAGCTCCATCGGTGATTGGGGACCAACCAGCCCGATCATCATGATCTCGCCCATGACGGACGTAATCGGTGCCAGTACCGGTGCAGGGATGTTCGACGGGAGTGCGCTGGTCACGGTCTGCAGCTTCTCGGACACGAGTTGACGCGCCCGGAAGATGTCCGTACCCCAGTCGAACTCCACCCACAGCACCGCGATGCCTTGCGCAATCGATGAACGGACCCGCCGGACCCCGGTCGCGCCGTTGACCGCCGTCTCGATCGGGAAGGCAACCAACGCCTCGATCTCCTCCGGCGCCATGCCGTGAGCCTCGGCAAGGACGGTGACGGTCGGCGCCGTCAAGTCGGGAAACACGTCAACCGGCATGCGGTAGGCGGTCCAGGCTCCGCCCACCAGCGCCAGGGCAGCGACGGCCAGCACCAGCACGCGATTACGGAGCGACCACGCGATGAGTTTGTTCAGCATGGCTTCTCCCTAATGCTCGTGGCCGTGCTCGGGCACGGCCGTAGAGAGCGAGGCCAGGCGCACCTGATAGGCCGCCCCCGTCACTACCCGCTCGCCCTCAGCGATGCCTGAGAGCACGACCGTCTGGGCTTCGTCGCTGCCCCCAAGGGTCAGCGTCCGCTTCTCGAACCGTTCACCTTCCGACCTGAACGTAGGCGATCGGCCGGCCATCCTCGTCGAGGACCGCGAGGGTGGGAATGATCACTCCGGCCACCCGCTCACCGGTTTGCACCGCCGCGCGCGCGACAGCACCGACCTTGATCGAGCCTTCGCTGTTATCGACCTCATAGATGACGGGCACGGTGCGGGAGGCCTGATCGATCACCGCGCCAACCGAGACCACGCGGCGGGTGCGGTACTCCCGCGTTCCGCCCTCGAGCTGGAACGTCGCGGCCGTCGTCCCTTGGATCCGCGGTGCCAACGCAGCCGGTACGCGCACGTCGAGCCACACGACCGACGGGTCGACAATGGTGAACAGGTGCGCACCGGCTGCCACGCGGCTTCCCGGCACGATGTGGCGCTCGGTCACGACGCCCGCTATCGGGGCACGGATGGCGAGCCTCCCCTCGACGAGGTCGCCGCCATCTCCGCCGAGGCCGGCCAGCGTCTCCTCGGCGGCCCGCAGACGGCTGCTCGCCTCGTCCAGGCGTCGTCGGGACACGGCTCCCGCCTCGTACAATCGCGTGGCCCGTTCGTGCTCGCTGCGGGCGTCGCGAAGCGACGCGCCGGGCTTCGGCGTAGGTGCCGCCAGCCTCGCCGAGCGCGGGTGTGATGACGGCAAGGACGCTCCCCCGGCGTACACGTACGCCGGGTGCAGGAGACGGCTGGACACCGCGTGCGTCGACGAAGCCGTCGAGCGGGGCCGCCACCTCCGCCAACCGGCCTGCGGCAGCGCGCACTTCCCCGCTCACATCGATCGAGGCCGCCACGTCCCCGCGAACGGCGAACACCGTGCTGAAGCCCGGCGTCTTCCACTGCTGCTCCTTCAAGAACCTGATGCCGTCATCCTCATCAGGCTGTGGAGCGGGCGTTTCGTCAGCCTGGGCATACACCTGGAGACCGGGCACGCGAACAACGTCGCGAATCTGAGAACTCTCAATCTCGATGGTGAGATCGTAGGTGGCGGCCCGTTGGAAGTCAGGCGCCGGACCATAGATCCCAGGAGACCGCGGTTCATCCACAGTCAGTACGAGGGGCTCCCCACCGTCGGTCGGCTCGAAGCGAAACGTGACCCGTCCCGACCGGAGCGGTGCAAAATCCGTGAGGTCGCTCAGGTGAACCGCAAACGTCTCAGGACGGCCGACGATCAGTGGAGGGTACTCCATGAACAGCTCGGTCGAGTCGGTCCAGCGTGTTACCGCGCCGCCACCCCCCAGGGCTACCTCGTCTGCTGCGTCCGATGTCGAGCAGGCAAGAACGGCGGCCAGTGCTACCGCCGGCATGCGGCATGCAGTGAGACAGGGCCGTTTCAGCATCAGCGCACCTCCTCAGGGGACAACGCGTCGAGCGGTACTCCCACGGCGCGCTCCAAGTCATAGTATCCCACCCACAAGGCGGCGATCGCCGTCGTTGCGATTACGTGGGCAGTCCGGAACGCGTCGACCGCGTCAAACAATTCCACGAGAGTCATTTCCCCTTCATCGTACGCGACGCGCGCGATGCGCAGGAGGGCGTCCGTGTCCACCCCAAGATCGGCCTGCACGAGAGCAGCACGCTCGCGGGCGACGAGGTACATGTCGTGCGCCGTCCGAACGTCGTTGTCGATCTGCCGAGCGATCAGGACCTGCCGGGCCTCGGCGCCACGAACCGCAGCTTCCCGAGCAGCAACCGCACCCCCGTTGCGATCGAAAAGCGGAAGACTCAAGCCGAACCCCAGAAAGGCACCGGTGAGGCCGTCCGACTGCTCCTTATACCCGGCAGTCAGGGTGGGTACCGGCAGGCGCTCGGCACGGGCCGCCCTCCGGCCGCTGTGGGCGGCCGCCGTCCGACTCACTGCGCCGATCAACTCCGGCCGATTCACCTGCGCTATGCCGAGCACGTCCTTCAACGCGATGTTCGAGCGGCACGGCGCCCGGCAAGCTCACCGGGGCTATCTCAGACAGGCTGTCAGGCGCGATCATCGACGCGAGCGTTCGGCGCGAAGCACGGAGCGCCAGCGTGGCGGCCGCGAGATCGACCTCGTAACGAGCCCGCTCAACGCGCAGACGTCGCAGTTCATACTCCGAGAGGTCACCGGCGGTTGCGCGGACAGCCGCTTGCCCCTCGGCGCGCCTCACGAGGGCCGTCGCCTCTTCCAGGGCATCGCGAGTGAGTTCAGCAGCAGCCGCCTCGATGAAGGCACGCTTCATTTCAAAGACCAGGCGCGTACTGTCCGCGGCAACGCGCGCTCCCAGAGCCTCCGCCATGCGCGTTGCCTGAGCGCGTCGAGCTGAGGACAGCCACGGCCACTCGAAAGGTTGGCTCAGGTTGAAATAGGTCTCGTCATAATCGGCAGTGCCCCCGCCCAGCGTCTCGTGGGTTACGGAGACCGTCGGGTTCGGGTAGGCCGCCGATTGCCGGGCGAGGCCCATCGCTTCCTGCGCATCGGCCCGGGCGATGCGAAGCTGCAAATTGTGCCGGGTGAACAGGCTCGTCGCCTGCTCCAGTGTTACCCGATCGAGTGGCTCTTGGCCCTGGACCGGATGTGCCGACATGAGGCCCGCCAGCGCACCAACAATCATGGAGAATACAGCTCGTTGCTGCACGTCTTCCCCCTGTGAGTCCATACGCCGCATCACCCGGCCGCGTGGCCGGCTGATGCTGCACGAGTGCGTGTGTGGAAACGCGCGGCCGCTCTCGAGCGGTCGCTGGTGTTACCTAGATGAGAGGAGGGGGAGCGCGGGGCCGTGACTGGCCGTTCGGAGGGTGGAAAGGTGGGTCCTGCACTGGATCCTCGCGTGCGTCACCCCTGAAACACGGCAGGACCAGGAAGAAGCGGCCGACACGTGCGGGGTTGAGCACGATCTTGCTGCCAGCGGCCCGATCGTCGGTCTCGTGGAGCAGGATTCCGTCGTGTCCGCCGTGCTCCGTGTCAACATGCTGCTCTTGCGCGGTATGGTCCACATGCGAATGCAGCGGGACCGCGCTCGTTGCGCCGACCAGGACGAGCGCCAAGACGAGGCCTGCGAGGCGACGGAGGGGTGGCTGGAACATGACCGCGGATCGTAAGCGGTGCGGCGGGGAGCTGTCAAGCACAGCACGCCGGTGCCGTCGGTTCTGCTGTCGATTGAGGTGGGCAAGATGCCGTTTCCGCGGGTTCGGAGTCCGGCCGATCGCACGGTCCAGCTTGATTCTTCAATTGTGCCGGAATCCGCATGTTGTGAGGGTCGCCCCGGAGCAAGAGGTCGCGCGTTGAGCTCTGCGCAAGCTGCTCGCTCGCCTTCGGCTCGAGTCGCGCCGGGCCCGTTGCTGGAAGCTGAAGCCCCGCCGTCGGTTAAGACGTGTGGGGGTCGGCTTTTTCGGCATCGGATTCTGAGCGGTCGCAAGCCTGAGCCTGCCTGATGGTTGAGAGTTAGTTGAAAGTCGGTTGATCCCAAGGCGATATGCTGTCGCCACACGTTTATGCTTGCAGGAAGGCAACGTATGGTGGCATTCGTCGCTCCTCGTGGGCAACTTCGGACGCAGCATTCCTCGACACCCTGCACGATGCAGCGGCCCCGCAACCGCTTCCCACTTGCCACCGCTTACCTGTGTGGTTCTTTGCTTACCCGTTTGGCCTTGGAGGTTGTCCATGGGGGCCCGTCCGAACACACCGCCCTGCGTAAGTAGGCACGTGATTGTGTCTTGTTGCCTCGTCATCATGTATGGCACTGCATGTCAAGGAGAACGTGAGAGAACGGCGGAGACGGAACGATCCGCTCCTCGGTCAGGCACCTTCGCAAGTTACTTCGAACTAGTAGATCCAATGAGGCTGGAGCAACCGCCATCTGCACCAATCATTCGTGTGTCCGGCATGGATGTCGATTCAGAGGGACGAGTTGCGATCGGTGACGTGTCGGAGGGTAACGTCAAGCTATACGCCTCGGACGGCAGATTGCTCAAGGTAATAGGACGAAAGGGCGCCGGTCCTGGGGAATTCAATCAACCGAGGTATCCGCGTTTTGGCCCTGATCGGACTCTCCACGTTGCCGATGCGATGATAAGTAGGATTTCAGTCTTTGACACATTAGGGGAACACCTCAGGACTATAGCCCTTGATGGTTTCTCCCCAATCATGGGGTTTGCCGTCCTCGATGATGCCACGTACCTGGTGACGGGGTCCGGTCGAGGAAACGATGTGCTTTACCATTTCGACGCAAAGGGAGCCTTTCTTGAAGGCTATCTGGACCGCGAGCAGATGAAGCCACCGGAACAGCCTCAGCATCCCACATGGAGATCGATGACGAGCTACTGGCTTGGGGCAGAAGGACAGACTGCGTATGTGGTCCAGACCATCTCCGACTCTCTCTGGATGGTGGACATTGAGAGCGGTCGTATTAGCTCAATGCATTTGAGGATCCCGGGTTACGAAGCCCCTCGGGTGCCGGAAACTCCTCCCCGTGGTTTGGAAGGGCTCCGCGAATGGAGTAAGACGTTCCACATTGCCGCCAACATCAGTGTTGACGGCGGGAATGTCATCATCCCCTTCGTCAAGGGCATACTCAATTATGGGGATCCAATGATTCTCGTCGTAGTGCGTCCCGGGGAGAATGAACTAGTCCTCGAGGGTGCGCCCCCCATTCTCAGAGCCCGAAACGGCGTCCTGTTTGCCTTGCTGGATCCTGAACACAGCCTAGATGAACCCTATCCATTGGGCAGGGCTAAGTGGCTTCCTACCAACTGAGAGCGTCCCTGACGCCGCAAGGCCCTGCCATGGCTCTCTTGGCGCTGCTAGTGGGGTGTTGGGGTCGAGCAGACCTGAACCGGCCGTCCCTTGTTGAGAACTGGCAGCAATCGGCCGAGGCCATACCTCTCGTGGCAGGCGCAGTACGTGAATCGCGAGGGACGCCAGCTTGCACCAACCACATATCCAGCGACCGGGCAGGGGGAGTCATCATCCTTACCACAAGACTCTGCCTGAGCTGTAAGAACGTCGGATTTCTTCTGCGGACCATGGCAGGTAGTGACTCGATCGGATCACGCCACACAAGACTAGTTGTGCCCTCAGCCGACACGACGGCCATATGCCAGTTCTTGCGGGAAGAAAAGCTTGTACTGCCGACTATTGCGCTTGGAGAGAATGCCTTCCCGGACGTGGCGCGACCATCCTTGCTTGCGTACTTCGAGTTGGATTCGGCCGGTGGAGTCGTCGACTCGGTCATCGCGCAGGACGGGACGGAAGTCATTGAGCATATCAGAGCACGGCAGGCACCGGACTCCGAGGCCGAGTAGGGTTACGGTCATACGCGCTAACTAGGTCCATGGGTCCGACATCCCCCGGTTCGGTGAAAGAACTGGAGAGTTCCCAATCTTCGATGGAGGTGCGGAATGCCGAAGAAACTCAAGTGGTTGGTGATAGCGTTGGTGGTTGGCGTGGCAGGAGTTGGTGCCAGGGCCCTTCCCAGTTCCGCAGAGACGGCTAGAGATCTCCACCTCAGAGACGGCAATCCTGATGGCACAGTAAACTGTACAAAGTGGTGCGGCAACTTCGAGCCGTGCTGCTGAGACACGGCAAACGGTGCCAATGAATGAACCGGTGAGCCGCTCTCGAAGACCATGTACTAACTAGGTGAAAGGGTGAGACAACATGTCAAAGTGGATCAAGATGACATTGTCCACAATGGTGCTTGCCTTTGGGGCCATGCTCTTCACGTCTCCATCTCAGGCGGCGGATGCCAATCCCGTTTACAAGGGCATTGCATGCAATGCCGATGGGTCGTACACCTGCGGGGGCACTTGTGATGACGGATGCTATTGCTGCGAGATTCCGACCCACCCCTGCGGGTGGTGAAGGCTGTCAGTCTTCGCCTCAGGAGCAAGAGGTCGCGCGTTGAGCTGCGCGCACGCTGCTCGCTCGCCTTCGGCTCGAGTCGCGCCGGGCCCGTTGCTCAAAGCCGCCCCCCACCGGTAGATGGCTCTCCCGGCGGGGGGCGAGTTTCCGAGGCCTACTTCACCCATTCGATCGGGAAGAGTCTGCCGGCCTGCTCGGCTCCCAACTCCACACCCACGAGTTCCGCAGCGCGTGCGAGGACAGGGTCGCGCCCAGATGCGAGATCCTTCATCGTGGGTAGCAGGACTTCATCCGGCGTGACTCCGACACCCTCCAGGCTCTTGCCATCGGACATGATCACGTCAGCCATCGTAATGTTCGTGCCGTAGGAGACAACCCGATCATAGCCGAGCGTGTGATGATGGAACCGGGACACCATGACCGCGCCTCTCGTGCGGTCTCCTATCACCGTGCCCCGTCCCTCGAGCTGAATCAGTCGCGCGAAGACCTCCGAAGCCGAAGCCGATTCGCTGTCCACGAGCACGACGAGCTTCCCGTTGAACACGCGCTTCCCTGGGTTTTGGCGATGGACGGCTTGAATTCTGTCCGCCCAGACCAATCGGCAATCTTGATGTCGCGATCGAAGAAATGACCCGTGAGGCGCTCGAGCATCGACACGTAACCACCGCTATTGCCGCGCAAATCGAGGATCAGGGCCGGAAATTTTCTGACCTTGTCCATCGTCTTCGTTGCCTTCTGCGGGCTCATGTCCCACCGCGGCATCTTCCAGATGATCACATCCTCACCAATCTCATGATAGCGGTCGCGATACAGTCGGGATTCGCTCCGCGCTTCATCGACCAACCTCCAGTAGTCTGAACCCTCTACCAGGTCATACAGCCGCCTTCCTTCCTTGATCTTGGCCATCACGTCCAATTGACGTTCTTGACCATCGAGCCCCCCTACCAGCAGCCGCATGCCCCGCTGAGGCCATATCGTGTAGTAGCCGTACTCCAGCGTCGACATGTTGTCCCGGGTCGGGGCCCATGCCCCTATCGATCGAATGATCTCGCCAACCTTCAGTCCTTTCGCCTCGGCATCACTGCCGGGCTGGACCGCTGCGACATAACACAGGTCGCCAATGATCCTCATTTGCCATCCATACTCGGTGCGGGCCGCCCGCGATGGCGGCCAGAAGGCCGTGTGTGAGTCATTGAGGTCCAACAGGGCCTGCGCGATGATGGCAAAGACTTGGCTCGTTGAAGTCGCTGAATCGATCTTCTCTCTTGCCTCCTCGAACTGCGCCTCCAAGTCGATACCATGAAACGTCGAGTCGTAGTAATGCTTCTCGATGTCTCTCTTGATGACCTTGAGCACCGCATGGCCATCACGCTGGGTGAAGTTGACGAATCCCTGCCCAGAGACAACGTGGAGGGCTCCCGACCCTGTCGACCAGAGGAGTACACCGAGCGCGAGTGAGGTTCCTCGGCGCCAAGTTCGCACAAAGGCCGTCATCCAGAGTGACATCGGCTTCTCCCTGCGAGCACTTCCTCCAACATCGAGACCCTAGATGAAGACGCCGTGAAGGTCCCATGAAGGCAATGCGCGCACGACGCTACCGGTTCTTGCCTCGGTCGCGAGCCGATGATAGAAGTTGCACCTGCCGGGGCAGATCCCTGCCTGCTGGGGGGAGGTGAGTAGTGTGATGTCGAGGGAGATGCAGCGCAGGAGGATCGTCGTTGAGCACCGCGCAAGCTGCTCCCTCGCCTTCGGCTCGAGTCGCGCCGGGCCCGTTGCTCAAAGCCGCCCCCCACCGGTGGATGACTCTCCCGGTGCGGGGCGGGTTTGCGAGCCCTCCTTTGGCCATTCGATCGGGAAGAGTGTGCCGGCCTCCGAGGCTCTCCGTTGTGTTGCAAGGGGAGGCCGGCGAATCTCAGCGGCGTGCTACACTCGTCTTAGGTCATTGTCTTGTCAAGACAACTGAGATCGTCTCTCCCGACGTGAATGTGGTGGTCAGTGTGGTCCCAACGATCGACCACGTTGCATCGCGGACAAATGTGTCCGCATTCTGCTGAAAGGTGACCGTATTCCCCGACGACCTGATACGTGCCGCTCATGTCCGCCAGGAAGTCGGCTCCACCCGCCACGCTGGCGGGCACGAACAGCGTCCCCGTGGTGCTTCCGGCACTGGTGAGGGTAAGGGTCAGCGAGCTGCCCGCACTCAGGAGGTCGATCAGCGGGCCACCCTGATCCAACGTGAAGGTAGTGGCGACGTAGCTACCAACAACGCCGTTTGTGCTGTTAGGCCCGGCGCTCTCTCCGCAGGCAAGCACTCCAACAAGGAGAACCACCAAGATCGGAACGCTACTGATGGAACGGCTCATCGCATATCTCCACCAAGATTCTGGAACGTGAAGCGGAGCAGCACTCACTGGGCGCCTCCGGCCGCCAACCGTTCCTCCAGCCGCTTGGACGCCGGAGTGACCGACAGCCCGCCCTGCGCGGTACAGCGCAGCTCGCAGGGAATGTTGTTGCCCACGGCATAGTGAGTCTCGATGACCTCGTCGAGCGGAATCACTGGATCGTAGCCGGCCAACAGCATGTTGGCACAGCACAGTGCGTTGGCGGCCCCCATGACGTTCTTGCCCAGACAGGGGACCTCGACCCGGTTGGCCACCGGATCGCAGATCATGCCCAGCGAGTTCTGGAGCGCCACCGACGCGGCACCGACCGCTTGCACTGCGGTCCCGCCTGCCAACGTCACCAATCCGGCCGCGGCCATCGACGCACCAGACCCGGTCTCCGCCTGACACCCGCCAACCTCGGCCGCAAAGCTCGAATGCGCCGCAATGAACACCCCGATCATGCCGGCCGCGAGCATGGCCTTGGCCATGTCCTCTTCGGTGCGGCCCATGACCTCGGCGGCTGCGATGACAGCCCCTGGGAGCGTCGCGCATGCCCCAGCAGTCGGAGCCGCGACGATGACGCCCATGGCGCTCTTGACCTCCATCATGGCCGACACGTAGAGGATCATGCGATTCAGCATCCCGCCGTCGAGCAATCCCCCTGCCTCCATGGTCCGCTTGAAGCCGCCGCTTTGGGGCCCGAGGATCCGGTCGGCAAACTCGGTACCTTCGATCCCCTGTCGGATCGAGTTGCGAAGGATCCGTACGATGTGCAGCATGCGGTCCACCACATCCTGACGAGCCAGATTGCCTCGGGCCATTTCGTATTCAACGCCGAGCTCCCATAAGGTGAGATCCTTCCCGATGTTGAATTGAAGCATCGCGTCGCTGGTCAGGTAGGGGACCTGGAGATCCGGGCGTGATAGAACCGGCAGGACCGGAGACAATCGATTGATGCGCGTCACGGGAAAGCGCGCCCGTAGCTCGTCGAGCGCGGACTGGTCGGGAAAGCGCTGTGCTCGGATCTCGATCAGCCGAGTGCCCGGACCCTCATGCAGGATCACCTGCTCCGTCGTGAACCGCTCACTCAGGTAGGCCATGATCGGGGCCACATCGTCGGAGTCGGTGTGCACCAGGACGTAGAAGAAGTCGCCTGCCAGCGACATCTCGATACCATCGATCTCCACCACCTCGATCATGCCGCCGCCGGTCGAGATGGCGGTCATGCTGATGCCGCAGCATCGGCGCCCGAGAGCGTGAGCTTGTAGGTGTTGGGATGGGTGGCGCCGATCTTCCGAATGGCGAACTCCACGTCGATGCCCGCCTCACGTACCGCCCGGCGCGGAATCGACCATCCGGTCATCATCGGCCTCCCAGCCCAGGAACCCGCCGAACAACCCCATGTCTGAGCCTTGGCTCGTATGGGTCGTGGCCAGCGAGCCGTTGGGATCGAACTCGACCAAGACCCGGTCGATCCGGCCGTCCATCAGGTCGCGGGCCAGCCGGCCGATCCGGACCGAGGCCGCACAGTGCGAACTCGACGGCCCACGCATCACCGGACCGATCACGTCATTGAAGATGCTCGGCGGATTGCGTTCAGACTGCGTTCGCGTTTGCCGGGTCTCGGTACGGCCGACGATGGGAAGACTGCCGCGTTTAGACATCCCTGCCCCTTTCTCCGGTCTTCGACTACTCAGCACGACGATCGAGAGCCCCAATGCCGCCAGGCCAGGAATACAATGCGCTCACCCTCGAAGGGCCCGCAAGGTTCCGAAGAACATCGGTGCTGAACACAGCCAGGTTGCGATGCCGGAGCTCGTCCCGTAACCATCGACACACGAAGACCACGAGGTGGGCGCGAGGGCGGTTCCCACACGGCCCCCTTCCCTTATGACGTGACCACGGCCTATGTTGGCTCCCGGCCGGCATGCCCGGCGGCGTGCGACCCATTGAACCGACCGGAATGGAATGGAGAGGAGACTACGAATGCGTATCACCAGTACCCGCACCACATGGACGCTGGCCCTCGGGCTTGGCGCCCTGGCCGTCGCGGCCTGCCAGCCCGCGGCCCCACCAGCCCCCGACTACGCCGCGATCCAGCAACCCGCGGTCGATGCCTACCTCGCCGGGTGGAGCACCGGTAACCTGGAGGGACTGGATGCCGCGATGGCGGCCAACGTCATGCGGCGCTCGAGCGCGGGAATGAATGCCGACAATCTGGACGAACTGAAGGCGGCGATGACCACGCTGCGCACCGCATACCCCGACGCCAAGGTGGTATCGGACGAGATCATTCACATGCCGAACGCGGCGGTCCTTCGCTGGACCTTCACCGGCACCAATACCGGCCCGGGCGATGCCCCGCCCACCGGCAAGAGCGTGAGACTCTCGGGGTTGACGCTGCTGCGATTCGCGGATGGCAAGATCACCGAGGAGCACGTGGCCTTCGATGCGGCGGACTGGTACATGCAGTTGGGGTATAGCATCACGCCACCGGCGGGCATGTAGCAACAACCCGCTCCGACACTCCAGGCATGAACGGCCCCGCCATCGGTCAATGCTGGCGGGGCCGTTGGTATGAGACGTAGGGAGTAGGAAGGTAGGAAGTAGGGAGTAGGAAGTAGGGAGTAGGGAGCGAGGAGTAGGGAGAGGGGAGTAGGGAGCAGGGAGTAGGGGGTAGTGGTTTCGATCCGCCGATCCGCCCAACCGCCGTACAGACCGATAGCCGATAGCGGGGGGGAGGGTGGAGGAGTGGGGGTCGGGGATTGGGAAGCGCGTTGCGGCGGGCGTCGAACGGGGGCATAGTTGGGCGACGCTGCTCGAACCGGAGATGAATCATGCGGCTCCTCCTGCTCAGCAACTCGACCAACTACGGCGGTACCTTCCTCGGCCACGCGGAGGACATGCTCGCGGCGTTTCTGGGGAAGGACATCGAACGCATCCTCTTTGTGCCTTACGCGGCCGTGCGGTTCTCGTTCGATGACTTCGCCGCCAAGGTCGCGGAGCGGTTCGGTCCGTTGGGCTACGAGGTCGATTGCGTTCACCGGGCCGCCGACCCACGCGCCGCGGTCGAAGCGGCCGAGGCCGTGGTGGTCGGAGGCGGCAACACGTTCCAGCTCCTGGCAAGGATATACCAGGACCGCCTGCTCGGTCCGATCCGCGAACGGGTGGGCGACGGAGTTCCTTTCGTGGGGTGGAGCGCCGGATCGAACGTTGCCTGCCCCACCATCAAGACCACCAACGACATGCCGATCGTCGAGCCGCCGAGCTTTCTGGCACTCGGCCTGGTACCGTTCCAAATCAACCCACACTTTACCGACGCGAGCATTCCCAACCACGGTGGCGAGACCCGATCGGAACGATTGCTCGAGTTCGTGGCGGCCAATCCGGACACGCCGGTGATCGGGCTTCGGGAAGGCTCGACGCTTCGCGTGGAAGACGCCCGCACGACGCTGTTGGGCGATCGTCCCGCCATCGTTTTCCAATCGGGGAGCGCACCCCGGGACGTCGCGCCCGGCATCGTGGCGCTTTCGTAGGCTGCCGCGCTAGAGCCGCCCCAGCGCCTTCCCGATCAGGATGAGCTGGCCCAGGTGGTAGGAGTTGTGATCGGCCAGCACCAGCGCCTCCCGCAGCACCGTCTGGCCATCGCCCCACGGAATCCGGGCATAAAGATCCGTCGCAGGGTCCGTTACCAGCGCCTGCATCTCCTGGAGATCGCTCAGGAACGACTTCACCGACTGCGCCCACGCCGACGCCGTAGGAGGGCTCTCCGCCTCGGGCCAATAGCCGTCAGGAAACGACGGAGACACGTGGTCGACGCTGCGGGAGAACTCCAGGATGTCCCACTGGGCGATACGCATGTGCTCGAGCAGCCGCCAAGGCGTGTGGGACACGCCGGGGACTCTCGAGCCGGCAATGGAGCCCGGGTACTCGGACAGGGCGGCTTGGAGATCGAGATGGGCGCCCTTGCCCTCGAGGAGTCCGGCGAGGTGCTCGCGCAAGGTCGTGTCGTTCATCGGTTCGCCCCGTGGTTGACCTGGAAGAACACTGCCCTTCCCTCTTCCGGAGGGACCTTCGGGTGCGAGCCCCGCCGTCAGCGATGACGAGCGGGGCTTTTCACTGAAGGGTGAGCCTCGCCAGGTAATCACCACTTTCTTCCTCGACCACCACAGCACACGCCCATCCTGACTGCTCGGCGTGGTGCGTCAGTGTCTCCGGATCCACGTGGAGCCAACCGCAAAGGGGGCCGATTTCTCCTGCGAAGGCGAACTGCATGCGGATCTCGCCAATGTAGCGGCCCGCGCGTCGGTTGGACTCGTGATAGGCCAGATTCCCCGGGTCTTTGGTTTTTCGCACGTCGTTGGAGTGCAGCAGCACCTGGCCGTCGCTTCGGACGAGTCTTTGAGCATGAGCCAGGAAACGGTCCAGGCCGACCAAGTCTTCGACGATCCCGATCCCATGGCCGAGCATCAGGAGCGTATCGAACGGCCCGTCATCGAAACCGAAGACGTCGACGCGCCGGGCGTCTTCCACCCCGGCCTCGCGCATGATGGCGACGGCCTCGGGGCTGATATCGATCGCGGGCGCATGCGCGCGATTTCGTGCGTCGGCATCTGGCTGATGTCGGTGCCCGCAAATGTGATCGTGCCGGAGCGCGCGCGGGGGCTGCCGAAGATGGTCATCATCATCGTCGACTTGCCGGCGCCGTTGGCACCGATCAGCGCGACGATCTCGCCCTTGTTGACGTCGACGTGACACCGTTAAGCGCGCGGATGTTGCCGTAATAGGCTTCGACGCCATCGAGCTGAGCAGGGGTGTCTCGGCCGTTACTTAGCGCCCCGCGTTGGTCTGGCGGGTTCGGCGCGGCCCTGGCGAGCGTCTTCGCCTGTCCGATCCAGTCTTCGCGGGCAATGCGCCCGTCGAAGGCGAGGTAGGCTTCGACGGCGGCGATGTCGGCCTTCGTCCAGGCCGCGATCTGCTCGAAATGGTAGACGCCGTGCTCGTTGAGCTTGCGCTCGTTGACCGGACCGATGCCCTTGATGAGGGTCAGCTTGTCGGCGGTCCGGCGGCCGGGTCGACCTTGGGCTTGGCGGCCACGGGCGCCTTGGCAGGCGCGGTCTTGGCCGGGTGCAGCCTTGGTCGGAGCAGGCTTGGTCGCGACAAGCGTTGCCCGCGCAGGCTTGGCAGGCGCAGGCTTCACGGGTGCGGCCTTGGCCGCAGGCGACGCAGCGGGCTTGGACGCAGCCCTCTTTGCGGGAGTATCGGAAGGCGCCGCGGCAACGGGCTTGGCTGCCACTGGCTTTGCTCATGGTTTTCGCAGCCGGAGCCTTGGACACGGCCGGCGCGGCCGATGCCCGCTTGCCTCCGGCGCGCCCTTGGCTGACGAAGCGGCGGGCTTGCCGACGGACGGCGTGGACGCTACGGCCTGAGCGGACCGGGACTGTGCCGCCGGCTTGACCTTGGGCGTGGAAGCGACGGCTCGGGCTGCCGGCGCCTGGCTCGTCACGCTCGATGACGCAGCCGGCGCGGCCTTGGGAGCGGGCTTTGTCTTGCCAGGCGCAGCCTTGGTGCGCGCAGCCTTCGCGTCGACCTGCCCAGCCTTCGACGCGCCGGGCGCTACGGTGACGCGCTCGCCGTGGTCATCCGGATGCGTGATCGTATCCGACACGGATCCGGCCATCATGGAGGCAGAATCCTGCTGGCCATGCGCACGGTCGGCGGTGCCGTCGAGTTGGTCGATGACCTGCTCGTCGCCCACCTCGGTCAGCACGTCTGTCACCTCCGTATCGTCGACGCCGAGATAGGCGGCGATGACGCGCGGGTCGTTCTCACCGATGTCGGATCACCGTCCGAAATCTTGCGGCCGTATTCCAGCACGACGACATGGTCGGAAATCTGCATCACGACCGACATGTCGTGCTCGATGAGCAGGATCGAAGTGTCCGGTGTCGCCTTGATGTCGATGAGCAGTTCGTTCAGCGCCAGCGACTCTCTTGGATTGAGTCCGGCCGCAGGTTCGTCGAGGCAAAGCAGATTCCGGGCCCGTGCACATTGCGCGCGCGATCTCGAGCCGGCGCTGCGCGCCATAGGGCAGATCGCCGGCCGGGTCGTCGGCGCGGTCGATCAGGTTGGCCTTCTCCAGCCAGTGCTTGGCCAGTTCGATCGATTCGGCCGAGGCCTTGCGGTAGCGGTGAAGCCGAACAGGCCGAGCACCGTGTATCCCGACGCCTTCATGAGCGTGTTGTGCTGGGCGACCATGACGTTCTCCAGCAGCGTCATTCCCGAGAATAGCCGGATGTTCTGGAAGGTGCGCGCCACCTTGGCGCGTGGCCGGGATCTCGGCGGGCAGGCGCTCGAGCAGGCTCGCGGCCGTGTCGAAGGTGATCATGCCCTCGGACGGCTTGTAGAAGCCGGTGACGCAGTTGAACACCGTGGTCTTGCCGGCGCCGTTGGGACCGATCAGCGCGGTGATGTCGCCGCGCTGTGCCTGGAAGGACAGGTCGCCGATGGCGACCAGACCGCCGAACTTCATCGACAGATGCTCGACCTAGAGGATCGGGTCGTTATGTGGGGCGCATTCATCAGCCGTGTCCCTCCTTGGTGAAGGAACCGGAGACCGCCCTGCTTTCCTGCAGAAAGGCGGTCGGTTCTCGGCTGCCGACGAAGCCGCGCGGCTTCCACAGCATGACGATGACCATCGCGATGCCGAACAGCAGCATGCGGTAGAGTTCCGGGGTGAAGTCGTCGCCGAACACGGCCTTGAGGAAGTGCAGTTCGCGCAGCACTTCGGTGCCGCCGATGATCACCAGCGCCGTGATCGCGACGCCGGTCAGCGAGCCGATGCCGCTCAGGGTCACGATGGCCAGGAATGATGGCCAGATCGAGGAAGACGAAGGATTCCGGCGACGAAGCCGGCGCGCCCGCGAAAGAATGGCGGCGAAACGACTGAACATGGCGCTGATGGAAAGGTGAAGCTCCGCGCCGGTCGCGTCGACGGCCGAGCGAGCGCAGGGTGATCTCGTCCTCGCGAAGCGCCTCCGAGGCGCGCCCGACCGGCAGGCG